>JBEKJP010000001.1:0-197127 GCA_050011155.1 Streptosporangiaceae bacterium
CCCACCCCCCAGTCCTCGTCGCCGTCCTCCTCGGCGAGCCCCTCCGCCTCCGCCTCCGGAGTATCCGGCCTGGCTCAGGCCAACGGCGGCATCACCGCCGCCGCCGCGTGCACCGCCGACAGCAACGCCTTCTCCGGCCCCCTCAGCCCCTGACCCAGGCTCCCGCCAGCGATGCCGATGGCACATAGGGTCACCTAGAGCAGCACCGATGGCACACCGGGTCCGTTGGCGCCAGCACGCGAGAGGCAGCGCTCGGTATCACCCGAAGCGTGGATAACGTGCATCACTCCTGTACCAGCCACGCCCGGACGCGGTGCGCTACGCACGGCATGAAACCGGGCTTCGAGTGCGCCGGAACGCCATGGAACCCGGGTTTCACGGCGTCCTGACGGCGTAACGACGGCGTAACGACGGCGGCCGGATGGAGCTGACGTCATAGTGGGGAGGGTGGGGCTGAAGCTCTCAGCGGGGCGGGATGGCGCTGACGTCGGTGACGGCTTCTGGCAGGCGGCGCATGCTGGTGATGCGCCGGTCCGCGAGCTTGGCCGGGTGTCCGGTGAGGTCACGGTCCACCCACACCGAGCGGAGCCCCATCCGGGCCGCGGGCAGGATGTCGAGTATCCAGCTGTTGGCCACGTGGATCCAGTTTTCCTTGGTCGCCCCGGTCTTCTCGGCGAACCGCCGGAAATGCGCGAGGTCCGGCTTGTAGCTGCGCACCTCCTCGGCCGTGACCCACTCGTCGAACGGCACCGGCAGCCGGTCCCTGGTGGTGGCGAACAGGTCCTCGTCGCAGTTGGTCAGGAACGCCAGCCGCCAGCCGCGTTCCCGCAGCGCGCCCAGCGCGGGACCCGCGTCGGCGAATATCGGTATCTGCGGCCAGTACCGGACGAACGCCTCCTCGCCGTCCCGCGGCAGCCTGACGTGCTCACGAGCGGCCGCGCGGGCCAGCCCGGCGGTGAGCACCTCCCGGTAGGGCCGCCACTGCGAGCTGGCCTCGATCTCCAGTTCGGCGCGATGATAGGCGGCCAGCAGCCGGCCGGCTTCCGCGGCGGCGACCCCGGCCAGCGCCCCGCTCATGCCCGTGTTCCAGTCCGCGACCGTCCCGTAGCAATCGAACGTCAGCCACCGATCCGCCATCGTCAACCTCCGCCGTTAGCTCACTCCAGCATCCCATCCCCCCATCTGCCCCCCTTGCCCCGCTCCGTCCCCCGCAGCGACGACATGAAACCCGGCGCTGGCCGCTGCCGCGCAGGAGAGTGGTTTTATGGGGGAGACGAGCAAGGAGGCAGTCATGACCGACGTGGCGGTCCGCCCGCAGGACGCCGAGAAGGGCCGGGGTGAGTACGCCTGCCAGGCTGGATTCGGGAACGAGTTCGCCAGCGAGGCCGTCCCCGGGGCGCTGCCCGCGGGCCGCAACTCGCCGCAGCGCGCGCCGCTGGGCCTGTACGCCGAGCAGCTCAGCGGGACGGCGTTTACCCAGCCCCGCGGGGTCAGCCGGCGGACCTGGGTGTACCGGATCATGCCGTCGGCCGCCCACCCGCGGTTCTCCCGCATCGGTAACGGGGCCCTGCGCGGCACCCCGTTCGACGAGATCGAGCCGGACCCGAACCGGCTCCGCTGGGACGCCCTGCCGATGCCCGGCGCGGACACCGACTTCGTCGACGGCCTGTACACGATGGCCGGCAACGGCGACCTCAGGATGCGCACCGGGATCGCCGTGCACCTCTACGCCGCGACCCGGTCCATGACCGACCGGTACTTCGTCGACGCCGACGGCGAGCTGCTGTTCGTGCCCCAGGAAGGCCCGGTGCTGCTGCGCACCGAACTGGGGCCGCTCAACGTGGCGCCCGGCGAGATCGCGGTGGTGCCGCGCGGCATCAGGTTCGTGGTGGACCTGCCGGACGGCCCGGCCCGCGGCTACCTGTGCGAGAACTTCGGCGCCATGTTCACGCTGCCCGAGCGCGGCCCGATCGGGGCCAACGGGCTGGCCAACGAGCGCGACTTCCTGGCGCCGTGCGCGGCCTACCAGGACCGGGCCGGGCCGGTTCAGGTGGTGCAGAAGTTCGGCGGGAACCTGTGGGCCGCCGACTACGACCACTCGCCGCTGGACGTGGTCGGCTGGCACGGGAACTACGCGCCGTACAAGTACGACATCGCGAACTTCATGGCCATCGGCACGATCAGCTTCGACCACCCGGACCCGTCCATCTTCACCGTGCTCACCTCGCCCAGCGAGCTGCCCGGCCTGGCCAACGCGGACTTCGTGATCTTCCCGCCGCGCTGGCTGGTCGGCGAGGACACCTTCCGGCCGCCCTGGTACCACCGCAACGTCATGTCCGAGTTCATGGGCCTGGTGCACGGCGTCTACGACGCCAAGGCCGAGGGGTTCGTGCCCGGCGGGGCCAGCCTGCACAACACGTTCGCCTCGCACGGTCCTGACGCCGAGACCTACCAGCGAGCAAGCACGGCCGAACTGCGGCCGCAGAAGATCGACGGCACGCTGGCGTTCATGTTCGAGAGCCGCTGGATGATGGTGCCGACCCGGCAGGCCATGGAGGCGGCGCACCGCCAGCATGACTACGACGCCGTCTGGTCCGGCCTGACCCGGTCCTTCCGCGGCTAGCGGACTAGAGGAGGAGAGCGCCATGTACATTCCCGCGCATTTCGCCGCCGATGACGCCGCCGTGCGGGAGCTGCTGGCCCGGCACGGCGCGGCGGACCTGATCACGCTCACGCCCGACGGCCTGCTGGCCACCATGCTGCCGTTCGCGTACGAGCCGGCCGCGGGCGAGCTGGGCGCCCTCTTGGGCCACGTGGCCCGCAACAACGACCAGTGGCGTCAGCCGGCCCAGGGCGAGTCGCTCGCCATCGTCCGCGGCCCGGACGCGTACGTCTCGCCGTCCTGGTACGCGGCCAAGGCCGAGCACGGCCGGGTCGTCCCGACCTGGAACTACGTCACCGCGCACGTCTACGGCCAGCTGGTCGTGCACGACGACCCGGCCTGGGTCGAGGACATCGTCCGCCGCCTGACGGCCAAGCACGAGGCGGCCCGGCTCGAAAGCCCCGGCCAGGCGGCCGCCTGGTCGGTCGACGACGCGCCGCGCCCGTTCATCGAAGGCCAGCTGCGGGCGATCGTCGGACTGGAGCTGCGGATCACCCGGATCGAGGCCAAGGCCAAGCTGAGCCAGAACCGGCCGGCGACGGACATCGCCGGCGTCGTGGCCGGCCTGGCGGCGCGCGGTGACGACCGCATGGCGGAAGCCGTCCAGCACGCCAACCAGGGCCGCGCCGAGGAAGACCGGGGCAAGCGCCCGGCCCGTTCGGGAAATTAAATCAGAGCCCGGCTACGGCCGGGATGACATCGGCGGCGATCACCTCGAGCGGGGTGACCTGCCAGACGTCGGCCACCTGGCCGATCGCGACCTCGAAGCCCAGCTCGGCCAGGCGGCCGAGCTGGTCGACGGTCTCGCCCGCCCGCTCGCCCTTCTCGCCCACGTCGAAGCGGAAGTAGCAGGTCTTGGTGATCTCGTCGTAGTCGCGGCCTTCCTTGTCGCAGTGCGCCCGCAGCACGTCCAGCTTCCTGGCCAGGTCAGGACCGGGGAACAGGTTGCACGCGTCGGCGTACTTGGCCACGAACCGCAGCGTCTTCTTCTCCCCGCCGCCGCCGATCATGATCGGCGGGTGCGGCCTGGTCAGCGACTGCGGCGAGTTCAGCGGCCGGTCCAGCTGGTAGTGCTGGCCGCGGTACGGGCTCTCGTCGCCGCGCCACATCTGCAGGCAGATCTGCAGGGTCTCCTCGAGCCGCTCGAACCGCTCCGCGACGGCCGGGAACGGGATGCCAAGACCCCGCGACTCCTCCTCGTTCCACGCGGCGCCGATGCCGAGCCAGCCGCGGCCGCCGGACAGCACGTCCAGCGTGGTGATGATCTTGGCCAGGATGCCCGGGTTCCGGTAGATAGCGCCGGTGACCAGGGTGAGGAGCTTGGCCCGCGAGGTGCAGGCCGCGAGGTAGCCCAGGGTGGTGTAGGCCTCGAGCATCTCCCGCTCGGGCGGGCCGACCGGGCCGATCTGGAAGAAGTGGTCCATCACCGCGATGAACTCGAAGCCGCCCTCGTCGGCGGTACCGGCCACGGTGGCCAGGTCCGCGCCGAGCCGCGGCGGGCCGTCGGGTGTGGTGAAGTCTGGGATCTGCAAGCCTATTTTCACAGTTCACAGCCTCTCACGGCGCCCGGTAGCGCTCGTACAGGGTCCTGAGCGACCGCAGGAACGCGTCGCGGTCGGCGGGCGGCAGGGCGGCCAGGACCTCCTCCTCGCTGGCCCGGATGGCGGCCTGCACGGACCGGCGCAGCCGGTCGCCGGCCGGGGTGAGCGAGAGCAGGTGCACCCGCCGGTCCGAGGTGTCCGGCCGGCGGCTGATCAGGTCGCGCTCCTGCAGCTGGTCCAGGACCCCGATAATCCGGCTCTTGTCGGCGCCGATGGCCTGCGCGAGCGCGGCCTGGGTCCGTACCGGCTGCTCCGCCAGCGCCGTCAGCACCACGTACCCCCACATCGAGACGCCGTGCGCCCGCAGGGCCGGCTCCTCCCGCGCGACCAGCGCCCGGGCCAGCGGGGCGAACATCGCGGCCAGGTCGCGCCGGTCGTCGGGGAACGCGCTCATCCCACCGAATGATAACAGGCCACCGATAATAGGTTTACGCATATCATGTGTCTTCGCCTATCGTAGAGATCATGACGACAGAGAAGACGGCCGGCCACGGCATCGTGGATCTCGACGCCCGGGTGGTCGAGGCCACCGTCAGCCTGGTGAAGCAAGCTCACTTGTTCGATCTGGGCCGGCCGACGCCGTGCGCGGGCTGGGACTTGGCCGGCCTCATCGGGCACATGACCGCGCAGCATTACGGGTGGATCGCCGCCGCCGTCGGGCACGGCGCCGACCTGTCGGCCTGGCAACCGGGACCGCCGGTGGCCGACCCGATCGGCGAGTACGCGGAGGCGGCCAGGCGGGTGCTTGAGGCGTTCGGTGACGAAGGCGTCCTCGACCGGGACTTCGCGCTCGCGGAGATCAGCCCGGTGCTGCGCTTCCCGGCCGCCCAGGCCATCGGCTTCCACTTCATCGACTACCTGGCGCACGGCTGGGACGTGGCCCGCTCGCTCGGGCTGGACTTCCAGCCCGAGCCCGACGTGCTGGCCGCGGCGCTGCCGATCGCCCGGGCCGTGCCGGGCGGCGAGGCCCGGACCGGGGACGGGGCGGCGTTCGCACCCGGCCTCCCGGTCCCGGCGCAGGCCGGCCTGCTGGACCAGATCGTCGCCCTGCTGGGCCGGAGCCCCTCCTGGCCCCGGTAAAAGGCGGCTCTCAGCCCGGGCGGCGCCCCACGCCAACCAGGCCCCAGTACTGCTGCGGGTCCTCGGGGACGTCGCCGGGAGCGTCGGGCCGCCACTGGGGTATCCAGACCAGCCCCGGGTCGACGATCGAGAACCCCGTGAAGAGGTCGCGGATCTCGTCCCGGCTGCGCATGACCGCCTGCGCGGCGACCCGGCTGTTGTACACGCTGGTGGCCGAGTCGGCCATCTCCGGCTTGGCGTCCCGGCAGGAATGGCAGATGACCAGGTAGCTGCCCGGCACGAGGGCCTCCCGCAGCGTGGTCATGATCCGCGAGACTTCTTCCTCGCCCGGGACGAAGTGCAGCACCGCCATCAGCAGCAGCCCGACCGGCTGGCTGAAGTCGATGAGCAGCTGGGTTTCCGGGTCGGCCAGGATCTTGGCGGGCTCGCGCAGGTCGGCCTGGATGATGGTGGCGTCTGGATTGTCGTCCAGGATGAGCCGGCTGTGTGCGACCGCGACCTCATCGTTGTCCACGTAGACCACCCGCGAGCCCGGCGCGATCTGGTGGACGGGCTGCGACGCCGGGATGCCCGAGCCGATGTCGAGGAACTGCCGGACACCCGCTTCCCCGGCCAGGAACCGCACCGCCCGGCCCAGGAACGCGCGGTTGGCACGGACGATCTCCCTGATGTTGGGCTCCATCGCGATCAGCGTGCGGGCGGCGTCCTGGTCGGCCTGGAAATTGTGGCCGCCGCCCAGCCAGTAGTCGTACACCCGGGCGATGTTCGCCTTGCTGGTGTCGACCCCCGGCGGAACCCAGCCCGGCTCCACGGTCATCGTTAGTCTCCTCAGTTCCGCCGCCGACCGGCTGCCTCCGGTTCATCCTAACGGCGTCCGAATGCACGATCCGGTACGTAAGCGGACGGATATGGTTGCCCTATCTGCTTCCGGTCATTTAAGGTTGGCCGGTCCTGTGCGCGGCATTGTTCCCGAAGCCCGAGGTGGCAGGTGACAGAGGACCCGGACGCGACCGCTGGCCGTCAGGTCAGGCTGCCCCGGCCCGCGCTGCCCGCCGAGGAGAGCCCCGCGGTCAGCGGCGGCGGCCCTTCATCAAAGGCCAGCATCTCCCTGCGGACCGGTATCGACCTGGCCGAGATCACCCGTCTGGTGCTGGCCGCCAGCGTGCCCGGGTTCGCCGGCGGGGCCGGCGTCTTCGCCCTGGAGCACCTGTTCCGGGGAGGTGAGCCGGCCGCGGGTCACGGGGCCCGGGTGGTGGCACGCCGGCTCGGCGCGAAGTTCGCGCGTTCCGGGCACCGGATTCCCGATGGCGCCTTCCCGCCGGGCGAGGTGATCGCCTTCGCCGCGGATTCGCCGCTGGCCCGCTGCGTGAGCAGCGGCCGGCCGGTGCGTTTCAGCGAGATCAGCCGGCCGATGATGGAACGGCTCGGCCCGGTCGGCCGCGAGGTGGTGTCCGGCTACACCTCGTTCCTCGCGGTCCCGATGACGGCCCGGGACACGGTCACCGGGATCATGGTGCTCGTCCGCCCGTCCGGCGTGCCCGCCTTCAGCGAGCGCGACGCCGCGGCCGCCGCCCGGCTGGGCGCGCAGGCGGGCACGGGCATCCTCAACGCCCTGGCCCTGATCAGGCAGCGCTCGATCGCCGATGCCCTGCAGCGCGGCCTGCTGGCGGCCGAGCCGGTCATGCCGCCCGGCCTGGAGATAGCCGGACGGTGCCTGCCCGCGGCCGGTCACGTCATCGGCGGGGACTGGTACGACGTCATCCCGCTGCCCGGTAACCGGACCGGCCTGGTCGTCGGCGACGTTATGGGGCACGGTCCCGAAGCGGCCGCGGTCATGGCCCAGCTGAGGACCGCCGCGCACGCCCTGGCCGACCTGGACCTGGCTCCGGCCGAACTGCTGCAGCGGCTGAACCGCGTGACCGCGACGCTGCAGCGCATCACGCTGGCCACCTGCGCGTACGCGATCATCGACGCGGACAGCCACACCTGCACCCTGGCCGGGGCCGGGCACTTGCCGCCGATCCTGGCGCTGCCCGGCGGTACCACCCGGGTCCCCGAGCTGCCCGCGGGCCAGTCGCTGGGGATCGGCGTGGCCAGCTACGGGCAGGCCCGCATCAAGCTGCCGCCGGGCGCGATCTTGGCCCTGTACACCGACGGCCTGGTGGAAAGCCGGACGCGCTCCTTCGACCAGGGCATTCTCGCGCTGCGATCGGTGCTGGCCCGGGAGCACGGCAGCCTGGACGCCGGCTGCGACGCGCTGATCGCCTCGCTGGCCGGGCGCTGCGAAGACGACATCACGGTGATCCTGGCTCGCATCCCGCCGGACCGCTGACGGCTCGCTGTATCACCGGGCACCCGCCGGACTCTGGTTACCGGGCAGATCTTTTGGCCCGCTGATCGGCCCAGATATGTATCTGCAGCAGGTATTTCGCTTAATCTTCATGCAGCGGGATGCCACGCCGCCTGGAGTCTTCATGAAACCGTTTCGCCCCGCCACGAGATGCCGCCCCGCCGCCGTGCTGACGGCGCTGGCCGGAAGCGCCGTGCTCGCGATCCTGGCGGCCGGGCCCGTCCCCGTGGCCCAAGCCGCGGTGCAGGCGCAGGCCCGGGTGCTGGTCCCGGGATCGCCCACCGGGCTGAGCGCGGTCGCGGGCGCTGGCCGGGTCACCCTTTCCTGGCTGGCTGCGACTTCCACCGGCCGGGCCGCGATCAGCGGATACGACGTCTACGAGGGCACCAGATCCGGCGGCGAGTCCGCGAGCTCGGTCAGCGGCCTGATCAGCGGCACCAGCTACACGGTGACCGGCCTGGCCAACGGCACCACCTATTACTTTACGGTCGACGCGGTCGACGCAACCGGGCTGCACAGCGCGCCTTCGGCCGAGGCCTCGGCCACCCCGGTGGCACCGGTCACCGCGCCGGGAGCGCCCCGCGGGCTGACCGCGAGCGCGAGCGACGCCCAGGTGACCCTGTCCTGGCAGGCGCCGTCCGCCGACGGCGGCGCGGCGATCACGAGCTACAACGTCTACCAGGGCGGCCGGAAGGCCACCACGGTCGGCGGTACCGGCGCGACCGTGAAGGGCCTGTCCAACGGCACGACGTACTCGTTCACGGTGACCGCGGTCAACAAGGCGGGGGAGGGGCCCGCGGCGGGCGCCGCTTCCGCCACCCCAACCGGCGCGTCGGCCTCCGCGTCCGCCTCCGCCTCCGCTTCTGCGTCCGGCTCGGCCACTTCCTCGGCCTCCGCCTCCGCGTCTTCCTCCGCGAATGCTTCCGCCTCGGGGTCCGCGTCCGCCGCGGCGACGAACCCGGCGGGCGGGACGGGCGCCAGCGGCACGCCCACCGGGACGGGCGCCAGCGGCGCGCCCACCGGGACGGCCGTGCTGACCTCGGAGACGAAGAAGGTGCCCAAGCCGGTCCTGTTCACCCTGGCCGCCCTGGTCCTCGCGGGCGTCGGCGGTGCCCTGACGCTGACCACGCGGCGGGTGCGCAAGAGCCGGCGCCAGAAGCGGCCGCCGGCCGCGCCTCCGGTAGACGTGCGCGCCGTGCCGGAACTCGGCCCGCCCAGCCCGGTGAGCGTCCACCCCTTCAGCGTGGAAAAGCACGAGCTCAGCGCGGAGAACCATGAGGTCTTCATGGAAGAGACGTACACGGTGCGCCTCGAGCCGTTGCCGGCTGAGATCATCACCATCTTCGAGGAGATCGGCGTATGACGACGGCCGCGCCGGACGGCGTGCTCACCGCCGGCGACCTGCTCTTCGGCACCCAGGAAAAAGCACAGGAGGCGCTGACCAGGCACGTCATGGCCGACGGCCGCGCCTTCGCCCGGTCGCTGGCGCACCTGCCCCGGGTGACCAGGGAAGCCGCCGTCCGCGAGGCCGCCGTGGCCGCGGCCGGGCTGCTGAAGATCGACCTGATCGAGGTCCTGGTGTCCGGCTGGCGTGAGCAGCGCGACATCTTCACCGCCGCCCGTCGTACCCTGGCCACGCCGGGCAGCAAGGAACTGGTCGGCCTGGCCCCGCACCGGATCAGCACCATGCAGCAGCCCGCGGTCGGCATCTTGATCGACGGCAAGCGGGTGCACACCCTCCAGCTCGGGCTGTCGATCTTCTTCGAGGTCACGGGCCTGGTGGCCGGCATCAGCCACGGCCGTCTCGACCGCGTCCACGCCGGCCGTGGCCACGTCGGCGTCGCCCTGACGATCCACGAGATCGAGGTCCTGACCAAGCGGTCGCACCTCGAACTGCCCGGCCAGGCGGGCCTCAGGCGGGGCTTCCGGCTCCTGCCGGCCAGCCACTACCCGGACCAGCCGGTCGAGCACTCGTCCGGGGCCGGCCCGGGCGGTCAGTTCCCCAGCGTGAACCTGACCGACGGCTACCAGCCCGCCGCCGCGCCGGCCGGGGCCGGGAACCCGGCCGCCCCGGCTAGCGTGCCCACAGCCGCCGAGCATCCCAGCGCCCCGGCCGCCCTCGATCACGACTCCGCGGCCTGGTGGGAGAAGACCCAGCCGGCCCCGGCCCGCTTCGCTCCTCCGGACGACCCGCGGTAGCCACCGATCCGCGGTGGATATCGAGCGCATACGGCGAGCCTGCTTGCCGGCTCCCGGTCAAGGCCCTAGAGTCCAAAACCAGGTTCCGTGGGCATCGTCCCGGCCATAGCACGGGAGGTTCGCACTGGTGGCAGCGATACGTTTGTCTGAGCCCCAGGCAGGAGAACTTGGTCCTACCGGCAGGCCCTATTCGGCATTCCCCGATCCCGCGCCGCTCGTGGAACACGGTCCCGCGCGTGTCGTCGCGATCTGCAACCAGAAGGGCGGCGTCGGCAAGACGACGACCACGATCAACCTCGGCGCTGCCCTCGCCGAGCAAGGCCGCCGGGTGCTCCTGGTGGACTTCGACCCGCAGGGAGCGCTCTCCGTCGGCCTGGGCATCCAGCCGCACGACATCGACAGCACGGTCTACAACCTGCTGATGGAGCGCGACGTCACCCCGCAGGACGTGCTGTACAAGACCACCGTCGAAGACATGGACCTGCTGCCGAGCAACATCGACCTGTCCGGCGCCGAGGTCCAGCTGGTTCACGAGGTGGGGCGCGAGTACGTGCTGGGCGGGGTGCTGAAGCCCCTGCTGCCGGACTACGACATCGTCCTGATCGACTGCCAGCCCTCCCTGGGCCTGCTGACGATCAACGCGCTCGCCTGTGCCGACGGGGTGCTGATCCCGCTGGAGTGCGAGTACTTCGCCATGCGCGGGGTGGCGCTGCTGATGGAGACCATCGACAAGGTCTCCGCCCGGCTGAACACGAGGCTAACTATCGATGGCCTGCTGGCGACCATGTACGACTCGCGCACGCTGCACACCCGCGAGGTGCTGGCCAGCATGGTTAATGGCTTCGGCGACCAGGTATTTCATACCGTAATCAACCGCACGGTGAGGTTCCCGGACGCTACGGTGGCCGGAGAACCTATTACCAGCTTCGACCCGGGATCAATGGGGGCTCATTTTTACCGGGAGCTGGCCAAGGAGGTACTAGAGCGGTGGCGGTTGGCAGGGGAAGATCACGGAGGGTAAGCCTGCCTGGAGTCGCTGAACTCCTGCGCCCAGCCACCCCCGGTCCGGATGATGGAGATCAGCGCCGGGCCAGCGGGCGGGAGCGGCACACCCAGAAGATCACCGTCTACCTGTCCGCCGAGGAACTACTTGACCTGGAACGTGCCCGCCTGGCGCTGCTGCGCTACGGCGCTGCCGCCGACCGGGGCCGGATCGTCCGCGAGGCGATCGCCGTGCTGCTGGCCGATCTCGACGCCCGCGGCCAGGAAAGCCTGCTGGCCCGCCGTATCGTCCGCAGCAGCGGCGAGGAGGTCACCATCGGCCAGGATCAGGAGCAGGTCACGGGATCGAGTAAGTCCGTGGGGTAGCCGGGACCGGCTACCTTCATGACCGTGATTGATGACCCCGAGGGCGCGGCCAGGACCAGTGCCTTCCAGGTGCACCTGGACGTGTTCGAGGGACCGTTCGACCTGCTGCTCGCGCTGATCTCCAAGCACAAGCTCGACATCACCGAGGTCGCCCTCTCCCAGGTCACCGACGAGTTCATCGCTTACATCTCGGAACGCTCCGACGGCTGGGACCTGGATCAGGTCAGTTACTTCCTGCTCGTCGCGGCCACCCTGCTCGACCTGAAGGCGGCCCGCCTGCTGCCCTCGGGCGAGGTGGAGGACGAAGAGGACCTAGCCCTGCTCGAGGCCAGGGACCTGCTCTTCGCCCGGCTGCTGCAGTACCGGGCGTACAAGGAGGTGGCGGCGGTCTTCGCCGCCCGGATGACCGCCGCGGCCCGCCGCTTCCCGCGCCGGGTCCCGCTCGAGCCCCGGTTCGCCGGGCTGCTTCCCGAGGTCCTGCTCGGCCTGGGCCCGGCCGAGTTCGCCCGGCTCGCGCAGCTCGCGCTGGCCCCCAAGCCGCCGCCCAAGGTGGACACCGAGCACATCCACTCTCCGCTCATCAGCGTCCGGGAGCAGGCCCGGATCGTCGCCGCCCGGCTGCGCGAGCTCGGCCGGGCCAGCTTCCGCCAGCTGACCGCCGACGCCGCGGGCAGCTACGAGGTGGTGGCCTCGTTCCTGGCCCTGCTCGAGCTGTACCGGGAGGGAGCGGTCTCGTTCGAGCAGATGGCACCGCTCGGCGACCTCTACGTGACGTGGACGGGCCCGGACGACACTGATAGCGTCTTTCAGCTGACGGAAAGCGACGAAGATAATGAGTAGCGAAACCCCTGAAGTCCTCGTGAGCCCCGGGCTGCGCGCCAGCCTCGAGGCCATCTTGCTGGTGGCCGACGAACCGGTGCCGGTGGTGGTGCTGGCCCAGGTGCTCGAGCGCCCGCGCAGCGAGGTGGAAGCCGAACTGCGCGACCTGGCCGCGTCCTACGTGGCCGAGGGCCGTGGTTTCGACCTGCGCGAGATCGCCGGCGGCTGGCGGTTCTACACCCGTGAGGACTGCGCGCCGCTGGTCGAGCGCTTCGTCAGCGACGGGCAGGAGGTCCGGCTGACCCAGGCGGCGCTGGAGACCCTGTCCGTGGTGGCCTACCGTCAGCCCGTCAGCCGCGCCCGGGTGTCGGCGGTGCGCGGCGTCAACTGCGACGGGGTGATGCGCACGCTGGTGCTGCGCGGCCTGACCGAGGAGGCGGGGACGGACTCCGATACCGGGGCCATCCTGTACCGGACCACCGGGTACTTCCTCGAGCGTCTGGGCCTGGCCAGCCTGGAGGACCTGCCCGATCTGGCGCCGTTCCTGCCGGAGAACATTGAGGACATCGAGGATGAGAACGCCCGACCGTAGCTTTCAGGCCGACAACGACGATGACGACGAGGAGGAGTTCGACGAGTACGAGGAAGGCGAACGGGATTCGCTGACCGACGTCCCGGGCGGAGTCCGGCTGCAGAAGGTCCTGGCGGAGGCCGGGGTCGGCAGTCGCAGGCACTGCGAGGAGCTCATCGGGGCGGGCCGGGTCGAGGTCGACGGTGAGACGGTCCGCCGGTTCGGCGCCCGCGTCGACCCGGACCACCAGGTGATCAGGGTGGACGGGAAGCGCATTCCGGCCAAGCCCGGCCTGGTCTACCTGGCCTTCAACAAGCCGCCCAAGGTGCTGACCGCGATGTCGGACTCGCGCGGCCGCAAGACCATTGCGGACTTCCTCGGCGAGCGGTCCGAGCGGCTGTTCCACATCGGCCGGCTGGATTACGACACCGAGGGCCTGATGCTGCTCACCAACGACGGCGAGCTCGCGCACCGGCTGGCCCATCCCAGCTTCGAGGTGGCCAAGACCTACCTGGCCGAGGTGACCGGCGCGGTGCCGAAGGATCTCGGCCGCCGCCTGATGGCCGGCGTCGAGCTGGACGACGGTGAGGCCAGCGCCGACCGGTTCCGGATCGTCGACCGGTCCGGGAACCGCGTGCTGGTGGAGATCACCCTGCATGAGGGGCGCAAGCACATCGTGCGGCGGATGCTGGCCGCGACCGGCCATCCGGTCAGCCGGCTGGTCCGCACCGACGTCGGCCCGATCAAGCTCGGTAACCTCAAGCCAGGCCACACCCGCGAGCTCAGCACCCCGGAAATCGGCGAGTTGTTCGCCGCGGTGGGCCTGTAACCTATGGGCGATGGGAGGGCTCTTGACAGTCAGGGCAGTGCGCGGCGCGGTGCAGGTCGACTCGGCCGACCGGGACGCGATACTCGAGGCGACGGCCGAACTGGTCACCGAGGTGATGTCCCGCAACGACCTCACCACCGACGACGTGATCAGCGTGCTGTTCACAAGCACCCCGGACCTGACCGCCGAGTTCCCCGCGCTGGCCGCGCGCAAGATCGGCTTCCATGACGTGCCGCTGATGTGCGCGGCGGAGATCGCCGTGCCCGGCGCCCTGCCGCGGGTGGTACGGCTGATGGCGCACATCGAGACGGACCGGCCGCGGTCCGCGATCCAGCACGTCTACCTGCGCGGTGCCACCGCCCTGCGGCTCGACATCGCCCAGTAGGGAGGCATCGTGCGGGTCGTCGTCCTCGGGACCGGGCTGATCGGGACGTCGGTGGCGCTCGCGCTGCGTGAGCGCGGAGCCGGCGTCTGGCTCGCCGACGCCGACCCGGAGGCGGCCCGGCTCGCCGCCCACCTGGGCGCGGGCGAACTGCTGCCGGATGCTCTGCTGCCCGGCGACGGCGCGCGGCTTGGCGCGGACGTGGCCGTGATCGCGGTGCCGCCGTCCGCGGTGGCGGACACGCTGGCCGCCGCGCAGGACCGGGCCCTGGCCGCCTGCTACACCGACGTGGCCAGCGTGAAGCAGCTTCCGGTGGGGCAGGCCCGGGCCCGTGGCTGCGACATGACCAGCTACGTGCCGGGACATCCGATGGCCGGGCGGGAAAAGCACGGCCCGGCCGCGGCCCGCGCCGACCTGTTCCTCGGCCGGACCTGGGCGCTGTGCCCGGAGCCTGAAACCTCCGAGCAGGCCGTGGCGGCGGTCACGGCCCTGACCGCCGAGTGCGGCGCGGTGCCGCTGCGGATCGGCGCGGCCACGCACGACCGCTGGGTGGCGCTGGTGTCGCACGCCCCGCACCTGGTGGCCGCGGCCATGGCCGCCCGGCTCGAGAACGCCCCGCCGCAGGCCCTCGACCTAGCCGGGCAGGGGCTGCGCGACGTGACCAGGATCGCCGCCGGTGACACCGGCCTGTGGACCCAGATCCTGGCCGCGAACGCCGGGCCGGTGGCCGAGGTGCTGGCCGCGGTGGCCGCCGACCTGGCCGAGGCGGCCCGGATGCTGACCGACCACGATCCCAAGTCGGTCGCTACCCTGCTCGACCTCGGGCAGGCCGGGGTGGCCAGGATCCCCGGCAAGCACGGCGGCGAGCCCCGCGAGTTCACCGTGGTCCAGGTGGTCATTCCCGACCAGCCCGGCGAGCTGACCCGGCTGTTCGACGCGGCCGGACGGGCCGGCGTGAACATCGAGGACGTCAGGATCGAGCACTCGCCCGGGCTGCCGGTCGGCGTCGCCGAACTGTCCGTCCGCCCCGCCGAGGCCAGCCCGCTGCTGGACGCGCTGGAAGCGGGCGGCTGGCCGGTCCGCCGCTAGCCCGCCCGGGCGTGCCGGGGCCGGTGCGGGTCCCACTTGAAGAAGCGCACCGAGAGCAGCAGGCATCCCACCGCCCAGGCGGCCAGGACGGCCAGATCACGCCCGGACAGGCCGGCGCCCGGCTCGAGCGCCCGCGTCACCGCGTCGATCATCGGCTGGGCCGGCAGGTAGCTCATCAGCGTGGTCAGCCAGTGCGGCAGGCCGGACAGGCCGCCGAAACCACCGGAGAAGATGATCAGCGGGATGTAGGTCAGCGCGAGCAGCTGGTTCACGCCCTGCGCGGACGGCAGCAGCGCGGTGACGGCCGTCCCGGCCGCGGCCAGCGCGAGGCCGCCCGCGGTGGCCGCGATCAGCAGGCCGGCGATCCCGGCCGCGGTCAGGTGCAGGCCCGCCATGGCCACCCCGACCAGGACCAGGACCAGCGCGGCCGCATCGGCGATCAGCACGGCGGCCAGGATCCGCCCGGCGAAGTACCCCCAGGCCGGCAGCGGTGTCGCCCGCCACCGCCGCAGGATGCCGTCTTCCCTGGCCACTACCAGGCTGGCCGCGTGGGTCAGGTAGGCCACGCTCATCGCGCCGAGCACGACGAGCCCGGCCACCCGGGCCGCGAGCAGGTCCGCGGCGGCGCCCTGGCCGATGTGCTGGACCCGGCCCAGCTGCAGCGCGAGCAGCGCCCCGGGCAGGATCAGGCCGGCCATGAGCGTGCGCGGCGTACGCAGCAGCAGGGTCAGCTGGTAGCGCAGCTGGCTGCCGACGACCGGGACCAGCCCGGGCAGGCGGATGGTGTCATCCATAGTGCAGTGTTCCTTCCTCACTGGTGAGGGCCAGGTAGGCGTCCTCCAGGCTGGGCGGCCCGACCTCGAGACCGGTCAGGTCCACGAAGTTGTCCCTGGCCCAGCCGGTCAGCCGGGCCAGGTCGCCGGTCACGTCGGCGGACGGCAGTGTGAGCTGGCCATCGGTCACGTGCTTCGCGAGCTCGGCCGGCAGCTCCGGTGCTTCAGCGGGCAGCCGGTACCTGATCACCGGGGCCCCGCCCATCGCGCGCAGCTCGTCGGGGGTGGCGTCCGCCGCCACCCGCCCGTCGGCCAGCACGATGACCCGCCGCGCCAGGTGCTGGGCTTCGTCCAGGTAGTGGGTGGTGAGCAGGACCGTGGACCCGCCCGCGGTGAGGTTCTCGATAACCGCCCACAGCCGCCGCCTGGCCTCCGGGTCAAGGCCGGTGGTCGGCTCGTCCAGGAACAGCATCTCCGGCCGCCCGATGATGGCGATGCCCAGGTCCACTCGCCTGCGCTGGCCCCCGCTCAGCGCGCCGATCCTGGTCCTGGCGTCGTCCGCCAAGTCGATGGCATCGAGGACCTCCCCGACCCGTTGCGGGCTGGGGTAAAGGCCGCCGAATACGGTCAGCGCCTCGGTCACGGTGAGCTGCTCGTCCAGGCTGGTCGACTGCAGGACCAGCCCGATCCTGGCCCGCCAGGCCCGCCCCGCGCGGCCCCCGGCCCGCGGGTCGGTGCCGAGCACCCGCACGGTGCCCGCGGTCGCCCCCTGGAAGCCCTCCAGGATCTCGATCGTGGTCGTCTTGCCCGCGCCGTTCGGCCCGAGCAGCGCGGTGACCTGGCCCGGGGCCGCGGTGAAGCTGACCCCGGCGACCGCGGTGAAGCCACCGAAGCGCTTGACCAGGCCGTCAACCTCGATGGCATTCATCGCGCCGGTCCTTGGGTCCCCTGGGTCCCCCGCCTGCGGTGCAGCCACTGGACGACGCCGATCACGATGGCCGCCCCGCCGGTCGCGTCGAGGATCACCTTGTGCAGCATCAGGCCGATGACCAGGATCACGACGCCGACGGCGGCCCGGATAACGGAATTCATCGACCCGGACATCCCGAACAACATGTCTTCCTCCTCAGTTCCGTTCGTCTCTGCCGAGCCTGCCGGGCAGCGGATCTCTTCGTCTTCGGCGCGACGGCTGATCCGCCTGGCCACCCCAGGGTGGAGACCGGCCTCCACCCTGGTGCCGGCGACGGGCGGGCGCGCGGAATCGTAATCTGGCTAACGTGACTGATCAGCGCGCCACCGGCTCGTCGGCGCTGACGTTGGCCGCCTTGCGGCAGGCCCGCGCCACCCGCGAGGCGCTGCTCCGGCGGATTCTGCCGGTCGGACTGGCCGCCGTGGTGATCGTGGTGGTGGCCAGCTCCCGGGCCAAGCCGGGCGCGGGCCTGCACGGCGCGTCGTTCGGCGTCAGCCTCGCCCTGGCCGGCTTCGCGCTGGCCGCGCTGGTCGGCGTCGCCGCGCTGGTAACGCGCCGGATTGGTGCCCGGATGCTGCTCCCAGTGCTGGGCTTGCTGACGGTGAGCTCGGCGGTGCTGGTGTGGCTCCAGCCCGACGGGGCCGGCGCGGTCGGGATGCTGGTCGCGGTCGGCATCGCGGCGCGTATTGTCCCCGGCCGGGCCAGCGTCGTGCTGCTCACCGCCTGCCTCGCGTTCCTGCTGGTAGCCGAGTCGGCCAGTCAGAGCCACAAGCATCAGGGCGCGCTCGAGCTGCTGGTCAACGCGCTCCCGCTGGCCGCGATCTACATGATCGTGCTGTTCGGCCGGCGGATCAGGTTGCAGGAGGCGCAGGCCGAACAGCTGCTCATCGAGCTAGAGGAGACCCGCGGCGCCGAGCTGCGGGCGGCGGCCCTGGCCGAACGGCAGCGGCTGGCCCGCGACATGCACGACGTGCTGGCGCACTCCCTGTCCGGGCTGCTCCTCCAGCTCGAGGGCGCCCGGCTGCTGGCCGTGTCCAACCCCGGTGACGAACGGCTGGCCGGCACCATCGACCGCGCCCACGAGCTGGCCAGGACCGGCCTGGACGAGGCGCGGCGGGCCATCGGCATGCTCCGCGACGACGAGCTCCCCGGACCGGACCGGCTGGCCGTGCTCACCGCGTCCTTCCAGGCCGACACGGGCGTGCCCGCCCGGTTCACCTCGTCGGGCGCGCCCCGGGAGCTGGCCTCGGCCGTGCGGCTCGCGCTGTACCGGGTCACCCAGGAGGCGCTGACCAACGTGCGCAAGCACGCCCGCCCGTCCCGCGTCGAGGTATGCCTGCGGTATCTCGACGACGAGCTCACCCTGACCATCGAGGACTTCTCCGCCCACCCGGCCGGGATCTCCGCCATCCCGCCCGGCGGCGGCTACGGGCTGACCGGCATGCGAGAGCGCGCGGAACTGCTGGGAGGCACCCTGGACGCGGCCCCCACCGATACCGGCTTCCTGGTCCAGCTGCGGGTACCGGCGGGAGACGAGCCATGACCGAGCCGAAGATTAGAGTGCTGGCGGCGGACGACCAGCGCGTAGTGCGTGAGGGCCTGGCCATGCTGCTCGGCCTGCTGCCCGACGTGGAGGTGGCCGGCACGGCCGCGGACGGCGAGGAAGTACTGGCCCTGGCGGCTGAGCTGAAGCCGGACGTGATCCTGATGGACCTGCGGATGCCCCGGATGGACGGGGTGGAGGCCACCCGCCGGCTGCGCGAGCGCGACCCGTCGGTCAAGGTGGTGGTGCTGACCACGTACGCCGACGACCGCTCGGTCATCGACGCGCTGCGGGCCGGCGCGCTCGGCTACCTGACCAAGGACGCGGGCGCGGCCGAGATCCAGCAGGCCCTGCACCGGGTGGCCAGCGGCCAGGCCGTCCTTGACCCCGCGGTGCAGCGTCACCTGGTCGAGGCGATAGCAGCCGAATCGCCGCCGCCCGCCGAGCCGCTGCCCGACGGCCTTACGCCGCGCGAGGCCGAAGTGCTCACGCTGATCGCGGGCGGCCTGTCGAACGCCGAGATCGCCGAGCACCTCGTGGTCAGCGAGGCCACCGTCAAGACCCACGTCAACCACCTGCTGCCCAAGATCGGCGCCCGGGACCGGGCCCAGGCCGTCGGTTACGCGTACCGGCACGGACTCGCGCCCCGGTAGCATCGCACGGGTGAAGACTTCAGCCAGCCTGGACAGCGACCAGGAGAGCGACGTGGATCGCGGATCGGCGCTCGTCGTCGCGATCGACGGGCCCTCGGGCGCGGGCAAGTCGAGCACCTCGCGTGGCGTGGCCCGCGCGCTCGGCCTGCGCTACCTGGATACCGGGTCGATGTACCGGGCGCTGACCTGGTGGCTGCTCGACCGCGGGGCCGCCACGACCGACCCGGACATGGTGGCCAGGCTGGCCGCCGAGCCGGTCATCGAGGTCAGCACCAACCCGGCCGTGCCGTGGACCAGGGTCGACGGCACCGACGTGTCCGAGGCGATCAGGGCCCGGGAGGTCACCGACGCGGTCAGCGCCGTGGCGGCCGTGCCGCAGGTCCGCGCCCGCCTGATCGCGATGCAGCGGGAGATCATCGCCGCCTCCGGCGGGATCGTGGCCGAGGGCCGCGACATCGGGACCGTGGTCGCGCCGGACGCGCAGGTCAAGGTGTTCCTGACCGCCGACGGCACGGCCCGGGCCAGCCGCCGGGCCGCCGAGGCCAGCTGGTCCACCCAGGCCGACCAGGACCGCCGCGACCGGCTGGACGCGGCCCAAAGCGCCAAGGCCGCCGACGCGGCCGTGATCGATTCCACCGGGCTCGGCCTGGACGAGGTCGTCGGCCTCATCGTCGGGCTGGTCCCGCAGAAGAGCAGGTAGAGATGTCGAACGAGGCTGTCCCCGCCGCCGTCCCCGTGGTCGCCGTCGTCGGCCGTCCCAACGTGGGCAAGTCGACGCTGGTCAACCGGATCCTGGGCAGCAGGCAGGCGGTCGTGGAGGATGTCCCCGGGGTGACCAGGGACCGGATCGCCTACGACGCCATGTGGAACGGCCGGGCGTTCACGCTGGTCGACACCGGCGGGTGGGAACCCTCGGTGGAGGGCACCGAGAGCCTCGCCGCCCGGGTAGCCGGGCAGGCCAGGGTGGCGGTGGACTTGGCCGACGTGGTGCTGTTCGTGGTGGACGCCACGGTCGGCGTGACCGACGCCGACGAGGCCGTGGCCAATGTGCTGCGCCGGGCCGGCAAGCCGGTCGTGGTCGCGGCCAACAAGGTCGACGACGCCCGGGCCGAGTCCGAGGTCGCGGCGCTGTGGGCGCTCGGCCTGGGCGAGCCCGCCTCGGTGAGCGCGCTGCACGGGCGGAGCAGCGGCGACCTGCTCGACCTGGTGCTCAACGCGCTGCCGGACGCCCCCCGGGTCGTCGACACCGAAGGGGGGCCACGCCGGGTGGCCCTGCTCGGCCGCCCCAACGTCGGCAAGTCCAGCCTGCTGAACAAGCTGGCCGGGCACCAGCGCTCCCTGGTCGACTCGGTGGCCGGCACCACCAGGGACCCGGTGGACGAGCTCATCGAGCTCGGCGGTATCACCTGGCGGTTCGTGGACACGGCCGGCATCAGGCGGCGGTTCAGGGAGAACCAGGGCGCCGACTACTACGCCGCGCTGCGCACCGCGGGCGCCCTCGACCTGGCCGAGGTCGCCGTGGTCCTGATCGACGCGAGCGAGCCCCTCGCCGAACAGGACCTGCGCATCGTCTCGATGGTCATCGAGGCCGGCCGGGCCCTGGTCATCGCGTACAACAAGTGGGACAAGCTCGACGAGGAACGGCAGCACTACCTGGAACGCGAGATCGAACGGCAGCTGTACAACGCCCGCTGGGCCCCCCGGGTGAACATCTCGGCCGCCACCGGCCGGAACACCAACCGGCTGGTGCCCGCCCTGGAGAAGGCGCTAGAAGGCTGGGAGACCCGGGTGCCGACCGGCAGGCTCAACGCGTGGCTCACCGGCCTGGTCGCGGCGACCCCGCCACCGGTGCGCGGCGGCAAGCAGCCGAAGATCTTGTTCGCCACCCAGGCCGGCGTGCGCCCGCCGCACTTCGTGCTGTTCACCTCGGGCTTCCTCGAAGCGTCCTATCGCCGGTTCGTGGAGCGCAAGCTGCGCGAGGAGTTCGGCTTCGACGGCAGCCCGGTGCAAGTCTCCGTGCGGGTCCGCACGAAGCGCGAGGGCCAGGGACGCCGCCCGGCCAAGGCGGGAAACCGGCGCTGAGGCGGTGAGCCAGCCCGTTCGGCACCATGATCTTCTCCGGGTTCTCGGGTCCGACCGGCGGCACGTGTGGCACCCGTACGGCCCGATGCCGGGGCGCACCGAGCCGCTGGTGGTGGAGTCGGCGGCGGGCGTGCGCCTCAAGCTGGCCGGTTCCGGTACCGAACTGGTGGACGGCATGTCGTCGTGGTGGGCGGCCATCCACGGCTACCGGCACCCCGCACTCGACGCGGCGGCGGCCGAGCAGCTGGGACGGATGAGTCATGTGATGTTCGGCGGGCTGACCCACGAGCCCGCGGTGCGGCTGTGCGAGCGGCTGATCGCGCTGGCGCCGCCCGGTCTCGAGCACGTGTTCCTGTGTGACTCGGGCTCGGTCTCGGTCGAGGTAGCGGTCAAGATGTGCCTGCAGTACTGGCGCTCGGCCGGGCGCGGCGCCAAGCGACGGCTGCTGACCTGGCGCGGCGGCTACCACGGGGACACCTTCATGGCCATGTCGGTGTGCGATCCCGAAGGCGGCATGCACGCGATGTGGGACGGGGTGCTGCCCCGCCAGCTGTTCGCCCCGGCCCCGCCGGCCGGGCCCGCGGATCCCGGATACGCCGGGGTTCTGGCCGGCCTGATCGCCGAGCACGCGGCCGAGCTGGCCGCGGTGATCGTGGAACCCGTGGTCCAGGGCGCGGGCGGGATGCGCTTCCACGATCCCGGCTACCTGCGCGTCCTGCGCGAGGCCTGCACCGCCCACGACGTGCTGCTTGTCTTCGACGAGATCGCCACCGGGTTCGGCCGGACCGGCTCGCTGTTCGCCGCCGGGCACGCCGGCGTCAGCCCCGACGTGATGTGTGTGGGCAAGGCCCTGACCGGCGGGTACATGTCGCTGGCAGCCGCGCTGTGCACGCCCGCCGTGGCCGCGGGCATCTCCCGCGGCTCGGTGCCCGTGCTGGCGCACGGGCCGACGTTCATGGGCAACCCGCTGGCCTGCGCCGTGGCTCTGGCCTCGCTGTCCGTGCTGACCGATCCCGCGTGGTACCCGGGCGGCTGGCAGGCCTCGGTGGCGCGGCTGGCCGCCGGGCTCGAGGCCGGGCTGGCACCAGCTCGCGGCCGGCCGGGAGTAGCCGACGTCCGTGTCCTCGGCGCGATCGGCGTGGTCCAGCTGACTCATGAGGTCGACATGGCCGCGGCCACCGCCGCCGCGGTTCGCGCCGGCGTATGGCTCCGCCCCTTCCGCGACCTCATCTACACCATGCCGCCCTACATCACCAGCGACGAAGACCTAGCCCAGATCTGCCACGGCATCCTAACCGCCATCGACTCCCAGTAGCCCACCAGGCCCCAGTAGCCCGCCAGGCCCAGTAGCCCGCCAGGCCCAGTAGCCCGTGAGCGGAGTGGCCCCGGTGACCTCAGCGGCCCCAAGAGACTCTGCCCAGGTGACCCGGTGTGCCATCGGTGCGGTTCTATGTGACCCGGTGTGCCACCGGTACATCTCTAGTGAGCGTTCCGAAGTAAGGTGCGCTTCCGGCGTGTCGCGGTTCCCGGGCGTGGTTTCATGCCACTCGCGTCACGCGGCCGGCGATCTTCCGCCGATTTGTGTCACCATGACGACACAGATCGACGGAAAAGGCGGGCCGCGCCTCCCGGTAAGGCTGCCACGGCGAACTGAATTCGTATAAATCTTCACAAACCGGGCGGCCGTCTGTCCACGACGCTCTAGTGGCAGGACAGGCCGAGAACGCACGTTAATTCGGAGTGCCTACTTAGTGGCCCGGTGTGCCATCGGTGCACCTCTTAGTGACCCAGTGTGCCATCGGTGCTGTCACGATTCCCGCTTGCGACCTGAATCTTCCGGTCAGCGATTGATCGCGGATACGTCTGAGCCACGGGAATCACACCAGGCGCTCCGGCCACGCCCGTAGAGCTATGCCGATCGTCGTCGCAGGCGTTTGGCCGGGATCGTGGCCTGCGTGTTAGAACGCGAAGGCTTCCGGCGGGGCGGCGGGGGAGGGGGCGGCGTTCACGTCGGTCACCGGCTTGGCTCCCGCGGTGAACCGGTCCAGGTCGCGGCCGTGCAGCACGCGCCCGGGCATCGGGTCCGCGGCGGCCCGGCGGGTGAGCGCGTCGGTCGGCAGCGGTGCCGGGCTCGCGACCAGCACCAGGTTGCCGAACCTTCGGCCGCGCAGTACCCCGGCGTCCGCGATCAGGCAGGTATGCGGGAACGCCGTCCGCGCGGTGGCGACCTGGGCCCGGATGTGCGCCAGCGGCGGGCCATCGGCCACATTGGCCGCGACCACGCCCGTGTCGCGCACCGCCCGCCTGGTCGCGGCCCAGAATTCCGCCGAGGTCAAGTGGGCCGGGGTTCGTCCCCCGTCGAAGACATCCGCGATCACCACGTCGAACGAGCCCGGCCGCAGCCCTTCCAGCTCGGCCCGGGCATCACCGACGCGGATCCGGAGCCTGGGGTTCCGCGGCGGCAGCCGGAGCCGGATCAGGTCCACCAGCGCGGCGTCCACCTCCACTGCCAGTTGCGACGAGCCAGGCCGGGTCGCCGCCACGTAGCGGGCCAGGGTGAGCGCCCCGGCGCCCAGGTGCAGCACGCGCAGCGGCTGCCCGGCGGGCGCGGCCGCGTCGATCACGTGCCCGAGCCGCCGGACGTACTCGAAGTCCAGGTAGCCGGGGTCGTCCAGGTCTACGTGCGACTGCGGCACCCCGTCGACGAGCAGCATCCAGGCAGCCGACCGGTCGGCGTCCCTCAGCAGCTCGGCCCGCCCTGTCCCTTCCGTTTCCCTGCGCCTCCCCATACCGGCCATTATCGGCGCTTCCCGGCCGGCGCCCGGATACTGGTTCGGCGAAACGGCTCGGATGTGCGACCCTGTGTACGTAATTCTCTGCCGCAGGAGGTCCGCATGGCCGCTCAGCAATCCGGATCCGAGGCGTCGTCTTCCGCCCCGGAGGCCGCCGTCCCGGAGGCCGCCGCCCCGGAGGCCGCCGCACCCAAGGCGGCCGAGACCGCCGCGGAGGCAGCTCCGCCCAAGCCCGACCTCGACGAGACCAAGCGCAAGTTCCGCGAGGCGCTCGAGCGTAAGCGTGGCGACCATGCCAGCGCCCAGGGCGTCGATCACACGGGCAAGGTGCACGGCTCACACGGCCCCGCCACCGGGCGCCGTTCCTTCCGCCGCAAGAGCGGCTAGCGCTGGCGTCCCGTGGTTCCCGGCGGCTCAGTCCGGGACGGCGCGTAGCCAGCTGCGGTCCTCGGTGAGGTAGCGGTCCAGGCGCAGCCCCGACTCCGCCAGCCCCGCGCTAAGCGCGGCGTCATCCAGGCGCCTGGCCGTGAACGAGTGCGTCCACACCCGGTCGCCGTCCACGTACTCCATCGTGGCCGAGACCAGGTCGGGGCCCGGGTGGGACACGTCACGCACCCGGATAATGATCCCGTCCTTAACGCTCTCGGCCTCGGCCGCGGACGCGAACCAGCCGGGCGCCTGCTGCTGGATGACCACGCTGCCGTCGTCGGCGACGTGGCGCAAGCAGGTGGCCAGCAACGCGCGCCTGACCGCGGAGTCGTCGGCGTTGATCAGGTGGGAGGCCAGCAGGACCACATCGAAGCGGCGGCCGAGCGCGAGCTCCTCGATCCGGGCGTGCACGGTCTCGGCACCGCGCACGTGAGCCAGCATCTCCGGCGACTCGTCGACGGCGGTGACCGGGTGGCCGAGCGCGACCAGCGGATGGGTGACCCGCCCCGCGCCGCAGCCCAGCTCGAGGATGGACGCCCCGGCCGGGATCGCTTCGTGGACGATCTCCGGCTCGCCCATGGCGGCCATCCGCGCGTAGAAGTCAACGGCACACCCGTCCGGCGTGATCACGCCGGGGCCGGTTCCCGACGGGTCCTGGCTATCGGTCATGATCCCCATTGTCCGGCCGGCCGGTGTCAGGCCGACCGGGAGGGAGGGCCGGCGGGGAGGGAAGGCCGCCGGAAAGACGCCTCGAGGTTCAGACGGTAGCGGACCGCATGGACGCGGCCCAGAGCTGCGTCGGCCGGCTGTCCGGCCCGCTCGGCGAGCGCTTGGCCTGCGAATCAGCCCGCGGGTCCGCGGGCTCGGGGACCCACTGCGGACGGGCGGTCGCCGGGAGGTGGAACCAGACCGTGGTGCCGGCCGGGTCCCTGAAGTAGCCCCACTGGGCGGCCAGATGCTGGACCAGGAACAGGCCGTGCCCGTCGGCGGCGTAGAGATCGCCCTTCACGACGGGGGCGCCTGCGGAGCCATCGTCGATGACCTCGACGATCACGCCGTGCGGCACCCGGATGACCACGATGGTGACGGTGCCGTCATCAACGCCGGACCTGGTGTGCTGGACCGCGTTGGTGACGATTTCCGACGTCAGTAAGGTGGCCGCGTCGGCGTCGGCGCCGATCTGGTGCGAGCTGAGTGTCCGCGCGACGAACGCCCTGGCCGAGGCGACCTGCTCCGGGCGTCCGGGTATGGTCAGCGAGCCGAGGACGGTGGCGCGTGTCCCGCCGGCGGTCCCGCGAGGCCTTTGCGGCCCGCGCCGCGGGCCGGGCCGCGCTCGTCGGGAATTGCCTTCGGGCATTTCCATGTTGAGTCCCTCCAAATTGTGATCTCACCTGCTGGCGGCCCGGTGGTGTGAAGTTTCTTTCACTTCAAATGTCACATCCGTGACACTGCTACCGGGATTCCCTGGTCGCTCTTAATCACTCAATTAACATCAGCCCCAGCGCTGGTCGGCTTGCTGTTGACATACGGGAAGCTGCGCGGAATTGCCTCGCCGTTCACCTTCGCACTATGTCCCAATTTGCCCCTTCGGGTGGGGATGGGGCTCGTCGGTACCAGAATCGATGATGATGCTGCCAACCCATACGGCGCAAGTGCGTGAGGGAAATTTACCGATTGAAATCCCGGATGGGATTTCATCCCGAGCCTCAGTGCGGTATCGTCTTGCTTGTCAGCGACCATGCGAAGTGATCCGGTTACAGTCTGATACTCAGATTGGGTCGAGTCCGGTTTCCCTTCGCGAAATCCCTGACCGCTAAGCCCTCATGCCTCACGAGGAGGTGATTTTCTCGTGCCTCTTGGCCCTACCGTCCGCCGCCGCCGTCTCGGCGCCGAGCTCCGGCGTCTGCGCGAGGGACACTCGCTCAAGCTCGAGGAAGTGGCCGAGAATCTCGGCTTGGCGCCGTCTACGCTGTCCCGTATCGAGACGGGCAAGGCTCCGACCAAGTCGGCCTACCTGACCGCCATGCTCGAGATGTACAAGGTCGACGATCCGGGCGCGCGCAAGGTACTCATCGACATGGCCCGCGAGGGGCACCGCAAGGGCTGGTGGTCGATCTACGACGACGTCCTGCCCTCGGGTTTCGACATCTACGTGGGTCTCGAGGCCGAAGCCTCCGGCCTGCGCAGCTATGAGTCGGACGTCATCCACGGATTGCTGCAGACCACCGACTACGCCCTGACGGTGCTGCGCGAACTGCGGCCCAAGGACAGTGACGAGCAGATCCGCCGGGTGGTCGACCTGCGCATGCAGCGGCAACGGCTCCTCGACCAGGACCCGCCGCTCGAGGCCTGGATCATCCTCGACGAGGGCGCGATCAGGCGGAACATAGGCGGCGCCGTGATCATGCGGAGCCAGCTCGAGCACCTGATACAGGCCAGCCGGTGGCCCAACGTGACCGTGCAGATCCTGGCCTTCGAGTCTGGCGCACACGCCGGGCTGACCGGTCCGTTCTCCATTCTCGAGTTCCCGGAGCGGACCGATTCTGACGTCGCTCATACCGAGGCCCTGGGCGGCATGATCTACCTGGAAAAAGACCGTGAGGTGCGGGGTTGCGCCGAGGCTTTCGACCGGCTGCGGGCGGCGGCGCTTTCTCCGGTCGCCTCGGTCGAGCTGATCGAGCGAGTCCTGCACGACCTGCGCTAATTACGACTTTCCTAGAAACCGCACACAACCCAATGGAAGGAGAGGCGGATGGAAACCGACCTCACCAGTCTGCGCTGGTTCA
Organism: Streptosporangiaceae bacterium; assembly: GCA_050011155.1. Classification (GTDB taxonomy): domain Bacteria; phylum Actinomycetota; class Actinomycetes; order Streptosporangiales; family Streptosporangiaceae; genus Palsa-504. Next base: position 26,979 of record JBEKJP010000001.1, read on the forward strand.
AGAGTAGCGCAAGCAGCGCTGCTGGCTGCGTGGAAATTGCCCACCTCCCCGAGGGGGGAGTCGCGGTCCGTGATTCAAAGGACCGCAGCCAGACTCCCCACGTCTTCAACCGGCACGAATGGGAATGTTTCCTGATCGGTGCGAAGAACGGGGAATTCGACCTCCCGGTGACCTGAGCCTTTTCGTCTCCTGAGCGCTAGCGAGACGTGACGGGCGGGGCACTACCCCATTCCGGCCCCGCCCGTCCTCACCGCGGCAGCCTACGCGCACAGGCAGACGAACTGGGGGAGGATGCGGAGGGCGGTGGTCCAGCCGGGCCATCGTCCTCCGCGCGTCTTTCGTCCCGCACGGAAGTGCCTAGTCGAAGTCGCCGTCTGCGGCCCCGCCGACGAAGGCGTCCCATTCGGCGGCGGTGAACACCAGGGTCGGCCCGGTGGCGTGACGGGAATTACGGACCGCGACCTGGCCGTCCGCCAGCCGCGCGACTTCCACGCAGTTGCCGCCCTGCGGGCCGCTCCGGCGGCTCTTGCGCCACGTCACGTCGGGCAGTTCGGCGGCGGGCATTCCGTTACGGACGCTCATCGGCTACTCCTCTAGCTCGTTGATAATCGTGGTGAGGATTCCCGGTGTCTCGCTCGGATTGGCGCTGATGATGCTCAGCCGCTCCATGGCCAGCAGGTAGCGGTCCACGTCGAATCTCTTGTCGAAGTAGAGCGCGCTGGTGAGATGTTCCAGGTAGGCGACGTCCGGCAGGTCCGGCTCGTTGAACCGCAGGATCGTGAACCCGCTCGGCGCCGCGTGCCCGCCCATGCCGAACGGGACGATCTGCAGCGTGAGGTTCTGCCTGCTGCTCAGGCTGATCAGGTAGCGGAGTTGCTCGCGCAGGATCTCCTTGCCCCCGATCGGCCGGCGCAGCGCGGTTTCCTCGACGATGGCCCACAGCTTGAGCCGCCCCTCGGTGAACCGCCGCTGCCGCTCCTTGCGCAAGATGACGTGCCGCTCCGTCTCGTTGAGCGGGATGTCGCCCACGGCGAGCACCGCGGCGGCGTACTGCTGGGTCTGCAGCAGGCCCGGGATGAACTGCGGCTCGTAGATCCGGATCGACGTGGCCGCCTCTTCCATCCCCACGTAGGCCTGGAACCAGTCGGGCAGGATGTCGTTGTACCGGTGCCACCAGCCGGGCCGGTTGGCCTGCTCGGCCAGGCTCAGCAGTTGTTCCCGCTCGACCGCTCCGACACCGTAGTAGGTGAGCAGGTCCAGTACGTCGATCTCGCGGATGGCGTTGCGGCCGAGCTCGATGCGGCTGATCTTCGACTCGGACCCGCGGATCGCCCGGGCGGCTTCCTGCGCGGTGATGCCACGGCTGTCCCGCAGCCGTCGCAACTGCGTGCCGAGCAGGATGCGCAGCACCGTCGGCCCTTCCGTCGGCTCAGGCATGAGGTCTCCCGGATTTCCCTACCGTCGCGGAATTGTTTCTTGCAATTGCGTGGAATGCTAGCTGATACCGTATCGTCACCCGCCGTCTGTCAGCGCCATGATATCTCATATGGGATTGCACGCCACCCCCAATATTGGCCGCCATCCCTTCGGGTTAAGGACACTACTGTCTGCGGCCAGTAGTGTCCTGCCGGACAAAAAAGGATCCTCAAAGTCGCCTTCCCCGGCTCGAGGCCAGGCTTGGCCGCTATCCGACGGGCCGCGCCGGGTCGGCCCGCGGACCTCGGGCCCTGATCCGCCAGGGCGGCCGCCAGGCGTGCGGAAACCGGGCGCGAATCGCCGGTATTTCCCGCGAGAATTGCAGGGGATAAGTGTCTTAAGTACGGTGCCATATTTATGGCTCGGCCTGCATTCACGGAAATCGGCTGAATGGGAAGAGCGGCTGTCCAGGGGCGGACGGAGGGGAGGAACTGAAATCCCCGTCCCCAGGAGGCCGTCCCGGGGGTCCGGAAGGCCACCTCTAGGATGGAGACATGCGCTACAGGCCCCTGGGACAGTCGGGACTGCTGGTATCGGTCGTCGGGCTCGGCTGCAATAACTTCGGCAGCCGCCTGGACACCGACGCGACGCGGGCGGTGGTGGACGCGGCCATCGACACCGGGATCACCCTGTTCGACACGTCGGACACATATGGCGGGGGCGGCGGCTCGGAGCGCGCCCTGGGTGAAATCCTCGGCTCGCGGCGCGACGAGATCGTGCTAGCCACGAAGTTCGGCCATCAGAAGGCGGACATGGGATACGGCCCGGCGGCTGGTGCCAAGGGCGGACGTGCCTACATCAGGCGTGCGGTGACCGAATCGCTCCGCCGCCTGCGTACCGACTACATCGACCTGTACCAGCTGCACACCCCCGACCCGGTGACCCCGGTCGAGGAGACCATCGCCGCGCTGCACGAGCTGGTGACCGAGGGCAAGGTCAGGTACATCGGCCACTCGAACCTGTCCGGCTGGCAGCTGGCCGACGCGGCGCACCTCGCGGCGCGCAACGGCCACACCCCGTTCATCTCGGCGCAGAACCACTGGTCGCTGCTCGAGCGCGCCGCCGAAGCGGAAGTCGTGCCCGCGGCCAGGCATTTCGGCCTGGGCGTGCTGCCGTACTTCCCGCTCGCCAACGGCCTGCTGACCGGCAAGGTCCGGCAGGGGCAGGCGATACCGGCCGGCACCCGGCTGGCCGGCCGCGAGGGCTACGTGACCGACGAGAAGCTGGCCACGGTGGAAGCGCTGATCGCCTGGTCGCAGGAGCATGGCGTCACGCTGCTCGAGACCGCGATCGGCGCCCTGGCCGCCCACCCGGGCTGCTCTTCGGTGATTGCCGGGGCGACCAGCGCCGAGCAGGTCAAGGCCAACGCGGCCGCGGCCGAGTGGGCGCCGGATGAGGCCGAGCTGGCCGAGATCGACGCTATCGCCCCGCCGCCCGCGCTGCCCGCTTAGGCCGCGCCGCCCGCTTAGGCCGCGCCGCCCGGACCGGCCGCGGGTCAGTCAGCCGGGCCGAACGTGCGCAGGACCAGGCCGGTACGCGGCTTGGGGCCGAACGAGGTGGACTTTCGCGGCACCCGCTCGCCGCAAGCCGCGATGCCGATGACCGCCTCGAAGGAGGCCGGGTTGGAGATCACCGCGGTCCCTCCGGCGGCCGGCCTGGCCGACCCGGCCCCGGCGCCTTCCCGCTCGGCCACGTCGATGGCGCTCACGTCACCCGAGACCGCCCGGACCGCGTCGGCCGCGTCGTGGTCGATCAGCACGTCGCGCTCGCTGTCGGTGCGGCCCCAGAGCCGGCCGAGCAGCAGATGCTGCATCACCGACGCGTCCAGGCGCTGCCAGGACGCCGACATCCCGGGCGGCATCGCGGCCGCGAGCTGTACCGGGTCCGGGTGGCTGAGCAGCCGGAACACCGGACCGCCGGCCAGCAAGAAGGCCGTTCCCTCCCGCCCGGCGGCGGCCAGCCGCCACAGTGCGCCGTCCAGGCCGAGGCCGGCCGGGAGGTCCTGTACGGTGAACGCGCCCTTGGCCAGTTCGGCGGCCAGGTCCGGGGCCAGGCCGGGCAGGACCCGGTGGATGGCGCCCAGCCGGGGCGGGTAAGCGGCCGAGTCGACCAGGAACGCGAGACCGTAGTCCCAGGGCCCGTCGCCCAGGCCTCCTTCCCGCATCTCCGCCTGCAGGTCCAGGTAGGCGGCGTAACGATGGTGGCCGTCCGCGATCAGCGCCCGCCGGCCGGCCAGGTCGGCGGCGATCGTGGCCTGCTCGGCCGGGTCGCCGAGCCGCCACAGCCGGTGGGTGGTGCCGTCCTCCGTCGTGATCGACACCAGCGGCGCCCGCTCGGCCGCCACCCGGTCCATGACCTCGGTCGCTGTTTCGGCCGTCGCGCTGGCCTGATCGCCGTTGTAGATGAGGAAGATCGGCTCCAGGTTGGCCTGCGTGGCCGCCATCAGCTCCCGCCTTCCGGCGACCAGGCCCGGCATGACGCCCTCGTGCGGGAGGATGGCCGCCACCTCGGGCGGCCCGAGGCGGACCAGGCCGACGATGCCGCGCTGCCGCCAGGAGTCTTCCGCCCCGTTCTGCTCGTAGATATACAGCGCGGCCATGCGGTCCCTGATGAGCACGCCCGCCGACAGCCACTCCCGCAGCCGGGCCGCCGCGGCCTGGCTCGCGCCCGCGCCCTGGCCTGGCAGGATGAGGCGGACGACGTTGTACGGGTCCGACGCCCGCAGCCGGTCGAGAACGCCGCCGTTTATCACGTCGTACGGTGGTGATGTGACATTTGCGATACCGCTGACCCGGTCACGGGCATAACGGATACCGCGGAAGGGCGCCAGTACGAGACCGGAACCAGAGTCGGACGGAAGGGTCTGCACACCATGTCAAAAGGATCGAGTGCGAGTTCCGATTCCCATCCGGAAGAAAACCGCCCTGGCCAGGCCCTTCCCGGCGGATCTGTGGATGACGTGCTCGCGCTGTACCAGCGTGGTATGGACCTGCTCGGCCGGGGCAGCCCGGCCGCCGCGGCCCAGGTCCTGCAGCGCGCCTCGACGGCCGAGCCGGAAGCTCGCAGCGTCCGGGAAGCCCTGGCCCGGGCCCAGTTCGACGCGGGCCGCTACGCTGAGGCGGCCGACAATTTCCGGATGATCGTGGAGGCGAGTCCGTCGGACGATTACGCGAACTTCGGTCTTGGCCTCGCCCTGGCCCGCACCGGGAACCACGCCGCGGCGGCCGAGTACCTCGCGCTCGCCGCCGCCATGCGGCCCGACGCCGCGCACTACACCGAAGCCCTGCGCTCGGTGCGGGCCACGCTGCGGGCCAGGAAGTCCGAGGGGTCACGGGGCGGTTCCGAGTGACCCCGCGAGCCAGCCGCGATCCGCTCGACGCCGCCTACGATGTCGCCCTGCTCGACCTGGACGGCGTGGTCTACATCGGCGGTGCCGCCATCCCCGGGGCGGCGCAGGCCCTGCGCAAGGCCGCCGCGGCGGGCATGCGACTGGCGTACGTGACCAACAATGCCTTCCGCACCCCGGCCGCCGTCGCCGCGCTGCTGACCAGCCTCGGCGTCCCGGCCGCGGCGGAAGACGTGGTGACCTCCGCTCAGGCCGCGGCCCGGCTGCTGGCCGAGCGCCTCCCGGCGGGCGCGCCGGTCCTGGTCGTCGGCGGCAGCGGCCTGCGGATGGCGCTGCGCGAACGCGGGCTGCGCCCGGTCAGCACGGCGGCGGACAAGCCGCTCGCCGTGGTCGAGGGCTACGCGCCCGGAGTGGACTACTCGATGCTGGCCGAGGGCGGCCTCGCGGTCGCGGCCGGCGCGCTGTTCGTCGCGTCCAACGCCGATCTCACCCTCCCCGGCCGCGGCGGGATCGGGCCGGGAAACGGGTCGCTCATCCAGGTGATCGCCACCGCGACCGGAGTGCGGCCGCTGGTGGCGGGCAAGCCGGAGCCCCCGCTGCACCACGAGTCGGTACTGCGTACCAAGGCCAAGCATCCGCTGGTCGTCGGCGACCGGCTGGACACCGATATCGAGGGCGCGCAACGGGTCGGCGCGGACAGCCTGCTGGTGCTCACCGGCGTGACCGGTCCGGCCGCCGCGGTGCTCGCGCCGCCGTCCCAGCGCCCCACCTACCTGGCCGAGGACCTGTCTGGCCTGCTCGAGCCGCACCCGGAAATCGAGGAAGCGGACGGCGGCTACGGCTGCGGCGGCTGGACGGCGCGCCGGGACCGGGACCGCCTGGAACTGGATGGCCAGGGCGAGCGCATCGACGGCCTGCGTGCGCTCTGCGCCGCGGCCTGGTCGGCCGACGGCGAGCCAGACCTCAGCGAGGAAGCGGTCCGCGCCGCGGTCGAGCGCCTCGGTCGTAACCATGAGAGTCGTAACGATTAGACCGGACTAGCGACACACACAGTCACCCGCCGTGTAGGCTATCCGCATGTCACGCCGCGCCCCGCACGGGACCCACCTGGGTGTCACCGCGATGCTCGCGCGCGTGCTCTGTCCTTCGTGTTGTTGCTGACAACGACCCTCAGCCGACCGTTGTCGCCCCCGGCGCCCCCTGATGAGGGTTGCGCGCCGAAAGCCCGCGAAGGATCTTCCGTTGAATACCCAGTTGAATACCCAGTTGAATCCACAGGTGACCGCAGACATGTCGGCTGCCCCCGAGATCGCCCTGCTGGCCGCGGCGAGCTCAGGTCGGCCGGCCGGGGCACCGGGCAACGGGCCGCTGACCCTCGGCACCCTGGCGCGCCAGTTGCGCATGCTCGCCGCCACGCCGGAGCGATGGTGGGGACTCGTCCGCTTCGACCCAGCCCGTTCGGCCCGAATTGATGTTGAAGACCAGCCGGAGTACGGCGCCTGGCTGATGGTCATGCCACCCGGCGGCGCCAGCCTGGCCTGCGACTGCGACGTCGCCACGCTGATAGCGGGGGAGGCGGCCGAGGGCGCGGCGCTGCGCCCGGGGCCGGTGCGGGTCCACGGCCGGCCGCACTGGCTGCGCGGCCACGGGGCGGGCTACTCGATCAGCCTGCACGCCCGGGCGGTACCCGGCCGGACCCGGTCGGCCGGATTCTCAGTAGCTGAGTTGGTGGCGAGCCGCTAGCTCGCAATTCAGCTTCCCGTCAGGTCGAGGTAATAGGCTAATCGGGTCGGGGTGGCATATTCCGAAGACATGCGGCCAGAAGGGACTCAGCCGATGATTGAGGTACGGGGGCTTACTAAACGGTACGGCGAGAAAATCGCCGTCAACAACCTGTCGTTCGACGTGATGCCGGGCAAGGTGACAGGTTTCCTCGGCCCGAACGGGGCGGGCAAGACGACCACTATGCGGCTCATCCTGGGCCTGGACTACCCAGACACTGGCGGCGTGACCATCGACGGCAAGCCCTATGCCACCCTGGCCAATCCGATGCGCGAGGTGGGCGCACTGCTGGACGCCAAGGCGGTACACGGCGGCCGTTCGGCTTATAACCACTTGCTATGCCTGGCGCAGACGAACAACCTGCCGAAACGCCGGGTGGACCAGGTGATCGAGCTGGTCGGCCTGACCGAGGTGGCGCGCAAGCGGACCAAGGGGTTCTCGCTCGGCATGGGGCAGCGGCTCGGTATCGCCGGGACGCTGCTCGGCGACCCGAAGGTCCTGATGTTCGACGAGCCGGTCAACGGGCTGGACCCCGAGGGCATCCTGTGGATCCGCAACCTGATGAAGGCGCTCGCGGCCGAGGGGCGCACGGTGTTCGTGTCCAGCCACCTGATGTCGGAGATGGAGCACACCGCCGACAGCCTGATCGTGATCGGCCGGGGGCAGTTGCTGGCCGAATGCACCATGGAAGAGTTCATCGCCCGCAGCTCGGGCCAGACTGTCCGGGTCGCCACCCCGCAGGCCGACGTGCTGGCCAGGGCGGTCACCGGGGCGGGCGGCAGGGCGGTCACCGGCGCCGACGGCGCCCTGATCGTGTCCGGCCTGGTCGCCGCCCAGGTCGGCGACCTCGCGTTCGAGCACGGCGTGCGGCTGCACGAGCTGACCGTGGTCCGGGCCTCGCTCGAGGAGGCCTTCATGGAGCTGACCGCGGACAGCGTGGAGTACCGGGGCGGCGAGGGCAACGGCCCCCAGGGCCCTGGCCCGGTCCAGGAGCAGCTGACCGATCATGAGCAGCTCAGCGGCGAAAGGAGGGCCTGACATGGCCGCGATCACCAGGCAGGCCCCGGACGCCGCGGTCCTGCCTCCTCCGTCCGGCCGGGCCGGCCTCGGCGGCACCCTGCGCTCGGAGTTCACCAAGATCCGTTCGGTCCGCTCGACCTGGTGGACGCTGCTGGCGCTGGTCGTGGTCAGCATCGGGATCGGCGCGGCCATCTCCGCGGGCGTGGCGGCCAACTGGTCGCACACCTCGGCGTCCGACCGCGCCACCTTCGACGCCACCCAGGTCAGCGTGGCCGGGCTGTTCTTCCTCGGCCAGCTGGTCATCGTGGTCTTCGGGGCGATCGTGCTCACCGCCGAGTACTCCACCGGGATGATCAGGACGTCGCTGACCGCGATGCCCCGGCGGGCCGTCCTGTTCACCGCCAAGGCGGTGGTGTTCGCCGTCGTCGCCCTGGTGGTCACGCTGGTCACGGCTTTCCTGGCGTTCTTCGTGGGCCAGGCCATCTTGACCAGCACGCACGCGAGCGCCACGCTGTCCCAGCCGGATGTGCTGCGTGCCGTCATCGGCGGCGCCCTGTACGTCACGCTGTGCGGCCTGTTCGCGTTCGCGGCCGGGGCCATCTTCCGGCACACCGCGGCCACCATCACCTCGATCATCGGGCTCCTGTTCGTCATCCCGATCCTGGCGCACCTGCTGCCGAGCAACTGGTACGACGACATCGCCCGGTGGCTGCCCAGCTCGACGGGCGACGCCATCTCGGTCACGGTCGGGTCCGGGCCCAGCCACCTGTTCTCCCCGTGGGGCCAGTTCGCGGTGTTCGCGATCTACACGGCGGTCCTGCTGGTCGTGGGCGGGATCTTGTTCCGCAAGCGCGACGCCTGAGCGGCGCCCGCGCCGGCCCGGGCGGCGGTCCGGGCGGCCAGGTCCGGCCGCCCGGGCCGGCCCCCTTACCAGGCGACGGGGGTCGTGCCGCGGGGCAGCGGCACCGTGCCGCTGACATCACCGCTGGCCAGGTTGATCGCCACCGTGGTCGAGGTTCGCTCGAGGGTCTTGGCTCCCGGCGGCAGGTTCTTGTCAGGCACCAGTGTGGTCCGCACTATGGTCACCAGCGCGTAGCCGCCGGCCGGGTCGATGATCATGTCGCAGCCCGATCCCGTCGCCGCCGGCCAGGTGTGCAGGACCCCGGTCCGCTGTCCCGTCGTGGCCCCGTAGGCCGCGAGCGTGAGCGTGGCCGCGTTACCGGGGCCGCTCAGCGTGCAGGCGTAGAGCGTCGCTCCGTCCGGGCTGAGCCCCGCCGTTTCCACGCGCGGGTAACCGCTCGGCGGCTGGTGCAGCCCGGTCGTGCTCACCGAGTCGACCGGTCCTGACGGGGCGCTGGTGTCGAGCGTCCTGGCGCCCAGCTCGGCCGTGTCGTCCTTCGGGTACTGCAGGAAGCCCAGCTTGCTGCCGTCGGCCGAAAGCCACAGGCTGGACGTGGCCAGGTCAAGCGCATAGGGCTCGCCCGAAGCGTAGGACCACTGCCTGGTCACCTGCCCGCTGGCCAGGCGGATCAGCGCGATCCCGCCGGCCAGCGGCTTGCCGCCGCTGCCCGGCGGCGGCGTGGTGCACCCCTCGAGGGAAAAGGCGGCGGTGCTGCCGTCGCCGCTCAGCGCCAGCCCGTCGGGCTGGGTGGCGGTCGGCAACGTGACGTCCAGCCGGGTCAGCGACGGCTGCCCGTCCGCGGTGAGCTGGACCTTGTACAGGATCGTCCCGCAGGCCGAGGTCGGGTACACCTGGGCGGCGGCCAGGAACGTCCGGTCATCGGCCGCCGCCGCCACGTAGCTGAACCCCTGCCCGGCCGGGGCGGCCGCCCGCCCGGCGACCTGCCCGGTAGTCGTCTGGATCACCTGCAGGGCTCCGCCGACGATGACGAGGGTGAACTCGGGCACACCCCCGTCAGTGCCGGCCCCGGGCGTGGTCCCGGCCGGGTGGTGCCCGCCGCCGGACAGCCGGGGCACGATCGCCGTCACGGCCAGCAGCAGCGCCACGACGGCGGCCGCCGCGCCCAGCGGCATCAGCAGCCCGGCCCGGCCCCGCCGGGCGCGGTCACGATGCCTGGACCGGTGTCCTGGGGTGCGGAATTCGTGCAGGCCACGGATTTGCTCGGCATCTACGGTGGCGGCCGCGGCCTGGTAGGCGTCGCGCAGCCGGCCTGCTGTGTCATTCATCGATTTCTCCTTTGAGTTCCCTGGCCAGTGCGGCGAGCGCGCGGGAGACCGTGGACGAGACGGTGCCCCGGCTGACCCCGAGCATCGCGGCGATGTCCTGCTCGCCGAGGTCGAGGTAGTAGCGGAGCGCGAGGACCTCGCGCTGACGCTGGGACAGCCTGGCGGCGGCGGCGAGCACCGCCCGGCGGTCCTCGCCGTCCATCGCCGCGGCCTCGGCCGACCAGACCGGCGGATCGTGCGTCACCCGCAGCAACCGGGCCCGCCGTCGGCTGCGCTGGACGCTGCGGCAGCCGTTCAGCACCGCGGTGCGCAGGTAGCCGAGCACGCTGGCGGGATCCCGCACCCGGTGCCACCCCTGGTACAGGTGCAGGAACGCCTCCTGCACCACGTCCTCGGCCGTGGCCCGATCGCCGACGAGCAGCAGGGCGAACCGGACCAGGCCAGGCGCGTGCGCCCGGTAGAGGCCATCCACCGCCTGGGTGGCCGCCCCGGGTGCCCCGGGCGCCCCGGGCGCCCCGGTCTGGTCACCCACCTGAGAACGCTCATCAGAAACTGTCATGCCAATAAGACGTCCCGGCCCCGGCCGATGCTGAGCCCGGCCGGGGAACTGCTTGCAAGCCTTTCCGCTAAGGCAGGGTCAGGATCTCGAACCCGTCGTCGGTGACGAGGATGGTGTGCTCGAACTGGGCGGTGCGCTTGCGGTCCTTGGTCACCGCCGTCCAGCCGTCCGGCCAGACGTCGTAGTCGATGGTGCCCAGGGTGAGCATCGGCTCGATCGTGAACGTCATTGCCGGTTCCATGATCACGTCGGTGTACGGGTCGTCGTAGTGCGGCACGATCAGCCCGGAGTGGAACGTGCGGCCGATCCCGTGCCCGGTGAAGTCCCGCACCACCCCGTAGCCGAACCGCCGCGCGTACGACTCGATCACCCGGCCGACGGCGTTCAGCGGGCGGCCAGGCGCCACCGCGCGGATGCCGCGCATCATCGCCTCGTGGGTGCGCTCCACCAGCAGCCGCGATTCCTCGTCCACGTTCCCGGCGAGAAACGTGGCGTTGGTGTCTCCGTGCACGCCGCCGATGAACGCCGTGATGTCGATGTTGACGATGTCGCCGTCCTTGACCACCGTGTCGTCGGGGATCCCGTGGCAGATCACCTCGTTGAGCGACGTGCACAGCGACTTCGGGTAGCCGCGGTACCCGAGCGTGCTCGGGTACGCGCCGTGGCTGACGAGGTAGTCGTGTCCGACCTGATCCAGGTAATCGGTCGTGACACCAGGGGCCACGGCGGCGCCGACCGCCTCCAGGGCCTGGGCCGCCAGCTTGCTCGCCACTCGCATCCGCGCGATGATCTCGGGCGTCTTGACGTCCGGCTCGCCCGTCTTGGGACGCTTTTTGCCCACGTATTCCGGCCGCGTGATCTCCACGGGGACCTGACGGGTGGGAGAAAGCCGACCCGGATGAAGCACTGTCGCCATGCTTTGCGAGTCTAATGGGCATGGACAACGGAAAACGATGGTGGTTCAGCCTCAAGACCCATGCCGTCGAGGACGACGACGGCCCCACCCCCGGCAAGGACCGGCTCGGCCCGTTCGCCACCAAGGAGGAGGCCGCCCGTGCGCTGGAGACGACGGAGCGGAGAAACCAGGAATGGGACGCGAAGGACTGAGCCGGGGATCCGGATAGTCTTATCATCGTGAGCAATGAGCTGCCGCCCGTGGCCGAGGCCCGGATGGCCGAGATCCGCAACGGCGCCTGGGGTTCGGCGCTGACGACGGACGAGTTCACCGCGATCCGCAGCGTCGGTTTCGAGCCGGTCGGCCAGGTGCTCGGCGCGTGCGTCTACAGCATCGGCTACACCGGCGGCTATGCCTGCCCGGGCGCGTGGGGATCCTGGGGCTACGGCACGCCGGCCCGGACCACGACGCAGGTCTCCTCGCGCGGGGGCTACGGCTCGTTCGGCCCGCTGGTGAAGGCGCTGTACGAGGCGCGGCACAAGGCCCTGGACCGGATGACGGCCGAGTGCGAGGAACTGGGCGGGCACGGCGTGGTCGGCGTCCGGCTGACCATCGGTTCGTTCCCTGCGGGCGGCCTGGAGTTCAAGGCGATCGGCACGGGCATCCGCGCGCCCGGCGTCGGGCCGGTATCCACCTGGAACCGTCCCCAGCGAGGTCAGCAGGGTCACCGGCACCGGCCGTTCACCTCCGACCTGTCCGGGCAGGATTTCGCCAAGCTGATCATGAAGGGCTGGGTGCCCGCCGGGCTCGCGCTCGGCATCTCGATCGGGTCCCGGCACGATGACTGGCTGACCGTCGGCCAGACCCGCTGGGGCGCGGGCAACGCCGAGGTCGTGGGCTATACCGAACTCGTCAACGACGCCCGGCACGACGCCCGCCAGCAGCTGGGACGCGACGTGGCGCGGCTGGGCGGCGAGGGCGTGGTGATCGCCGACATGGAGATGCGGGTGCGGGAACGCGAGTGCCCGGTGCAGGAGGGCCGCCGCGACCATATCGTGGAGGCCACCACCATCGGCACCGCGATCGTCAAGTTCACCCGGCACGAGCAGGCGCAGACCAAGCCGACGCTCGCCATCATGTCGCTCGACCCCCAGCGCCGCCAGGCGGCCCGGATCCGGATCTGACACAGGAGAGAACATGACCGACCAGGCGAACATCGCGACCGAGCTGGATGCCGCGGGCGTTCCCAAGGACGCCATGCGGCGCCTGGCCGAGCTGCAGCCGGGCCGGCCGGGTTCGATCTTCACCTCCGACCTGTCCGTCAACGAGTTCCTGCTGGTCCGGGAGGTCGGCTTCCGGCCGCTCGGCTTGGTCCTGGGCAGCTCGATCTACCACGTCGGCCTGCAGGTCGGCCGCTGGGGCGCCAACCAGGAACTCGACGTGCTCTCCCAGGCCATGTACCACGCGCGCGAGCTGGCCATGACCCGGATGGAGGCGGAGGCGGACGCGCTGGGCGCGGACGGCATCGTCGGCGTCCGGCTCGACGTGGAGATGAAGGAGTTCGGCGCGGACATCGCCGAGTTCATCGCGGTCGGCACCGCGGTCAAGGGCGAGCCGGGGGCGGGCGGCGGCGGCGTGGACAACTGGCGCAACAACAAGAACCAGCCGTTCACCTCGGACCTGTCCGGCCAGGACTTCTGGACGCTGATCCGGGCCGGCTACGCGCCGCTCGGCATGGTGATGGGCTCGTGCGTGTACCACGTGGCGCACCAGAAGTTCGGCAGCAAGATCGGCAACATCGGCAAGAACGTGGAGATCGAGCAGTTCACCCAGGCCCTCTACGACGCCCGCGAGCTGGCCATGAGCCGGATGCAGGCCGAGGCCGAGGAACTGCACGCCGAGGGCATCGTCGGCGTCCAGCTCCGCCAGCACAGCCATACCTGGGGTTCGCACACCACCGAGTTCTTCGCCATCGGCACGGCGGTCAGGCCGCTGCGCGCCGACCACATCATCGAGCGCCCCACGATGGTCCTGTCCCTGGACTCGTAGCAGTCGTAGCGGCCAGGCCCTCAGCTGGCCGGGCCCCTCAGCTGGCCGGGCCGCTCACCACGTCGAGCAGCCGCGCCACCCGGTCCCGCAGGCCGCGTACGCCTGGCCGGTACTTCTGGTAGCCCGCCATCCCGGGCTGCGGGACGCGGGCATCGCCGCTGGCCACGCCGAACTCCCCGCGTTCGAGACGCTCGGCCGCGCCGATCTCGCCGACCGACGAGCTGATCAGGTGCTGCGCGCCGCCGAACGATACCGCGTCCACGCCGGCCCGGATCGCCATCGACTCGTGGGCCAGCGCCTCGAGTTCCGGATCGCCCGCGCCGAGCGCGAAGATGGTGGCCCCGGTGTGCCGCGCGTCGTTGACCCGCTCGAGCAGCGGGACCGGAGCGGTCTCCGGCGACACGACGAAGAGCGCCTCGCCGCGCCGGGCGGCCTCCAGCCGCTCCAAGCCGACCCGCAGGTGGTCCGGCGCGCCCTCGGGCACCTGCCAGCGGATCAGAGTGGGCATGAGCTCGGGAATCCCGCACAGCCGGCTTTCCTCGTCGAGGTGGGCGGTGAGGTGCCAGGGCTCCTCGTCGGGGGTGCCGACCAGCAGCAGGCCGCCGGGGGAGCGGGTGGCCTTGCGCAGCCCCTGCGCGAACACCCGGGTCCGCTCGAGCCAGCCGGTCGGGGCCAGGAGCGCACGGAGAGTGGTCACCTGATTCGCGTCCACGTATCTATGGTGCCTCCAAGCCACCCCTCCGCGCAGCCATATCCGTACGGACAGTTGCGATGTTTGTTAAATCCGCAGGTAACACTCGCCTCGTGGCTGCCCCTTGGCCGGCCCGGATGGCACATCTGAGAGGATGCAGTTCATGACCGAGCGCGAAACCCCGTCCGTCGACACCCTCGTCATCGGCATCCTCGGCGGCACCGGGGACCAGGGACGCGGGCTGGCTCGCCGGTTCGCCCTGGCCGGACACCAGGTGATCATCGGCTCCCGCAGCACCGAGCGGGCGGACGCCGCCGCGCAAGAGCTCGGGCACGGCGTCCGGGGCCTGGCCAACGCCGGCGCCGCCCGCGAGGCGGACGTGGTGATCGCGGCGGTGCCGTGGGAGGGGCACGGCGAGTTGCTGGCCGGCCTGGCCGACGAGCTGACCGGGAAGATCGTCGTGGACTGCGTGAATCCGATGGGCTTCGACAAGCAAGGCGCCTACGCGCTGCCGGTCGCCGAGGGCGGTCCAGCCGAAGGCAGTGCCGCCGAGCAGGCCGCCGCGCTGCTGCCCGGCAGCCGGGTCGTGGCGGCGTTCCATCACGTGTCCGCCGTCCTGCTGCTCGACCCCGAGGTCGACGCCATGGACCTGGACGTCCTGGTGCTCGGCGACGACCGGGAGGCCACCGACCTGGTGCAGGCCCTGGCGGGCCGGATCCCCGGCGTGCGCGGCGTCTACGCGGGCCGGCTGCGCAACTGCGGGCAGATCGAGGCCCTGACCGCCAACCTGGTCTCGATCAACCGCCGCTATAAGGCTCACGCCGGCCTGCGCATTACCGACATTTAATTTCCTGCCAAACGGGGTTTCGTCCCCGCCTCGCTCCCTCCACTTCTGCACCGCCCAAGCCAAACCCACCCCGGCAAGCCCCACTGGCCCCCACTGGCGAGCCAAACCCATCCAGCGAAGCCCCACTGGCCCTAACAGCCCCACTGGTAGCGATTTACGTATATTTATTCGACCAATTGGAAATCAATGGGGTGTATTCGGGCTACGGGGTGGATTTGGGGGTCTATAGTGCACCAAATCCACCCCGTAGCCCATTTCCACCCCGTTATTTCCGAGGCGTCTCGCACCATGAAGCGCTCCTGCATCAGAGGACTCACTGGCGCTAGCCACGGGTGAGCGGCGATGCGGTTGCGCTCCAGGCGTCAGTCGGTGGTGACCGCGCGGAGGATGTCGAGCTTGGCCGCGCGGCGGCTGGGGGCGATCGCGGCCACCTGGCCGGCCAGGCCGGCCAGGCCGGCCATGGCGAGCAGTTGCCCGGCCGGGAGGACCAGGCGAGTCACGCCCTGGGAGCGCAGCACGGCGACGATCGCCCAGCCGAAGATCGTCCCGAGCAGCAGCCCCTCCAGGGTGCCGAACAGCGAGATGATCAGCGCCTCGGCCCGCACGATCGAGCGGAGCTGCCCGCGGGTGGTGCCCACCGCCCGGAGCAGGCCGAGCTCGCGCGTCCGCTCGTGGACGGACAGGGCCAGCGTGTTGGCGATGCCGATCAGCGCGATGATGATGGCCAGCGCGAGCAGGCCGTAGATCAGGTTAAGCAGCTGGTTGACCTGCTGGGCCTGCTGCGCCTTGTACTGGACCTGATCCTGCAGCGTGGCGTTCGGGTAGGAGGCCAGGACGTTGCCGATGGCGTGGCGACCTGCCTGCTCGCTCACTCCGGGAGCGAGCTTGACGAAGACGTCGACGTCGAGGGCCTGCGGGAAGTAAGCCTTGGCGGCGGCCAGTGGCAGGATGTAGTCGCCGGTCAGGTCGCGCACGTCGTAGATGACCTGCACGGTGTAGGTCTTGCGGGCGTTGCTGGCGAACGTGACCCTGACCGGGCTGCCGAGGGTGAGGTGCTCGCTGGCGGCGACCTGCTTCGATACCGCGATTCCGTGCGCGGTCATGCTGCCCAGGCTGCCCCGGGTGGTGCCCAGGTTGAACAGCGGACCGGCCTGGGCCGGGTCGGTGGCCACCACCGAGGTCACCCGGCCGGCGATCTTCACCACCCCCGAGCGGATCCCGGCCGTGGCCTGCACCTGCGGGAGCGCGGCGAGCGAGCGTTCCAGGCGCGGGCTGAAGCCGCCCGAGCCGCCGAGGGCCGAGCCGCTGCTGACGACGAAGTCGGCCCGGATCGCCGAGTCGATGATGGAGCCGACCGAGGCCTTGACGGATGACGCGACGATGGCCGTCAGCGAGACCAGGGTCACGCCCACCATCAGGGCGGCGGCCGTCACCGCCGTCCGGGACGGATTGCGCATCGCGTTCTGCTGGCCCAGCTGGCCGGTCGTGCCGCGCGCGGCCAGCGGGGCGCCCAGGAAGCGGGTGACCGGCCGCGCGACGAACGGCCCGAGGATGGCGACGCCGATGAAGACCGCCACTGCTCCGGCGCCGGTCAGCGTGACCCGGTTGCCGTTCCCGGCCGCACCGGACAGTCCGGTGCCCAGCGCCGCCGCGCCCCCGGCCACCAGGACGGCGCCGCGGACGGCCCGCAGGGCCGATAGCCGGCGGGGTTCGGCCGCCACGTCCTGCAGGGCGGCCACCGGGGGGATCCGGGCGGCGCGCCGCGCGGGGGAGATGGCGGCCAGGGTCGTAATCACGATGCCGGCCGCCGGGCTGACCAGAACCGTCCGCGGGTTTACCACCAGGCCGGTGGCCGGGAGGTCGAAGCCGAGCTCCGTCAGCCCGGCCTTCAGCAGCACGGCCAGCCCGATCCCGGCCCCGAGGCCAGCCGCCGAGGCTAGTACCCCGATGATCAGGGACTCGCCGAGGACCGAGGCCATCACCTGGCGGCGGCTCCCGCCGACCGCGCGGAGCAGGGCCAGCTCGCGCATCCGCTGGGCGACGATGATCGAGAAGGTGTTGAAGATGACGAAAGAACCGGTGAACAGCGCGACGCACGCGAACACGAGCAGGAACACGCCGACGAAGCTCAGCGCCTGGTGGATGCTCTGCTGACCTTCGGCGATGACGGCCTGGCCGCTGACCACCTGGACGTTCGGCGTGCCGCGGACGGCCGCCCGCAGCCGGCTCATCAGCAGTGGCTGGGAGACCCGGGGCGCCGCCTGGATGTCGATCTGGCTGACCTCGCCCGGCTGGCCGAGGACCCGGGCCGCGCGGGCGGGCGTGAACACGGTGACGGTGGCGCCGAGCGGGCTGTCCGCCCGGCCCCAGGTGACGATGCCGGTGATGGTGTACGTCGCCGGATGCTGCTGGCTGAGGACGGTCACCTTGTCGCCGACCCGGAAGTGCCCGGCGGCGGCCGAGTGCTTGTCGATCACCACCTGGGAGCCGGTGCGGGGAGGCTGCCCGCCCGGCAGCAACCGCAGCGGGTTGAGGGACGACGAGCCGGTCCAGGCCACGCCCAGGGTGGGCGCCCCGCTCGAGGTGCCCCGGATCGGCCTGCCCTTCCTCGAGACGAGCTGGGCGTAGCCTTCGATGTCGGCGGCGACGGCCTTGACGCCCGGCACCTTGGCCAGCCGGCCGACCAGGCTGGCCGGGATCCGCTGACGCTGGACGTTGAAGTTCGTGCCCGGGTTGAACGGCTCGGCCGCCCGCACCACCGCGCTGGTGCCCTGGTAGATCTGGCTGAACAGGCTGTTGAACGAGGCGTTGATGGTGTCGTTAAGCACGAACGTGCCGGCGATGAACGCCACGCCAAGCAATACGGCGAGGGCGGTCAGCGCATAGCGAAGCCGGTGCGCCGCTACCCCCGCCAAGGTGACGCGCCACATGGCCAGCCTCCTGGAACGATCCCGCGGAACGGTCAGGTCGGTGAGCTAAGCCCTTGTTGTCCTGGGGCTCGGTGAGGTCGCGGATGGTGTCGAGGATCCGGTCGGCGGTCGGCGAGCGCATGTCGCTGACCACGCGGCCGTCGGCGAGGAACAGCACCCGGTCCGCGTACGCGGCGGCGCGCGCGTCGTGAGTGACCATGACCACGGTCTGCTGGTACTCATCGACGGCCCGGCGGATCTGGTTCAGCAGCTCGGTCGCCGACCGGGAGTCCAGGCTGCCGGTGGGCTCGTCCGCGAAGATCAGGTCCGGCCGGGTGACCAGTGCCCGGGCCGTGGCGACCCGCTGCTGCTGGCCACCGGAAAGCTCGGCCGGACGGTGCCCGAGGCGGTCGGTGATGCCGAGCGCGCGGACCAGTTCCCTGACCCAGCCGCGATCGGGCTTCTTGCCGCCCAGGGTCAACGGCAGCAGGATGTTCTCCCGCGCGGTCAGGGTGGGGATGAGGTTGAAGGCCTGGAACACGAAGCCGATGCGCTCGCGGCGCATCAGCGTCATGCCCTTGTCATCGAGCGTGCCGAGGTCGACGTCCCCGAGCAGCACCTGCCCCGAGGTCAGCCGGTCCAGGCCGGCCAGGCAGTGCAGCGTGGTCGATTTCCCGGAACCGGATGGCCCCATCACGGCGGTGAACTGGCCGGCGCCGAAATCCGCCGAGACCCCGTCGAGCGCCCGGACCGCCGTCGCCCCGGTGCCGTAGACCTTCACGCCGCTGACGATGCGCGCGGCGGGTGCCGCCGCGCCCGTCTCGGCCTCCTGCTCGCTGGCCATGGTCAAGTTCATCGGTCCGGCCTTCCTCGCTATCGGCCATGGGCGCCGGACGCCGGTTAATCGCAATGCCCCATCGTCCTGACCACCGGAGTATAACCATGCGGCCGTCCATTAACCGGCTAGCCGCACAGTCTTATTAACAATGTCCGGTGAGCCTTTTCCGCGCATCCCGAAATGAACGATTTAGTCGCTTTCATGTCGGCATATGCCTTGGTGAGAGCCGTCGGTATGTCGCAGAATCCCACCTTGAGTAAATGCCGCAAAAGCCTGGCCCCGGTGCACGGCTTCGACCCGTGGCCTACGGCATCGGTCGGCTCGTGGTGCTGCTGGTGCTGCTGTTCTGGTGGTTGCGGGTGCGTGCGCCGCTGCCGCGAGCAAGGCCCCTGATCCGTCTGCTCGCTAACGTCCGGTTCCCCGTCCGATGGGCGGGTGTCGCGGCCGGATTGTTACTTAATGTTCTCGAATGTAACTTGACGTTTGCGTCTGATGGGCGGGAGGCTCGGGCAGGTCTCGAGGGAGGGCTCGCCCATGGTACGCCGACGCCGTTTCATCCCGCTCGCCGCCAGCGTTGCCCTGCTGGCGGGCCTGGCCGTCACGGTCCCGGCCGCCGTGGTCCCGGCCGCCAGCGCCGCCGTGACGGCCGCCACGGCACCCGGCGCGCCCGGCGCGGCCTCGTACTTCGACCTGGCCCGGAAGGACTGCCTGGGCACGTCGGCCGGGACCGGGTCCAAGGTCTGGTACACGGTGGCCGACGGAGTGCTCTCCGACGTCTACGAGCCCACCATCGACAACACCGACGTGAGCACCCTGCAGTACGTCGTGACCGACGGGTCCACGTTCACCGACCTGCAGACGCGTGACATGACCTACACGGTGGCGGCCGACCCCACCGGCATGGCCTGCACCGTGACCTCGACCGACGCCAAGCACGGCTACCGGCTGGTCACCACGTACATCACCGACCCGGCCCGGGACACCGTGCTGATGCACACTCACCTGCAGGGCCTGCCTGGGTCCAAGGTCAGCCTGGCCGGGCTGCACCTGTACGCCCGGCTCGACGCCCACGTCAACGGCAACGGCGGCGGCGGGACCGAGAACGCCGGCGCCAACTCCGGCGTGGTCGACGCCTCGGGCGTCCCTGTGGTCTTCAGCACCAACACGGTCACCAACGCCACCAACCGGGACTACGCCGTGCCGACCTACATGGCCCTGGCCAGCACGCCCCAGGGCGCGGCCTCGGTCGGCTACGCGGGCACCGCCAGCGACGGCCTGGCCCAGCTCGACTCCGCGCACACCCTGACCTCGTACACCTCCGCCCCGGACGGCCACATCGTGGCCACCGAGAACGTCACCCCCGGCCCTGGCGGCGACGTGACCCTCGCGCTGGGCTTCGGCCGGACCCAGGCGCAGTCCGTGTCCGTCGCGAAGAGCTCCCTGAGCTCGCCGTTCCTCCTGACCGAGGCCAGCTACCTGCTCGGCTGGGCCCGCTACGACGCCGGGCTGCGGCGGCCGCCGGCCCGCGAAGCCAGCATGGCCACCCATTACTACCTGTCGGCCAACGTGCTGAAGGCCAGCGAGGACAAGACCTACCCGGGCGCGATCGTCGCGTCCCTGGCCAGCCCGTGGGGCCAGTCGGTCCCGGCCGGGGTGACGGCCAACGGCGAGCCGTCCTACTTCGGCTCCTACCGCGAGGTGTTCTCCCGGGACCTGTACGAGGCCTTCACCGGGCTGATGGCCGACGGGGACGTGGCCACGGCGAGAGCGGCGACGCTGTTCCTGTTCGACCGCCAGCAGCTCCCGGACGGGTCGATGCCGCGTAACTCGCTGCTGAACGGGAAGGCGGCGCCGGACACCGGCGGCCTCCAGCTTGACGAGACGGCCTACCCGATCCTGATGGCGTACCTGGCCGGGCTCGGCGGTGACGCCAGCTTGTACACCGATCACATCCGGCCTGCCGCGGACTTCCTCGTCGCCAACGGCCCGTCCGACGGCGTCGAGCGCTGGGAAGAGCAGACCGGCTACTCCCCATCGACGATCGCGGCCGAGATCGCCGGCCTGACCGCCGCGTCCGCCATCGCCGCCAGCCACGGCGACGCCGTCCGCGCCCGGCTGTACCAGGCCACCGCCGACGACTTCCAGCGCAACATCAAGGCCTGGACGGTGACGACCACCGGCCCCGACGCCCCGCGCTACTTCATCCGGCTGTCCAAGACCGGCGACCCGAACGCGGCCATCAGCTACAGCCTCGGCAACGGCGGCCCCACGCTGGACCAGCGTTCCGTCATCGACGGCGGCTTCCAGGAACTGGTCAGGCTGGGCGAGCTCCCGGTCACCGACCCCGACGTCCAGGCCTCGCTGAAGGTGCTCGACAAGCAGATCTCGGTGTCCACGCCCAGCGGCACCGGGTACTACCGGTACGGCAACGACGCCACCAAGGGGAGCGCGGACGGGTACGGCGACTGCTACCAGCCCAGCCAGACCTCGTGCACGACGACCGGCGCTCCGTGGCCGCCGACCGACATTGGCACCGGGCATCTGTGGCCGAACCTGTCCGGCGAGCGCGCCGAGTCCGACCTCGCCGCCGGTTCCGCCAGCGGCGCGCAGTCCCTGCTCCAAGCGATGATCAACTTCTCCTCCGGCGTCGGCCTGGTCCCCGAGCAGGCCTGGGAGGACCCGGACCTGGCCGCCTCGCCCTACGGCAGCGACCCGGCGACCGCCTCGATCGGCTTCACCGACGGCAAGGCGGCCGGGTCGGCGTCCCCGCTGACCTGGGCCCAGGCCCAGGAACTGCGGCTGATCGCCTCGCTGGGCACCGGCCACAACGTGGACACCCCGGCCCTCACCACCGCGCGCTACGTCACTAACGGGCCGCCCGGCAAGCTGCCGGTGACCATCACGGCTCCGGCCCAGGGCAGCACGCTGGCGGCCGCCACCACCACGGTGACCGGGACCACCGCCCCTGGCGCGGCCGTGACGGTCCAGTCGGACGACACCACCACCGGCGCCCCGGCCGCGGTGGCCAGCACCACCGCGGCGTCCGACGGGACGTTCTCGGCCACGGTCCCGGTCAGCTTCGGCAGCAACGCGATCACCGTGGCGGCCAGCGTCGCTGGCGGCCGCGGCACCGGTTACGCGCAGGTCACGGTGACGAACGAAGGCGGCGGGAGCACCGTTCTTGATGTCACCGACCCCATCGGTGACGACAACGGGCCTGGTACCTACCAGTACCCGACCGACGCCAGCTTCCACGCCGGGGCGTTCGACCTGACCAGGTTCCAGGTCTTCAGCGACGGTACCTTCGCCTACCTGCGCACGACGCTGGCCAACCTCGACCCCACCTTCGGGGCGACCGACGGGGCGCAGTTGCTCGACGTCTACGTGCACGTGCCGGGTGCCTCGGCGACCTCCACTCAGGCCGCGTTCGCCTCCCGCAACTACGCGATATCGTCGGCGGGCGCCTGGAGCCAGCGGATCGAGGTGCAGGGATTCGCGTCCCCGGTCTGGGTGAACGCGGCCGGCAGCAGCGTCGGCACCGCGTCGGTCCTCGCCGAGCAGGCCGACCGCACGATCACCATCGCGCTGCCCGAGGCGCAGTTCGGCACCCCCGCCTCCGGCTGGGGCTTCAGCGTGGTGCTCACCGGGCAAGACGGGTTCGGCACCGACCAGGCGCGCAACTTCACCGCGACCCCGGGCGGCTTCACCTTCGGGGTGTGCGCGCCCGGCGGGACCGCGAAGATCTGCTCGGTAGACCCCAACACCGTGCCCAAGGCCATGGACGTCCTCACTCCGGCCGGCGTCTCCCAGGCCACCGAGCTCGACCCGACCGTCGGCCCCGTGGTCATCCAGCCCGTGACGGTGCCGTGACGGTGCCGTGACGGTGCCGTGACGGACCAGGTGAGATAGCCAGGTCGGCCGCCGTCGGCGGCAGAGGCGCGCCCATACAGCACCGGTGTGCCATCGGTGCTGCTCCACGGGCTGCGCAGAATCGCGGCGTGTCGGACGTGCGGGGGTGTGCCGCCGGTGCGGTCCCCGCGACAGCCGCAGCAGCCGCGACAGCACCACCCGCCACATGAGGCGCAAACTTGCCAGGCCAGTTGGAAGTTAACGGGGTTGATCCGGGTTACCGGTCCGATCCGGGACCCTGGGGGGTACCAGATCCACCCCGTAACCCCGATCCACCCCGACGTGACTCTCGGGCACCGCGATGCCCGGGAGTCACGCTGGCTGGGCGGGCCAGCGGGACCCGCACCGTGACCCCGCCGCCGACGTTCCCAGCCGGCCGCAGCACCGGACGCAGCTGCGGCCGGTCCGCGTATTGCCTCTCGATCAGCTCGTCCGCGTCGTCGTCCCCGTCCGCGGCCAGCACGCCACGCCACGGCTCGGTCGGCACCGGGGCTGCCTGCGCAGTGACCGGGGCGGAGAGCCGTCGACGTTCGGCCTCATCTTTGAGCCTGGCCCAGCTGGCGAAGCCGTATTCGCGGGCCACCGCCAGCTGGGCGGCCGACAGCGTCGTTTTCGCCGAGACCTGCTGGACCCGGCGCAGGGCGCCTGGGTCGCCTCCTGCGGCGGCGCGCTGAAGCTCGCGAGCCTGGCGGCGGAGCTGATCCAGGTCGGGGCGGTCGGGAAGCGGGGGCATGACACGTCTCCTTCGCAAGCCGGGGCCCGCGTTCCGGACTCGCCAAGAGACGATCTTGCTGTCCGGCAGGAAAGCTCACCGATGGGGAGGCGGACTCAGTCCTTCCCGCGGACCCGGAGGCGCCCTCCCGCGCCGGTTCCAGGCTACAGCTATTCACTTTTGGCCGGCATTCACGCAGAGTGGGGCGAGGAGGTGGGTGCCTTGGGCGACGCGATCGTCGGCGTGGTGGCCAACCCGCTCTCCGGTCGCGACATCCGCCGCCTGGTCACCCAGGCCTCGGTGTTTCCGACGGCCGAGAAGGCCAACATGATCCAGCGCATGCTCACCGCGTTCGGCGCTGTCGGCGTGCACCGGGCGCTGCTCAGCACCGACCTCGGCGGCATCTCCGCGGCGGTGTACCGGGCGCTGGGCCGCCACCGTGACGCCGACGCCCGGTGGCCGGAGGTGGAGTTCCTCGACGGCCAGCCGATCCGGCAGACCGCGCAGGACACCGTGGTCGCGGTCCGGCGCATGGTGGTCGCGGGCGCGCGGGTGATCGTCTGCCTCGGCGGCGACGGCACCGCCCGGGTCGCCGCGTCGGCGGCCGGCGACGTGCCGCTGCTCGCCCTGTCGACGGGCACCAACAACGTATTCCCCGCGGTCCGCGAGGCCACCGTCGCCGGGCTGGCCGCGGGCCTGGTCGCGACCGGCGCGGTGCCGGCCGACGGCGCGACCAGGCAGGCCAAGCTGCTCGAGGTCCAGGCCGGGGACCGGACCGAGACCGCGCTGGTGGACATCGCGGTGTCCAGCGAGCGCCACGTCGGGGCGCGTGCGGTCTGGGATCCGGCCACCGTGACCCAGCTGTTCTGCGCCTTCGCCGAGCCCGACGCCATCGGCCTGTCCAGCGTCCTGGGCCAGCTGGCGCCCGTCACCCGGCAGGACCCGCACGGGGTCACCGCGCGGCTGGCCGCCGCCGCGCCCCGGCAGGTACTCGCCCCGATCGCGCCCGGCCTCATCGTTCCGGTCGGCGTGGGCGGGATCGAGCGGATGCATCCCGGCTCGGTGTACGCCGTCGACGCGGCGGCGGGGGTCATCGCCGTCGACGGCGAGCGTGAGCTCACCTTCGGGCCCGGCGACCAGCCGTTCGTCCGGCTGCGGACGGACGGGCCCCGGTGCGTGGACGTACCCGCGGTCCTGGCCGCCAGCGCCCGCCTCGGCTTGCTCGCCTATACCCAACCAACCTCCGGGAGGAGCACATGACCGACACGGCCGAGCGGAAGGCTCTGACCAAGGATCATCTGCTGGATGTCTACCGGACGATGCGGACGATCCGTGAGTTCGAGGAACGCGTGCACGCGGAGTTCGCGACCGGGGACATCCCCGGATTCGTCCACCTGTACGCGGGTGAGGAGGCCTCGGCGGTCGGCGTCTGCAGCAACCTCGACGACCGCGACACCATCGCCAGCACTCACCGCGGCCATGGCCACTGCATCGCCAAGGGCGTCGACACCGGCGAGATGATGGCCGAGATCTATGGCCGCAGGACCGGGAGCTGCCACGGCAAGGGCGGATCCATGCACATCGCCGACCTGTCCAAGGGCATGCTCGGCGCCAACGGCATCGTCGGCGGCGGCCCGCCGCTGATCTGCGGGACGGCGCTGGCCGCCAAGATCAAGGGCACCGGCGGGGTCAGCGTGGCGTTCTTCGGCGACGGCGCCAGCAACCAGGGCACGACATGTGAGTCGCTGAACCTGGCCTCGGTCTGGAACCTGCCGGCCATCTTCGTGGCCGAGAACAACGGGTACGCCGAGTCCACCGCCAGCACCTGGTCGGTGGCCAGCGACAACATCGCCGACCGCGCGGCCGGCTTCGGCATGCCCGGCGTCATCGTAGACGGCTTCGACTTCTTCGCGGTGCACGAGGCGGCCAGCGAGGCGATCGCGCGGGCCAGGGACGGCGGCGGCCCGACGCTGCTCGAGATGAAGTTCACCAGGTACTTCGGGCATTTCGAGGGCGACCAGCAGACCTACCGGGCGGGTGAGGTGGAGCACGCGCGAGCCGAGCTCGACTGCCTGAAGAGGTTCGCGGCCCGGGTGACCGAGACCGGCGAGCTGGCCCAGGGCGACCTCGATGCGGTGGACGCCGAGGTCGCCGCGCTGATCGACGCGGGCACGGAGGCGGCTAAGGCCGCCCCGATGCCCACCGAGGCCGACCTGCTCACCGACGTCTACGTCCGCTACTGAATCCGAACGGAGGCTGGCCATGGCTAGGAATATCACCTACCGCGAAGCGATCCACGAGGCGCTGGCCCAGGAAATGGAGCGCGACGAGACCGTCATCGTCATGGGCGAGGACAACGCCGGCGGGGCCGGGGCGCCCGGCGACGACGACGCCTGGGGCGGCGTGCTCGGCGTGACCAAGGGGCTCTACCACCAGTTTCCGGGCCGGGTGCTGGACACCCCCATCTCGGAGTCGGCGTTCGTCGGCGCCGCCATCGGCGCGGCCACGGCCGGGTTGCGCCCGGTGGCCGAGCTCATGTTCGTCGACTTCATGGGCGTCTGCTTCGACCAGATCTACAACCAGGCGGCCAAGTTCAGGTACATGTTCGGCGGCAAGGCGGTCACGCCCGTCGTGATCCGCACCATGTACGGGGCCGGGCTGCGGGCCGCCGCCCAGCACTCACAGTGCCTGTATCCGCTGTTCACCCACATCCCGGGGCTCAAGGTGGTCGTCCCGTCCACCCCCTACGACGCCAAGGGCCTGCTGATCCAGGCCATCAGGGACAACGACCCGGTGATCTTCTTCGAGCACAAGGCGCTCTACGACACCTCGGGTCCGGTGCCGGAGGAGAGCTACGCGCTGCCGTTCGGCGAGGCCAACGTGGTCCGGGAAGGCGGCGACGTCACCATCGTGGCCCTGGGCCGGATGGTGCACACCGCGCTGGACGCGGCCGGCCAGCTGGCCGGGCAAGGCGTCGGGTGCGAGGTCGTCGACCTGCGGACCACCAGCCCGCTGGACGAGGACACCGTGCTGGAGAGCGTCGAGGGCACCGGCCGCCTGGTCGTGGTCGACGAGGCGCATCCCCGCTGCTCGATCGCCACCGACATCTCGGCCCTGGTGGCCAGGAAGGCGTTCGGCTCGCTGCAGGCCCCGATCGAGATGGTGACCGCACCGCACACCCCGGTGCCGTTCTCCACCGCGCTCGAGGACATCTACATCCCGGACGCGCAGCGCATCGTGAACGCCGTTAAGACGGTCACCGGGTGGACCCGGTGACCGATGACCGGATCGTCCCCGTGACGATGCCGAAGTGGGGCTTGTCGATGCAGCTCGGCAAGATCACCGCCTGGGTCGTCGCGGAAGGCGAGGAGGTCAAGGCCGGTGACGACCTCGCGGACATCGAGACGGAGAAGATCAGCGGGACGCTGGAGGCCGCCGACGGCGGCACGGTGCGCCGCATCGTCGCCCGGGTCGGCGAGGACGTGCCGGTCAGCGGCACGATCGCGTTGCTCGCCCCGGCGGATGTCAGCGACGCCGAGCTGGACGCGGCCGTGCGGCAGGCGCGCGCGGTTATCGACGCTGGGGTGCCCGAGGACGCGGCCGCGGGCCCCGAGGTCCAGACGGCCGACGTCGGCGGGCGCAAGATCAGCTTCGCCGGGGCCGGGGAGGACGGCGACGTGGTCCTGCTGGTCCACGGGTTCGGCGGCGACCGGAACTCGTGGCTGTTCCTGCAGGAGCCGCTGGCCGCCCGGTTCCGGGTGTACGCGCTGGATCTGCCCGGGCACGGCGCCTCGGCCAAGGACGTCGGCCTGGGCACGCTGGACGTGCTGGCCGACGCGGTTACCGGCGTGCTCGACGCGGTCGGGGCCAGCCGCGCCCACCTGGTCGGGCACTCGCTGGGCGGTGCCGCCGTCCTGGCGGCCGCCACCCGGAACCCGGGCCGGATCGCCTCGCTCACGCTGATCGCCCCGGCCGGCTTCGGCACCGAGATCAACGCCGGCTACCTGCGCGGCTTCGCCGACGCGCAGAACCGGCGCGAGCTCAAGCCGGTGGTTACGCAGCTGTTCGCCGACGAGAGCCTGGTGACCCGCCAGCTCGTCGAGGACCTGCTCGCCTACAAGCGACTGGACGGGGTGGACGAAGCGCTGCACACCCTGCTCGGCGTGCTCCTTGACGGCGACAGGCAAGGTGTGATTTCGGCCGCGCTGCTCGCGGCGGCCGAAGCCACGACACCGGTCACCGTGGTCTGGGGGCGCGCCGACCGGATCATCCCGGCCGCGCAGGCCGACGCGGTGACCGGCGCGGACCACCGCCTGATCGACGGGGCCGGGCACATGCCGCACATGGAGCGCCCGGCGGAGGTCCAGGCCGCGATCGAGCAGACCATCGCCCGGGCGACCTAGCCGCGGCCCTCCAGCCCGCCCATGATCAACTGGACTCAGCTGACAGCGGGAGGGCGGGAGACGCCGTGGTGAACGTAGTCATTACCGGAGGAGCCGGGTTCCTGGGTTCGCGGCTGGCCCGGGAGCTGCTGGCCGCGGGCTCGCTCGAGGTGGCGGGCGGCGGCGCCGAGCCGCTGTCGCGGGTGACGCTGATCGACCAGGCCCCGGTCCCGCCGGACCTGGCCGCCGACGAACGGGTCACGGCTATCCACGGCGACCTCGGCGAGCTCATGGACCCGCTCGGTGCCGGGCCGGAGACGCTGGCTCAAGGGGACGGCGCCGACGTGATCTTCCACCTGGCCGCGGCGGTCAGCGGCGAGTGCGAGGCGGACTTCGACCTGGGCCTGCGGGCGAACCTGCGCGCCACCGAGGCGCTGCTGGCGTCCGGCCGCGCGCTGGGGACCACGCCGGTCGTGGTGTTCTCCAGCTCGCTGGCGGTCTTCGGCGGCTCCGGGGAACTACCGCTTCCCGAGGTCGTCGACGACCAGACCCGGCCGAACCCGCAGACCAGCTACGGTGCGCAGAAGCACATCGGCGAGCAGTTGCTCGCCGACTACACCCGGAAGGGGTTCCTGCGCGGCCGGGCCTTGCGCCTGGTCAGCGTCAGCGTGCGTCCGGGGCGGCCGAACGCCGCCGCGTCCGGCTTTATGTCCGGTGTCATCAGGGAACCGCTGGCCGGGCAGCGCGCGATCTGCCCGGTGAGCCCGGAAACCGAGGTCGCGCTGGCCTCGCCGGCCACGGCCATCGCCGGGCTGCGCTGCGCCGCCACGGCCAGCGACCAGGCCTGGGGCGGCCGCACCGCGGTCAACCTGCCCGCGCTCACCGTGAGCCTCGCCGACATGGCGACCGCTCTGGCCCGGATCGCCGGGCCAGAGGTCAGCGCGCTCATCGACTGGGTCCCCGATCCGGAGATCGCCCGGATGGTCGCCGGCTGGCCTGCCCGGGTCCGTGCTGACCGGGCGGCCCGGCTGGGCCTGGCCCCGGACCCGGACTTCGACTCGATCATCAGGATGCATCTCGCCGAGTCCGGGTCCTGAAACCGCCGGACCGGGGTCAGACCATGATGACGGCGTCCCGGCCCTCGCCGGCCGGGGCGGTCTCGTCGTCGAGCCACACCCCGCCCTCGGCCAGGTAGCGGAACTGCAGCTTGGTGCCGGCCTTGACCGTTACCGTCGCGCTCCTGGTCCGGTTCGCGCGCTTGCGCAGCGGGTGGGTATGCGGGTTCCAGTCGTTGAAGTTGCCCACCACCGAGACGGCGCCGTCGGGCTCGTCGACGGGCAGGGCGAACGTGACGCGGACGGTGCCGTCGCGACCGGGCTTGGCTGTCTTGATCACTTAATGCTCCACTCCTGTGCTTCAGCCAATTACTCGAGTCGATTATCTCGAATTTGTGTACGTAGTCACTTAAGTTGCGGCCCAGTGACACGGCGTGTCGTGGTTCATCCAGTGTGGCAGCCCGCCCGGGCTCGGTTGCGGATATCGGCCGAAGTGTCGCGGAAAATGACGAGAACCAAACCCCGTGGCCATCATCGCCCGGACCAGGCATGTTAACCAAATGGCGGTAGACGATTACAGAGGCTCCAGTGCGCGTTGATGTCAACGCGTCCTGTGAAGCCTGAGTAAACCGCACGGGTGCCATCACGCGGAAAAGGCCTCCGCGGAGGTCTAGGCGGACCCGGGATACCCCGCGAAAGGCCAGATTTTTCCGTCGCGGGTCGCCACGTATCGTACAGGTAAACGAATCGTGTCGTGGATGTGGCTAAGAAGACGACTTGGTTACGTGTAGGAGTGCGCCTGGTCGGGGAACACCCCGCCGGTGACGTCCTCGGCGAAGGCGGTGGCCGCCTCGCTGAGCACGCTGGCCACGTCGGCGTACTTCTTGACGAACTTCGCCACCTTCGGTGACAGCCCGGCCATGTCCTGCCAGACCAGCACCTGGGCGTCGCAGGCCGGGCCGGCGCCGATGCCGACGGTGGGGATGGTCAGCGTCTCGGTCACCCGGGCCGCGAGCGGCGCGGGCACGCACTCGAGCACCACCGAGAACGCCCCGGCGGCCTGCAGCACCTTGGCGTCGTGCAGCAGTCGCTCGCCATCCTCGCCGCGCCCCTGCACCCGGTAGCCGCCGAACGCGTTGACCGACTGCGGGGTCAGGCCGATGTGCGCCATCACCGGGATGCCGGCCGCGACGAGTTCCTCGACCTGGCGGGCCACCCGCTCGCCGCCCTCGAGCTTGACCGCCTGGGCGCCGGTCTCCTTCAGGAACCGGGTCGCGGCGGCCAGCGCCGCGCCGGGGGAGCCCTGGTAGGAGCCGAACGGCAAGTCGGCGACGACCAGCGCCCGGCTGGTGCCGCGCACCACCGCGGCGGTCAGCGGGATCAGGTCGTCCACGGTGACCGGGATGGTGCTGTCGTAGCCGTAGACCACCATGGCGGCGGAGTCGCCCACCAGCAGGACCGGAATGCCGGCCCGGTCGAAGATGCCGGCGGTGAGCGCGTCGTACGCGGTGAGCATGGGCCACTTCTCGCCGCGGGCCTTCGCCGCGGCGATGTCGCGGACGGTCACCCGTCGGCCGGCGCTGGCTCCGCCGTAGAGCGGCTCTGGCGTGGTCCGCGGTCCTGTCGCGGCCATGATGACAGCTGCGTCCTGTGACATCTTTGTCGACCTCCGTGTCTCGTGTCGCCCCAGCGGCGTACCCGGACAGTTAGATGATGGCACGGCAGCGGGCCTGCGCGATATACGCAACTTTGTTCTGGAAGACTGGGGCGATGGTCGATTTCGCGGAAGTGGATACCCTGGCGGCGGGCTATCACCAGCGTGGCGGGCAGCCCGGCCTGGCCTACGGAATCGTGGCCGGCGGCGAGCTCGTGCACGCGGGCGGCCTCGGCGAACGGCACCTCGGCGGGCCGCCCCCCGACGCCGGGACGGTCTTCCGCATCGCCTCGATGACGAAGAGCTTCACCGCGTCGGCGATCCTGGCCCTGCGCGACGACGGCCTGCTGCGGCTCGACGACCTGGCCGGGGACTACGTCGCCGAACTGCGGGACTGGCCGCTGTTCAGCCCGGACTCGGCGCGGATCTCGATCAGGCACCTGCTGACCATGACCGCGGGCTTCCCGACCGACGACCCGTGGGGCGACCGGCAGCAGGGACTGCCGCTCACCGAGTTCGCGGCCTTCCTGGCCGCCGGGGTGCGCAGCAACTGGGCGCCGGGCATCCGGTTCGAGTACTCCAACCTCGGCTACGCGATCCTGGGCCGGGTCATCACCGAGGTCACCGGGGCGGCCTACCCCGACTTCATCCGCCATCGCCTGCTGATCCCGCTGGACATGACGCGCACCGGCTACGAGGCCGAGGAGTTCGAAGTTCCCGGCCAGCACGCGACCGCGGCGGAGGGCATCGCCCGGGGATACCGGCGGTCGCCGGCCGGCTGGTCCGAGGTGGGCTACGATCCGCTCGGCGCCTTCGCCCCGATGGGCGGGGTCTTCAGCTGCGTCCGCGACCTGGCCCGTTGGGTGGCCGGATTCGCGGCCGCGTTCCCACCCGGGGACGACGGTGACGCGCACCCGGTGCGCGCGTCCAGCCGTCGCGAGATGCAGCTGCCGCAGGTCCTCACCGGCTGGGCCGTGCCGGCCAGCTTCCCCGGAGACGGCGCGTCGGCGGCCCCGGCCACCTACGGCTTCGGCCTGTTCGTCGACGAGCACCCCGCCCTGGGGCGGATCGTCAGCCACAGCGGCGGCTACCCCGGGTTCGGCAGCAACATGGCCTGGCACCCGGCCACCGGGACCGGGGTGATCGCCCTGGGGAACAGCACCTACTCGGCGATGGCGCCGCTGGCCGCCCGGATGCTGGAGGCGGTCGTGCGGCAGCGCGAGACCTCGGCGCACGGGCCCGGCGTGGCCCTCGGCTCGCCCGGTCCCTGGCCCGAGACGCTGGCCGCGCGGGACGCGGTCAGCCGCCTCCTGCGGTCGTGGGACGACGCCGAGGCGCACCGGCTGTTCTCTCCCAACGTGGCGCTGGACGCGCCGTTCGAGGAGCGCCAGCGGCGGATCGCGCTGGTCCGCGAGCGCATCGGCGATTTCGCCGACGACCAGGGGCGCGCGCCGGAGTTCGACACGCCCGCCCACTGCCGCTGGTGGCTGGCGGGGGAGCGCGGCTCGGTCCAGGTGCAGCTCCAGCTCAACCCGGAGCGGCCGCCCCGGGTGCAGTCCCTCACGCTGGCGGTGCCGCCCGCCGCGGGTTCGGCGCTGTGCATCACCCTGGACGCGGTCGTCGACTGGCTGAACGGCACTGATCCCGGCTGGCCGCTGGCCGTCCCGGTGGCGGGCGGCGTCAGCACCGGCGTGATGGCCCGCCGCCTGCGGATGGCCGCCGCCTGGGCCGGTTCCTGCCGGGTCGGCGCCATCAAGGCGGGAGATGGCACCGCTTCGGTCGTGGCCGAACTGATCGGTGAGCACGCCACGGTCACCCTGGCCCTGGTCATCGACCCGGAAACCCGTCTCGTGCGCCTCGCCGACGTCGCCCCGTAGCCCGCGATGTCGCCGATGACAGGGGAGCTCATCACCGAGACACTCGAGTACGACGGTGGACGGCCGGTCACGGTATACGTCCCGCCGGCTCCGGCCGAGGCGGTCGTGTTCGCGGGGGACGGTCAGCTGATTGCGCCCTGGGGCGAATCCCTCGAGACGGCTGACGTGCCGCCGACGATGATCGCGTTTCGGAGTCGGGCCGGCCGCCGAGCGCACCGCGGTGTTCGGCGTCTCGGCGGGCGGGGAGCTGGCCCTCGCCATCGGGCTTCGGCATCCGGACGTCTACGGGGCGATCTTCTGCGCCTCGCCTGGCGCCGGCTACCAGCCGCCTGGTGTCATGCCGCGTCCGCTTCCCCGTGCGTACTTCGTCGCGGGCACCAGGGAGCCGTTCTTCCGCGAGAACGCCACCCGTGGGTGACCGCGCTGCGCGAGGCGGGCGCCGAGGTGGTAATGACCGAGCGCGCCGGATCGCACGGCGGTGCGTTCTGGCGGGACGAGCTGCCGTCGATGGTCGCGTGGGCGTTCGGCTGAGGTGATCCAGGTCACACAGGCCTGCCGGAAATAGATTCCGATACGAGACAGTTCCGTATCGATAGGCGCGGTACCCGGAAGCTCCTGACCGTGGCAACACAGAACCAGGCCAGCACCTTCCCGGTTCCGCGCACAAAGACTTCACCCTGATCCGGAAAGGGACACATTGGACTCGCAGGCCATTTACCGTCGCCGCTGGCTGATTCTCAGCGTGCTGATCGTCGGGCTGCTCGCCATCGTCATCGATAACACGGTCCTCAACGTGGCGCTGAAGACCATCGCCGAGCCGCACGGCGGCCTCGGCGCGAGCCAGAGCCAGCTCGAGTGGGCGATCAACTCCTACACGCTGGTCTTCGCCGGGCTGTTGTTCACGTTCGGCGTCGTCGGCGACAGGATCGGGCGCAAGCGCATGCTCATGATCGGGCTGGCGCTGTTCGGCATCGCCTCGCTGCTCTCGGCCTATTCGCGGACGCCTGAGCAGCTCATCTTCGCCCGGGCGGCGATGGGCCTGGGCGGCGCCGCGGTCATGCCGCAGACGCTCTCCATCGTCTCCAACGTCTTCGAGCCGGCCGAGCGGCCGCGGGCCATCGGCCTGTGGGCCATGGCGGTCGGCCTGGGCATCGCCACCGGCCCCGTGCTCGGCGGCCTCCTGCTCGACCACTTCTGGTGGGGCTCGGTCTTCCTGATCAACGTGCCGGTGACCGCGATCGGCGCCGTCGCCGCCGCGATCCTGGTGCCCGAGTCGCGCAACCGCGAGGCCGGGGGTATCGACTACGTCGGCGTGCTGCTGTCCATCGCGGGCCTGATCACGCTGGTCTACGGCATCGTGCAGGGCGGCGACACCGGCTCCTGGATACGCCTGGACGTGCTCGGCCCGATCGTGGGCGGCCTGGTCATCCTCGGGATCTTCGCCTGGTATGAGGCTCGCATCGCGCACCCCAGCCTGGACGTGCGGCTGTTCCGCGACCGGCGCCTGTCGGCCTCGGTGGGCGCGCTCGCGCTGGTCTTCTTCGGCATGGGCGGCGTGTTCTTCTTCACCAGCTTCTACCTGCAGAACGTCCGGGGCTACAGCCCGCTGGCGGCCGGCCTGCTGACCGTGCCGTTCGCGGGCGGGCAACTGCTGATGTCGCCGCGCAGCGCCGCGCTGGTCCGCCGGTACGGCGCCAAGGCGGCCGGGGCCACCGGCCTGTTCATCATGGCCGCGGCCGTGGCTGGCTACGCCACGCTGGGCACCGCCTCGCCGATCTGGGTGCTCGGGGTCCTGTTCGGAATCCAGGGCGCGGCGATGGGCGTGGTCATGCCGGCCGCTACCTCCGCCGTCATGGACGTGCTGCCGCGGGAGCGGGCCGGCGCGGGCTCGGCCCTGACCAACACCGCCCGCCAGGTCGCGGTGGCGCTGAGCGTCGCCGTCCTCGGCTCGATCCTGGCCGAGTTCTACCGGAACTCGCTCAGCCCGTCGCTGGCCGGCCTGCCGGCCGCGACCAGGGACGCCGCGTCCTCGTCGATCTCCGCCACCCAGGCGGTCGCGCAGCAGCTCGGTACGGCCGGCCGCTCCCTCCTCGCGCCCGCGAACACCGCCTTCGTCGACGCCATGCACATCACCACGCTGGTCGCGGCGGGGCTCGCCCTGGCCGGTGCCCTGGTGGTGCTGCGCTGGATGCCAGGCAAGCCACGGCAGGCCGAGGCGCCTGCCGCCCGCGAGCACGAGTCGGAGCTGGCCATAATGGAGCAGGAGATGCTCCAGACCATCGTGGAACGAGAGGGGTGACCACCCCATGCAGCCCGTGATCCTCGATCAGGGGCCCGGTCGCAAGGCCGAGGCCGGGCCGGCGGAGACCTCCCGCCGGCCCGGCCGGCCGCGCAGCGAGCAGGCCGAGCAGGCGATCATCGAGGCCACCCTCGACCTGTTCGCCGAGCAGGGCTTCGAGGGCGTCTGCGTCGAGGCCGTGGCGGCTCGCGCCGGAGTCGGCAAGGCGACCATCTACCGCCGCTGGCCGAACAAGGAAGAGCTGCTGCTGGCCGCCCTCAGCTCGATGAAGTCGCCGTTCCCCGAGCCCACCGGCTCGGTCCGGGATGACCTGGTCGCCCAGATGACGGTGATGTGCGCCGACCGCGCCGACCCGCGCAAGGCCCGCCGCTACGCGCTGCTCCTCGGCGAGGGGCAGAAGTACCCGCGGCTGATGGCGCGGTACAAGGAGACGGTGATCGGGCCGCGGCACGACGCCATGCGGGCCGTCATCCGCGGCGGCATCGCCTCGGGCAAGCTCCGCGCCGACACCGACGTCGAGATCGCGCTGCTGGCCCTGACCGGCACCGTCCTGGCCAAGGAGAAGGCCGCCGACGGATCGCTGGACGGCGCGTTCGCCGCCCGCATCGTCGACGAACTGCTCCTCGGCCTCGTCCCAAGAACCGCTCGCTAGCCGTGCCCTCGGCGCTACAGACGCAGTGGCTGGACCGGCTGCGGCCCGAGGTCG
This sequence comes from Streptosporangiaceae bacterium, assembly GCA_050011155.1. GTDB lineage: Bacteria > Actinomycetota > Actinomycetes > Streptosporangiales > Streptosporangiaceae > Palsa-504. The sequence continues at coordinate 62,172 of JBEKJP010000001.1, forward strand.
CCGGCTACGCGGCGCAGGCACTGGACAATATCGGCCGGGAATTCCCCTCGTACCTGACCGTGCTGCTGACCGGCCCGGGGGAGTTCCCCGCCCGTCCCCGGGACCGGACGCCGGTGTTCTACGGCAGCCTCGACTGGCACTCCTGCGTGGAGATGCACTGGCTCCTGGTCCGCCTGCTCAAGGTGGCCGGAGACGCCGTGCCCGCCGACCAGATCAGAGCCGTGCTCGACCGCCAGCTCACCGAGGACGGGCTGCGGGCCGAGGCCGAGTTCATGCGGACCAAGGGCGGCTTCGAGCGACCCTACGGCTGGGGCTGGGCGCTCAAGCTGGCGTACGAGCTCACGACCTGGCCCGGTGACCCGGACGCGCCCCGGTGGGCGGCGGCGATAGAGCCGCTGGCCTCGGTCCTGACCGAGAGCTTCCTCGGCTGGCTGCCCAAGGCGATCTACCCGGTCCGCAGCGGACTGCACGCCAACGGCTCGTTCGGCCTGTCCCTGGCGCTGCCCTACGCGCGCCACCTGGCCGCCTCCGGCTACCCGTCCCTGGCCAAGGCCATCAAGGCCACCGCGTGCCGGTGGTACGCGGCCGACGCCGGGTACCCGGCCGCCTGGGAGCCGTCCGGGCACGACTTCCTCTCGCCCGCGCTGGCCGAAGCCGAGCTGATGACCTGCCTGCTGCCCCCGGACGAGTTCGCGCCGTGGCTGACGGCGTTCCTGCCGGACCTGGCCGACGGCTCGCCCGCGTCCCTGTTCACCCCGGCGGTCGTCTCCGACTCCAGCGACGGGCAGATCGCCCACCTGCACGGGCTCAACCTCAGCCGCGCCTGGTGCTTCCGCCGTCTCGCCGAGACCCTGCCGCCGGGTGACCCGCACGTTCCGGTCTGCACGGAGGCGTCACGGCGGCACGCCGAAGCATCCCTGCCCCACGTGACCAGCGACGACTACATGGTCACGCACTGGCTCGCCGCGTACGCCGTCCTGCTATTCAGCTGAGCCCAACAGCCGCGGGCTGACCTCTGCGGCCAGGAACCTGACGAACCCTTCCAGGTCCACGTCCTCCCCGGCGGCGTTGACCGCGACATGGGTCGCTCCGGCCGCGGCGTAAGCGTCAACCACGGCGGCGACGTCCCGCGCCGGGCTGGCCGCCGGGACGTTGAGGAACACCACCACCTCACCCGCGCCGTCTGGCCGGTTCTCGCGGAAGTGTCCCGCCGAGACGCGGACCTCCTCCGGCGACGGCCCGCTCGAGATGATCACCCCGTCGGACAGTTCCCCGGCCAGCGCCACGGTGCGGGGCTTGACCCCGCCGACCAGCAGTGTCGGCGGCACGGCGGGCGGCCAGTCCAGGGTCACGTCGGCCAGGCTGACGTAGCGGCCGCGGGTGGTCACGGTCCGGCCGTGGAGCAACGCGTACAGCGCGGTCGTGTACTCGCGCAGCAGCGTGAGCGGGGACTCCGCCCGGGCGCCGACCTGGCCCATCCAGTCAAGCACCCCGTGGCCGACGCCGGCCATCAGGCGGCCGGGGAACAGCCGGCTCATCGTGGCGAGTTCCATGGCGGTCAGCGCCACGTTGCGCAGCGGGACCGGCAGCAAGCCGATCCCCACCGTCAGGCGGCTGGTCACGGCCAGCATGGCGGTGGCCGTGGCGATGCCGCTCTCCTTGAAGCAGTCTTCCCACACCCACAGGTGCGTCATCCCGGCCGCCTCGGCGGCCGCGGCCACCGGACCGATCCGCTCCGGCGGCTGCGACGGCGGGAAGATGACAGCTAGCGTGACCATGAGTCCTCCTCAGCCGTTCGCGGGCCGCGGCTCGCGCCACCGGCTGGTGATGGGCAGCCGCCGGTCGCGGCCGAAGTTCTTCTGGCTGATCTTCGGGCCCGGCGGGTACTGCCGCCGCTTGTACTCCGCCAGGTCCACCAGCCGGACCACCCGCTCGACCAGGTCGGGGTCGTGCCCGGCCGCGATCAGCTGGGCCGTGCCCATGTCCTTCTCCACGTAGTCGTCGAGCAGCGCGTCGAGCACCTCGTACTCCGGCAGCGAGTCGGTGTCGAGCTGGCCGGGGGCGAGCTCGGCGCTCGGCGGCTTGGTGATCGAGTTCTCCGGGATCGGGGGAATGGCACCGACCCGTTCGGCTTCGGCGTTCCGCCACCGGGACAGCTCCCAGACCAGCGTCTTGAGCACGTCCTTGATCGGCCCGAACCCGCCCGCGGAGTCCCCGTACAACGTCGAGTAGCCGGTCGCCAGCTCGCTCTTGTTACCGGTGGTGAGTACCAGGTGGCCGCCCGCGTTGGATAGCCCCATCAGCACCACCCCGCGCACCCGGGCCTGCAGGTTCTCCGGCGGCAGTCCCTTGTCGGGGAACCCGTGCGGGATGAGTGCGTCGCCGAAGGCGTCCACCATCGGCGCGATCGGGATCGTCAGCGCGTTCAGGCCCTGCCGCTGGACCAGGTCCTCGGCGTCGGTGATCGAATGGTCCGAGGAGTGCCGGCTGGGCATGAGGACCACGTGCACGTTCGACGGCCCGACCGCGTCGGCCGCGATCGTCGCGGTCAGCGCCGAGTCGATCCCGCCGGACAGCGCCAGGATCACCGAACGGAACCCGTTCTTGCGCACGTAGTCCCGGACCCCGGTGACCAGGGCGGCGTAGACCTCGGCGGGGTCGGACAGCCGCGGCCAGAACAGCCCGGTGTCCTTTTCCGTTTCCAACGCGGCCACCGGATCGGATGGGGGCAGCGCCACCCGCTTGACGGTGATCACGGTGCCGTCGCCCGCGTCCACCGGCTGGTCGGCGGTCGGTGCGTCGGGCGCGGCCGGCAGGTCCAGGTCGGCGACGACCAGCGCCTCCTCGAACTGCGGTCCGCGCGCCAGCAGGGCGCCGTCGGCCGCGACCAGGATCGAGTCGCCGTCGAAGACCAGCTCGTCCTGCCCGCCGATCATGTTGGCGTAGGCCAGCGCGGCCCCGGCCTCGCGCGCCCGGCGCACGCACAGCTCGAGCCGCCGGTCATCCTTGCCCCGTTCGTAGGGCGACGCGTTCGGCACCACGAGCAGGCTCGCCCCGGCCGACAGGCACGCGGCCACCGGGCCGCCGTCCTGCCACAGGTCCTCGCAGATCGCGATGGCGATCTCCACGCTCTCCCCGCTCGCGGCCGGCAGCCGGAACACCGGCAGCGTGTCGCCCGGCACGAAGTAGCGGAACTCGTCGAACACCCCGTAGTTGGGCAGGTGATGCTTGGCCGAGGTGATGACGACCCGGCCGCCGTGCAGCAGCGCCGCCGCGTCCAGCGGCGCGCCGGCCGGCAGCCCGGTGCGCGGCGCCAGCCCGGCCCGCCGGTCCAGGTAGCCGGTCACCACGGCGATCCCGCCGAGGCCTTCGGCTGCCAGCCGGGCCGCCACCCCATGCAGCGCCGCGATCGACGCTTCCACGAACGACGCCCGCAGCGCCAGGTCCTCGACCGGGTACCCGGTCAGCATCATCTCCGGGAACACCACGACCCTGGCCCCGCGCGCCGCCGCCCGGCGGGTCCACTCCACGATCAGCCCGGCGTTTCCGTCCAGGTCCCCGACCGTGGCATTGACCTGGGCCAGCGCGATCCTCAGCATTGTCACCCCACCAGCCTAGGCCGTAGCCAACTGACCCTCGCGGCCCGGTGCGGTCTGATTTTTCCGGCCGAACGGGTCTGGCTTCCCCGCCATCCCCCGTGCGAGCCCCGGCGGGACGGCGGCTGGCTGCGTAGGATGATTCCGGTGAATCGGAGCCCGGAACTGGGTGGTGGCTGACACGGAGGACACGCAGAAAGCGGGTGGCGTCGCCTTCGATGCCACCGTCGCGCATCCGGCGCGCATCTACGACTACTGGCTCGGCGGCAAGGACAACTTCGCGGCCGACCGGATCGCCGCCGAGGAAGTACTGACCTTGATGCCGTCCATGGCGCAGGTCGCCCGCCAGGTCCGGATGTTCCTCGCGGCGGTCGTGCACCACCTGGCGGCCGACGCGGGCATCCGGCAGTTCCTCGACATCGGAACCGGCCTGCCCACCGTGAACAACACCCATGACGTGGCCCAGCGCGCCGCGCCGGGGGCGCGGGTCGTCTACGTCGACAACGACCCGATCGTCCTGCTCCACGCCGGCGCGCTGCTGACCTGCTCGCCGCCCGGACGATGCGCCTACATCGAAGCCGACATGCGGGACCCAGACCGGGTCCTGGCCGGGGCCGCCGCCACGCTCGACCTGACCGAGCCGGTGGCCGTCATGATGCTAGGCCTGCTCCACTTCCTCACCGACGCCGACGCTCCCTACGCCCTGACCAGGTACTACCTGGACGCGCTGGTTCCCGGCAGCTACCTGGCCGTCTCGCACGCCTCCAGCGACATCGAGTCCGAGCCGCTGGAGGCGGCGGCGAAGCGGTACAACGCTCACTCCGCCACCCCGATCATCTTGCGGTCGAAGGCGGAGATCACCCCGTTCTTCGACGGCCTGGACCTGATCCCTCCCGGCATCACCCCCCTCGGCCAGTGGGCCCCCGGCGCGGCTCTTCCCGGCTCACCCGGCCTCCCCACCTACACCGCCCTGGCCCGCAAACCGGCCCGCCGTCCTAACCGGCCGGATGTCATGAAACTGGACTTCCTTTAGCCATCCGGCCGTGATGAAACCATCCGGCCGTGATGAAACCGGGCTTCCAGTGCGTTACTACGTACCGGAACCGGGATTTCATGGCGTCTTGGCAAACGACGAGCCTTCGGCTGATGGCTGAACCGGAGCCCGTTCGCGCCCGCGCAGGCCGTCGAACGCCACGCCGATCCGGCGTCCGGCCAGTCCGATCGCGCTCACCAGCACGCCGTCCACGGCATCGCCGATGTTGACCGGCATGGGTCACCTTAACCGCGTGGAAACACCAGCCGGGCACACTCGGCGGAGGCTGGTCTAGCGATGAGGAACGTCTAAGGTGATTACCGTGGATAGGCAGGAAGAATTCGTACTGCGCACGCTCGAGGAACGTGACATCCGGTTCGTCCGGCTGTGGTTCACCGACGTGCTGGGCACGCTCAAGTCGATCGCGGTGGCGCCCGCCGAACTCGAGGGCGCGTTCGCCGACGGCATCGGGTTCGACGGCTCGGCCATCGAGGGGTTCGCCCGGGTCTACGAGGCCGACATGATCTTGCGCCCCGACCCGGGCACGTTCCAGCTGCTGCCGTGGCGTGGCGAGTACCCGGGCGTGGCCAGGATGTTCTGCGACATCTTGCTGCCCGACGGGTCGCCGTCCTACGCCGACCCGCGCTGGGTGCTCAAGCGCAACCTGGCCCGCGCCTCCGAGCTCGGCTTTACCTTCTACGCCCATCCCGAGATCGAGTTCTTCCTGCTGCGGGAGCGGCCCGAGCCCGGCGGCCGGCCGGTGCCGATCGACACCGGCGGCTACTACGACCACACCCCGCACAGCATCGCGCACGACTTCCGCCGCACGGCGATCACGATGCTGGAGTCGATGGGCATCTCGGTGGAGTACAGCCACCACGAGGGCGCGCCCGGGCAGCAGGAGATCGACCTGCGCTACGCCGACGCGCTGACCACCGCCGACAACATCATGTCGTTCCGGCTGGTGATGAAGGAGGTGGCGATCGAGCAGGGCGTCTACGCGACGTTCATGCCGAAGCCGTTCACCGATCATCCCGGCTCGGGCATGCACACGCACGTGTCGCTGTTCGAGGGTGACAAGAACGCGTTCTACGAGGCCGGGGCCGAGTTCCAGCTGTCCAAGACGGGCCGGGCGTTCATCGCCGGGATGCTGCGGCACGCGCCCGAGATCACCGCCGTCTGCAACCAGTGGGTGAACTCCTACAAGCGGCTGTGGGGCGCGGCCGAGCGGACCGCCGGCGCGGGCGGCGAGGCCCCCGCGTACGTGTGCTGGGGCCACAACAATCGCTCGGCCCTGGTCCGGGTGCCGATGTACAAGCCGCAGAAGGGCAACGCGACCCGGGTCGAGTTCCGCTCGGTGGACGCCGCCTGCAACCCGTACCTGGCGTTCGCGGTGATCCTGGCGGCCGGGCTCAAGGGCATCGAGGGCGACTACGAGCTGCCGCCCGGCGCCGAGGACGACGTGTGGGCGCTGACCTCCGCCGAGCGCCGTGCGCTCGGCATCCGGCCGCTGCCGCAGGACCTGGACCAGGCCATCAAGGTAATGCAGGACAGCGAACTGGTCGCCGAGACGCTGGGCGAGCACGTCTTCGACTTCTTCCTGCGGAACAAGCGTGAGGAGTGGCAGGAGTACCGCCGCCAGGTCACCGAGTACGAACTAAGCCGCTACCTGCCGATGCTCTGACCTCGGGCGGGTGTGACAACCGCCAGAGCCCCTCCAGGGACGGCAGCAAGATCGCTGCCCGCGGCGACGACCCAGCTCTGACCTCTCCCGGTGCGGCGCATCAGCGGACGCTCGGCTCTCACGCATCCCGCCGGTAACACCTCCGGGCGGGGTGGATCCGGCTTCTTGGGTGGATCAGGGGCCCCAGGGGGTACCGAATCCACCCCGTAAGCCATATCCACCCCGTTAGGGGGGCCCTCGTGATAGGGCGGGAAGGCGTCGTCCGTGGCTGCGGATCCAAACCCGCGGAAGGGGACGGATCCCGGGTGGGAAAACGTGCATGAAACCCGGGTTCCACCGCGTTTGAACGCGCTGGAATCCCGGTTTCACCATGTTCAGTGCGGCCTGGCGACGGTCGCAGGAGTCACCCGTATATCGCAGGTCACACAGGTTGCGGGACGGCCCGCAACCCGGATAACAACCCGCGGGAAAGCGGGGGTAACTACATACGATCTAAACGCTGGGTGTGGGATCAGGCGGATGTGGCGATCTTGATGGCGCCGACGTCGGTGGTGGCGGTGATGACATGGCCTGACGAGGAACTCTGCCGGACGCCGACGTCAGCCTTGCCCACCCGGGCGTCCGCGGAGACCTTGTAGGAGACGGTGCCGGGCACGTGCAGGTTAATGGCGCCGACGTGGGCGACGGCCTGGAGCGTGGCCGGCGCGGCGATGAAGGACGCGTTGATCCCGCCGCCGTCGGTGGTCAGGCTGACCGAAGAACCGGATAGGCCGGTGGCGTCGATGAAGCCCACATTGGCCGTGGCGGTCACGTTCCCGGCGAGGCCGGACAGCCTGACCGCCCCGGCGCTGGCCTGCGCCCGCACGGTGACGCCGCGCGGAACCTGGACCACGTACGCGACGGCGCACACGACCTGCGACGGGCAGGTGTAGGTGACGGTGAGGGTCTTGCCGCTGATGGTGCGGGTGGTGACCGGCGGCGTCTTGGAATAGGTGGCCTGCTGCGTGACCGAAGTCGAAGACCCGCTGCCGCCGGTGACGGTGATGTCGCCGACGTGGCTGATGATCACGACCGTGCTGACCGGCGAGGAAATCCGGTACACGATGGCCGACTTGTGCGTCCCGGGAACCGAAAGACCCGGGCTCGGGCTGATCGTCGACGCCTGGGCCGAAGCCGGGGCGGGCGAACTCGCACTGTCGGTAGCGTGACATCCGGCCAGGGCCAGGACGCTGATGATGCCCAGCCCGGCGAGCGCAGGGAGCAGCCGCATCCGGTACATGCTCATGTAATACCCGGCTTACTCTCTGTCCCCCAGCTAACGACTGGTTTATTGCCGGCCTGGCCCACGCCGAGGCCGCTTACTGGGTACGCCCGGGATCACTCCTCGAAACGGCCTCCTAGGTACCTGGCCAGGAAGCGCTCGGCGGCGGCATAGAACTTCAGCCGGTTCTCCGGCTTGGCGAAGCCGTGCCCCTCGTCAGGGAAGAGCATGTACTCGTAGTCGATCCCGGCGTCCTTGAGCGCCGCGACGATCTGCTCCGACTCGGCCTGCTTGACCCGCGGGTCATTGGCGCCCTGCGCGATCAGCAGCGGGATGCGGATGTCCCGGACCCGGGATAGCGGCGAGCGGGACCACAGGAAGTCCTTGTCGGTCTCCGGGTTGCCGACCCGCCGGTACAGCTGCGCCGCCATCGGCTTCCAGTACGGCGGGATCGTGTCGAGCAGCGTCTGCAGGTTCGACGGGCCGACGATGTCGACCGCGCAGCAGAACTCGTCCGGGGTGAAGGCCGCGCCCACCAGGGCGGCGTAGCCGCCGTAGGAGCCGCCGTAGATGGCGACCTTCTCCGGGTCGGCCCAGCCCTGGTCCACGGTGTACTGCACGGCGTCCAGCAGGTCGTCGTGCATCTTGCCGCCCCACTCGCGGTCGCCGGCCGCCACGAACGACTTGCCGTAACCGGTCGAGCCGCGGTAGTTCACCTGCACGCACAGGTAACCGCGGTTGGCCAGCCACTGCGCCTCCGGGTCCCAGCCCCAGACGTCCCTGGTCTGCGGGCCGCCGTGCACGTTGAGCACGGTGGGCAGCCCGGATCGCCCGCCGTCGGGCGGGAACGTGACGTACCCGTGCACCGTCAGCCCGTCGCGGGCCTTGAACGAGAACGGCTCCATGTGGGCCAGCCCGTACTTCGACAGCTCCGGGCGGCTGGAGAACAGGAAGCGGCCGGTGCTGGTCGCGCGGTCGAAGGCGTAGTACTGAGTCGGGCCGGCGTCGTCCATGAACGCGATCAGCCAGGTCGAATCGGCCTCGTCGCGGCCAATCGGCTGCGGGTCGCCATGATGGAGCGCACCGATGGCCTCCCAGTCCGCCTCGACCGCCGGGTCCAGCACGTGGTACTCGGTGCGGTCCTTGAGCACCTCGACGATCTGCGGCTCCCTCGTGTCGGGGTGCAGCATGGCGCCCGCGACGTCCGCCTCCGGGTCTTCGAGCAGGACCCGGGCGTCGCCGGTAGCGAGGTCGATCTTGACCAGCCGGCCGGTGTCGGTGCCGGCCGAGCTGATTCCCAGCAGGGAGTTCCCGTCGCCGGTGAACGCGAGCACGTCGCTGGCCGGCGCGTCGTCGGCCGAGATGGTCAGCAGCGTCCGCCAGTCCGCGTCGGCCCCGTCGCGGACCAGCAGGTCGAACCCGCCGTCGGGCAGCGGCGCGATCGCGCCGCGGACCACCAGGTCCTCGTCCGCGAGCCAGCCCGCGTACCCGGGGTTCTCGATCAGCTTGTCCAGCTGGCCGGTGGTCAGGTCCAGCTTGAAGACGTCGTGCAGCTGCGGGTTCTCGCGGTTCATCGCCACCAGCACCTCGTTGCGGTGGCTCTTGCGGGTGGCGATGATCCGCGCCTGGATGCCCTCGAACGGCGTCAGGTCGCGCCTGGCCATCGTCTCCATGTCGACGTCGTACAGCCGCCAGTTCTCGTCACCGCCGGTGTCCTGCAGGTACAGCAGGTGCCTGCCGTCCCGGGCCCAGGCGAACACCCGGACGCCCCGGTCGGTGTCGTCGGTGACGACCTTCGCGGCCGTCCAGTCGACGCCGGCCGACGAAACCGGCGCCACCCAGACGTTCAGCACCCCCTCGTGCGGTGCGATCCAGGCTAGCTGGGTTCCGTCGGGCGAGATATGCGGGCTGACCCGTTCCGGGTTGCCGAAGAGCACTTCGCGAGGGATGAGTTCGAGCATAAGATGCGCGGCGTTCCCTTGGGAGATCCCAGACCACGGAAGAACGCCGTCGCCTCCTTTCATGGTCTGCTTAAATCGAACATGTTTGCGATAGACGAGCAGACCCGCGGCGGGGCACCCCGTGGCTGCGCGGGGAGGCTACCGGGATGCCGGGCCTGTGAACCGCTAACCTCAACTGCTTGCCCCCTCACTGGCGGGTGAGTAGCTGGAATCCTGCGCCCTTGGGTGGGGGAGGATGCCAATCCCCATGCCTATCACACGGCAGGCATCATCCTGATCGTGGCCAGCTCAGGCCCGAAATGGCACAACAGCGCCAGCCGGCCGAGATTCTGCATGTTCTGCGCCGAATCTCATCCGGAGAACCAGTGCGCCGGTCCTGGGCTGGTGTTGTGGTAGATGTGCTTCTTCTCCTGGTACTCCTCCAGGCCGGAAGGGCCGAGCTCACGGCCGATGCCCGATTTGCCGAAGCCGCCCCATTCCGCCTGCGGGAGGTACGGGTGATAGTCGTTGATCCACACGGTGCCGTGCCTGAGCGCGCCGGCTACCCGTTCTGCCTGTCCCGCGTCGGCGGTCCATACCGCTCCGGCCAGGCCGTACGCGGTGTCGTTGCCGAGTGAGATGGCCTCCTCCTCGGTGCTGAACCGCTCGATGGTCACGACCGGGCCGAACACCTCGTCTTGCACCACCGCCATCTCGCGGTGGCATCCGGCGAACACCGTGGGCCGCAGGAAGAACCCGGCGGCCAGGTCCGGGTCCTCGGGTCGCCGGCCTCCGGCGAGGAGGTCCGCCCCTTCCGTGAGCCCCAGCTGGATGTAGCGCTCGACCTTGGCGCGGTGCGCCGCCGAGATCAGCGGGCCGCACTCGGTCTGCGGGTCCAGGCCGCCGCCCAGCCGGATCCGGTCGGCCCGGGCGGCCAGTTCGGAGACGAAGCTGTCGTGCAGCGAATCCTGCACGATCAGCCGGGCGCCGGCCGAGCACACCTGCCCCGAGTGCAGGAACGCCGCGGTCAGCGCGTTGTCCACCACCGTGTCGAAGTCGGTGCCGTCGAACACGATGTTGGGGTTCTTGCCGCCGAGTTCGAGCGCCACCCGCCGCACCCCGCGCGCCGCCGCGGCCATGATCTTCTCGCCGGTGGCCAGGCCGCCGGTGAAGGAGATCAGGTCCACTCCCGGGTGCGCGACCAGCGCCTGCCCCGCCGTGCCGCCCTGGCCGAGCAGCAGGTTCAGCACGCCCGGCGGCAAGTCCGCCTCCTCGAACAGCCCGACCAGGGCCACCGTGGACAGTGGCGTCAGCTCGCTGGGCTTGATCACGGTGGTGTTGCCCGCGGCTAGCGCGGGCGCGAGCTTCCAGGAGATCTGCAGCAGGGGGTAGTTCCACGGGGCGATCAGCGCGCACACGCCGACCGGCTCGTGGGTGATCCGGCTGGTCACGTTGAGGCGGCCGGGATCGACCACCCGTCCCGCGTCGGCCCCGGCGATCCCGGCGTAGTAGCGGAACACCGCGGTGGTGTCGTCCACGTCGGCCCGGGCCTCGTTCAGCGTCTTTCCGGTGTCCAGGCTCTCGGTGTGCGCGAGCTCCTCGCGGTCCCGCTGCAGCAGGTCGGCGATCTTGGCCAGCAGCGCGGACCGCTCGATCACCGTGGACCGGCGCCACGGCCCGTCGAACGCCTCCCTGGCCGCGGCGACGGCGGCGTCGACGTCGGCGTCGCCCGCCTCGGCCAGGGTGTCCAGCGGCGTCGCGTCATACGGGTTGATGGTCTGCGCCGTGCCACCGTCCGCGGCCTCGGTCCACTTCCCAGCGATGTACAGATATCTCAACGCACTGCTCCCGTGGCTCGGCTGCACGTCACTATAGACGCGCTGGGGAGCGGCGTTAAGAGGCCGCCGCCGACCGGTTGCTCAGTTGGCCGGCGGCCCCGACTGGCCGGGGACGGGGACCAGCGGCTGGCCGGTCACCGGCCAGCCGCCGACCCAGGTGAGCGGCCTGATCTGGATCCACGCGTCGCCGTTGTCGAAGGCGTCGTAGTAGTGGTACACCAGCCAGTCGGACGCGCCGCTGGTGAAGACGAACTCCCCGCCCGGACCGATCATCCCGGCGTCGGTGCCCTGGACCTCCATCCCGCCGCCGTTCGTCATGGCGGTGCCGGACGCGTCGACGTAGGGACCGGTGACGGACGTGGACCGCCCGACCTGGATGTGGTACGTGCTGCTGATGCCGCGGCAGCAGTTGTCGACCGAGACGAACAGGTAGTAGTAGCCGTCGTGGTAGGTGATGCCGGCGCCTTCTTCGGCGTCAGGGGACGGCTTGGACGCCAGCGAGTAGACGGTCGGCGAGGCGACCGGCTTGCCGGTGGCCGCGTCGAGCTGGATCAGCTTGACGCCGCTGAAGAACGACCCGAGCGCGAGCCACTTACCACCATCGGCCGCGGTCACCAGGGACGGGTCGATGGCGTTGAAGTTGTCCGCCGACGTGGTGCGGAACACCAGGCCGTCGTCGGTCCAGTGGTACTTGGGGCTGCGGGGATCGAGGGTCGGGGTGGTGGCCAGGCCGATCACCGAGTTGTTCGAGCCGAAGCTGGAGCCCGCGTAGTACAGGTGCCACAGGCCGCCGAAGTAGGAGATGTCCGGCGCCCACAAGTTCGGGATGTCGCCGAGCGCGGCGGTGATCCAGGCGGGCTTGGTCGCGAACACCGTGCCCGCGTAGGACCAGTCACGCAGGTTGGCCGAGGTCCGGATCTGGATGTTGCCGTTCCCGATGCTGCCCGCCGGGTCGCCGGTGGAGAAGACGTAGTACGTCCCGTCCTCCCGGGCCATCGTCGGATCGTGAATGAAAATGTACGGGGCTGAGCCCTGCGCTGCCCGAGCGTTCGCTCCAGCGCGGGCAGCACCGCGGTCGGCCGCGGCGCTGCCCGCGGCAGCCGGGCTTCCGGTGGCCGCGACCGCGGCCAGCGTCCCGCCGAGCAGCACGCTGATCGCGACGGCGGCGACGAGGGCGATCCGCTTCCTGGGGGATAGTGGCGAGTGGCTGATGGCGGGGAGTCGCATGATCTTCCTCGAGGGTCGTTCGGGCCGGTCCGGACAGGAGCCCCCCAGAACATGACGTGCTACTCGAGCAGGTCCTCGTCGTTCCTCAGCCTTCCAAGGGCCTGAGCGAACGTTCGCTCAGTGCTTATCATAGTTTTTGGCGGTATCTGATGACAAGAGCGAGCCGCCCATCTAGGTACTCGCGGCGGCTAACGTCGCTTGGAACGGCGTCCGTCCGACCTATGGGGCAGGTGGTGCCCAGGGGGTGCCAGAGTGAGCTCTTGGGGCGCGGGCCGGATGACGTGCCCGAGCGGGCCGGAGCCGGAAACCGGAGCCGGAAACCAGGCCGGGGGGCGGCGACCGGAAAGCGGGGTTTACCCGGAGCAGCTATCCGGCCGCGTATCAGTTAGTTTACTCGGGTGAGTGGTTCGCGGACCACGCTGGCAGGGTGGCTGGCGCGGATGGGATTCGCGGATGCCGCGCGGGCCGAGTCCCTGATCCTGGACGACCTCGGCACGACCGTGGCCGAGCTCAGGTCCGACCCGCTGGTGGCGGCGGTCGCCGCCGCGGCCGATCCCGACCTGGCCCTGACCGGGCTGGCGCGCCTGTTCGCCGCCGTCGAGAGCCAAAAGAGCGGTCAGAAGAGCGGTCAGAAGAACGGCGGGAAGGACGCCCTGCGGGCCGCGCTCCTCGCCGAGCAGGACTTTCGCGACCGGCTGACCGCCGTGCTCGGCGTCAGCGCGGGCCTGGCCGACCATCTGGCCAGGCACCCGGAGGACACCGAGGTCCTGCGCGGTACCGCCGACCGTCAGGAGGCGGCCGTCCTGCGCGCCGACCTGCTCACTGCGGTCGGGGCCGACCCGGACGACCACGACGGCCCCGTGGCCGCCGGTACCGGGGCGGTGGCGGCGCTGGCCGCGGCCTACCGGCGCAAGCTGCTGCACCTCGCCGCGCGCGACCTGACCGGGGCCGCGACGGTGGACGTGGTCGGGGAGGAACTGGCCGACATCGCCGCGGCGGTCCTGGAAGCGGCGCTCGCCGTGGCCCGCTCCGAGCTGCCAAAGGACGCAACGCCCGGCCGGCTGGCCGTGGTGGCCATGGGCAAGTGCGGCGGCCGCGAGCTCAACTACGCCAGCGACGTCGACGTCGTCTTCGTGGCCGAACCGGTCAAGGACGAGGACGAGACCGCCGCGCTGGCCACCGCGGGCCGCCTCGCGGCCGGGCTGATCGGGGTGTGCGCGCGGTCCACGCCCGAAGGCAGCATCTTCCCGGTCGACCCGAACCTGCGCCCGGAAGGCCGCGCCGGGCCGCTGGTCCGCACGCTGACCAGCCACCTGGCCTACTACGAGCGCTGGGCCAAGACCTGGGAGTTCCAGGCGCTGCTCAAGGCCAGGCCGGTGGCGGGGGACATGGCGCTCGGCCAGGCCTACGCCGATACGCTGGGCCCGCTGGTCTGGCAGGCGGCCCGCCGTGATCACTTCGTCGAGGACGTGCAGGCCATGCGCCGCCGCGTGGAGCAGTCGCTGCCGGCCAGGCAGGCCGGGCGCGAGCTCAAGCTCGGACCCGGCGGGTTGCGCGACATCGAGTTCGCGGTCCAATTGCTCCAGCTCGTGCACGGCCGCACCGACGAGACGCTGCGCTCGCCCGCGACGCTGCCCGCGCTGGCCGCGCTGGCCGCCGGGGGGTACGTCGGCCGGGCCGACGCGGAGGAGCTGGGCGCCGCCTACCGGTTCCTGCGCCACACCGAGCACCTGCTCCAGCTGAACCGGCTGAGCCGGACCCACACCCTGCCCGAGGATCCCGCCGTACTCCGCAGGCTGGGCCGCGCGATAAGGGCCAACGACGGACCGAACGAAGGATGGTTCCAGCCCTCGGTCACCGGTACCCGCTCCGACCCGGCCGCCGAGTTCGACGAGGAGTGGCGTCGTCACGCCCGCCAGGTCAGGCGGCTGCACGAGAAGCTGTTCTACCGGCCGCTGCTCGACGCGGTGGCTCGGCTGCCGTCCGAGGCCGCCCGGCTGACGCCGGCCGAGGCCCGGGCCCGCCTCGAGGCGCTCGGCTACCTGGATCCGGCCGGGGCGCTCCGCCACATCGACGCGCTGACCTCCGGCGTGTCCCGGCGCGCGGCGATCCAGCGCACGCTGCTGCCGGTGCTGCTGGGATGGTTCGCCGACGCGGCCGAGCCAGACGCCGGCTTGCTGGCGTTTCGCCAGGTCAGCGAGGAGCTCGGGTCATCGCCGTGGTACCTGCGGCTGCTGCGGGATGAGACCAAGGCGGCCGAGCGGATGGCCCGGGTGCTGGCCTCCAGCCGGTACGCGGCGGGCCTGCTGCTACGGGCGCCCGAGGCGGTGGCCATCTTCGGCAACGACGCCGAGCTGAGCGCGCGGAGCCTGACCGGGCTGCGCGCCGAGATGCTGGCGGCTACCCACCGCTACGAGGACGACGCCGAGGCCGCGGTGACCGCGGTCCGTTCGGTCCGCCGCCGCGAGCTGCTCCGCACCTCCGCCGCCGATGTGTTGGGGGCGACCGGCCCGGCCGAGGCGAGCCTCGCGGCCACCGGGGAGGCGCTGACCGATATCACCCGGGCGTCGATCGAGGCGGCGCTGTCGGTCGCGCTGCGGAAGGTCACCGCCGAGCGGCGGCGTCCGCTGCCGACCAGGTTCGCGGTGATCGCGATGGGCCGGTTCGGCGGTCACGAATGCGGCTACGGCAGCGATGCCGACGTGCTGTTCGTGCACGACCCGCTGCCCGGCCGGCCGGAGAAGGAGGCCTCGGACGCGGCCCACGCGGTGGCGGCTGAGCTGCGCCGGCTGCTCATGCTGCCGGTGCCCGACCCGGCCCTGATCGTGGACGCCGACCTGCGCCCGGAGGGTCGCCAGGGCCCGCTCGTCCGCACGCTGGCCGCCTACCGCGCCTACTACCGGCGCTGGTCCGCGCCGTGGGAGGCGCAGGCGCTGCTGCGGGCCGAGCCGGTCGCGGGCGACGCGAATCTCGGCGACCGGTTCACCCGGATGGTCGCCGAGTTCCGGTATCCCCTGGACGGGATCAGCGTGGCGGCCCTCCGCGAGATCCGCCGCATCAAGGCGCGGATGGAAGCCGAACGGATCCCCCGCGGCGCCGACCGTGCGCTGCACGTCAAGCTGGGCCCCGGCGGCCTGTCCGATGTGGAGTGGACGGTCCAGCTGCTGCAGCTGCAGCACGCCCACGCGCTGCCGGCGCTGCGCACCACCCGGACCGCGGCGGCCATGGCCGCCGCGGTCGCCGGCGGCCTGCTGGCGGCCGGCGACGCCGCCGAACTGACCGCCGCCTGGCAGCTCGCCGCCCGGATCAGGAACGCGATCGTGCTGGTCGGCGGGCGGCCGGGGGATACCCTGCCGGCCCGGCACAACGAGCTGACCGCGGTGGCGCGGCTGCTGGGCTATCCGCCGGGCGACGCCGCCCAGGCCCTCGAGCAGGACTACCGCCGCGCCGCCCGCCGCGCCCGGGCCGTCATGGAGCCCCTCTTCTACGGCTGAGAGCCGCTACAGCCAGCCGTTGGCACGCAGGATGCGCAGGTTGTCCACGGTGAGGAAGCCGCGCCAGTCCCGTTCGGCGTCCGGCGACCAGGCTGGCCAGTTGAAGATCCAGCCGCCGTCGCCCCGCTGCCCCCGGGCCAGGTGGTCCAGGTGCGCCGCGACGGTCGCGTCGTCGAACAGGGCCCGGGCGAGCGAGTCCGGCTCGGGGGCGAAGGCGAGTACGCCGTGGACCTCCCCGGGCGCCTGCGGATCCAGCGCCACCATCTCGCGGTCGAGGATCAGCGGCCCGACCCGGCCGAACGTCTCCCGGGCCCGGTCCCGGTCGGGTACGTGCTGGAGGAAGGCGAGCACGCCGAACATTTCGTAGCCACCGCCGATCCCGGCGGGCATGTCGGCGCCGAGCTTGCCGATCCGGTTCCACATCACCTCGGTGGCGCCGTCGAGCCAGGGGTGGCTGAAGCCGCGGGCGTGCAGCGTGCCCGTGATCAGGCCGGTGGCGACGAGCGAGGCGGGGTGCCCCTCCTCGGGCATCCACCAGGGCGCGTGCGGCCCGCCCTCCAGGGGGCCGGCTTCGACGAAGGCCGCGCCGCCCTCGGCGGGCGCCACCGCGGCGAGCCAGTCGCAGGCGCCGCGGACCAGGGCCTCGTCCCAGGCGTCGGCCTCGTCCAGGATGCGCAGGGCCATCTCGGTGGCCGCGGGCTGGCTGCCGGGCGCCCGGCCGTCCGGCTCGAGCGCGTGACCGAACCCGCCGTCCTCGTTGCGGTAGGCGGCGACCGCGTCGCGCACCGCGGTGGCCGCGACGTCCTCGACCTGGCCGCCCTCGCGGCGCAGGCGGGCTACGCCGACCAGGCCCACCTGACCAGGGAGTGCGGTCAGTTGGCCGGCCTGACCCCGGCCGCCCTGGTCCGTCAGCGGTCGCCGGGCTGATCAGCCCATGCCCTGCCACGCCATGGTGGCCAGCTGGCTGATCGTATCGATGCCGTACTGCTCGGAGGGATTCCCGGTGCTGAGCACGGCCATCAGGTAGTCGCGGCCTTCGCCGTGGATCCAGCCGACGCTGTTCACCTGCCAGTCGCTGTCGCTGCCGCGCAGGGGCAGCCAGCCGTTCTTCAAGGCCACCGTGACGTCAGCCGGGACACCGCCGGAGACCCCCCACCGCTGGCTCGGCGTCACGTCATCCATCAGCGACAAGGCGTAGTCCCGTTCGGCCTTGGTCAGCACGGAAACGGGCACGACCAGCTGTTTGAGCAGGGCAAGCTGGTCATCTGGGGTGGTCGTGGTCAGCCCCCAGCCCGGCCACGGGAATCCCGAGCAGACCACGCACGACGACGGCACGGTATGAGTCAGGCCGGCCTTGGCGTTGAACGAGCCGATCTCGCCCGGGCCGCCGGCGGCGTACCACAGGCTGGTCGCGGCGGCGTTGTCGCTGTCCTCGATCATCTGCTCGGCCAGCGACTGGTCGCTGGCCGTCAAGCCGGTGCTGTCCCCCTGGCCCCGTTCGGCCAGCAGCGTCTCGAGGATGTCGAGCTTGACCACGCTCGCCTCGGCCTGCGGGCCGCTGTGACCGAGGTCCCAGGTGCGGCCGGTGCCGAGGTCGTAGACGGCGGCCAGGACGGTGCCCGTCCGGCCCGACACGTAGGAGGCCGCCGCCGTCCCGAACGGATCCAGCGGGCCGGGCGCGGCCTTGACGCCGGATGTCGCCCGTGGCGAAGCCGAGGTCCGGCCCGGCGAGGACGGGACCCGCGCCGGAGAGGTCGCGGTCAGCCGTCCGGCGCTGGCATCATGGCTGGCGCTGGTCACGGCACCGGGTGCCACGGGGTCGTGACCGCCGCCGGTGGTGGCCAGGCCCGCCAGCGTGCCCCCGGCGATGACGGAGCAGGCGCCGAGCACCACCAGGGTGATCCGGAGATGCTGGCGCCGCGGCCTCGTCCGGGTGGTCCCGGAGGCCGAGTGCCTGCCCCTGCGTCCGGGGAACGACGTCCTGACCACCATCCGATCGAGAACCTGCCCGTCTGCCTGGCCGGCTGGGCGCGGGTGGCTAGCTCGCGGGGCAGACCTGCTGGAACGGCTCGGTCCCAGCGTATCCAGCCCACTGCCGCGGGGTGAGGGTTTGACCCGCTATGGCACAGGCGGCGGCGGTCAGGCTGGCCGGGAAGGCCACGTCCCACCGCCTGGTCGCGCCGCTGGCCGCGGCGGCCAGGGTGCGGCCGTCCGGGCTGAAGGCGAGCGCGTAGACCGGTGCCGACCCGGCCGTCATCGGCGCGCCGATCTCCTGCTGGGTGGCCACGTCCCACAGCCGGACGCTCCCGTCGTCGGCGGCGGTGGCCAGGGTGCGGCCGTCCGGGCTGAAGGCGAGCGCGTAGACCGGTGCCGACCCGGCCGTCATCGGCGCGCCGATCTCCTGCTGGGTGGCCACGTCCCACAACTGGACGCGCCCGTCGGCCCCGGCCGTGGCCAGCGTCCTGCCGCCCGGGCCGAGCGCCAGAGCCTGGGCGTGGCCCACGTTCACCGCGGCTCCGCTCTCCTCCTGGGTGGCCACGTTCCACACTTGCGCCGTGCCGTCCGCGCCGACCGCGGCCACCAGCGTGCCGTCCGGGCTGAACGCCGCCGACCCGGCCGATCCCGTGCCGGCCGATCCTGTGCCGGCCGATCCTGTGCCGGGGAGCGCCGCGCCGATCCGCTGTCCCGTCGCCGTCGACCACAGCTGCAGGCCGTCCCCGCCGACGGCCAGCGTCTTGCCGTCGGGGCTGAGGGTGAACCCGGTCACGGCCTGGTGGATGGCGATCGCCGGGCCGGCCAGCTGGCCGGTCACGGCGTTCCGCACCCGGATCCTGTCCCGCCCCTGGCTGACCGTGAGGACGTCACCACGGGCGCCGAAGGCCGCCGCCGCGTGCCCGTCCTGCTTCACCGGGCCGGTGGCGACCGGAGCGGAGGACTGGTGGAACCGGTCCGGGTCCCACAGGTCGATGGTCCCGTCGCCGCGGCCCGTGGCCAGCAGGCCCGCGCCGAAGGCCAGCGTGCTGACCCCGGCGCTACCCAGGGCGGCGCCGGTCTGCTTCTGGGTGGCGACGGCCCACAGCTCAGCGCCTCCGTTGCTTCCCGCGGTGGCCAGTGTGGTGCCGTCCGCGCTGAACGACATGTCCGTGACCGCGGCCCCGGTCGTCATCGTCAGGCCCGGCTGGCTCTGGGTGGCCACGTCCCACAGCCTGACGTCCCCGTCCTGGCTGCCGGCCGCGAGGAGCTTCCCGTCCGGGCTGAACGCGAGCGCCCCGGCCGAGGCCGGTCCGGCCACCATCGTGGTGCCGGTCTCCTGCCGGGTGGTCACGTTCCACAGCTGGATCGTCCCGCCGCTGCTCGCCGCGGCCAGCATGGTCCCGTCCCGGTTGAACGCCACCGTCTCGACCGGTTCGAGGCCCGAGCTCATCGGCGCGCCGATCTCCTGCTGGGTGGCCACGTCCCAGAGCCGGACGTTGCCGTCCTGGCCGCCGGTGGCCAGGATCGTTCCGTCCGGGCTGAGCGCGACGGCGCCGCCGCCCGTCAGCCCGGCCAGCGGCCGCGCGACGACCTTCGTCCCGTTCCTGAGGTCCCAGCTCCCGGTGGCCGCGGGCCCGGCGATCACCAGGGCCCGGCCGTGATCGGCGAACGCCAGCGCGAGCACCCGCCCGTTCCAGGTCGCGCTGCTGATCAGCCCGTGCGTGGTGGCGTTCCACAACCGGATCGTGCCGTTCAGGTAGGCCGCCGCCAGGGTCCTGCCGTCCGGGCTGGCGATGAGCGTGGTCACGGTGCCCGCCGGTGCGGACAGGACGCCGCGGGCCGGCTGGGCGAGCGCCTGGAGCAGGCTGTACCGCGCCTGCGCGGTCGGCGAGATCCGCCACGCGGCCGCGGCGAGCAGGGCGGCGGTGGCCGGGTCGGCGGCTTCCATCGCCGTGCTCTGCGCCGCCAGCCGCACCGAGGTGTTCTCGGTCTGCTGCTGGTCGGCGCTCTTGCGGGCGGACCTGACCGCGAGACCCGCCCCGGCCAGGGCGGCGATGAGCAGCAGCACCAGGGCTCCCGCCAGCGTCCTGCGGCCCCACCGCCCCCGGGTGCCAGCCCGGCCGCTGGCCCGGAGGAATGCCGCCTCGGCGGCTGGCAGCGCCGGGTACCGGGCTGGATCCGCGGCCCAGACGCGCGCGGCCTCCCGGGCCGCGGCGAGCTGGACACCCCGGTACAGCCGCGACGAGTCCCGGCCGTCCCGTTGCCACCGCGCGGTGTCCTCGGCCAGCTGGCCGTACAGCACCAGGCTCGACTGATCCTCCTCCAGCCAGCCGCGCAGCCGGGGCCACGCTTCCAGCAGGACGTCGTGCGCGAGTTCGGCCGTGTCCGCGTCCAGCGTCACCAGCCGGCTGGCGGCGAACGCGTCGAGCACCGCGCCGACCTCCGCTCGCTGGCCCTTCGGTTGACCCGCGCGCAGCTCGTCCAGGGACACCCGGCGGCGGCCCGGCTTGCCGTCCGGGTCCACGGTCGTCAGCCGCCGGGCGAGGTCCCGCGTGATCTCCTGCTGCTTTTCCGGCAGCCCGCGGTAGACCGCCTCGGCGCCGGCCTCGACCGCGCCTGCCACCCGGCCCGCCTGCTCGTAGCCTTCCCGGGTCAGCCGCTCACCGTCGCGGTTGTCCCAGGTCAGCGCCAGCGCCTGGGAGATCAGCGGGAGCACCGCGCCCGGGCCCGCCGCGTGCGCGTCGGCCGTGATGGCGTCGATGAGAGCGCTCTCAACCCGCAGCCCGCTCGCCTCGGCCGGCCCGGCGATGGCCCGGCGCAGGCCGTCGGGCGGCATCGGGCCCACTACCAGCTGGTCGTGCTCCATGACCCCGACGAGCTGGCGATAGGCGGCACACCGATCCCAGTAGTCGCCCCGCACCGCGATCACGACCCGGGCCGGGGCCTCGCCCCGTGACCCGGCCGGGCGGGTCGCGGCGGTGCACACCGCGTCGATGAACGCCGTCCGTTCCAGCTTCTCGTCCGGGCCGTCGGCCGCGAAGACCCGCTCGAACTGGTCGACGATCAGCACCAGCCGGGCGGCGTCGCCCGCCTGCCGGGTGAGCTCGCGGACCAGCAGGTGCGCCTCGCCCGGCACGGCGGCCAGCCGCTGCCGGATCGCCGCGGGGTCCCGGTCGTCCAGCGCCGCCAGGGCGGACGCCAGCTCGGTCAGCGGGCGGGCGGTCGCGGTCAGGCTGATCACCGGCCAGGCCGGCGAGCCGGGGACCTGCACGCCCCGGGCCAGCGCGGGCACCAGGCCGGCCTGCAGCAGCGAGGTCTTGCCGGCCCCCGATGCCCCGGTGACCATGACGATCCCGGTCGCGGCCAGCTTGCCCGCCAGTTCGGCGGTGAGTCGTTCCCGGCCGCGGAACACCGGCCCGTGCGCCTGGTGGTATGGAAGCAGCCCGCGGTACGGGCACCCGGTCCAGCGTGCGCCCGGGGCCGCGCCGGCCGGGTCGGGCTGCCACTGACGGGCGCGCTGCTCGATGACCGCGAGCTCCTCACGGAGCATGCGGACGTCCGCCGCCTGCCGGGCGGCCTGCAAGCTGGCCGCCCGGAGTTCCGCGTCCTGGCCGCCCAGGCTGTCCTGGATCTCCCCGGCCGCCCGGGTGAGATCGGCCAGCATGAAAGCCATGTCGCCGAACTCGGTGCTCAGCGCCTCGAACGCGGCGAGCACCTCGTGCTCGAGTTCGGTGTCACCGGCCTCGATCGCGGCGCGGAATACCGTGCCGCCCGCGTCGATCTCCCGCAGCACCATCGCGATGTCGGAGCGCAGCTCGCCCGCCCGTTCGTCGCGGGCGGCGAGGGCCACCCCGACGGCCTGGCTGATCTCCCGTTCCAGGTGCCGGCTGAGGTCCTGCTGCGCGCTCAGGTTCTGGTCATCGGCAGGCATTTGAGCCAAACGGGCCCGGCTCTCCGCCTCCTCGAGCAGGCGTGCCAGGGCATCGGCTCCGAGCGAGGCGAGCACGCCCATCCGGGACCCGGTACTTGTGCCCGTGCCGTCAGCGCCCGTGCCGTGGGAGCCGCTCCCGGCCAGAGCCGGGCCGAAGGCCGCGGCGCACAGCAGCCGCAGCAGGGCGGAACCGCCGCCATGCCTTAGCTCCTGGCGGTCGCTTCGCACGCTGCGCAGCAGCCAGCCGCGGATACCCGCCCGGAGGCGTTCAACCTCGTCGAAGTCGCCCACCAGGCTCCCCTTACACACACGTAACACCCCAAGACGGGCGCAGCCTAGCCGGCCGCGCGACCTGCCGTGCCACGCTTTGACCAGGTGTGACGGCTCCGTGACGGCGCTGCGCCGTGCTGGCCGGAAGGGGTGGTGATCAGCCCGCTTGCTCCCCGCGGACGGCCTGCAGCGTCTCCGGGTCGAGCACCCCGATGAGCGGCGCGGACGCGTGCTCGAGCCGCTGGACCGCGTCGTCCAGCCGCTTGGGTGAGTAGCTGCTATGTCCTTTTGACCGGGTGGAGTTGATGGCGCGGATCATCTCCCCGCCCAGGGCCTGCGCCTGCTCCAGGAAGGCCCGCGACGTCCTGGCGTCGATCAGGACCGGGGCGGCGACCAGCAGCATCATCATGTAGGTCTGGAACTCGTCGCCGGCCGTCTCGTGGTTGCCCGGACTCGTCAGCGCCTGCGATACCGCCTGCGAGGCCCGGACGGCCTGGCCCGTCACGATCACGGCCTGGGCCGCGACGGCCCGGGCCCGGTCGTTGATCTGCCGGAACTTGACCACCTGGTCCGCCACCAAGATGGTGATCAGCAGCACGAGCAGCCCCGACACGATGCCGGTGGTCATGGCGTGCTCCGTCCACCAGCGCCGCAGCCCGTCGTCGGTCAGGTCCAGGATGACGAGCACGCAGGCCACCAGCGTGACGATGAGCGCGCCGAGGCCGCCTTGCCAGCGTGACAGCACCCCACGACGATAGCGGTTACCGGGCCCAGCGCATGATCAGCAGGTCATGCCGGGCCGCCAGTTCGATCAGGCCGCGGCGGGTCCTGGGCGATACCGGGCCCAGCGGTGCGCGGGTGCGGTCGCAGGCGATGACGCCGCCTTCGGCCAGCAGGATCTTCTGCGCGCGCAGCCCGCACTGGCGGTTCTCGAAGTGGATGAGCGGCAGCAGGGCTTCCCAGGCGCTCACGGCGCCGGCCCGGTCGCCCGAGCGGTAGCGGCGGACGATCTGGCCGAGCTCAGCCGGGACCGTCGAGCTCGGCATGGTGCCGGTGGCCCCAGCGTCCAGATCCGGGATCAAGGTGACCGACTCCTCGCCGTCGAAAGGCCCCGGCAGGCGGTCACCCAGGGTGCTGACCAGCGTGTGCAGCTTGTCCGCGGCCTGCGGCACCTCGATTTTGGCGTACTGCACCTGGGGCACCTGCCGGACCAGGTCGACCAGCAGGCCGGCCGGCAGCGGCGTGCAGGACAAGGGCGCGTCCTGCACCATCACCGGGATGTCGATCGCGTCCGCTACCTGCTTGAAGTACTCGATCACGGCGGGCCCGGGCACCGCGAGCGTGGCGCCGAAGAAGGGCGGCATGATCATCACCATCGCCGCGCCCATGTCCTGGGCCGCGCGGCTGCGCGCCGCGGTGACCCGGGCGCTGTAGTGGCTGGTGGTGACGATGACCGGGAGACGTCCGGCCACGTGCTCCAGGAGCGCGCGGGCGATCGCGTCGCGTTCGGCGTCGGTCAGCGAGAACTGCTCCGAGTAGTTGGCCAGCAGGCACATCCCGTCAACCCCGGCGTCCATCAGGTAGTCCACCACGCGCACCGTCGCGTCCAGGTCAACTGTCTCGTCGTCGTGGAAGATCGTCGGCACGACCGGCACCACGCCGGCCAGGGCAGCAGCCATCTACGTTTCCTCCAGGCGATCTGGTGCGTTCACGTGCCGCGCCGGAGCCACCGGCCGTCCCCGGGGCGGGCGGTGATCTCGCCGTCGGCCAGTACGACCTGGCCGCGGCGCAGGACGAACCGCGGCCAGCCCTGCACCGCCCAGCCGTCGTAGACCGAGTAGCCAGCCAGCGATTGCATGCGCGCGCCGTCGATGGTGCGGCGGTGCCGCGGGTCCCACAGCGCGATGTCGGCGTCCGAGCCGACGGCGATCGTGCCCTTGCGCGGGTACAGGCCGAAGACGCGGGCGGCGTTCGTCGCGGTCAGGGCGACGAACTGGCCGAGCGAGATGCGCCCGGCCGCCACGCCCTCGGAGTACAGCATGGGCATCAGCGTCTCGAGGTCGGCGACCCCCTGGCGGGCGGTCACCGCGGTGAGCTCGGGGTCGAGCTTGGCCTCCAGCGTCCACGGCGCGTGGTCGCTGCACACCGTGTCGACGTCGCCGGCGGCCAGTCCCGCCCATAGCGCCTCGCGGTCAGACGCGTCGCGCAGCGGCGGGGCCCCGACGTACTTCGCCGCGTCGGGCTCGGCGAAACGTTCCCTGGTCAGGTGCAGGTACAGCGGCCGGGTCTCGACGTAGACCGGCAGGCCGGAGGCCCTGGCCCGGCGGCAGCGGTCCAGCGCGGCGGCCGACGACAGGTGCACGATGTAGACGCGCGCGCCGGTGCGGCGGGCGATACCGATGGCCTGGTCCACCGCGGCCACCTCGGCGGCGACCGGGCGGGCGTCGGGGAAGTTCGCGACCGCGCCGCGGCCCTGCGCGATCAGTTCCTCGCCGGCCCGCCGGAGCATTGCCCCGTCCTCGCAGTGCAGCAGCGTGACCGCGCCGGCCGCCCGCGCGGCGCTGGCCGCCGCGAGCAGGGCCGGTTCGTCGGCCGCGAGGTCCGGGTCGGACAGGAACATCTTGATGCTCGCGTGCCCGCCCGCGGCGAGCGCGACGATCGCGCCTTCCGGCAGCGCGGCCGGCTGGAGCAGGATCGGATGGAGGAACCAGTCGACCGCGGCCTCGGGGGCGGCGCCGGCCATCTCCCGGGCGATCGCGGCGCCCGGCGTTTCCTCGGTGCCGTCGTCATCCGGCACCGGGTAGGTCATGTTGGCGATCGTCGTGATGCCGCCCGCGATCGCGGCCCTCGAGCCGGACCAGAAGTCGTCCACCCAGATGGGAAACTCGAGCCTGTCGGCCAGCCCGCGGTGCGCGAGGTGCGTGTGCGCGTCGATCCCGCCGGGCAGCGCGAGCAGGCCGTCGGCGGCGAGCTCTTCCGTGCCCGTCATCGTGCCGCCGAGCTGGGCGATCCGGCCGTCGGCGATGCCGATGTCAGCGGCCTCCACGTGCCCGGTCGTGACCACGGTCGCGCCGCGTACAACGAGGTCGAAACCCATCGCAGCATTGTGGCACGCGGTGATCAGGCGCCGAGGCCGCGGCCGCCGTCCACGACGATGCGCTGGCCGGTGATGAAGCCGGCCTGTTCGGCGGCGAGGAAGCTCACGGCATGGGCGATGTCGGCTGGCGTTCCCATCCGCCCGGCCGGCACCGAGGCGAGGTAGGCGTCCAGGTCGCCGCTGGGCACCTCGGCGTGCCGCTCCACCGGGATGAAGCCGGGTGCGACCGTGTTCACCGTGATGCCGAACGGGGCCAGTTCGCGCGCCCAGCTCAGGGTCAGGCCGATCTGGGCGTTCTTCGCGGTCGCGTAGGCCGACCGGCCCGGCGGCGGGCGGTGGGCGACTTCGGAGTCGATGTGCACGATGCGCCCGTACCGCCGGGCCTGCATGCCGGGCAGCAGCGCCTCGCCGAGCAGCACCGGGCTCTTGACGAAGAAGTCCAGCTGGGCGAGGTGGTCCGCCCAGGCCACGTCGGTCACCAAGGCTTCGGGCTGGGGGCCGGTGGCGTGAGCTGCCGGTGACCAGGGCGGCGCGTGCCATCCGCAGATCATCTCATTGCGCCGAAACTACGGCGAATACGACGTATCAAGACGGGCCCCGCGGCCTCCGTATAGACAGGATCGGTCAGCACAGGGGACCCGGGCGGAAGTCATGGGAACTGACCATCCTGGCCCGGGGGGGCTGGGGGGGCCGCGGGGCCGGCGACGACGTGGGGCGGCGCGCTACGAGGACGTGGCGCGCCGGACGTCGCCAGGCCCCTCGCGTGTGCCCCGATTACGTGTGCCCCGATCATGAGCGCCCGAATGACGAGCGCCCAATCAGCGGTCAGTCGGCTCGGCGATCATGGCGACGCCGATCTCGCGGAAGCCGATCCTGGCGTAGACGCGGGCCACCGCGTCGTCGCTGGCGGATAGGAAGACGGTGGCCACGTCGCGGTCCAGCGCGTCCCGGGCCAGCAGGGCGGTCACGGCCGCGCCCAGGCCCTGGCGGCGGCAGGACGGCAGCACGCCCACGCCAGTGATCTCCGCGACACCGTCCACCGCTTGGTAGCTGCCCGCCGCGAGCGGCCCGTCCGGACCGAACGCCGCCGCCAGCACCGACTGACCGGAGCGGAGCCGTTCCCGCAGCATCTCGATCGAGCCGCCGTCGTAGTCCGCCGCGATCTTGTCCCGCTCACCGATCCCGGCTTCCCCGGTCGCGGTGCCCGGGTGCCCGAACGCGACCGCGGGCACCGCCCAGATCCGGTCGAGTTCGGCATCGGAGGGAGCGACCGTGCGCACGGTCACTCCCGGCGGGAGCGAAGGCGGGCCAGTCGACGGGCCAGTCGACGGGCCAGTCGACGGGGGAGCGGAGAGCACCATGAGCGGATGCGTCTGGACGCCCAGGCCGGCCTCGCTCGCGGCCGCGGCCATCTCCGGGGCGACCTGCTCGATCCACTCGAAGGACTCGGGGATGATCAGCTCACGCTGCCGGGCGCGGACCGCGCGGATGTCGGCGGCGGTGACCGGCGGCCGCGGACCGCGCCGGGGCCGGGCGTAGTACGGCCAGCCCGGGCCGGTCGACACGAACAGCACGAGCGGCCCGAACTCGTCGGCCGCGGCCCGGCGCCGTGGCACGGCGTCACAGAACGCGTCAATCCGCTCAATAAACTCGGAAGCTCTCACAGCAGTACTTACCTTAAGGTCCGCGGCCCCCCGGCGGTCCGCGGCCGCGGAAAAATCCATAGCCCCGACGGGCCGTCCGGGTTTAGCCTGCCGCCGATATGACTGACGCATACCCGGCTGAGGCCGACCTCCCGCCGGGCTTGAGCCGGCTCACCTTCCACGGCCCGCTGTCCGAGGCCAGGGCGGCCCGGTTCGTCGCCCGGCTCGCCGCCAGCCAGCCCCGTACCGTACTCGACATCGGCTGCGGATGGGGCGAGCTGATGCTCCGCATCCTCACGGCGGTGCCCGAGGCGACTGGTCTCGGCCTGGACACCGACGAAGGTGACCTGGTCCGGGGCCGGGGTAGCGCGCAGGCCCGCGGGCTCGGTGACCGGGCTACCTTCGTCCGCGAGTCGGGGGTCGGGACCAGCCGCGGGCCCGCCGACCTGGTGCTGTGCGTTGGCGCCAGCCACGCGCTCACCGACGTCGGGCCGCCCGGGCACACCGCGCCCGCCCTGGCCGAGCTTCGGCGCCTGGTCAACCCGGGCGGCCGGGTGCTGCTCGGCGAGGGGTTCTGGCACCGGACGCCGACCGACGTCGAGCTGGCCAGCATGTGGCCGGGCACGACCGCGGGGGAGTACGGGGACCTGCCCGGCCTGGTCGACCTGGCCCTGGTCGCGGGCTTCCGCCCGGCCTGGACCGAGACCGCCACGCTGGAAGAATGGGAGGACTTCGAGTCCGGTTACCAGTGCGACGAAGAGGAATGGCTCGCGGCCCACGCCGACCACCCCCAGGCCGCCGAGCTCCGTGAGCGGGTCGAGCAGCACCGCTCACACTGGCTGCGCGGCTACTACGACCTGCTCGGCATGGCCTATCTCACCCTGGTCCCGGTTGGCTAGGCCCAGGCGGCCTCGTCGCCGCCGTACCGGCTGAGCGTTCCCGGCCAGGTCAGCATCTCCCCGTCGAGCCGTCCGGGCGGCTCGACGGTGGTCACGAGGCCTGCGGCGCTATCCAGCGTGGCTAGCCAGACCGGTTTCGTTTCCTCCTCCGGGGCGGCCAAGGAAACCGCCCCATCCCGGGGCTGGCCCAGCAGCCAGTGCGCCGTCCGGGCCAGCGACAGCGCGCGGAACTGGGTGCCGCCGCGGACGGACTGCCGGGCCAGGGCCTGCAGCGCGGCGGCCGCGCACAGGTAGCCGGTGCCGTGGTCGAGGAGCTGGCACGGCAGGGCGCCGGGCCGTTCGCCGTCCGGCGATTCGGCCCGCGCGATCCCGGACGCCGCCTGCACGATGCTGTCGAAGCCCCGCCTGCCGCCCCACGGTCCGCGGCGGCCCCACGCCGACAGGCTGACGACCACTAGGCCGGGATGCCGCTCGGCCAGCTCCTGCGGTCCCAGCCCGAACCGGTCAAGCGCGTGCGGCCGGTACCCGTGGACCAGGACGTCGGCGGCGGAGAGCAGCTCGTGCAGCCTCGTTTTCCCCGCGGCCGGGCCGAAGTCGAGCAGCGCGCTGCGCTTGCCCAGCAGCCCGTCGTAGGCGTGCAGCGTCAGCTCCGGCCGGTCCGGCGCGTCGAGCCGGAGCACGTCCGCCCCGAGCGCGCCGAGATACCTGGTGGCGACCGGGCCCGCGATAACGCGGGTGAGGTCGAGCACCCGCACGCCCGAGGCGGGTCGCGGGCCCGCGGGCCGCCATCGCGGCCGCGCGCCGCCGATCGACATCGCCTCGACCAGGGCGGTCGCGGCGACCGCCTGCCCGGGCGGCTCGGCCCGCCAGGCGGACTCCGCGCGGACGGCCGCGGCGACCCCGCCCGCGCTGGTCACCAGGTCTTCCGCCTCCCGTGCCCTCAGCTCCGCCAGCGCCGCCGCGACCGCGTCCGGGTCGTCGCCGCAGCCCAGCGCGCGGAGCAGCGCGGCCCGGTGCCAGGGGTAGTTCCCGTGGGTGCGCACCCAGCCGTCGGCCGTCCGCCAGAACCGCGACAGCGGCGCGAAACCCGGCCCGGCCCGCTCGCCGCCGACCCGCAGGTACGCCTCGCTCCGGAAGGCCGCGGCGACGTGGGCCCGGTCCAGTTGCGCGACCGGCGAACCGCGGGAGCCGTCGTCCCCGCCGCGCTGGGCGTGCAGGGCCGCGGCGGCCAGCAAGGCGGTCGCCGTACAGGCGATGGCCACGTCTTCGGCTGGCAGCCGGGACGGCAGCCGGCCAGGAGCGCCGCCGACCCACAGCACCTCGAGCCCAGCTGGGAGCTGAGCCGGGAGCCGGGAGTCCGCGTCCAGGGCCGCCCACGCCTCGGCCAGCAGCGCCGGCCACCGCTGTCCCGCCACCGGACCATTCTCCATCAATCCGGCTCCATCATCGCCGCTGGCGCGCGATGACGTGCAGCAGCGCCGCCACCCGCCGGTACGGGTCGGTCGAGCCGGCCCGTTCTTCGCAGTCGAGCAGCGCGGCGAGGTCCGGCGGCGGCGCGGCGTCGTTGGCGGCGGCGTCGGTGAAGACCCGGACCCCGTACCAGGCGGTCACCTCCAGGCCGTGGGCCGCCAGCCGCGAGGTCAGGTCACCGAGCCGGTCCGCCCGGGCGCTGAGCCCGATCCGGTTGGCGTACCGGTCGGTGCCGAACGCCTCCGCGCACGCCGCCCAGTCACCAAGCAGCCCGGCCCGCATGGCCAGCGCGTCGCCGTTGCGCACCAGCAAGGACGCCACGCCGCCCGGGCTGACCAGCCGAGCGATCGCTCGCAGGACGGGATCGGGATCGGCCAGGTACATCAGCACACCGTGGCAGAGGACAGCAGGGAAAGGGGAAACATCAGGCCGTTCGGCATAATTTTCGATCAGGCCGCGCTCGGCCCGCACCCGGCCGCGGACCTCGGCCGGCTCGGCGGCCAGGTCCCGCCCGAACCGGGCCAGCAGGTCGGCCGAGGCGTCCACCCCGGTCACGTCGTACCCGCGCCGGGCCAGGCGCAGGGCCTGCGTCCCCTGACCGCAGCCAAGATCTATGAGCCGAACGGGTGCAGCCGGCAGCTCCCGTGCCAGCTGTCTCGCCACGATTTCCTGGCGCACCACATCCCTCAGCTTCCCCAGCCGTTCCTGCCAGTTCTGCTCCCCGGCGCTGAAGGCGGTGCTCATCGGAGCCCCTTTTGCATGAGCAGGGTGTCGACCCAGCGGCCGAACTTGAAGCCCACCTTCGGCAGTATCCCCACCTCAGCGAATCCGAGGCGGCCATGCAGCGCGGCCGAGGCCGGGCTTCCCGTATCCGCGATGACCGCGATGACCTGCCGGGCCCCGCTCCCGGCGCACCGGCTAAGCAGTTCGGTCAGCAAGGCGGTGCCGGTCCCCTTCCCGGTCCATCCAGGCGCCAGGTACACGGTGTCCTCGACCGTGTAGCGGTAAGCGGGCTTGGGCCGCCAGGAGCTGGCGTAGGCGAAGCCGCGGATGGTCCCGTCCCCGCTAGCCGCGGCCACCAGGAAGGGCAGGCTCGAGGCGGTCAGGTCTTCCATCCGCTGCCGCCAGTCAGCGGCGGTCGGCGCGACTTCTTCGAACGTCGCCACGCTGGTGGCGACGTAGTGGGCGAAGATCGCGGCGACCTGCTCGGCGTCCGCCGCGACCGCCGCACGGACCTCTGGCTGTGGGTAGGCCGGCATGACTCCCCATTCTCCACGAGGGTGTCCGTCGATCTTATATTCGACAACGGGCCGACCGGGGTGTAGGGTAGAGCCATGGTGGCCACGCACGTAGACACCCGGGCCCGGTACCAAGTCCGCCCTGGCCGTCGCGCGGTCGTCGTGGCCAGCCTCGCTGACCTCCACGGTCCCGTCGACGGGACGGTCGAGCTGCCCATCTGGCTGTTCTGGAGCCACCCTGATCATACGTTCGACCTAGGCGACCCGGACATGCGGCGCTGGCTCTACCAGACCGTGCTGCGGGAAGCGGCGCGGCCCGAGGATCTCACCGCCTACCTCGACGGCGAGACCCTGATCGCCCTGTGGCCTGGCCTGTTCCTGCCGCCGGGCGTCCGGCAGGCGTGGGAGGATCTGCACCCGGCTCTGCGGGCCGCGGCTGCCGCGGCCTGATGCCGGTCGGCAGGCTGCACGCGCA
Source organism: Streptosporangiaceae bacterium (assembly GCA_050011155.1). Lineage (GTDB taxonomy): Bacteria > Actinomycetota > Actinomycetes > Streptosporangiales > Streptosporangiaceae > Palsa-504. The sequence goes on from JBEKJP010000001.1 coordinate 93,242, forward strand.
GGTCGCCGCCATCGCCCTGCGCGCCGCCGGGCGGCACGGGTTCGCTCTCGGCGGCGGTAACGCCCTGATGGCCCACGGGGTCGTCGACCGGTTCACCGCCGACGTCGACCTGTTCACCGACGAGGAGTCCAGCGTGGCGGCCGCCGCCGAGTCGGTGGAGAAGGCGCTGCGCGGCGCGGGTTTCGGCACCGAGCGCCGGGACAACGTGGACGGCTTGGACGACATCTTCTACGGACTGGGCGACGGCCTGGCCGAGTGGATCGTGACCGCCCCGGGCGGGGAGCAGATGATGCTCCAGCTGGCCTACTTCGACCGGGCCCGCCGCCCCATCGTGATGGAAGTCGGCCCCGTCCTGGACCTCGAGGACGTGGTCGGCGGCAAGGCATGCGCCCTGGCCAGCCGGGTCGAGCCGCGTGACTACGTGGACACCGCGGCCGCCCTGGAGCGCTACAGCCGGGAGCAGATCGTCGGCTTCGCCCGGCGGCTGGACCCGGGCCTGACCGATCGCGACTTCGCCGAGGCCGCCGAGCGGCTTAACCAGTGGGGCGACGGGGTATTCGCGTCGTTCGGCCTCAGCCCGGACGAGATCGCCGAACTGCGCGCGCGCTTCGCCGCCTGGCCGCGTCCCAGAGACCCCTGACCTGCGGCCCGCCGGATACGCGAATGGCGGGGGCCCGCTTGCGCGCGCCCCCGCCATCAGCGGGGCCTAGCAGTCGTAGTAGAGCTCGAACTCGTGCGGGTGCGGGCGCAGCCTGAGCTCGTCCAGTTCGACCGTCCGCTTGTATTCCAGCCAGGTCTCGATCAGGTCGCTGGTGAACACGCCGCCCTCGGTGAGGAAGGCGTGGTCGGATTCGAGGTTGTCGAGCACCGCCTCGAGCGATCCGGGGACCTGCGGTATGGCGGAGGCCTCGTCCGGCGGCAGCTCGTACAGGTCCTTGTCCACCGGCTCCGGCGGCTCGATCTTGTTCTTGATGCCGTCGATGCCGGCCATCAGCATCGCGGCGAACGCCAGGTACGGGTTGGCCGACGGGTCCGGGACGCGGAACTCGACGCGCTTGGCCTTCGGGTTCGTGCCGGTGATCGGGATCCGGCAGCAGGCCGAGCGGTTGCGCTGGGAATAGACCAGGTTGACCGGGGCCTCGAAGCCGGGGACCAGCCGGTGGTAGGAGTTCGCCGTCGGGTTGGTGAAGGCCAGCAGCGACGGCGCGTGCTTGAGCAGGCCGCCGATGTAGAACCGGCCGATGTCGGACAGGCCGGCGTAGCCCACCTCGTCGTAGAACAGCGGCGAGCCGTCCTTCCAGATCGACTGGTGGCAGTGCATGCCGTTGCCGTTGTCGCCGAACAGCGGCTTCGGCATGAAGGTGACGGTCTTGCCGGCCGCCCGGGCGGTCGACTTGATGATGTACTTGAAGAGCATCAGCCGGTCGGCTTCCTGCAGCAGGGAGCCGAACCGCATGTTGATCTCCGACTGCCCGGCCGTGCCCACCTCGTGGTGCTGCATCTCGACCTGGATGCCGGCCGCGATCAGGTTGGTGGTCATTTCCGCGCGCAGGTCCGCGAAATGGTCCATCGGCGGCACGGGGAAATACCCGCCTTTGTACCTGGGCTTGTAAGCCAGGTTCCCGCCGGCCTCATCAAGGCCGGAATTCCACGCGCCCTCCACCGAGTCGATGTGGTAGTAGCCCTCGTTCGCGGAGGTGGAGAAGCGGGCCGAGTCGAAGATGTAGAACTCCGCCTCCGGGCCGAAGTACGCCGTGTCGCCGATGCCGGTGCCGCGCAGGAAGTCCTCGGCCTTCCTGGCGATGTTGCGCGGGTCCCTGGTGTACGGCGCCCCGGTCAGCGGGTCGTGCACGAAGAACGTCATGTTCAGGGTCTTGTGCGTGCGGAACGGGTCGAGCCCCGCGGTAGCCGGGTCGGGCAGTAGCTGCATGTCGGATTCATGGATCGCCTGGAACCCGCGGATCGACGAGCCGTCGAACATCAGGCCGTCGGTGAACACGTCCTCGCTGAACGCCGACGCCGGCACGGTGAAGTGCTGCATCGTGCCCGGCAGGTCGCAGAACCTGACATCGATGAACTCCACGTTTTCCTCCGCGATGAAGCGAAGGACTTCCTCGGCACTGCTGAACATCAACCCTCCCGTTACAGGGCACGCTTTCGGTTCTCAAGGCACGCGATTCGGACGTTAGCCGCCGGCAATTTCCATGCCGTGTCTGATGTGTTTCACGGATGTTACGGACCGGCGGCCAAGGTCAGGGCACCTATTATGGCCCGCCGCCAGCCCTTTAGCGTGGAACCGATACCGTGGTGTCGTGGCCAAGAAATCCACCGCCCGGGCTGGCACGGCGCAGCGGACCACGCCGCGGCCAGCCGCCAGCGGACCTGCCTACCCGGGGCAGCGGTTCGGCCTGCCCGAGCACGGCCCGGGCAGCGTGGCCAGCATGCCCCGCCGGATACTGGCGCTGTTCATCGACTGGCTGCTCTGCATGGTCATCGCGTACGGGTTCACCCGCTCGCAGTTCTGGACCATCGCGGTGTTCGCGGTAGAGGTCTACGTGCTCACCGCGACCACCGGCTTCACCGTCGGCAAGCGGCTGACCGGCATCCGCACGATACGGACCGACGGTGGCCTGGTCGGCTTCAAGTGGGCCCTGGTCCGGACGGCGATCCTGCTCACCGTGATCCCGCCCCTGCTGACCGACCGCGACCTGCGCGGCCTGCACGACCGCGCCTCCGACACCATCGTCGTCCGGCTGTAACCGCGCCTTTCCTTGAAGGGGCCTGCCCTGGTTACCTGGCCTTCGGGCGGGGCATCTTGGGCTGCCTGACGTTCCTCGGGATCGGTCCCTTGGGCGCCTGCAAGGTGGGCTGCAGGGCCTTGAGCCGGTGGTTGATGTCGCTGACCGCGGCTGGCTTGAGCTGGCGCGGCAGCCGCATGATCTTGCGCTGCAGCTTGCTGATCGGGATCTGCCCCTCGCCGTCCCCGATCTGGTACTCGGTGATGGGTACCTCGTAGGCCACCCGGGCGACCCGCTTCTTCTCCGCCGCGAGCAGGCTGGCCAGCCGGGTGGGGGAGCCCTCACCGACCAGGATGACGCCCGGCCGTCCCACCGCCCGGTGCACCACGTCCATGTTCCTGTTGGCCGCCACCGTCGGGGTCACGGTCCAGTTGCCGCGCATGTTCTGCATGACCGCCGCGGCCGCGCCGGGCTGGCCCTCGATGGCCGCGAACTGCGCGGACTGCGCGTACCGGCCGAACAGGATCATCGCGGCGAGCAGGCCGAGGAGCACGCCCAGCGGGGCGAGGAACGCGACCAGGTTGGTGAGCAGTCCGACGACGACCAGCACGGCAAGCACGCCGACCCCGCTGCCGATGACGATAGGCATCGCCTTCGGGTTGCTCTTGCGGATCAGGCCGGCGACCATCCCGATCTGCTTGAGCCGGCCGGCCGAGGCCAGATCCTGAGCGGCTTCCCTGGTGACGGCCGGTTCGGCGGCCTCGGACTTCCTCGACATGCGTGCCATGCACCGCAGCATACGGTCAAGCGACCCCGGACAGAAACTGCCAGGCCCTGTCAGGCCCGTACGACCTCAAATCGGCTCGGTTGCCGCAAATCCGGTTGGTTGCAAGTTAGCCGCCCGCTGCTCGATGGCCTGGGCGTAGAGCCGCCCGGCCCGGTAGGAGGAGCGCACCAGCGGCCCGGACATCACGCCCGCGAAGCCGAGCCCGGTGGCTTCCTCGCTCAGCTCCACGAACTCCTCCGGCTTGACCCAGCGCACCACCGGATGGTGGCGCGGTGTCGGCCGCAGGTACTGCGTGATCGTCAGCAGGTCGCAGCCGGCCTCCCGCAGGTCCCGCATCGCCTCGGTGATCTCGTGCCGGTCCTCGCCCAGCCCGAGGATCAGGTTGGACTTGGTGACCAGTCCGGCCTCGCGGGCGGCCCGCAGGACCTCGAGCGAGCGCGAGTACCGGAAGCCCGGCCTGATCCGGCGGAAAATCCGCGGCACGGTCTCGATGTTGTGGGCGAGAACCTCCGGCCGGGCGTCGAAGACCTCCGCCAGCCTGGCCGGCTCGGCGTTGAAGTCGGGAATGAGCAATTCCACGCCGCACCCGGGGATGGCGGCATGGATCTCGCGGCCGGTCTGCGCGTACAGCCACGCGCCGCCGTCGGGCAGGTCATCGCGCGCCACGCCGGTCACGGTCGCGTACTTCAGGCCCATGGCGGCCACGGACTCCGCGACCCGGCGCGGCTCGTCCTCGTCCAGCGGCTGGGGCTTGCCGGTGTCGATCTGGCAGAAGTCGCACCGCCGGGTGCACTGGTCGCCGCCGATGAGGAAGGTGGCCTCGCGGTCTTCCCAGCACTCGAAGATGTTCGGGCAGCCGGCTTCCTCGCAGACGGTGTGCAGGCCCTCGCGGCTGACCAGCGCCTTCAGTTCCGTGTAGGCGGGCCCGGTGCGGAGCCGGGTCTTGATCCACGGGGGTTTCCGCTCGATCGGGATCTCGCTGTTGCGAGCCTCGAGGCGGAGCATCCGCCGGCCTTCTGGTGCGAGTACCACCCCTCTAGGTTATGTCTATCGCGCGGCGAGCGGAACGGAGGCCGCCTCCGCCCGCGGGCCGCCCAGCACCTCGGGATCGTAGACGTGCCGCCAGGCACGGTAGCCGAGGACGTCCGCGAGGTGGCGCTTCATCACCGGGGTCAGCTGGGCCACCGAGATGCGGCGGCCGGTCTCGGCGGTCAGCGTGGTCGTCCCGGCGTCGCGGATGCCGCACGGGACGATCCGGTCGTACCAGGACAGGTCGCAGTCGGCGTTCAGCGCGAACCCGTGCATGGTGACGCCCCGCGCGACCCGCGCGCCGATCGCGCCCACCTTGCGGTCCGGCCCGCTCTCGTCGCCCGGCACCCAGACGCCGCTGCGGCCGGCCACGCGCTCGGTGGCGACGCCGAAATCGGCGCACGTCCTGATCATGGCCTCCTCCAGCGCGCGCACGTAGGCGACCACGTCCAGCGGCTCGCGGAGCTTGACGATCGGGTACCCGGTGAGCTGCCCGGGACCGTGCCAGGTGATCTTGCCGCCGCGGTCCACGTCGATGACCGGCGCTCCCGGATCGCCGAACGGCCGGTCGGACGCCGCCGTCCGCTTGCCGGCCGTGTACACCGGCTCGTGCTCCAGCAGCAGGCAGCTGTCCGGCGCCTGGCCGGCCACGCGCCTGGCGTGCACCCGTCGCTGCAGGTCCCAGGCCTCGCGGTAGTCCACGCGAGCGGCGCCGAAGTCAAGGTAGACAAGCTCACTCACTTTGCCCAGCTTACGCCCTGCCCAGCCCTCGCTCAGCTGCCGCGCAGCCTGCGGGCGCACAATGAAGTAGTGATCGATAAGGCCGAATTGCACCGGATGAGCCCGGCCGAACGCCAGGAACTGGCTCGTCTGCTGGCCGAGCTCGGCGTGCCCGTCCATCCCGCCGGGCCCGTCGCGCCGGATGAGAACGCCGTCCCGGACGAGAACGTCGCGCCGGGACACCGGGTCCCGCTCCTGGCCGACCCGTACCTGATCGACCCGTCGCTGCGCCGGGAGCGGCGTCTGGCGCTGTTGGTCTCGGCTGGCTGCTGCGTGGTCCTGGCCGGCTGGACCGTGCTGCTCGCCGCCACTTTGCCGCACCACTTCTCGGCGCATCACTGGCGCGCCGTCTGGGTGTTTTTCGACGTGTTCCTGCTGGCGGCGTTCGCGGCGACCGCGTGGGCGATCTGGCGTCAGCGCCAGGTCCTGATCCTGCTGCTGATGCTGCTCGGCACCATGCTGTGCTGCGATGCGTGGTTCGACGTGGGGACCTCGCTGGCCACCAGCGGCCTGGTGATCAGCCTGCTGAGCGCCGTCTTCGCCGAGCTTCCGCTGGCCTTCCTGGCCTTCGCCGGAGCGCGGCGGCTGCTCCGGGCCACGGTGGCCGCCGGGATCTTGGCCGGCGCCCACGCCGGTGCCACGATCCCGGACGGCGAGTGGGGCCGGAACTGCGCGGGCCAGTCCCTGAACTCTGCGCCGCTGGCCGGCCTGGGGCTCGACGAGGCGCTGCCTCGTATCCGCGATGACCGGCCTCGACGTGATCGCCATGCGGCCTGACCGGCCGCTGGTTAACAAGGCCGGGCCGGCCTGAGGTTGGACCGGCCTTCCCCCGGCGCAGAATGGATATGTGATCACTGAGGCTGAACTACGCCGGCTGACTCCGGACGAACGGCGTCAGCTGGCTCGTACCCTGGTCGCCATCGACCACCCGCACCCGCGGACCGACCCCCGGCGCATCAAGCGCAGGCGGTTCGGCCTGCTGTTCATGCTGGCCTGCTGCCTCGGGCTGGCCGCCTGGATCGCCATCCTCCTCGTGACCCTGCCCATGCGGTATGTCTCCCATGACTGGCGGGGCGTCTGGGTCGGGCTCGACTTGGCCGAGCTGGCCGGGTTCGCCGCGACCGCCTGGGCGGCCTGGAACCAGCGCCAGGTCCTCATCGTGTTGATGAACGTCACCGGAACGCTGCTGGTCTGCGATGCCTGGTTCGACCTAGCGCTCGCCTGGGGCTCGCGCGACTTCATCATGAGCCTGCTCACCGCCCTGGTGGTCGAGCTGCCACTGGCCCTGCTGCTGTTCACCAGCGCCCGGCGGCTGGTCCGGGTCACCATCGGGACCATGATGCAGCTGAGCGGGGTCGCCGGGCGGGTGCCGCCGCTGTGGCGGATCCCGCTGTTCGCGGACGGCCTGGAAGAGGCGCTGCCCGCCCGGCTCCGGCCGCTGGCGGCGGAGGCCAGGGCCAAGGCCGAGACCACGATGCAGCAGATCACGCCCGATGTCACAGCCGCGAAGCGCCCCTCGTCTTAAGGGATCTGACGATCCCGAGGGGAGACGGCCAGATCCAGGCCATCCGGGTCGCCAATCCGGGACAAGCTGCGCCACATCGGCCCGGTCTCGCGCACCTGGCACCTGCGCTGGAGTGACCCGGATCACGAGAACGGAGGTGTCACGCCCCCGGCGGAAGCCGCGTCATAGGGGGACGTAAGCCACCGGGCACAGGAAGGAACGTCATCATGCGAGTCTTCGTCGCGGGAGCGACCGGGGTCATCGGCCAGTACCTGGTCCCCAGCCTGGTCGCGGCGGGCCACGAGGTCACCGGGACCACGCGCTCGCCGGCCAAGGCGGGCCAGCTGAAGCGCGCCGGCGCGACGCCGGCGATCGTCGACGGCCTCGACCGCCAGGCCGTGCTCGACGCGGTCCGGGCCGCGCAGCCGGATGTTATCGTGCACCAGATGACCGCCCTGGCCAGCATGCGCAGCTTCCGCCACTTCGATAAGGAGTTCGCGGTCACCAGCGAGCTGCGCACCAAGGGCACCGATTACCTGCTGGAAGGGGCCCGGCAGGCCGGCACCCGCCGCTTCATCGCGCAGAGCTTCATCGGCTGGAACAACGCCAGGACCGGCTCCTTGGTCAAATCAGAAACCGATCCGCTGGATCCCGATCCGGTCCCGTCGACCCGCCAGGCCCTGGCCGCGCTCAGGTACCTGGAGGAGACCGTGCCCGGCGCGGTGCCGGAGGGGCTAGTGCTGCGATACGGGCCCTTCTACGGCCACGGCGCCTCGGACGCCATGATCGGCCTCGTGCGGAAGCGGCAGCTGCCCGTCATCGGCGGGGGCACCGGCATGTGGTCGTTCTGCGAGGTCACCGACGCCGCCGCCGCGACCCTCGCGGCCGTCACCCGCGGCGCGCCCGGCCTGTACAACATCGTCGACGACAACCCGGTCCCGGTGCGGGAGTGGCTGCCCGCCCTGGCCGAGTGCCTCGGCGTGAAGCCGCCCGTGCACGTCCCGGCCTGGATGGGCAAGCTGCTGGCCGGGGAGCTGGTGGTAGCGATGATGACCGAGGCCCGCGGCGCCGCCAACGCCAAGGCCAGGCGGGAGCTTGACTGGGCGCCGGGCTACCCGAGCTGGCGGGACGGCTTCGGAGTCTGGGCCAGGGCGGGGGAGCAGGCCCGTGCCGCCTGAGGATTATGGCGAATTCCGGCCGCTGATGTTCTCGATCGCCTACCGGATGACAGGGAGCATCAGCGACGCCGAGGACATCGTCCAGGAGGCCTTCCTGCGGCTGACCCGGGTGCTGCGCGACGGCACCAGCATCGACTCGCCGAGGGCCTACCTGGCCACCGCCACCACCCGGCTGGCCATCAGCCACCTGCGGTCGGCCCGGGTGCGGCGGGAGTCCTACGTGGGGGCCTGGCTGCCCGAGCCTCTCCTCGCCGACGACGAGCCCGGCCCCGCGGAGCGGGCCGAGATGTCCGACTCGCTGTCGATGGCGTTCCTGGTGCTCCTGGAGAGCCTGACGCCGACCGAACGGGCCGTGTTCCTGCTACACGAGGTGTTCGGCTACGACTACAAGGAGATCGCGGGCATCACCGGCAAGTCGGAGGCGAACTGCCGGCAGATTTCGGCCCGGGCTCGCCATCACGTGGACGACGGCAAGCCGCGCTTCGACGCGTCCCGCGAGCAGCGCGACCAGGTCGCCCGCCGGTTCTTCGAGGCCGCGGCCGGCGGCGACCTGGGCAACCTGATGGAACTGCTCGCGCCCGACGTGGTCATGGTGGGCGACGGCGGCGGCAAGGCCTGGGCGCTGACCCAGCCGGCCTCCGGGGCCGAACGGGTGGCCCGGATCCTGCTCGGGCTGTACCGCCGGGCCCCGAAGATGGGCGCCCGCCTCGAGCCGGCCTGGGTCAACGGCCAGCCCGGGGCCGTCACCTACGACCCGCAGGACCAGGTCATCAACGTCTTCGCCCTCGACATCGCCGACGGCCGGGTGCAGGTGATCAGGTCCGTCCTCAACCCCGACAAGCTGCACCACCTGGGCCCGGTCTCCGATGCGGCCCTGCGCGGCGGCGCCCCGGACTAACCCCGGACTAGCAGAGCCAGGATCGGGGGACTTAACCTTTCGGGCATGGCCACCGACTTCACCGAGGAAACCGCGGCCGGCGCGGTCGTCGACAGTTTCGCCGAGACGCCGGATCCGCGCCTGCGCGAGTTGCTGAGCAGCCTGGTCAGGCACCTGCACGCGTTCGTCAGGGAAACCGAGCCCACGATCGCCGAATGGGAGCGGGCGATCGAGTTCCTCACCGCCACCGGGCAGAAATGCGACGACGAGCGACAGGAGTTCATCCTGCTCTCCGACGTGCTCGGGATCTCCATGCTGGTCGAGACCATCAACAACAGGAAGTTGGGTGGCGCGACGGAATCGACCGTGCTCGGCCCGTTCCACATGATCGAATCGCCGCCCCGCGAACTCGGCGACAACATCGACCTCGTCGGGACGGGCACGCCGTGCGTCGTCCGCGGCCGGGTCCTCTCGTCGGACGGCACCCCGCTCGCCGGGGCCGAGCTCGACGTCTGGCAGGCCAGTGACCAGGGCTTCTACGACGTGCAGCAGCCCGGCGTGCAGCCGCGGACGAACGGCCGCGGCCTGTTCACCGCGGACGCGGACGGCGCCTTCTGGTTCCGCACCGTGGTACCGAGCTACTACCCGATCCCGACCGACGGCCCAGTCGGCACCCTGCTGAACGCCACCCGCCGGCACCCGTACCGGCCCGCGCACATCCACTTCATCGTGACCGCCCCCGGCCACCGCGCCCTCACCACGCACATCTTCGTGGCGGGCAGCCAGTACATCGAGTCCGACGCGGTCTTCGCGGTGAAGAAGAGCCTCATCAAGGACTTCACCCTCGTAGACGACCTCGACCAGGGCGCCCGCTACGACCTCACCCCCCCATTCGCCCAAGCCACCTTCGACATCATCCTCCAGCCCGAATGACCCGGCCCCTTTCCTCCTGACTGCGGCCCCAGGGCCACGAACGGACCCGATGTGCCACCGGTGTACCTCTAGGTGACCCGATGTGCCACCGGTGCTGGGGCTCTGTGAGCGGACCCGGTGCGCCAGCGGTGCGTATCGAGGTGAAGTTAGGTGACCCGATGTGCCACCGGTGCATCTCTAGGTGACCCGGTGTGCCATCGGGCTCAAAGGTTCCAGGACGCGGTTGCGGAGACGGCGGCAAATTGTCAGAGGTACGTGACACTGTGTGCGCCATGCCGAAGAAGTCCGCATTCGACGTCGCGCGACTGAACCGCATACTGCGAGAACAGCACAGCGTCGTCTCACGAGCCCAAGCGTCTGCCTGCGGCATGTCTCGTGGCGCTTTGCGCCTGCGGATCGCGGCCGGCGGTCCCTGGCAGCGGATACTGCCTGGCGTCTACCTCGCCGCCACCGGAGGGATCACGCAGTACCAGCGGGAGATCGCAGCGCTTCTCTACGGCGGGCCGGAGAGCCTCGTCACAGGCCCAGCTGCTATGCGTCGGCACAACCTGCGCTCACCTGGGCCTGACACCGTGGACTTGCTGATCCCGGCCGAGCACAGACGGCAGGACGCGGCCTATGTACGGGTGCACCGGACGTGGCGAATGCCGGAGAAAGTGCTCGTCACGGGCAAGATACGGTTCGTCGAGGTGCCACGGGCGGTGGCGGACGCCGCGCGTTCCATGATCCGGTTCGACGACGTGCGGGCGGTGGTCTGCGAGGCGGTGCAGCGCAAGGCCTGCACCGTGGCCGAGCTGGCGGCGGAGCTGAAAACGGGCCCGTCGGCCGGGTCGGCGCTGCTGCGGGCGGCGCTCGCCGAGATCGCCGACGGTGTACGGTCGGTCGCCGAGGCAGATTTCCGTGTCCTGATCCTGCGTTCCGACCTGCCCACGCCGGTGTTCAACGCGCACCTGGTCGACGAAGACGAGACGCTCATCGCCATCACCGACGCCTGGTGGCAGGAAGCCGGCGTAGCCGCGGAGATCGATTCGCGGGCCTACCATCTGTCCGCCGCGGATCAGGATCGCACTACCGCTCGGCACGACAAGCTGACCGCCCACGGTATCCTCGCGCTGCACTTCGCGCCGAAACGGGTGAAGACCGACCCGGCGGGTGTCCTCCGCGAGATACAGCAGGCGATCGACAAAGGCCTGCGGCGCCCGCCGCTGTCAGTCAAGGGGCTCCTGGCGGATACAAATGAACTTCCCGCGGCCGCCGAGGAACTCCCGGCGGACACCGAGGAACTCCCCGCGGGTACCTAGCCGGACGCCAGTTCGGCGGTCAGCGCCGCGGGCAGGGCCGGGTAACGGAACTGGTATCCGGCTTCCTGCAGCCGCCGGGACGATACCCGGGCGCTGGTCAGCAGTTCGACGGAGGCCTCGCCGACGGCCAAGCGCAGCGCCGGGGCGGGTACCCGGAGCCAGGGCCGGTCACGGCCTCCAGCGGCGGACGTGAGCGCGGTGGTGAACTCGGCGTTGGTGACCGGCGCGGGCGCGGTGAGGTTGACCGGGCCGCTGAGGTCCGTGCGGTCGAGCAGGAACCTGATCGCCCCGATCTCGTCGGTCAGCGAGATCCAGCTCATCACCTGGCGGCCGGAAGAAAACCGCGGGCACAGGCCGAACCGGGCCAGCGGGAGCAGCCGGGCCAGGAAGCCGCCACGGGGCGTGAAGACCAGTCCGCTGCGGATGTGCACCACCCTGATGCCCGCGTCCGCGGCCGGGCTGGCCGCTGCCTCCCAGTCCTCGACCAGCCGGGAAAGGAATGCCCGCCCGGCCGGGGCGGACTCGTCGACCTCGCGTCCGCCGGTGTCGCCATACCAGCCGATGGCCGAGGCCGCGACCAGCGTCGCGGGCGGCTGGCCGAGCTTGGCCAGCACACCCGCCAGGGCGCGCGTGCTCAGGATCCGGCTGGCCCTGATCTCCGCCTTGTACCTAGCCGTCCAGCGGTGATCTCCCACGCCCGCTCCGGCCAGGTGGACGCAGGCGCCGAGCCCGTCCAGCGCGGACAGGCCCGGCGCACCGGACGAGAGCAGCCCGGCGTCGGCCGCACGCGGATCCCACCTGACCTCGCCGGCGGCCCGCGGGGGCCGCCGGACGAGCCTGATCACATCGTGGCCGTCGGCGCGCAGGCTGGTCACCAGCGCGGTGCCGACGAGGCCGGACGAGCCGGTGACCGCGACCTTCACGGTGGCGATGGTTAGAGGCCGAGCTCGGCTTCGAACGCTCCTTCTTCCAGCCGGTTCTTCACCGTGGCGAGGAACCGGGCGGCGTCGGCGCCGTCGACCAGCCGGTGGTCGTAGGTGAGCGCGAGGTACACCATCGAGCGCACCGCGATCACCTCGCCGAGAGCGGGATCGTCGACCACGACCGGCCGCTTGACGACCGTGCCGGTGCCCAGGATCGCCACCTGCGGCTGGTTGATGATGGGCGTGTCGAACAGGGCGCCGCGGCTGCCCGTGTTGGTCAGCGTGAACGTCCCGCCGGCCAGTTCGTCGGGCGCGACGTGCCCGGACCTGGTCCGGTCGGCCAGGTCGCTGATCTTACGGGCCAGGCCGCCGATGTTCAGGTCGCCCGCGCCGTGGATGACCGGCACCATCAGCCCGCGCTCGGTGTCTACCGCGATGCCGAGGTGCTCGGTGTCGTGGTAGGTGACCTGGTCGCCGTCGATCACCGCGTTGAGCTTCGGGTGCACCTTGAGGGCCTCGACCGCGGCGAGCGCGAAGAACGGCAGGAAGCTGAGCTTGACTCCCTCACGCGCCTCGAAGTCCTGCTTGGCCGCCGCGCGCAGCCGCGCGATCGCGGTCACGTCGGCCTCCACCACGGTGGTGAGCTGGGCCGAGACGTGCAGCGACTCCACCATCCGCTGCGCGATGACCTGGCGCGGCCGGGACATCCGCTGGGTCGTGCCGCGCAGCGCCGAGGGCGCGGCCGCCGGGCGCGGGGCGGACGGAGTCCGCGGGGCCGAGGAAGCCGGCCCGGCCGGAGCCGCCTGTGCCGTAGCTGCCTCCTGCGGCGCCTGGGACTGATCGGGCTGGGCCGCGGGCGCCTCGGGCTGCTGTACCTGCTGCGCAGCCTCACGCTGGGCCCGGGCCGCCTCGATGACGTCCTGCTTGCGGATGCGCCCGCCGACGCCGGTGCCGGTGACGGCCTCCAGGTCCACCGCGTGCTCGGCCGCGAGCTTGCGGACCAACGGGGTGACGTACGGCGCGTCCACGCCGCCGGGCGGCGTGCTCCCCGCGGTCGGCTCCTCCGGCTGGGACGGCGCGGCCGTCTCCTCCGGGGCGGGGCGGCCCTGAGCCGGCACCGAAGCAGCCGCGGCGGCCGGGGCCGCCGCGGCGGGCTGGCCGTAAGCGGGCGGCGGCGCGTAAGCGGGCGTCGACGGCGCGGACGGCGCGGACGGCGCCGCGAACCCGGGAGAGGACGTCGCGGGCGGTGCGTAGTTCGGCTGCGCGTAGTTCGGCTGTGCGCCGCGCGAACCCCAGCCGTCCGAACTTGCCGTCCCGGGTTGCGTCTGCGGGGCCGCCTGAGCCTGGGCGGCCTGGGGCAGGGCTTCCTGAGACGAAGCGGGCTCGGCGCTGGCCGAGTCGTCCGCGGCGGGCGCCGCGTCGCCAGAAGCCCCGTCGTCGATGACGGCGAGCTGCGCCCCCACCGCGACCGTTTCGTCTTCGTCGACCGAGATGCCGCGCAGGATCCCGGAGGCGGGCGAGGGGATCTCGGTGTCCACCTTGTCCGTCGACACCTCCAGCAGCGGCTCGTCCGCCTCCACGCGCTCGCCTTCTTTTTTCAGCCAGCGCGTGACGGTGCCCTCGGTGACGCTCTCACCGAGCTGCGGCATGGATACGGAGACCGACATGGTTCTCGCGACTCCTAGGGTGGGTATGCGGGGAAAAATGGGGTGGGTATGCGGGGAAAAATGGGGTGGGTATGCGGGGAAAAATGGGGTGGGTATGCGGGGAAAAATGGGGTGGGTTCGTGGGAGAAATCAGGCGTGTACGTGCAGAGGCTTGCCGGCCAGCGCGAGGTGCGCCTCGCCGATCGCCTCCGACTGGGTGGGATGGGGGTGGATGAGCTGTGCGACGTCGGACGGCTCCGCGTCCCAGTTGTAGATCAGCTGCGCTTCGGCGATCAGCTCGCCGACGTGGCTGCCGACCAGGTGGATGCCGACCACCCGGCCGGGCCCGTCCTCTTCGGACAAGGCGATGACCTTGGCGGATCCCTGCGTCTGGAGGATCACGCTACGGCCGTTGCCGGCCAGGTTGTAGGTGAACTCCACGGTCTTGAGGCCACGCTCGGCGGCCTGCGCCGAGGTGAGGCCGACCGAGGCCACCTCCGGGTCGCAGTAGGTGATGCGCGGCACGCCGTCGTAGTCGATCGGGGTGACCGGCAGGCCGGCGACCCGCTCCGCGACCAGGATGCCCTCGGCGAAGCCCACGTGGGCCAGCTGCGGGGTATTGATCAGGTCGCCGACCGCGGAGATCGAGGGAACGCTCGTCCGGCAGAGCGAGTCGACCCGGACGAACCCGCGCTCCACGGCCACCCCCACCTCGGTGTAGCCGAGGTTGTCCGAGACCGGCCCGCGACCCACCGCGACCAGCAGCAGCTCGGCGTCGATGGTCTTGCCGCCCTCCAGGGTCACCGTGACGCCGGCCGCCGCGGGCGTGACCGACTCGAACCTGGTGCCCAGCTCGAACTTGATACCGCGGCGGCGGAACGCGCGCTGCAGCTGCCGGGCACTCGACTCGTCCTCGAGCGGGACGAGCTGGGGCAGCATCTCCACGATCGTCACGTCGGCGCCGAACGAACGCCACACGCTGGCGAACTCGACACCGATGACGCCGCCGCCGAGGATGACCACCGAGCCGGGCACCCGGTCCAGCTTCAGCGCGTGATCGGAGTTGATGACGCGCTCGCCGTCGATCTCCAGGCCGGGCAGGCTACGCGGCACCGAGCCGGTGGCCAGCACGATGTGCTCGGCCTCGTACACGGTGTCGCCCACCCGCACGCTGGTCGGGGACTCCAGCCGTCCCTCGCCCTCGATGGTGTCGATCTTCCGGCTCGCGATCGTGGACTGCAGGCCCTTCCACAGCCGGTCCACCACGCCATCCTTGTACTTCTGCACACCAGGGACGTCGATCCCCTCGAACGTCGACCGCACGCCGACGTGAGCGCTGTCCCTGGTGTTATCCGCGATCTCCGCCGCGTGCAGGAGTGCCTTGGTGGGGATGCAGCCGCGATGCAGGCAGGTCCCACCCACCCTGTCCTTCTCGATCAGCGCCACGCGCTTGCCGAGCTCGGCGGCGCGCAGCGCGCAGGCGTACCCGCCGCTGCCGCCACCGAGCACGACCAGGTCGTAGCGGCCGATGCCCTCTGCCACCCCTCAAGCCTCCTTCATCAGCCAGCCGACTGTCAGACAGACAGCCCTAGCTGGCTTACCCAGTCTTCATCTTTTCACTTGCCGTCGGCCTGGCCGCCGGCGAGCTTGCCTTCCGCCACGTCCGCCGCGATCTGGACGAGCGTCCTGACCGCTGCCCCCGTGCCGCCCTTGGCGACGTAGCCGTACGAGGCGCCGTCGTTGTAGGCGGGACCGGCGATGTCCAGGTGAGCCCAGCGGACGCCAGCCGGCACGAACTCCCGCAGGAACAGCCCGGCGACCAGCATCCCGCCGCTGCGGTCTCCGGACACGTTGGCGATGTCTGCCACCGTCGAATCGAGTCCCTTGCGGAGATCCTCCGGCAGCGGCATCGGCCACATGGCCTCACCCGCCCGCCTGGCCGCGTCCGCGATGCCCGCCGCCAGCGAGTCGTCGCTGGCCATCACCCCGGCCGTGCGGGTGCCGAGCGCCACTGTCTGCGCCCCTGTCAGTGTAGCCACGTCGACGAGCAGGCTGGGCCCGTCCGCTCCAGAGCGGACCAGCGCGTCGGCCAGCACCAGGCGACCCTCGGCGTCGGTGTTCAGCACCTCGACGGTCTTGCCCCCGTAGATGGTGATGACGTCCGACGGCCGCTGAGCCCCGCCACCCGGCATGTTCTCGGCGATCGAGAGGTACCCGATCACGTTCACGGCCGGACCGAGCTCGGCGATGGCCTGGACCGCGGCCAGCACCGCGGCGGCCCCGCTCATGTCGGCCTTCATCGTCTCCATCGACTTCGACGGCTTGAGCGAGAGCCCGCCGGAGTCGAACGTGATGCCCTTGCCCGCGAAGACGACGGTGCCGGCCGCATCCGGGTGGGTGTACTCGAGCCGGACCAGCCGCGGCGGGTGCGCGGAGCCCATCCCTACCGCGAGGATGCCGCCGAAGCCCTCCTTGGCCAGATCGTTCTCGTCGAGTACCTGCACGCCCAGGCCGTGCGCCGCGGCCACCCGCTCGGCCGCCGCGGCCAGGTCCGCGGGGAACAGGTCGGCCGGGGCGGTGTTCACCAGGTCCCGGACGAGCGTCATGGCGTCGGCCAGGACCCTGGCCTTGCCGACGGCGTCGTCGTGGGCCGTGTGCACGGTCACCTCGACGTCGCCGGGCGCGGCCGAGGTCGTCCGGTACTTCCGGAAGGAGTAACCGCCGAGCAGGGCGCCCAGCGCCACCGCCTCGGCTTCGTCCGGCTCGCCCGCGGGCAGCGCGATGGCGATGCGCCTGGCTCGCCCGGGGGCGCCGGCGATCAGGTCGCGGGCCGCCGCGCCCGCGGCGCGGCGCAGCCGCTCCAGGTAGGCCAGCCGCTCCGCGGGGTCCGGGCTGGCCGTTCGGTGTTCCGCGCCGAGGCCCACGGCGACGACGACCGGGGTCGCCAGCCGTCCGCCGGTGGGGATCTTGGTGATCTCCTCGGCCTTGCCCGTCGCGCCCAGCGCGGTGAGGGCGGCCATCAAGTCGGTTTCGTCGGTGCTCAGCGTGAGCACGGGCCCGTCGGTGCCCTGGAACACGCCGGTTACGAGGGCGTCCGCATCGGTTGCCGTCGGCGCTGACTGGCTGGTAAGCAGTGTGACCGTCATCTTGCTGATCGTAGGGCATCGGCCGGAGCCCGGCTCGGCCGTGACCCCGGGTTAATTCGCCTCCCGCAAACAGCCAGCCAGGGCTGCGAACTAAACGCGACATTGCCCCTGCGGGGACCCCTTTCTGATTCACTCGATAAGCGGCGTCCGGTATTTCGGCCATGCGTTACCGCGTGTTCACGACGCAATAGCGTGCGGTCATTCTCCGCCTACGGCGCGGAACCGGCGCGGAACCGGCACGGAACCATCGCCGGCCCCGGCACGTTGCCCGGGCAAGTGGTCAAGACCACCCAGGTCCGGTCGCACGGGGCGTTCCGGGCAGTACGGCTGATATCAACGGCGGGAGCAGTGGAAATGCGGGGCCTGGAACTGACCGGTCGGCGAGCGGCCGTCTGGTGACCGCGACCGGGTACATGCGAGAGGACCTGGCCGTCGCGCGGCCGGGCGAGAGCGGAACCGGCATCCCGGTCGGCTGGAAGCCCTTCGAGGGCCTGGCCGACCGGCTCGCGCGGCTGTACTGGTGCTGGCCGGCGCTGCTGGCCCTGGCCCTCGGCCTGTACCAGATGGGCCGGCCCGAGCTGTGGCGGGACGAACTGGCCAGCTGGTCGTTCGCCAGCCGTCCGGTCTCCAGCCTGGTCGCGACCGCCCATCGCACCGGCGCCACCCAGCTGGCCTACTACCTGCTGCTGCACGGCTGGATCGCGGCCTTCGGGGACTCCGCCGACGCCATGCGCACGCTGTCCGTGCTCGCCATGGCGGCCGCGGCGGCCTGCGTGGCCCTGGTGGGCAGGCGGCTGGCCGGAGCCCGGGCCGGCCTGGCCGCCGGGCTGGTGTTCGCGCTCACGCCGAGCGTGACGCGGTTCGCCCAGGAGATCCGGTTCTACGCACTCGCCGTGCTGGTCGCGACGCTGGCCACGCTGCTGCTCCTGCGGGCCCTGGACCGGCCGTCGGCCCCGCGCTGGACGGCCTACGCGGCCTGCCTGGCGCTACTCGGTTACATCGACTTGGTGGCGCTGTCGGTGGTGGCCGGTCACGCGGCCGGCGCGGTGCTGCGCACCTGGCACGATCACGACCGCAGGCAGCTGTGGTTCCTGCCCGCGACCGGGGCCGGGCTGGCCGCCTGCCTGCCAATCGCGGCGGCCGGCACGGCCCAGGCCAAGGCGCAGATCGGCTGGATCGCCCGGCCCGGCCTGCACCTGTCGGCCTTCGCCTTCTTCGGCCGCAACCTGTTCTATTCCACCTCGGTGGCCACGGCGCTCATCGTCCTGGCCCTGCTGGCCTGGGCGGTCGCCTGGCGCGAAGCCGCGTTCATGACGGCGCTCGCGATCGCCCCGGTGGCGGCGGTGTGGCTGCTGTCGCAGGGGGAGTACTCGTACTTCTTCCCCCGGTACCTGCTGTTCACGACGGGGGCCTGGGCCGTCCTGGCCGGGATCGGGCTGAGCCGCCTGGACGCGCGCATCGCCGCGGCGGCCGTGCTGGTCGTCGCCATCCTCAGCGCGGGTGACCAGCAGGTGATCAGGGAACCGGGCGCGCACAGCTGGTCGTCCTACCCGGTCGGCCGCGGCGGCTACTACCTGGACTACGCGGGCGCCGCGGCCTTCGTCGCACGGCGGGCACATCCCGGCGACGGCGCCGTCTACCAGGGCCAGGCGCATAAGGTGGGCTGGCTGATGATCGGCGACGGCCTGCAATATTACCTATCCAGAGATATGCCAAACGGGGTGCCGGCTCCGCGTCAGCTTTTCATCGAGGGACCGGCGGCCCAGACGGGCACCCTCTACCCGCGTGCCTGCCCGCGCCCGGCCGCCTGCCTGGGCACGGAACCCCGGATCTGGATCGTGGGCAGCGGACGGCAGCTGAGCCCGTACCGGGCGGTGACGCCGGCCCAGGCGGCCTTGCTACGGCCGCGCTACCGGCTCACCCTGGTCAAGCACATGCGGGGCCTGACCGTGTTCCTGCTCACCCGGGTTTCATCACTATCGTTAGGACTGTTATTCAAGCACCACGCTCCGAAGGAGCCTGATGACCGCGCTTCCTCTCATCCTGACCGTCTTCGTCGCCTGCGCGGTGGAGGCGATCGAGGCGCTGACCATCGTGCTCGCGGCCGGCCTGACCCGCGAATGGCGGTCGACCTTCCAGGGCATGGCGCTGGCCCTGGTCGTGCTGGCCATCATCGTGGCGGCGCTCGGGCCGACGATCACGTTGCTGCCGCTCACCGCGCTGCGGCTGGTGGTGGGCGCCCTGCTGGCCATCTTCGGGCTGCAGTGGCTGCGCAAGGCCATCCTGCGGGCGACCGGGTACAAGTCGCTGCACGACGAGGCGAGCGCCTACCTGCGCGAGGTGGCGGCGGCCGAGGCCGCGGCGACCTCATCCCGGGGCCGCGTGCACGACTGGTACGCCTTCACGCTGTCGTTCAAGGGGGTCCTGCTCGAGGGCCTCGAGGTGGTCTTCATCGTGATCACGTTCGGTGCCAACCAGCGCGACGTGGGCGCCGCCGTGATCGGGGCGGCCGCGGCGATCATCGTGGTCACGGTCACCGGGATCGCGGTCCGGGCGCCCCTGGCGAAGGTGCCGGAGAACGCGATGAAGTTCGCGGTGGGGATCATGCTTACCTCGTTCGGCACCTTCTGGGGGGCGGAGGGAGCCGGCGTCTCCTGGCCCGGCCATGACGGGGCTTTGCTCGGGCTGGTGCCGGTCGTGGCGGTGGTCGCGCTCGGTTACGCGGTCCTGCTGCGCCGGACGCGGGCGGCCTTGCCCGCGGCCGCGCCCGCGTCGGAGGAGGTAACCAGCTCGTGAAGCGGCTCAAGTCGATCGGGGCTTTCTGGTACGACTTCGTGATCGGCGACGACTGGCGGGTCGCGGTGGTCGTGGTGGCCGCGCTCGCGCTCACCGCGCTGCTGGTCCACACGGCCGGGGTCAACGCCTGGTGGCTGGTGCCCGGGTGCGCGTTCGCCGCCCTGGGCTGGTCGCTGCGCCGTGCCATCAGCCGGGCCACTTGACGCCTCCCGCACGGTGAAGTGCCTGTTCAAGCCGCCGCGATCGCCGACACCACGGAGGTCCGCGCGGCCCGGCGGGCGGGTAGCACCGCGGCCGCCAGCGCGGCGGCCACCCCGATCAGCGCGTACAGTGCGATGCTGGCGTACGGGATCGACATGACGCCCTGGCCGCCTGCGGACAGGATGAACCCGTGCACCATGACCACGCCGAACGTCACGCCGAGGCCGGCGCCGAGCACGATCGCCAGCGCCGCCATCAGCAGCGCCTCGGTCATCAGCATCAGGCGCAGCTGCCCGCGGGTCAGGCCGAGTGCGCGCATCAGCGCGGACTCCCTGGTGCGCTCGAGCACCGACAGCGATAGCGTGTTGGAGATGCCGATCAGCGCTATCAGTACCGCCAGCCCGAGCAGTACGCCGAAGAGCGCCAGGACCTGGTCGACCCGTCCGGCCAGGCTTGCCTTGTAGTCGGCCACCGTGGCCACGGCCAGCAGCGGGTCGCTGGCGGTCGCGGTGCCGACGGCGGCACGGGAGGCCGCCACGGATACGCCGGGCGCGGCGTTGACGAACACCATGCTGGCGCCCGCCGGCGCGAAGGCGTGCTGGTAATCGCCCACCGATATGAGCACGTCCGGCATGGCCAGGCCGGCGCTGTTGTAGACAGCCGCCACCCGGAACCTCTCGGTGCCGTCACCGGGCGTGGCCACGGCGAGCGTCCCGCCCTGATGCGCCCCTAGCGCCTTGAGCTGGCTCGCGTCCACGCCGACGGTGCCCGGTCCGACGGCGGCGAGCGACCCGGAGATCATCGCGGGTCGCACGCTGACCCCGAGTGCGGCGCGGCCGATGGCGCCGACCTCGACCTTGACGCCGTTGACCGGATCCTGCTCGGAGTAGTCCGGCGCGACCAAGCCGAGGGCCGGCGAGGCCCGTAGCGCGCTGAGAACCCGGGGCGGGACGACCTGACCGTCGCCCCCGCGGCTGGCCTGCACCACGTAGTCGAACGGGTAGTGCTGCTCGATCTGGGCATCGGTAGACGCCTGTGCCGAGGAGACGACGACCGTGAGGATGGTCATCAGCGTCAGGCCGATGGTCAGCGCGGCCGTGGTGGCCGCCACCCGGTGCGGGTTGCGCCGCGCGTTGGCGGTGGCGAGCCGGCTGACCGGGCCCATCAGCCGGCTGGGGAGCCAGCCGAGGACCGCGATGGCGGGCGGCACGATCAGCGGCCCGAGGGCGAGCACGGCCGCGAAGCACAAGAAGCCGCCCCCGGCTATTTCCACGAAGCCGGACGTACCGCTGATGCGTCCTAGGCCGTCGGCGGCGAACAGGATCCCCGCCGCGGTGCAGCAGGCGGCCACGGCGACCCGCCGCCAGCCGGCCCGGCGGCTCTCGGGCCGCTCGTGCTGGCCGCCGAGAGCGGCGACCGGGGCGACGCGGGTAGCCGAACGGGCCGGGAGCACCGCCGCCGCGACCGTGACGATCAGCCCCGTCGCCATCGCGATGGCCACTGCCGACGGCCGCAGCACGACGGGCCCGGCCGGGATGGATGCGCGGAATGCGGCGAACAGCCGCTCAAGACCCCAGCCGAGGCCGACGCCGGCCAGGACGCCGGCCGCGGAGGCGACCAGCCCGGTGATCGCCGATTCCAGCAGGGTGCTGCGGAACACCTGGCCGCGGCTGGCGCCGACGCACCGCAGCAGGGCCAGTTCCCGGGCCCGTTGGGTGATGAGGATGGTGAAGGTGTTGTAGATGACGAGGCAGGCTACGGCCAGCGCGACTAGCGCGAACACCAGGATGAAGGTGATGAACTGCTGAGTGAAGTGCACCGCTGAGTTGGCCTCGGCGGTGGCCAGCTGGCTACCGGTCTGCACCTGGTAAGCGGACATTCCGGGCAACGCCCGGAGCGCAGCGGCCAGTGCCGCCTGCGAAGTGCCCGGCGCGGCCCGCGCGACAACTTGGTCGTAGCCGGGGCGGCCGGTGACGCTGAAGCCGGTACCGGTCTGGAAGACGGTCACCGTGGCGTTGCCGAACTCGTGGTTCACGCCGAGGTCGACGGTGCCGACCAGCCGGAACGCGCGGATCCGGCCCGTGTGGTCGACGACCTTCACCGTCTGGCCGAGCTTGAAGTGCTCGTCGGCGGCCGTGGCCTGGTCCACGGCGACCTGGGCGGGCGCGGCGGGCAGGTGCCCGGAGGTGATCGTGAAGCCACGCAGCGCCGGGTCGGCGGTCACGTTGATGCCGACGCCCGGCTGGTCCCCGTCGCGGATGACCGTGCCGTCGCTGCCCACCAGGGGCGCCCGGCCGACCAGCCGCCCGGCGGCCGACCTGACCCCAGCGGCGGCGCCGACCTGGGACAGCACCGAGGCCGGCAACGACGGGGCGTTCTGGTCTCCCGGCGCGTCGTGGCCGGTGCCGTGCGGGCTCACCGCGGCGTCGACGTTCCTGGCGCCGGCCGCGAAGCTGTTGAAGAAGGCCTGGTTCATCGAGGCGCCGAGCACCAGGGTGCCGGTGACGAAGGCGACTCCGAGCAGGATCGCGAGCGAGGACAGGGCCAGTCGCGCGGTGCGGTACCGCAGGCTGGCCAGGGTGGTCCGGAGCATAACCGCCTCACTCCCCAGCCAGCTTGAGGTAGTCGAGGACAGACTGCGGCGTCGGCCGGGTCAGCTCGCCGCTGACCTGCCCGTCGGCGAGGAACACCACCCGGTCGGCGTAGCTGGCGGCCACCGGGTCGTGCGTCACCATGATCACCGTCTGGCCGAGCTCGCGTACCGAGGCGCGCAGGAAGCCGAGCACCTCGGCGCCGCTGGCCGAGTCGAGGTTGCCGGTCGGCTCATCGGCGAAGATCACATCCGGCTTGGTGATCATCGCCCGGGCGCAGGCGACCCGCTGCTGCTGGCCGCCGGACAACTCGCTGGGCCGGTGCCCGAGCCGGTCGGCCAGGTCGAGACGGCCGATCACCTGATTCCACCAGGCCAGCTCCGGTCGCTGGCCGGCCAGGTCGAGCGGCAGCTTGATGTTCTGCTCGGCGGTCAGCGCGGGCAGCAGGTTGAACGACTGGAAGACGAAACCGACGTGGCTGCGGCGCAGCATGGTGAGCGCGCGATCGGACAGGCCGGACAGCTCGGCGCCGCCGATCCGGACCGAGCCAGACGTAGTCGTGTCCAGGCCAGCCAGGCAGTGCATGAGGGTGGACTTACCTGACCCGGACGGGCCCATGATCGCGGTGAACCGCGTCGCCGCGAACTCGACGGTGACGCCGTCCAGCGCCCAGACGGCCGTATCACCCGCACCGTAAACCTTGACGAGATCGGTCGCCGCGGCCGCGACGGATGCCATTACTGCAGGGCTGATAGTCATACCTGGAACGTTAGGAATGCGACCCGCTCCGGCGCGTCGGCCAGGAATCTGGTTTCCGCGTACGCCTGCGGGACGCCAGCGCATCCCCCGGAAGGACTACCGAGGGGCTCGCGCCTTCACCAGCCCGCTCTCGTAGGCGAGGACGACCGCCTGGACGCGGTCGCGCAGGCCGAGCTTGGCCAGGATCCGGCCGACGTGCGTCTTCACCGTGGCCTCGGAGACGAACAGGCGGGTGGCGATCTCGGCGTTGGACAGCCCGGCGGCCACCTGGATGAGGACTTCCCGCTCCCGCTCGGTGAGCTCGGCCAGGCTGGCGGGCGGGGGACCGGACGGCGGCAGCAGCGGCACGAACCTGTCGATCAGCCGCCGGGTAGTGGACGGGGCGACGACGGAGTCGCCGGCGTGCACCGAACGGATCGCGAACAGCAGCTCGGCCGGAGGCACGTCCTTGAGCAGGAAGCCGCTGGCACCGGCCCGGAGCCCGGCGAACACGTACTCGTCGAGGTCGAACGTGGTCAGCATCAGCACCCGCGGCCCCCGCCCCTCTCCCGTGCCCTCGTCCGCAGCGCAGATGCGCCTGGTCGCCTCGACGCCGTCCAGCCGCGGCATCCGCACGTCCATGACGATGACATCGGCCGTTATTCGCCGGGCCGCCTCGACCGCGGCCAGCCCGTCCGCTGCCTCGCCGACTACAGTCATGTCCGGCTGGGCCTCGAGCACCATCCGGAACCCGGTCCTGACCAGCTCCTGGTCATCCACCAGGATGATCTTGATGGCCGCGGTCACGCCGCCTCCAGGGCCACCGGCAGCCGCGCGACGACCTCGTAGCCACCGCCGGCCCGCGGGCCGGTTCGTACCGCCCCGCCGTAGAGTTCGACCCGCTCCCGCATGCCCGCGAGACCGTGCCCGGTCCCGTCCGCGGTCGCCGCGGCTCCGGCGC
Source organism: Streptosporangiaceae bacterium (assembly GCA_050011155.1). Taxonomy (GTDB): domain Bacteria; phylum Actinomycetota; class Actinomycetes; order Streptosporangiales; family Streptosporangiaceae; genus Palsa-504. The sequence goes on from JBEKJP010000001.1 coordinate 117,371, forward strand.
CGTCGTCGGTGATCCGGATCACTAGGCCCTCCTCGTCGTAACCCAGGCAGACGGCGGCCGTCACGCCGGGGCCGCCGTGCTTGCGGACGTTGGTCAGTGACTCCTGCACGACCCGGTAGACGGCCAGCGCCTCACCCTGGGGTACCGGCCTGGGCACCCCGGAGACGGTGAGGGAAACTGGCAGCCCGGCCGCCCGGGCCTGCTCGAGCAGATCGCCGAGTTCCCCGATGCCCGGCTGCGGGGCCAGGGCGGGAGTTCCGGCCAGATCATCGCCCGGATCCGCGGAATCACGCAGGACGCCGAGCAGGGACCGCATCTCGGCCAGCGCCCGGCGTCCGGTCGCCGAGATCGCGGCCAGGGCCTCCCGGGCCCGCTGCGGCGAGGCGTCGAGCGCGAACGCGGCCCCGTCCGCCTGCACCACCATGACGCTCACGTTATGTGCCACCACGTCATGGATCTCGCGGGCGATCCTGGCCCGCTCCGCCGCGGCCGCGACCTTGGCCTGCGCGTCCCGTTCCCGTTCGAGCCGGGCGGCTCGCTCCTCCAGCGCCAGGTAGTAGCCGCGCCGCCAGCGGGTGGAGTCGCCCAGCAGCCAGGCCAGCAGGACCGGAGCGCCGAATATCGCCGCCTCCGTGCCAAGCAGGTCGAGGTCCAGGCCGACGCGAACCGGGTGCCAGCGCACGATGGCGGCGGTTCCGCCGGCGAGGCAGATGGCCAGCCCGCGCAGCGATACCCGGCGCGGCCGGCTGGCGGCCAGCGTGTAGAGCATGATCAGGACGGCCAGGTCGACCCCGGCCGGGCGGCGCAGCAGCAGTACCTGCAGCGCGCCGTCGGCGATGACGACGGCGAACGCCTCCACCGGGTAGGTGCGCCGGAATATCACCGGCACCGCCATGCCGAGCACGAACGGCAGGATGACCAGCGTCCTCACGGTCGTGAGCTTCGGGATGCCCGTGCCGGGATAGATCAGCAGCAGGGCCACCGCGCCGTCCACGAGCCGGGGATGCTGGCGCAGCCAGGCGTACAGACCAGGCACCCGGTCAGGGTACGCGGGCTAGCCTGCCGCCGTCGTCCCCCTGCGGGCTGACCCCGCGTCGCCCGTGAGGCGGACGCGCGGACGGTGGTCAGGCCTCAAGGACCCGGGTCTCGAGCCGGGTCTCGATGATCCCGCGCTCGACCCGGTACGCGCTCCCGCCGGGCCGGTCCGCGATCGCCTCGGCCAGTTCGTCGTCGATGAAGTGCGCGGCCGCGCCGTCGTCGCACGCGATGCCAGGCGCCAGCGTCCCGTCCGCGACCAGCCGGTGGTACAGCGGCCTGCGGCCCGGCTCGGAGTTGTAGTGCGGGCAGTAGCTGCCGGCCAGCAGGCCGAGTCCTTCGGTGAAGGCCCGCAGGTCACGGCCGAACGAGTCGGTGGTCCCGCCTTCGAACCAGCAGATGCCGCCGGCGCTCGACCCGGACAGCACGATGCCCGCCTGCCACGCCTTGCGCATGATCTGGTCGAGCCCGTGCACCCGCCAGACGGCGAGCATGTTCGCCACGCTGCCGCCACCGACGAAGATGACGTCCTGGGACAGCAGCAGGTCCTCGGGGTCGGGGACATTCGGCATCGGGAACAGGGCCAGATGGCTGAGCCGGGCTGGGTAGCCGGCGAACCGCTCGTACATGTGCAGAGCCCACCGCGGGTCGTCCCCGCCCGCCGTGTTCAGCACGCAGATCCGCGGCTCGGGCCGCCCGGTCAGCCGCATGGCGTAGGTCATGTGCACCGGCACCTGACCCTCGGGGACGCGCATACCGCCGCCGATCGCGATTACATGCCGTCGCCCGTCCGCTGCCATGCTCGCACGGTAGCGGCGTGACAGCGCGCAAGCAAACCCGCGCCCGCTTTACACCGTAAGTAACTATATGGCCGCAACATGAATTCTTTTTTGACCGAACGGGGCCAGCGGGTGCCCCGGGAACGTGCGAGCCGCCCCGGCGCACCCGCCCATGCCGCCGCTACGCCTCGTACTCCAGCAAAACTCCCGCGGCGTCAAGGCCGGCGTTGTCCGCCGCGTGCGCGAAGCCGCCGGCCAGCACCTTGGTGGTGCCGGGGATGCGGGCCACGGTATCGAGACTGGACCGGCCCGGGCCGCCGGGGAGCACGGCCGCGGTCAGGTGGCCGCCCGAGTAGTGCAGCAGGCGCCCGTCCGTCCCGCCTTCCGGGCCGGCCATCGGGATCCACAGGCCCCCGTGGCCGTCGGACGCGATCGGCTGCACCGGCTGGACGTCGAAGCCGTACAGGCCACCCGCCACCTTGGACCAGCGCTGGCCGTTCCAGTGCAGGAGCACCATCGGGCCGCCGTCGTCCTCGGTGTTCCCGTTCCCGGTGGCGTAGACGCTGTGCTTCGACACCGCGAAGATGCCGGTGACCGCCGGGTCGTTGAGGTGGGTCTGCTGCGCGGCGGGCAGCAGCCGGGCTACCGAGGTCCGGGACCAGGCCGAACCGTTCCAGTGGGCCACGTCGGTGCCGTCGAAGGCCCAGACGTCATGCGCGGAGAGCGCGCTGCCTCCCTCCAGGCCGTGTCCGCGCGCGACCTCCGTCCAGGTCCGGCCGTTGTAGTGCCACGTGCCGGACGCGACGGCCGGGAAGGACGGCTGGCCGAACACCCACACGTCACCCGGGCTGATCACCGCGGCGCCGCCGATCGGCTGGCGGAAGGTGCGCTGGACGGACCAGGCCCGGCCGTTCCAGCGCAGGACCCGCGACCGGCTGCCGCCGGTCGTGAAGGCCCACACGTCGCTGGCCGAGGTGGCCGCGGCGGTGACGACGACCTCGTTGCTCTGGCCGGGGAACGGGACCCGGGTCCACGACGATCCGCGACGCCGCCAGGCGGTCGGCTTCGGGTTCGGGCTGGCCGTGCCCGAGCCGAACGCCCAGCCGCCATTCCCGCCGGTCGCGACGACCGCGGTGAAATCCTCGCCGGACACCTTCTTGACGACCTTCCAGGCCGGGGCCGCGTGCGACGCGCCACCCGGGGCCGCCAGGGCCGGAGACGCGGCCGCCCCGGCCGCGAGCCCCGCGGTCACCAGCAGGACGGCCGCCCCCGCCGCCGCCCGGTCCATCGCGTCCCTCATCAGCTTTCTCAACGCAGGCCACCCCTTCGACCGCCAGGCCAGTATGACGCGGCGTGTCATGAACGCCGCTGATGGTAAGACCCGCGAGCGGAGGATCCCGGCGCTTTGCGCTGGTCACAGCTTCGTAACAGCCGGCTCGTGGTCCGGGCACGTCAGGGCGGCAGCGGGTGAATCCGCGACGAGATGTATCAGCGGCACTCCTCGCCCCTCCTTCCGGTAAGTCCCGGGCCATGGGCCCGGTCACATCGCCACGAGGGGAATCCCATGACCGTCACCGCCATCCCGGTCGTACCCGTGCGGAGCCGGGGATCCCTGGGAGCCAGGATGGCTCCGTTCACCACGACCCGCGGGGACCTGGTCCGGCCTGGCTGCTACGGCATCAGCGACGGCGGCAGCATCACCGGAGACCTGATCAGGCACGCCACCGGGGCGCGGGCCGGTCACGCCTTCGTCTACGTCGGAAACGGGCAGGTCGTCGAGGTCGCGCCGCCGGTCGTGCGCATCGCCCCGGCCGCGTCGCATCCCGGCGCTATCTGGAACGTGCGCTGCCCGCTCACCGCCGCCCAGCGCGACCGGATCTGCGCGCGGGCGCTCGCCCTGGTCGGGCGCGCGTACGACTATCCGGCGTACACCGGTTTCGCGCTGCGGGTGCTGAAGGTCCGCGACGGCGCCGGGCTCGATCCGGTCTTCAAGGCGGATCACTGGCGGGTGTCCTCGGAACTGGTCGCCGACTGCTACGCGTACGCGGGTATCCGCCTGCAGCCGGGCCTGCGGGACCTCAGCCTCAGCGGCCCGGCCGGCCTGGACACCTGGACCGCGCGCCTGGATGGCTCCGGAGCGCTGGCGTCTTAACCGGCCGGGGCGGAGTCGAGCATCGCCACCTTACGGGCTCCTACGATGGGGCTCGTGTGCATAGATGACAGCCCGGCCGGCCTGAGTGTCATGGTCCGCCACGAGGTGGAGCCGGCCATCGAGATCGACCTGGAGCCGGTGGACTCGGTGGTGGTGACCACGCTGATGGACAACGTCACCGACAGCTTGATGACCGACCAGGGACCAGCCCGGCGGTTCGGCTTCGGGCGCGGCCCGATGCGTCCGTCGCCGCTGATGGAGGCGGGACAGGTTCCCGACGCGCTGATCGCCGAGCACGGATTCTCGGTGCTGGTCACGGTGACCAAGGCCGGGCAGGAGCACCGGTTCCTTTTCGACACGGGCACCAGCCCGGACGGCGTCACCGAGAATATGCGCCGCCTGGACATCGACCCGTCCTCGATCGAGGCCATCGTGTGCAGTCACGGCCACGTCGACCACACGGCCGGGCTCGACGGGCTGATCCGCGTGCTCGGCCAGGTGAACATGCCGGTGCTGATCCACCCGCATTTCTGGCGTCGGCGCCGCCTGCAGCTACCCGGCCGCGAGCCGCGGGAACTGCCCACCACCAGTCGCCGGGCCCTGATCGAAGCGGGCTTCGACATCATCGAAGAACGCCAGCCCAGCTTCTTGTTCGGCCGGTCCGTGCTGATCACGGGCGAGGTGGCCAGGTCCACCGGATACGAGCCCGGCTTCCCGCCGCAGCAGGCCTGGCTCGGCGGCCACTGGCAACCCGACCCGCTGGTACTCGACGACCAGGCGCTCATCGTCAGCGTCCGCGGCCGCGGACTGGTGGTGATCACCGGCTGCGGTCACGCGGGCGTGGTCAACATCGCCCGGTACGCCCGCCGGCTGACCGGCGGCCAGCCGCTCTACGCCCTGCTCGGCGGGTATCACCTGGGCGGGCCGCTGTTCGAGCCGCTGATCCCGCGGGTGCTCGACGACCTGGCCGCGCTGGATCCGGGCGTGCTGGTTCCCGCGCACTGCACCGGCTGGCGGGCCCAGCACGCCATGTCGGCCCGGTTCCCCGATGCCTACATCCCGAACGCGGTCGGCTCCAGCTTCCTGTTGTGACGCTGCCCTAGCGGCCGAACTGCGACAAGCTCGGCTGGTGCCCGATCTGGGTGGCGACGCAGCGGTAGGCGCGCGCGCCACTGCTGAACGCGGCCTCCGACGGCGGGAGCACCTGGATCTCCCAGTCCGGGGCGGGCAGGCTCCGGGCCTGGCCCTGCCGTGACGCCAGCATGACCGCCTGGGAGCAGACCCGGCGCACGGTGGCGTCGGCGGACACGGCCGACTGGTCGTAGGTCTGCACGTCGGCGGGCAGGATGGCGATCGCGAACGTCTGCCAGTAGTGAGACCGGTCACAGGGCAACGGCGCCGCGGTCGCGGACCCCGCGATCACGACCAGCCCGTTGAAGCACTCCGGCTGCGCCGGGCACCGGGCCACGACCCCGCGGACGGCCGCGGCCGGGCAGCCGGCGCTCGTGGTCGCGATCCCGTACACGCTCGCCGGGCTCGCCGTGCCGCGGCCCTGGGCATCGGCCGTGGCCTGGCCCGACGCGGCACCGGGGTCCGCACCGGGGCTGGCACTAGAGCCGGCGTCAGGCCCGAAGAACCGGGCCCCGACGAGGACGGCCGCGGCGATGACGACGACGAGCCCGGCCGCCAGCCCGGCCAGCCACCCCGGCCGCCTGCCCTGAGTCCTTCCCTCGCCGCCGCGACGATGCCGCGCCGACACGGTCGCCCGGTCGCCGACGGCGGGAGGGGCGGGAGGGGCGGGAGGTCCGGTGCGCTGGCCCGGCCGCGGCTGACCGTACCCGGCCGCGGCGGCCGGGCTGGGGCCGAGCCGGCCGGCCAGTGCGTCCCGCAGCGCGGCCGCGCCCGGCGGCCGCGCCCCCGGGTCGGGCGACATGGCCGCCCGCAGCAGCGCCATGAACTCGGGCGGCGTGCCCGTCACATCCCGGATCGGCTCCTCATGCCGCTTCATGATCGTCGCGAAACCCGGCGTCTTCTCCCCGGGCGTGAAATGCGGCGGCAACCCGGACAGCAGGGCGTACAGGGTGGCCCCGAGCGAGTACACGTCGGCCAGGACGGTCGGCTCCTCGCCGCGGAACGTCTCAGGCGAGGAGTAAGCCGGGGTGAGCGCCTCGCGGGAAGCGGTCTGATCGCCGCGGGCCGAGATGATCGAGGCCAGCCCGAAGTCGGACAGGCCCACGATGCCGAACCGGTTGACGAGGATGTTCGCCGGCTTGATGTCCCGGTGCAGTACGCCGGAGGCATGCGCCGCGGCCAGCGCGTCGGCCAGCTTGATGCCGATGTCGCGCACCTGCCCGGCTGGCATCGGCCCGTTCCGGCGCAGCGCGTCGCTGAGCGAGCCGGCCGGGCACAGCTCCATCACCATGTAAGGCCGCCCGTCGGCCAGGGTCCCGGCGTCGTAGACGTCGATGACGTGCGGGTGGCCGGACAGGCGTCCCGCCGCCGTCACCTCGCGGAGGAACCGGCGCTGGTCACGTTCGGTGAACAGGACCCGGTTGTCCACCTTGACCGCGACTTCCCGCCCCACCGCTACCTGCCAGCATCGGTACACGGTGGCGAAACCCCCCGCGCCGAGGACGCCGCCGACCCGATGTCCGGGAATGTCCGGTGCCGTGACCACGATCGGTCAGCCTAGCCCGGTCGGCCGGTGCCCGCGCGGGCATCACGCCGATCGCCGCGCCCGGCCAGGCACGGCCCTGATCAGAGTTCGTCCTGGCTGGCCGGGGAGTCCTTGCCGAAATACTTGGCGTCTTCTTCCACGGTGGCCACATCGGCCGCCGCGGCCTCCTCGACGGGTTCGAAGGCCGGGTCCTCGTAGCGGTACTTGATCAGGCTGTGCGGCTCGTCGTCGCCCGGGCCGTCAGAGTACCTCAGAGAACGGAACCAGGAACGGATGCCCATACCGACTCCCCGATAGCGATCGCGGCGGCCGGCCGCCGTCATGGCGGCTATCTTGAGCGTACGCCCGCAGGCCGCGACGGGCGCTACCGCGGGGGCCGCTCGGAGGCATTAATCAGCGCGTTTGAACCCCGGGCCCGTCCTGTCCGTGATCCCCGGTATCGGCGAGCGCCGCAGGGAAAGGTCTGGGATCTGATGAGGAAACTGTCATCGGGCGGGGCTTCGCCGGACGTGGCCAGCCGCGGTTGCACGCTGGGGGCACCCGTATCCGGCTATGAGCCGACGGCCTCACGCGGCGCCTGCGGCCGCTGGTACCGGACCGGATTCGAGCCGGCCGGGCGCGGAACCCGCGGCCGCCGGTACCGGATTGGAGCCGGAGCGTCCGGGCGGGAATCGCTGCCACGGTGCGCGGGTTGCCGGAGGCGAGCGGCCCATCGCGGTCGGCGGTAGCGCCGGGCCTTGCCGGGCAGCCGGGGTCGGCGGGCGGGTTGGCAATCCACGTGGTCCCCGGTAAATAGCCTGGCGCTAATTTCCGCGCTGAAATCTGCTATTGGACTGCTCGTTGCCAGGCAGCCCGCTGCCGGACAGTTCGCTCCGGGCGGTCCGGTCCGGTGGCGGCGGGATTGCGCTCTGGACGACTGCCGTATCAAGATCATTTAACCCAGCCGCGAGCAGCCGGTACGACTTCCGGCGGCATTCGCGGCTAGCTCGGGATCCGATATAAGCAACGTTCGCGGGGATACGTGACACTAGGTCCGCATATTGGAGGGAATCGGCGGATCGTTACGCGATACCCAGATTCTTTCCACGCTTTCCGACGATACCGCCCGGCGGGTGACCTGGTGCCACTGTGCCTGCCGGGCTGCGTTGACGGGGAAAGTAATGGGCACAGCCCGGCGCACCCGCCGCTTTGTCATTCGCCGCGTCACGCGGCACCCGGCTTCGGTGCGGGGGGATACTGATGCGGTGGCCAGCCCGCCCCGCTTCGTCGTCCAGGTGCATGACGCGACAACGCTGCACTTCGACTTCCGTCTCCAGGCCGGGGAGGTACTGCGTTCGTGGGCGGTACCCAAGGGGCCGTCACTCGATCCGAGGGTGCGGCGGCTGGCCGTACCGGTCGCCGATCACGACCTGGCCGCCGGCGAGTTCGAGGGGGTCAGGGAGGGGCAGTCGCGCGGCAGCGGAGCCGTGATCATCTGGGATGAGGGAACCGCCGAGATCCTCCGGGAGGAGCCAGGGCACGTCTCGTTCGTCCTGCACGGCCGCAAGCTCTCGGGCGGCTACGCGCTGACCCGCACCGGGGAGCGCCGCTGGATTCTGGTCAAGGTCCGTGACGAGGGCGCGCGTCCCGGGTCGGACATCGTGGCGGAATGCCCGGCCAGCGTGCGGAGCGGCCGTACCTGGCAGGAACTGGCCGGCCGATAGCGCCCGCCGGCCCGGCCGGCGGTGAGCGCATCGGTTCAGTCGGATGACCCAAGCGCGCCGGGTCGCCCGCGGGCCACCCTTGGAGCTAAAGGGCCGCGCGGCGCAATTGCGTAACGCCGGAACCGCAGCCGAAAAGCATCGGGCGGAGGCCGGCCTGATGACCGTCGGCCAGCCTCCCGAAAAGTTTCCTCCGGAGGATAGACATGGCCGGACAAGCCGATGGTGAACACTACAAGAACACGGCGCGTCGGTGGTTCACCGAGGGATGGGCAGGAAATACCGCGCTAGCGGATGACATCTTCAGCGAGAGCGTCAGGACCAATGGAGTCACCGTTGGCGTGGCCGGGTCTAAGCACAGGATACAGGAACGGCTGGCGGGCTTCCCGGATCTTTCGTCACATATCGAAGACATGTTCTCAGCGGGCGATAAAGTCGTTGCGCGTCTTGTTTGGTGCGGAACTCATACCAGTTCATATGGGGGTATCGGGGCTACAGGCAAGCAGGTAGCGGTCCCGGACTTTGCCATCTGGCGCTTCGCGGGCGGCAAAGTAGTAGAAATATCTACGATACAGGACCAGTTCGCTCTCCTAAAGCAGATCGGATGCCTTCCCGGCGAGGTCCAGGCGGCGTAACCGCCTGCGGCGGTACCCGGGTCGCGCGATGCCCGGCGCGACCGGCACCTGCGCCGGAAGCCGCGGATCCGATCCGGCCGCATCGGCCGTGGCCGCCGAGGCTGGCTCGCGGGACGTTTCGTAATGGCCGGGGCCGACGGCAAGATTGCCGGTTACCGTGGTGCACGTGCACCGGCTTCCGTTTCACTGAGCCGAATCCGGGGATCCTCCCTGGCTGGGCGGATTCTCTCCGCCGGGAAAGCAGCAGACAACTCATAGCCGCCGGTCCGGGGTGGCCGCTAACCGGCCCGCCGGGCCGGACTTAAGCTAAGGTGAGCCAGGCAATGCGAACGTCGGCGGCACGCGGACGTTTCGGGTTCTGGCCGTAATGAGGCAAACGTAGCGGAGCGCGACTTGGTTCCCGTTCCGCCACCTGCTTTTGGGTGTGCGGCTGCGCACCGGTGGTGACTTCATCTTGAGGCCGGCTGTTGCGCCCTGAAGAACTCACACTGAAAATGATGACTGCCGCGACCTTATAGGATGATGATCGTCTACGCTTATGCGTTATTCAACGAGTGGAACGGAGTACACGTGGCTCAGAAGATACAAACTCTGTTCATCGATGACATCGATGGCAGTGAGGCAGAGGGGACCGTCCGCTTTGCGCTGGATGGTGCCGACTACGAGATCGACCTAAACGCGAAGCACGCTGAGGCTCTTCGCCAGGCGCTGTCGCGCTACGTCGACGCCGCGCGGCGCAGCAGTGGTCCGACGCGCAAGCCGGTCAAGTCGGGGCGGCGGGCGGCGGCCAGCGGGCTGAACACCACCGAAGTCCGCGAGTGGGCAAAGGCGCAGGGTATCGACGTTAAGGATCGCGGTCGCGTACCGGCCGAACTTGTGGTGAGGTTCCGAGCGGCAACGGGGAACTAAGGCCGTGACGCGGTTCGCCGCGGCAGCTCATGATCGGATGAGAGGCCCATGTGCCATGGCACTAAACCGGGGGGGTCTCTCCGCAAGTTTGCTCGCTCGTGACTTCGGTACCGCGGCTTTTCCCGGAGTACCGGGTCCTTCCGGGAGCGCAATGGCGTAACCGGGAACCGGACTCCGGGCGCCTGGACCGCTTCCAGGCATAGCCGACCAGAAGGCGGGTCCACCCGGACCCGCCTTCCGCTTTCCCGGCGGCGTACGCCAGCCCCGGCTGGATTTGCGTAACGTGTCACGGCCAGGTGCCCGCCAGCGCCGCCAGGACCCGAGGCCAGGCGTCGCTCCGCGGGTCGATCAGGTCGAAATGATCCGCCCCGGGAATCTCGGCCAGCCGGCCTGCGGGGAATGCCCGGCTCATACTCACCGGTACCCGGTCGTCGGCGGTACCGTGCACCAGCGTGACGGGAACGGGAGGCGGTGGAAGACCGGCCGGATCGGCGACGGCATAACGCTCCGGCACATCATCCGGCATTCCGCCCATCAGGTTGGCGGCCGCTCCCGCGCCCAGATTCCATTCCGCGCAGAGCCGCAGGCAGACGCAGCCCGCCAAGGACACCACGCGGGTGGCCGGGGCCGGTCCCCGCCATCGTGAGCCGGACGGCAGGCCGGGCCGGGCCGCCGCCCATACCGCGAGGTGGCCACCCGCGGAGTGACCCGCCCAGGTGACCGTGCCGAGGTCGGCGCCGTGCGCTCCGGCGATCGCGCCCACCTGGCCGGCGGCCAGCGCGATGTCGTCGAATGTGGCCGTCCAGCCCTCCGCGCTCATGCCGGCCCGCCGGTATTCCGGCACCGCCACCACGTACCCGGCGGCGGCTAGGGCGTGGCTCATCGGGCCCAGATGCGTCCGGTCGTAGGCCGGCCGCCAGAATCCGCCGTGAATGAGCACGATCAGCGGGGCTGGCCGGTCCTGCGGCAGCCTCAGGTCAACGACGTGCTCAGCCAGCGGCCCGTAAGGCGCGGTCAGGTCGGGCGGCGGAGCCGCCCGGTCCAGCACGCTCACCGGCTCACCCGGCCGGGACGGCCGGGGTGGCGCGCCGCACGATGGCCGCGGTGTCGACGCCGGCCGGCAGCGTGCCGAAGGCGTGACCCCAGCCGAGGAAGGACGCTCCGTCGTCGGCCAGCCGGGACGCGGTGAACGCGTCCGCCACCGCGGGGTCGCCGTGCCGGACCAGCAGCGCGCCCTGGAGGACGACGGCAATGGCCTCAGCGAGGTGACGGGCCCGGGCCTGCGACGGGTCGGTGAGTTCCTTGCGCAGCCGGACGGCCGCCTGATCGAGGCGGCGGTCGGCCCCCGCGGCCTGATCGACTTCGGCGAAGAACGCCTCGGCTGTCTCGGGCTGCCTGGTCAGGGCGCGAATGGCATCGAGCGCGGCGACGTTGCCCGATCCTTCCCAGATCGACGCGAGCGGCGCCTCGCGGTACAGGCGCGGCATCCCCGATTCCTCCACGTAGCCGTTGCCGCCCAGGCATTCGAGGGCCTCGGCGGCATGCGCGGGGGCGCGCTTGCACACCCAGTACTTGGTCGCCGCCAGCGCCAGACGGCGGAACGCGGCTTCCCGCTCGTCGCCGCGAACGGCCCGGTCGGTCGCCCCGGCCAGCCGGAACGCCGCCATCGTGGCCGCCTCCGACTCGATCGCCAGATCGGCCAGCACGACTTCCATCAGCGGCTGGTCGGCCAGCTTGCGGCCGAAAGCGGTCCGGTGCGCCGCGTGGTGCGCGGCCATCGTCAGCCCGGTCCGCATCCCGGTCGCCGTGGCGATCACGCAATCCAGCCGGGTCATGTTGACCATCTCGATGATGGTCCTGACGCCCTGGCCCTCCTCGCCGACCAGCCAGGCCACGGCCCCGTCGTACTCGACCTCGGCCGAGGCATTCGACCGGTTGCCGAGCTTGTCTTTGAGCCGCTGCAGGCGCATGCCGTTCAGGGTGCCGTCGGGCCGGACGCGGGGCAGCAGGAAACAGGACAGCCCGCCGGGGGCCTGGGCCAGCACCATGAACAGATCGCCCATCGGCGCCGAGGTGAACCACTTATGCCCGGTCAGCTGGTACTCGTCGCCGCCGGCGTGGCCGTCTCCCCGCAGCGGCACCGCGCGGGTGGTGTTCGCCCGGACGTCGGAACCGCCCTGTTTCTCGGTCATCGACATGCCCGCCAGCAGCCCGCGCTTGGTCCCGGGCGGCCGCAGGCCGAAGTCGTACTCCGGCGCCGCCAGCAGCGGCTCGAACTGCCCGGCCAGGCCGGGCGCGTGCCGCAGGGCGGGTACCACGGCGTAGGTCATCGACACCGGGCAGCAGTGCCCGGCCTCGGCCGCGCCCCAGACGTAAAGGCCGGCCGCCCGCGCCACGTGCGCTCCGGGCCGGCGGTCCCGCCACGGAGCCGCGTGCAGGCCGTGCCGAACGGCCACGGTCATCAGCTCGTGCCAGGCCGGATGGAACTCCACCTCGTCGATCCGGTTACCGAAGCGGTCGTGCGTACGCAGCACCGGCGGGTTCTCGTTAGCCTGCCGCCCTAGTTCCTGGACCCGGGCGGAGCCGGCCAGGCGTCCGAGTTCGCGCACGGTTTCGGTCGCCCAGCCCGCTTCCTCGCGCCGCAGCGCGCCCAGCAAGGCCGGATCGTCGGCGACGTCGTACCCGCTGAGCGGGGATACCTGGTTGAATACGTCATGTGTCGGCGGCATCAGCGATTCCTGCCTAGGTGTCCTGACTGTCCTCATTGAAACATGGAGGGGACAGGTGACTGCTTACCTGATCCGGCGGGCCGGAACGTCCCTGGTGATCTTGGTCGGCATCTCGATCTTCGTCTTCGTCATGCTCCACTCGGTTTTCCCGTCGCCCGCCATCGTGATCCTCGGGCCGAAGGCGTCCCCCACGGCGGTCGCGGCTTTCAACGCCCAGAACGGCTACGACCAGCCGGTCATCGTGCAGTACTGGCACTACATCGATGGGCTGCTGCACGGCAACCTCGGCTACTCCTACAAGGAGAACCAGTCCGTGGCGGCGCTGCTCGGCGAGCGGTGGGCGCGCAGCGCGTACCTGTCCGGCATGGGACTGCTGCTCGCCATCCTGATCGCGATCCCGCTCGGGATCTTCCAGGCGGCCAAGCGCAACACCTTCGGCGACCAGGTGGCCACCACCGTGGCCTTCACCGCCTATGCCATGCCCGACTTCCTGCTCTACCTGATCGCCGTGCAGATCTTCGCGATCAGCTTCAGCGTGTTCGGCTTCGAGGCCAGCCAGTCCACCTCCCTGGCCACGGTTATCCGCGACTGGCACGACATGACGCTGCCGATTGTGTGCATCGCCCTGCTCGTCCTGGCCGGCTACTCCAGGTACATGCGATCGGCGGCGATGGAGACCCTGGCCCAGGATTACATCAAGGTGGCGCGGGCCAAGGGTCTGCCGGAACGGCTCGTGCTGCTACGTCACCTGGTCCGCAACGCGTGCCTGCCGATGATCACGCTGATCGGGCTGTCGATCCCGAGCCTGCTGGCGGGCAACCTCATCGCCGAGTACGTCTTCAACTACAACGGCCTCGGCCTGCTCTTCTACAACAGCCTGAGCAACGAGGACTACCCCGTGCTGATCGCGTACACGCTGATTGGCGCGGTGCTCACCGTGGTCGGCAACCTGGTCGCCGACATCGCGCTGACCATCGCCGACCCTCGGATCCGGCTCAGCTGATCGGCCGGGCTGATCGGCCGGGCTGATCGGCCGGGCTGATCGCTCAGGCGGCCGGCCCCATGGCCGCCACCACCACGGTGACGGTGGCCGCGACCTCGGCCAGCGCGCCGAGCACATCGCCGGTGACGCCGCCCAGGCGCCGCACCGCGTGCCGCTGCACGGCCAAGGCCGCGCCCAGGCCCGCCACGACCGCGAGGGGCAGGGTCCAGCCGAGCGGGCGGCCGGCCACCGTGGCGGAGATGGCGACCGCCGCGGCCGCGACGGCCAGCACGACCACGGTGGCCGCGGCCGGGACCACCGGGCGGACCGAGCCCGCGACGAGCGCGCCGAGCCCGTCCGGCCGGGCCGCGGGCACGCCCCGGCGGCACGCCCAGGTCAGCGCCAGCCTGCTGGTGACCGTGCCGGCGATGAGGGCCGCGGCTCCCCGGCCATGGCCGGCCGATTCTGCCTGGCTGAGCGCGGCCACCTGGAGGAGCAGCGTCATGACGAGCGTCGCCGTGCCGAGCGGCCCGCTATCGGAGCGGCGCATGATGTCCAGCGCCGCCGGGGCGGGCTTCCCGCTGGCCAGGCCGTCCGCCAGGTCGGCCAGGCCGTCGAGGTGCAGGCCCCGGGTGAGCAGCGCGAGCGAGCCGACCGCGAGGCCGGACGCGGTCAGCGGCCCGGCGCCGAGCGGGTGATCGGCCACGAGCAGCACGGCGGCGGCGATGACGCCGAGCAGCAGGCCGACGGCCGGCGCCCACGCCATCGCGGCGGCCGCGTCGGCCCGCGTCGGCGCGGCTGAGGTCTCACCCGGGCGCGGGCGCCACGGGAGCACGGTAAGCAAGGTCACCGATAGCCGCAAGCCGGCCACGTTCACGGGAAAAGCCCTTCTCTCATGGCGAACGAGCCTATCGGTGAGCGCCGCAAAGACGTACTATCTTGATGACGGGGGTCGTACGCAAGACGGGACGGCGGTGGCACGGGCGTGTCCGAATGGTGGTCGATCGAGGTCTTCGACGCGAGTGAACTGCCCGCTCGCCGCTGGAAGGATTCCTACCAGGACGATCTCACCGAGGCGGCGCTGACCAACGGCGCGATCGAGTGGGCCTGGCACGAGCACCGCTACGGCGTGGTGTTGGAGGTGCTCTTCGAGTCCGAGAGCCAGTGGGAGGTGTTCCGCGCGCTGCCCGCGGTCCGTTCGGCCCTCGATGGCGCGCCCGACCCGGTGAACGGCCTGATCGTCTACCGCGGCCGCGGCGGGGGATCGGGCCCCAGGAAGCCGCGCAAGCCCAAGCCCGCCCCCGGGGCGAGCACCATGGCGCTGCCCGAGCCGACCGAAGAGCGGGTCTTGCACCTGGCCGCGGTGGCTCCGCCAGGGACGGTCGAGACCCTCTAGATTCGCTCCGGTGGGTAAACCACCCGGCCGGACGGTGCAGGATGGGGGGATGAGGGAAACGCGAGCCCTGACCGATGGCCTGCGGGCCGCGATCGAGCGCAGTGGCTACTACCCGGGCCTGGTATCCGACGCGGTGGCCTCGGCGCTCGGATCAGAACCGGTCACGGCCTACGTCGTCCACCACGACGCGATCTTCGACCCGGGCATGGAGGTGCGCCGGCACATGACCGTGCTGGCGCTGACCCCGACCCGGCTGGTGTACTCGCACACCGACGAGCACCCGGCCGAGGACTCCGACAGCAGGCCGCGCGCCGAGACCAGCTCGGAGGCGATCCGGTTCGGCAAGATCTCCTCCGTGGCCCTGAGCCGCGTGGTGCCCGATCCGGCGGCCTACGTGCCGGGTGTCACCATGCCGTCGGAGGTCATGCTGACCATCGGCTGGAACGTCCTGTCCCATCTCGAACTCGAGCCCGCCCACTGCGGCGACGAGAACTGCGACGCCGATCACGGCTACCTGGGCACGATCACGGCCGATGACTTCTCGCTGCGGGTCAGCTCGGCGGCGGACGGCGAGGAGGCCGTGCGGCAGCTGCTGGACTTCGCCCGCGAGCTGTCCGACGCCACCGCGGTCCGCGGCGGCTGACAGCGCCGCAGGCGGCGGCGGAGCCCGCTTTGCCGCCGCTGCCCGCCCGGTGGGACCATATACCGGCAAGATGCTGAGCCGCACCCACGAGTAGCAGGTGAGGATCCCCGCATGACGCCCGAGCCGAGACATCTGCCGATCGTGCCGTCTTACGGGGCCGCGGCCCTCGCCGACCTGTCCTCGTCGATGCTCGCGTCGCTGGACCCGGACGCGCCCGCCGGGCAGAACGTCCTCGGCCTCCCGCCGACCCGGCGCGCCTGCCTGCTCATCATCGACGGCCTGGGCTGGGAACTGCTCCGCGGTCACCCCGCGGCCGCGCCCTTCCTGTCCGAGCTCGCCCGCAACTCCAAGCCGATCACGGCCGGTTTCCCGTCCACCACCGTCACCAGCCTCGGCTCGATCTGCACCGGGCGGCCGCCCGGCCAGCACGGCATCCTCGGTTACCAGGTCATCATCCCTGGCGAGAACCGCCTGCTCAACGGGCTGCGCTGGGATTCCAGGGTCGATCCGAGGCAGTGGCAGCCGCTGCCCACCGTCTACGAACGGGCCACCGCCGCGGGCATCGCGGCGGTGCACGTGGCGCAGAGCGCGTTCCGCGGCACCGGCCTGACGGTGGCGACCATGCGTGGCGCGGACCTCCGTCCAGCCGACAGCATGGGCGCGCTGGCCGCGCAGGCCGCCACGGCGCTGCGGGAGAACGACCGCGCCTTCGTGACCGTGTACCACGGGGATCTCGACGGCACCGGGCACATGCTCGGGGTCGCCTCCGACGCCTGGTACAACCAGCTGGCCCACGTCGACAAGCTGGCCGAGCAGCTGGCGCGGGCGCTGCCTTCCGGCACCTGCCTGTACGTGACGGCCGACCACGGCATGGTAGACATCAGCCCGGAGGACAAGTTGGACGTGGATGCCCGCCCCGACCTGCGGTCCGGGCTGGCCCTGCTCGGCGGCGAGCCGCGAGCCAGGCACCTGTACGCGCGCCGTGGCGCCGCCGCCGACCTCCTCGCCACCTGGCGCGAAGTACTCGGCGACCGCGCCTGGGTGCTGTCCAGGGACGAGGCCATCAAGGAGGGCTGGTTCGGCCCGGTCGACGCGGCCATGGCCAGCCGGATCGGCGACGTGGTGGCCGCCCCGGCCGGATCGCTCGCCCTGGTCGCGACCAAGGCGGAGCCGCGCGAGTCCGCCTTGATCGGCATGCACGGCTCGCTGACTTCCGCGGAACAGCTCGTGCCGGCGCTCGCCTACACCGCCGCGTGAACGCGCGCACCGGCCGGGACAGCCTCCTGGTCAGCGCCCGGGCGCTCGTCGTCGAGCTGACCGCGGAACCGGCGCCGGTTCTCCTCGACGCGCGCTGGCGGCTGGCCGGGCCGCCCGGTACCGACAGCTACCGGCAGGGCCACCTGCCCGGCGCGGTCTTCGCCGACCTGGACCGGGACCTGGCCGGCCCGCCCGGCCCCGGCGGCCGGCACCCCCTCCCGGACCCGGCGGCCTTCCAGGCCGCGATGCGCGCGGCCGGGGTGAGCCGGGACCGGCCGGTCGTGGTGTACGACGACGGGGACGCCATGGCCGCCGCCCGCGCCTGGTGGACGCTGCGCTACTTCGGCCACCCGGACGTCCGGGTGCTCGACGGCGGCTACCGGGCCTGGACCGAGGCCGGCCTGCCGGTGATCGCGGTCGCCCCGGCCCCCGGCCCCGGCGACTTCACCGCCGAGCCCGGCCACCTGCCGGTCCTCGACGCGGACGGCGCGCAGGCGACAGCGCGAGCCGGCCTGCTCCTCGACGCGCGGACGGGGGAGCGCTACCGGGGCGAGACCGAGCCGGTCGACCCGGTCGCCGGGCACATCCCCGGCGCGATCAGCGTGCCTACCATCGGCAACGCGAACCCCGACGGCACCTTCCGCGACCCCGCCGAGCTAGCCGCCCGCTTCACCGCCCTCGGTGCCGCCCCCGCCGCGACCTCCCCGGTCGCGGCGGATGCTCCCGGCGGGGGAGTGCCGCCCGCGATACCAGTCGGCGCCTACTGCGGCTCGGGCGTCACCGCCGCGCACGAGGTCCTCGCCCTCGCCTTGGCCGGCATCCCGGCCGCGCTCTACGTCGGCTCCTGGTCCGACTGGATCACCGACCCCACCCGCCCCGTCATCACCGGCCCCGACCCAGCCTGACGACCAGCCCTCGCCCATCACCTTCATGATCGTGGCCAGATTCGGACGATATTTAACCGTTTCTGGCCGCGATCATGAAACCCCCAGTCGCGGCCCCACGCTGTCGCCACTCCTCCCTCTGCAACCACACCTACTTCACGTCACGAGGGCATGCGAGCAGCTTTTTCATGATCGCGGGCAGTTCCGGTCGAAATCCGGCCGTAACTGCCCGCGATCATGAATCAATCGCGTTGAGAAGACCCCATCCGTCTCAGAGACCTCACTGATCTTCGCCGAGACGATGGCGGATGTGTCGCCGGGGCGGCCCCGGTGCCGGCCGCCGCGGCGGCTAGGCCAGTGCTTCCGGCGGGACGTTGTAGGGGGTGATGACCTGGATGGGGGCGGGTGAGGTGACGATGGAGCCGTCCAGCGCGCCGTGCGCCTGCATGATGATCTGACAGGCCCGGTGCATGTCCCGGCGCAGATCGTGATAGAGCACGGCGGACAGCCGCCCCGCCTGGAGCAGGTCCCGGTTGTCCCGGTCCAGGTCGTGCGCGATAAACGCCCGGCACGGGCGCTGCCGGGCGTCGAAGGCGCCGAGGATGGCCCGGTTCCCGCCGCCGATCGAGTAGACGGCCTCGATGCCCGGGTACTGGTCCAGGGCGCCCAGCACCAGCTCGTATACCGACGTGTCGAGCCCGTCGCTGTCGGTGATCTCGACGAGGTGCCGGTGCGGCCACCGATCGCGGAGCGCGGACCGGAAGCCGATCTCACGCTCCTCCTCGCCGCGGAACACGCTGCGGCTCAGCGCGACCAGGATGCGGCTGTCCCGACCCGGAGAGTCCGCGGACCCCGGCGGGTCGCCTAGCCACTGGTTGACGAGGTAGGCCGCGGTCGCGCCGGCCGACCGGTTGTCCATCCCCACGTAGGCCACCCGCTTGCTGAACGGCAGGTCGCTCACCAGCGTGACGACGGGGATGCCGGCCTGGCTCAGGCGCAGCACGGCGGCGTTTACCTCGGGTGCCTCCGGCGCCTTGAGGATGACCCCGCGCGAGCCCCGCCGGGCGATGGCGTCCAGCGTCTCGGCGATCTCGGCCGGCTCGCCCTTCTCGCGGAAGCCGAACCGGGACCGCACCACCGCGGGCCGCAGCGACGGGAGTTCCTGCTCCAGCGCGGCCTTGACCGCGGCGGAGAACCGGTCGGGCGTCTGCATCACGATGTCGATCATGAACACCCGGCCGTTGAGCCGCAGCTGGCTGCGTTGCCGGTCCAGGTCGGCGATGGCCTGCCTGATGTCGTTGACGGTGCTCGGGCGGACGCCGCCGCGCTGGTTGAGGACGCGGTCCACAGTGGCCTCGCTCACGCCGGCCTGCCGGGCAATCTCCCGGATCGGATAGGGATGGGCCATGAAGCACGTCCTGATGGATTAGTGAGGTTTCTCCTTCGAGACCATACCTGGCCCAAACGGTGTCCGCCAAGCACCGCTTGATCCCAGCAACAAAGCGATTAGCCACCTCGTTCGGCAAAAATAGGTCCCTCAGAATGACGGTTTTTTGACGGATTCGGATCTGTTGACTTGGTGGATCGGCTCATGCAGTGTCGAGTTCATCCGACCGAGGCACCGGTGCCCGGTAGAGGAAGGATCCGACGATGACCACCACGACCGTGCGGCTGACGACCGCCCAGGCCCTCGTGACGTACCTGTCCCGGCAGTACTCCGTCGCCGACGGGCAGCGCCGCCGGCTGATCCCCGCCACGTCGGGCATCTTCGGCCACGGCAACGTGGCTGGCCTGGGCCAGGCCCTGGACCAGCTCAGCGACGCCATGCCGTTCATCCAGGGCCGCAACGAGCAGGCCCTGGTGCACGCGGCCACCGCGTTCGCCAAGCACAGCCGGCGGCACGCCACGCTCGCGGTCACCGCCTCGATCGGCCCGGGCGCGCTGAACATGGTCACCGGCGCGGCGCTGGCCACCGTCAACCGGCTGCCCGTGCTGCTGCTGCCCGGCGACACCTACGCGACCAGGCACCAGGGCCCGGTGCTGCAGCAGTTGCAGCACCCCGTCGAGGCCGATGTCACGGTGAACGACGCCTTCCGCCCGGCCTGCCGCTTCTTCGACCGCATCACCCGGCCCGAGCAGCTGCTCACCGCGCTGCCCGCGGCCATGCGGGTGCTGACCGACCCGGTGGACGCCGGGGCGGCCGTGATCTCGCTGCCGCAGGACATCCAGGCCCACGCCTACGACTGGCCGGCGGCATTTCTCGCCGAACGGGACTGGGTTATCCGCCGTCCCCAGCCGGATCCAGCCGAAATCGACGCGGTGCTGGCCCTGCTGGCCGCGGCCGAGCGGCCGCTGATCATCGCGGGCGGCGGCGTCATCTACTCCGGCGCCACCGCCGAGCTCGAGCGCCTGGCCGGGACCGCCGGCCTCCCGGTGCTTGAGACCTTCGCAGGCAAGGGCGCCGTCCAGCGCCGGGAGTGGTGGCAGCTGGGTGGCATCGGCCTGGAAGGCACCCCCGCGGCCAACGCCCTGGCCCGCGAGGCCGACCTGGTGCTGACCGTCGGCTCCCGGCTGACCGACTTCGCCACCGCCTCCCACTCGCTGTTCGC
Source organism: Streptosporangiaceae bacterium (assembly GCA_050011155.1). Lineage (GTDB taxonomy): Bacteria > Actinomycetota > Actinomycetes > Streptosporangiales > Streptosporangiaceae > Palsa-504. The sequence continues at coordinate 137,758 of JBEKJP010000001.1, forward strand.
CCATCCGGACGTGCAGTTCGCCAGTGTCAACGTGAGTCCGCGCGACGCCGACCGGCTCGGCGCCGTCGGCGTCATCGCCGACGCCAGGCAGGCGCTGGCCGCGCTGGCCGACGGCGCGGCCAGCGCCGGCGTTCAGGCCCCCGCGGCCTGGCGGGCCCGGGCCGAGCGGCTGAACGGCGACTGGGCCGGGGTCCGCGCCGCCGCGCTCGACCCCGACCGGGCGTTCGACCCGGCGCAGGCGGGACCGGACGTGGTCACCACCACCGGCGCGGTCCTCACCCAGGGCCAGGTCATCGGGGTCCTCCAGGAGCAGGCCCAGGACGGCGACGTGGTGATCGCGGCCGCCGGAGGCCCGCCCGGGGACCTGCTCAAGGTGTGGGACGCGACCGGCGGCCGTCGCTGCCACCTGGAGTTCGGCTTCTCCTGCATGGGCTACGAGATCCCGGCCGCGCTCGGCGTCCGGCTGGCCGAGGCCGATCAGGGCGCGCGGGTCGTCTCGTTCCTCGGCGACGGCACCTTCCTGCTGGCGCCGACGGAGCTGGTCACCGCGGCCCAGGAAGGCCTGGCCGTCACGCTCGTCGTCCCCGAGAACCAGGGCTATCAGGTCATCCACCGGCTGCAGATGCTGCGCAGCGGGCGCGAGTTCGGCAACGAGTTCCGCTACCGGACCGAACCGCTCGAGCTGGCCAGCGGGCCCTCGCCGGAGGCGCCAGGGGACAGCGAAACCAAGACGCCGCGGCTGGAGGGCGACTACCTCCGCCTGGACCTGGTGCAGGTCGCGGCCGGCCTCGGCGCCCGCGCCCGTCGCGCCGGCACCGCGGCCGAGCTGCGGGAGGCGCTGTCGGAGACCCGCGGGCACCCCGGTCCGGTGGTGATCGTGGTGCCGGTCATCCCGCACGCCGACCTGCCCGGCGCGGGGGTCTGGTGGGACGTCGCCCCCGCCGAGGTGTCCGCCACCGAGGCCACGGCCGGCCTGCGGACCGAATACGAAACCGACCTGATCGGCCAGAGGTGGTTCGGGTGAACCCGCTCAACCACGGTGCCCTGGCCGCCGCGGTCAGGTCGGGCACGGCCACGCTCGGCACGTTCATCGGCGGCGCGTCGCCGGTCGCCGCCGAGGTCTGCGCCGCCGCCGGTGTCGACTGGGTGCTGCTCGACCTCGAGCACGGGTCCGGCGGCGAGGAGCAGGTTCGTGACGTGGTGCCCGCCGCCGGGAGCTACGGCGTCCCGACCGTGGTCCGGGTCGAATCCGCGGCCCGCATCCGGATGGGGCGCGTGCTCGACGCCGGAGCCGCGGGGATCATGCTGCCCCGGATGAACACGGCCGAGGAGGTCGCCGAGGCGGTCAGGCACCTGCGCTACCCGCCGGAGGGTGACCGGGGCGTGGCGACCTACAACCGGGCGTGCCGGTTCGGCCTCGACCCGGGCGCCCTGGACCGGGCCAACGCCGAGGTCCTCGGCGTGATCCAGATCGAGTCGGCGGCCGCCGTCGGGAACGCCGAGGCGATCGCCGCCCTGGACGGGGTGGACGTGCTGTTCGTCGGTCCCCGTGACCTCAGCCACGACCTGGGAGTCCCCGGCCAGCTCACCGCGCCGGCGTTCACCGAGGCCCTCGCGCGCGTCCTGGCGGCGGGCCGCAAGCACGGCAAGGCCTGCGGGTTGCTGGTGAACGACGGCGCCGCCGCGGCCCAGCGGCTGGAACAGGGCTGGACGTTCGTCGGCATCGGCTCGGACTCCACCCTGCTGGCCACCGCCGTCACCGCCGAGTTCGGCCGGGCCCGCGCCGCATCCAAGCCTGAGTAGAAGAAGGAACCCGGCATGAGCATCACCGACGACGGATACGCCCGGCCCGGCATCGGGCTGATCAGCGTGGGCTGGATGGGCAAGCTGCACAGCCGCGCCTACCAGTTCATCCCGCTGACCTACCCCGAGCTGAAGATCCGCCCCCGCTTCGTGCACGCGGCCGATACCGCCCCGGACCGGGCCGACTACGCCCGCGAGGTCCTCGGCTACGCCCGGGTCAGCACCGACTACCGCGACGTGCTCGCCGATCCCGAGGTCGACGTGGTGTCCATCTGCGCGCCGAACATGCTGCACCGCCAGATCGGCGTCGCGGCCGCCCGGGCCGGCAAGCCGTTCTGGATCGAGAAGCCGGTGGGCCGGGACGCCGGCGAGACGGCCGAGGTCGCCGCCGCGGCCCGCGCGGCCGGCCTGATCACCTCGATCGGCTACAACTACCGGCATGTCCCCGCGGTGGAGCGGGTCCGCGAGCTGATCGCGGCCGGGCGGCTCGGCCGTATCACCAACGTGCGCGCGGTTTTCTTCAACAGCTACGCGGCCGAGCCCAACGGCGCCCTGTCCTGGCGGTTCCGCCAGGCGGAGGCGGGCAGCGGCGCGCTGGGCGACCTGCTCAGCCACGTGGTCGACCTTATGCAGTACGTGGTCGCGCCGATCGCCGAGGTCAGCTCGCTGCTGTCCACCGTGTACGCGCAGCGGCCCATCTTGCCGATGGGATCGGCCACGCACTTCGCCGTGATCGAGAACGGTGAGCTCGGCGACGTGGAGAACGACGACTACGTGGCGGCCCTGGTGCGGTTCGGGGGCGGGGCACAAGGGGCCGTCGGCACGCTGGAGGCCTCCCGGGTCAGCGTCGGCCCGGAATGCGCGCTCGGCTTCGAGATCTACGGCACGGACGGCTCCGCCACCTGGAACTTCGAGCAGATGAACGAGCTGCGCGTGTGCCTGGGGCGCACGAGCTCCGACCGCGGTTACACCACCATCCTCGGCAACTCCGCCCTGGGGGACTACGCCCGGTTCCAGCCGGGCCCGGGCAACAGCATGAGCTACGACGACCTGAAGGTCATCGAGGCGAAGAAGTTCCTGGTCGCGGTGGCTGGTGGCGAGCAGCGCAACTCGACGATCGAGGAGGCGCACGCCGACGCCGAGGTCATCGCCGCGACGGCGGCCTCCGCCCGGGACGGCGCCTGGCACCAGGTGGCGCCGGTCCCCGGAGCCACCTTCGGGCACCCCGGGTGACCAGCAGCCAGGCACTGCCAGTGGTGGTGGCGCTGGGGGCCGTCGCCGACCCCACCTGGCGCAACCACGCACGCAAGGAGATTCCCGCATGATCACCCCCGCAGACAAGATCGCCGGCGCGCCCATTTCCTGGGGCGTGTGCGAAGTGCCCGGCTGGGGTTACCAGCTCTCGCCCGGCCAGGTCCTGACCGAGATGCAGCAGGTCGGGCTGGCCGCCACCGAGTTCGGGCCGGACGGCTTCCTGCCGGCTGACCCGGCGTTGATGGCGGAATTCCTCGCCTCCCGTCACCTGACCGCGGTCGGCGGCTTCACGCCGGTGGTGCTGCACCAGCCCGGGCACGACCCGGCGCCGGAGATCGACCGGCTGCTCGACGGCTACGACGCCGCGCATGCCGGCGTCCTGGTGCTATCGGCCGCCACCGGTCAGGACGGCTACGACACCCGGCCTGACCTGGACGAGGCGGGTTGGAAGACGCTGCTCACCAACCTCGACCGGCTCACCGGCCTGGCTGCGGCCCGCGGCGTCAGCGCCGTCCTGCATCCGCACGTCGGCACCATGGTCGAGCGCGGCGAGGAGGTCCAGCGGGTGCTCGAGGGCTCGGCCATCTCGCTCTGCCTGGACACCGGGCACCTGCTCATCGGCGGGACCGACCCGGCCGAGCTGACCAGGCAGGCACCGGAACGCGTCGCGCACACCCACTTCAAGGACGTCAACGACCAGATCGCGGCTCAGGTCCGGTCGGGCCGGCTGACCTACACCGAAGGGGTCAGCCGCGGCATGTACCGGCCGCTTGGCAGCGGGGACGTCGACTTCGCCGCGATCGTCAGCCACCTGCGCGGCCGTGACTACGACGGCTGGTACGTCCTGGAGCAGGACACCATCTTGACCGAGGCACCCCGCGACGAAGGCCCCGTCGCCGACGTCAGGCAGAGCGCCAGCTACCTGCGCTCGCTGCTGGTCAGCTAGGCACGAGACGAGGCGGAGCGACCCGGGCCGGCGGTTCACCTGGCACCGGCCGGACCGGTCCCGCGGGCGCTGGGGGCAGCGCGGCGCCGGCCGGCAGGTCCCTGATCTCTATCCGCGCGCCGGCCCGGCCCAGCGCCTCCCTGGCCTCGGCCGCCGCCGGCAGGGCGGCCGGGGAGCACAGGTACAGGGCCCGGGCGTACTGGGGCCGCAGGCCGGCCCAGGCGGCCGCGGGCCCCTGGTCGCCGCCGTGGCCGAGCCGGGTGAGCAGGTCCCGCATGATCCCGGCCGTGCCGGCGGCGGTCGTGCGGGTCAGCTCGACCTGGATGGCCCAGCATTCGCCGGCCCAGGACACGGCCGCTCCCGGTGGCCAATGCAGTTCGCCGTCGGGCAGGTGGCCGCGATCTCCGCCGCGGCCGTCCGACCGGATGCACCGCTCGCCGCGCCAGGACGCGCGGGCCCGCCGGTACGCCGTCGTGGCCTGCAGCGCCAGCCGGACCGAGGCGACCGCCCGGGTATGCGCCAGCCGGGTCAGGTCGGGCGGCGCGGCCGGGTAGCGCAGGCCGCAGGCGGCCAGCCCGGGCCGGGTAACCCAGACCCAGGGCGGCCCGGGACCGAGCCGGGCCGACTCGGCCAGGCCGAGGCTCCGCCACCGGGCGGCGACGCCCCGCGCGCGGTCCACCGGGACGCCGAGGACGACGGCGAGCTGGTCAAGCTGTACTGCGTACATCTCGGCGACGAACACGAGCGCGTCGATGTCGCATCCCGCCAGCACCGTCAGTATTTGTCCCTGTCGGTCACTATTGGTCATAGATTAGCTACATTACGCCCCGGTCATAGCGTGCGGGACCAGTTCTGGCCAGTCAGGTCATGGCCGAAACTGCGGTGCTCGCTCTCGTTGTCCAGGGTGAAGCCGGCCCGCTGGTAGATGCGGCGCGCCGAGGCCAGCACGTCGTTGGTCCACAGGGTGACGCGGGTGTATCCGGCCTGGCGGGCGAACCGCAGGACCTCCTCGACGAGTCGTCCGCCGATCCCTAGGCCCCGGGCCCACGGCTCGACAAGCAGCAGCCGCAGCCGCGCGGTGCTGGCGTCCTCGCGCACGCAGAACACGCAGCCGGCCGGCTCGCCGTCGACTTCGGCGATCCAGGCCGCCTCGGCCGCCGGGTCCCGGTTGTCGACGTAATCCGCGACGATCCGCGCCACCAGGGCCTCGTAGGAGTCGTCCCAGCCGTACTCCGCCGCGTACACCGCCGCGTTGCGCTGCACGACCCAGCCCATGTCGCCCGGGCGCGGGGCCCGCAGCAGGTAACCACGCGGCTGCGGTGACTCGGTGAGGGTCCCGGTGATCACTCGCATCGCCTCGAGCAGGTGCCGCTGCTGATCGCCGCGCAGGCCGGCCAGCATGGCCCGGGTCTGCTCGGCCGACCGGGCGTCCAGGCCCCCGACGACGGCGCGACCGCGGCTGGTCAGCCGGATGACCTGGCGGCGCCCGTCCGCGGCCGAACGTTCCCTGGCGACCAGCCCGTCCGACTCGAACCGGGCCAGGATGCGGCTCAGGTAGCCCGGATCGATGTCGACCACGCGCCGCAGGTCGGTGACCTCGCTGACGTCCCGCTGGCCCAACTCGAACAGCAGCCGCGACTCGGTGAGCGAATAGGGCGTGTCCAGGTACTTGCCGCGGAGCAGCCCGATCACGTTCGTGTAGAACCGGTTGAACTCGCGTACCGCGGCGACCGCGGGATCCTGCCGTCCGTCGCCAGCTGGCTTGTTCGTCCCGGCCCGCCCCTCGACGGTCATCTCGCTCATGTCACCCTCGCTAGTCGTTGCCTAAGCCAACTATATACATGCTCTAGGCAACCATAATGGAGTTTCATTTCTGTGCTCGAGCCGGGCCAGCCCGAGTCTTCTGTTGCGAACGTGATGAATGGGCCGCATGATGCGAACGTAGTCCTCGCCTAACGACACCGGTGGCACACCGGGTCACCTAGAGATGCACCGGTGGCACATCGGGTCACCTAGACCAGTCGTCTGACCGCTCGGGTGGCCGGGGACCGGACTTGTGTCCCCGCCTCGGATCCGGATCTCCCTCTCCCTAGGATGGAAAACGAATCCCAGGACGGAATCCAGGAAGGCGGCAGGCATGCGGATGCGGACGCTCGGCGGTACCGGGATCAAGGTGAGCCCGTACTGCCTCGGCGCGATGATGTTCGGCGCGTGGGGCAACCCCGATCACGAGGACAGCATCCGGATCATCCACGCCGCGCTGGACGCCGGCGTCAACTTCATCGACACCGCCGACGTGTACTCGGCGGGGGAGTCGGAGGAGATCGTCGGCCAGGCCCTGCTCAACCGCCGCGACGACGTGGTCCTCGCCACCAAGGCGCACAGCCCGATGGGCCAGGACCCGAACATGCGCGGCAACTCGCGCCGCTGGATCGTCCGCGAGGTGGAGAACAGCCTGCGCCGCCTGCGGACCGACTACATCGACCTGTACCAGATGCACCGCCCGGACCCCGACACCGACATCGACGAGACCCTGTCCGCGCTGTCCGACCTGGTGCACAGCGGCAAGGTCCGGGCGATCGGCTCGTCCACGTTCCCCGCCGAGGCGATCGTCGAGGCGCAGTGGACCGCCGAACGCCGCGGCCACGTGCGGTTCCGCTGCGAGCAGCCGCCCTACTCGATCTTCGTCCGCGGCATCGAAGCCGCGGTCCTGCCCGCCTGCGAGCGGTACGGCATGGGCGTCATCGCCTGGAGCCCGCTGGCCGGCGGCTGGCTCACCGGCCGGTACCGCAAGGACGCCGACGTGGACATGAGCATCGGCCGCGCCCGGCGGATCCCGCAGCGCTTCGACCCGAAGGTGCCCGGGAACACGGCCAAGCTGGCCGCGGTGGAGGAGCTCATCAAGATCTCCGCCGACGCCGGCTGCTCGCTGACCCACCTGGCGCTGGCCTTCGTGACCGCCCACCCCGGCGTGACCTCGGCCATCATCGGGCCGCGGACCATGGAGCAGCTCACCGACCTGCTGGCGGGCGCGGACGTGACCCTGGGCGACGACGTGCTCGACCGGATCGACCAGATCGTCCCGCCGGGCGTGACCCTCAACCCGGCCGACGCGGGCTGGCAGCCGCCCTCGCTCACCGATCCCGCCGCGCGCCGCCGCCCGCAGCCCGTCCGCGCCGCCAGTGACTAGCCCGCCAGTGACTAGCCCGCCAGCGAATTAGGCCTCCGCCGCCTGAGCGCGGAGTGCGGCCTTGGCCTCGCCCATCCGCTTGAGCTCGGGGACCAGCCACCGCTCGGCCGCTTCCCGCGTCACCCCCAGGTCCGACAGCGTCCTGGCGCCGAGGCCGTCCTCCTCGTCGAGCAGCCCGAGCAGCAGGTGCTCGGTGCCGATGTAGTTGTGTCCGAGGAGCAGCGCCTCGCGCAGCGCGAGCTCGAGCACCTTCTTGGCGGGCTGGGTGAACGGGATCTTGTCGTCGGTCACCGGTGTCTCCACGTCGGGTGGCGGCAGCGCCGTGACCAGGGCCTGCCGGGCGGCCTCGCGTGAGACGCCGAGCGCCTCGATGGCCCGGGCCGCCAGGCCCTCCGGCTCGGCGAGCAGGCCGAGGGCCAGGTGCTCGGTGCCGATGTGATCGTGCCGGTGCGCGCGGGCGTCGTGCTGGGCGGCCTGGACGGCCCGCCGCGCGCGGTCGGTGAACCGGGCGAACGGGTGCGCCCGGAAGGCCTCCTGCAGCAGGGTCTGCCAGTCGGTGTCCTTGGCCACGAAACGTTTCTGCGCCGCCTGCTTGGTGACGCCCATGGACCGGCCGATCTCGGTCCAGGACGCGCCCGTCTTGCGCGCCTGGTCGACGAAGTGGCCGATCAGATGGTCGGCCAGCTCGCCCAGGTGCTCCGAAATCCCCACGGCCGCCGACACATGGTCCAGCGCCGTGCCGTCTTGGCTCCGGACGTAGCCGATCAGCTCGTCGAGCCTTACTGGTGGTTGCGACATGCGTCAACTCTAGATTGACGGTGCGTCGATCGTCAACCTCAGGTTGACTTATCGGGGGGAGCGGGAGGAATAGAAGAGATGCCGGGCGTAGTCCCCGGCCAGACCAGCAGGACCGGGCAGGCCGCGTGGTCCACGGCGAACCTGGTGGCCCGCCCGAGGCTCTTCGGGCCCAGCCGGGCCTGGTCGCCGTCCCGCGCCACGACAAGCACGTCGGCCTGAGCCGAGGCGGACACCACCACCCGTTCGGTCCGGCCTTGGAGTTTGAGCTGGTCACAGGGGAGCCCGAGCCGGTTCGCGGCCGCCTGGAGCAGGCGGTCCGCCGCGGCCGCCGACTCTTCCGCGAGCCTGGCCGCGGGGTCGTGGCCGCCCCGCCCGAACAAGCCGGCGTACGCGCCGCGGGCCGCGTCGGGCTCCTCCGCGGACGTGACGTGGAGGAGCGTGAAGCGGGCACCGGCCGGGGCCAGGCGCAGGGCCGCGTCCACGGCGGCCCGCCAGGTCCCCTCACACACCCAGATATATACCGAACGGGGCGGGTCATCGCGGCCGGTCAACGTGCCTCAGCCTCCCAGCACATGGAGCCCGGCCCATAGCGCGAGCACTCCGAGGATCAGCGCCGGGGGCACGGTGAGCAGCCCCAGCCTGGTGAATTCCCCGAGGTCGGGTGCTGACCCCCGGGTGTGGAGGATACGCCGCCACAGCAGGGTGGCCAGCGATCCGGTGTAGGTGAGGTTCGGCCCGATGTTGACGCCGAGCAGCACGGCCAGCACCGCGCCCGCGCCGGACGGCGCGGCCAGCGGCAGCAGGACGAGCACGGCGGGCAGGTTGTTGCAGACATTGGCCAGGACGGCGGCCACCGCCGCCGTGGCCAGCAGCGCGAGCAGCGAGGTCCCGCCGGGCAGCAGCGGCGCGAGCGCCCGGCTCAGCCCGTGATCGGTGACCGCCTTGACGACCACGCCCAGGCCCAGGACGAACAGCAGGAAGGGCAGGTCGGCCGCACGCACCAGGGCGCCGGGGGCCACCGCGCGGCGGGCCAGCGCCCGTACCGCCAGCACCGCGGCCCCCGCCCACGCCGCCCAGGCGGGATTGACGCCCGCCGCCGACGCCCCGGCGAACCCGGCTAGCGTCAGCGCGACCACGACCAGCGTGAACACCGGCATCCTGGCGTCCGCGCCGGGGTCGGCCTGCCCGTCCGCGTTCAGGTCCGCGGCGAAGAACCGGCCGAAGGTGACGTACTCCACGCCGATGGCGGCCAGCCAGGGCACCGCCATCAGCGCGGCGAACCGGCCGAAGGCCAGCCCGCTGGCCGTGAACGCGAGCAGGTTGGTCAGGTTGGATACCGGCAGCAGCAGCGAGGCGGAGTTCGCCAGGTGCGTGCACGCGTACACGTGCGGCCTGGCCCGCACCTCGAGCCGGGTCGCGGTGGCGAACACCACTGGGGTGAGCAGCACCACGGTCGCGTCCAGGCTGAGCACCGCCGTCGTCACCGCCGCGACGGCGAAGACCTGGGCGAGCAGCCTGCGCGGGCTCCCCGCGCTGGTCCGCGCCATCCACGCGCCGCACGCCCGGAACAGGCCGTCGTCGTCGCACAGGTGCGCCAGCACCAAGATCGCGGCCAGGAAGCCGATCACCGGCCCGAGCTGCCTGGCCTCGGCCACCGCCTGGCGGAGCGGGAGCACCCCGGCCGCGATCAGGATGACCGCCGCCGGGACCGCCGCGACCGCTTCCGGCCAGCCTCGCGGCCTGGTCACCGCCCAGGCCAGCACCCCGAGCAGGGCGATCAGCGAGACCGTTTCCGCGCCGGAGCTCGACAGGGCCGGGTTCAGCGGGCTATCCTGTACGGTCCGCGCGGGACCGGCCGTAACGCGCGGCGAACGCGCGCAAGATGGCCGGGGCCCAGCTGACGTCGCTGCGGGCGGCGGCCGCCCTGATCTCGTCGGCCTCGTCCGGGGCGAAGTAACCGGCGTCCTTGTAGACCTCGGTCCTGGTGTGCAGGCCGGCCACGTCGAGCTCGGGGTGGAACTGGGTGGCGTAGACGTTGGCGCCGGCCCGGAAGGCCTGCACTGGGCAGCGGGCCGAGCTGGCCAGCAGGACGGCCTGGCCGGGCAGGCGGCTGATCGCTTCCTTGTGGCCGGTGAAGGCGTGAAAGGCGGCGGGCACGCCGGCCAGCAGCGGATCGTCCCGGCCAGCCGGGGTCAGGGTGATCTCGACGGCTCCGACCGGCTCGCCGTACTGCCGGTCGACGGTCGCGCCCAGTTGCCGGCCGAGCGCCCCGATGCCGTAGCACGCCCCGAGGAACGGGAAGTCGGCGCGGACCACGCGGTCGAGCAGGCGGTGCAGGTCCGCCTCCACCCGCCGCTGCACCGGCGTCTTGAGCTCGACGGGGTCGGAGTAGTTGAACGGGCCGCCGCCGAGCAGGATCCCCGACCAGTCACACAGGTCAACCTGACCAAGCGGGCGCTGCTCGAGCCGGACCCGGCGCAGTTCGCCCTCCCCGAGCCCGGACAAGGACAGGAATGAGTCGTACTCGTTGTCGGCCGCCGCGTCGTCGGCCCGGATGGCCAGCAGCAAGAATGGCTTCACCCGATCACCCTAGTGAGCCGGCCCCCACGATCAGGCCAGGATGGTCAGGCCAGCGGTTTAACCGGTCCGCGGCGTCACCCGGCCGCCTAGGTAGATGTAGGGCGTGCCGTCGCCGAGCTGCCCGAAGCTGAGCGGCACCCAGGGCTCGTCGTCGCGCGAGCGCACCACGAACCGGGTGCCCGAGGCATCCGCCGGGTGCAGCAGCAGATCCTCCGGCTCGGAGGCGGTAAGCGCCGCCAGGTGCCCGGTCATGGTCAGCACCATCCGCAGCTGCCCGTCGCGGACCGACACGTCGAACTGCCGCGACACGCGTTCGTAGTGGCCGGCGTGCCGTCCGAGGTCCGGGGCCCAGCCGTCCCGCGGGCTGGCCGGCGCGGGGCCCGGCGGTCCCGGCATCGTCGCGCCGGTCAGCGTCCCGAATACCTCGCTGAACACCTGGCGGTACAGGCTCTCCGACTCCGTGGCGTTGGTCAGCAGGCAGGCCGCGACCCCCGCCTCCGGGTCGATCCGCAGGTAGGAGGACTGGCCGATGGTGTCTCCGTCATGCCCGATGATCGTGCGGTCACCCCACCGGCTCAGCCGCCAGCCCAGGCCGACGGCCGAGCCGGGCAGGGAGAACTCGGGAATCAACGCCCCGGCCAGCTGCATGGTCGCGACCGACACCTCGCTGACGACCCGCTTGCCCTCGGCCGTGACGCCGCCGTCGAGGTGCAGGCGGGCGAAGGCGAGCAGGTCGCCGGCGGCCGCGGTGATCAGCCCGGCCGGCCCGACGCCGCGCGGCAGGTTCCAGACGTCGACCGGGGTGCCGCCACGCCGGTGGCCCACCGCGGCCCGGTGCAAGATGGCCTCCTCGGCCAGGGTGACGGTCCGGCCGAGGCCGAGCGGGCCGACCAGTCGCTCCCGCAGCGATTCGTCCCAGGACTGGCCGTCGAGGATCTCGATGATCCGGCCGAGCACCACGAAGCCGCTGTTGCAGTAGGAATAGGCCGCGCCCGGAGTGAAAACCGATGGGGTATCGGCCAGCAAGCCGACGTAGCGCTCGACGCAGTCATCGCCCCGGCCGGTGTCGGTGAAGACGTCGCCGTCGATTCCGCTGGTGTGCGTGAGCAGGTGCCGCACCGTGACCTGGCCGCCCAGGTCGTCGGCCCCGAGCCTGGTGCCCGGCAGCACCTCGGCCACGGTCGTGTCCAGCGACAGCTGGCCCTCGTCGACGAGCTGCATGATCATCGTGGCGGTCCAGAGCTTGGTGATGGACCCGACCTGGAACAGCGAGTCGTCCGTGGCGGCCACCCCGGTCGCGCAGTTCAGCTGGCCGGACGCGGCCAGGATCTCCTTCCCGTCGGCCCAGATGCCCAGGGCCGCCCCCGGGACGCGCGCCTCGGCGGCGAGTTCATCGAGGCGGGCTGTCCAGTTCGCGGCGTTGAGCATGATATGGACGCTAACTCACCAGGAGGCGGCAGGACTCTTACCACCCAGTCAGGAGGAACTAACCGAAACTAAGATTTACTAATCTGCCCAGGGGTGCGTTTCGCGCCTACCCGGGGGGTGTAGTTTCGCAGGCAGAGCTACACCGGACAGCTGCGGAGGAATACATGAGCATCCTGGGCACCAGGGTGATCCGGACCGAGGATCCGCGCCTGCTGACGGCGGGCGGGGTGTACTGCGATGACCTGCGGACACCAGAACTCGACGGCGCGGCACGGGTGACGTTCGTGCGCAGCCCGGTCGCGCACGCGCGCATCACCGGCATCGACACCAGCGCGGCCCTCAGCGAACCCGGCGTCGTGGCGGTGCTGACCGTCCAGGACATGACCGATCTGGCGCCGCCCCCGCCCGACGACGGCTCGGGTGGAGGCGGGGGCGAGGCCCCGATGCCGCTCGGCGGCCCGTGGTCAGAGCCGCTGCTGGCGGTCGACACCGTCCGGTTCGTCGGCGAGCCGGTCGCGGTGGTCATCACCGACGGCCATTACCAGGGTGAGGACGCCGCCGACCTGGTCGCGGTGGACTACGATCAACTGCCCGCGGTGGTGGGGCCCGAGGCCGCGCTCACCGGCGAGTCGCTGCTGTTCCCCGCGGCCGGGAGCAACATCCCGATCACCAAGGAAGCGTCCGCCGACGAAGCCCCCTTCGACGGCTGCGCGGTCGTGGTCGAGCAGGCCATCGTCAACCAGCGGGTCGCCTGCATGCCGATGGAAGGGCGGGCGACCGCGGCGAGCTTCGAGAACGGCAAGCTGACCGTCTGGCACAGCTCGCAGAACGCCCAGCTGTGCCGCCTCATCCTGTGCGGCGTCCTGGGCATGAGCCCGGACCAGATCCGCGTCATCGTGCCCGACGTGGGCGGCGGCTTCGGCGCCAAGGTCGGCATCGACCGGGACGCGATCATCGTCGCCTGGGCGGCCAGGAAGACCGGCCGCGCGCTGCGCTGGGCCGAGACCCGCAGCGAGAACCTGGTCGGCATGACCCAGGGCCGCGCCCAGCTGCACCACGTCAAGATCGGCGGCAACCAGGACGGCAAGATCCTGGCCTACCGCATCGACGTCATCCAGGACAGCGGCGCCTACTCCCGGATGGGCGGCTTCCTGCCCATGCTGACCTGCCTGATGGCACCCGGCGTGTACGACATCCCCGAGGTGCAGGCCGGCTACCGGGCGGTGGTCACCAACTCAACCCCGATCAGCGCCTATCGCGGCGCCGGGCGGCCCGAGGCCGCGGCCACGATCGAGCGCGCGGTCGACCTGTTCTCCGCCGAGCTCGGCATGGACCCGGCCGAGGTCAGGCGGCGCAACTTCGTGCCCCCGGACAAGTTCCCCTTCCAGACCAAGACCGGTGCCCTGTACGACAGCGGCGAGTACGAGGCGGCCCTGGACAAGGTCCTGGCCGCGTCCGGCTACGAGGAACTGCGCAAGGAGCAGGAGCGCCGACGGGCCAGCGGCGACGTCAGGCAGCTCGGCATCGGCATCTCCACCTACGTGGAGATCACCGCGGCCGACGGCGCCGCCGGGGAGACCGCGAAGCTGGAGGTCGCCGACGACGGGACCGCGACCGTCTTCACCGGCAGCTCGTCGCACGGCCAGGGACACCAGACCGCCTGGGCCATGCTCGTGCAGGAGGAACTGGGCATCCCGATGGACCACGTCACCGTCATCCACGGTGACACCGATCTGGTCCCGGTCGGCGTGGGCACCTACGCCTCCCGCTCGCTCCAGCTCGGCGGCTCCGCGGTGTACAAGGCGGCGGTGGAGGTCAAGGACGAAGCGCGCCGCCAGGCCGCGGACATGCTCGAGGCGGCCGAAGCCGACGTCGTCCTGGACACCGGGACGGGCCAGTGGCAGGTGCGCGGCGACCCGGACACCGCGCTCAGCTGGGGCCAGGTCGCGGGCCACACCAGCGGCGGCAGCCTCATCGCGGACGTGAGCTTCACCGCGGACCTGCCCACGTTCCCGTTCGGCGCGCACGTCTCCGTAGTCGAGGTGGACACCGAGACCGGCAAGGTCACGCTGCTGCGGCACGTCACCGTCGACGACGCCGGGCCGGTCCTCAACCCGGTGCTCGCCGAGGGGCAGCGGCACGGCGGCATCGCCCAGGGTGCGGCCCAGGCACTGCTCGAGGAGGTCCTCTACGACGCGGACGGCAACCCGCTGACCTCCACCCTGGCCGACTACGCGGCCATCACCGCGGCCGAGCTGCCCAGCTACGAACTGCTCGCCAGCGAGACCCCGACCACGGTGAACCCGCTCGGCGTCAAGGGCATCGGCGAGGCCGGGACGATCGGCGCGACCCCGGCCATCCAGAACGCGGTCATCGACGCCGTGGCCCACCTCGGCGTCCGGCACATCGACATGCCGACCACCCCGCAGCGGGTATGGACGGCCATCAACGAGGCGAAGAAGGCGGGTAACCAGTGAAGGTCGACCTGACCGTCAACGGCGACGACATCACCGCGGACGTCGAGGACCGCATGCTGCTCGTGCACTTCCTGCGCGACGTGGCCGACCTCACCGCGACCAACGTGGGCTGCGACACCACCTCCTGCGGGGCCTGCACGGTGCTGCTCGACGGCGAGTCCGTCAAGTCCTGCACGGTGCTCGCCGCCCAGGCCAGCGGGCACGAGGTCACAACGCTCGAGGGCCTCGCGCGCGACGGCGAGATGCACCCGGTGCAGCGCGCGTTCCACCAGGAGCACGGCCTGCAGTGCGGGTTCTGCACCCCGGGGATGGTGATGGCCATCGTCTCGATGCTCAAGGAGAACCCGCACCCGACCGAGGAACAGGTCCGGCAGGGCCTGGAAGGCAACCTGTGCCGGTGCACCGGCTACCACAACATCGTCCGGGCGGCGCTGGCGGCCGCGGACGACGAGAAGGTGTCAGCATGATCCCGGTGCCGTTCACCTACCGGCGGGCGGGCTCGGTCTCCGAAGCCCTGGACCTGGCGGCCGAGCACGGCGACGACGCGAAGTTCCTGGCTGGCGGGCACTCGCTGCTGCCGCTGATGAAGCTGCGCCTGGCCGCCCCCGAGGTGATCATCGACCTGAGCGGGCTGCGTGACCTGAGCTACGTCACCGACCAGGGTTCCTACGTCGCGATCGGCGCCCTGACCCGGCATTACGATGTCCAGCACTCCGACGTCCTCAACCGCGAGGTGCCGTTGCTGGCCCACGCGGCCGGGCAGGTCGGCGACCCGCAGATCAGGCACCGCGGCACGATCGGCGGGTCGATCGCGCACGCCGACCCCGCCTCGGACCTGCCCGCCACGCTGCTCGCGCTGGACGCCACGCTGGTCGCACAGGGGTCAGACGGCGCCCGGGAGATCCCGGTCGGGGAATTCTTCCAGGGGCTGTTCGAGACCGCGCTGGAGCCGGGCGAACTGCTTACCGAGATCCGGGTGCCCAAGCCCGCCTCGGCCGGGGCCTGGTCGTTCCAGAAGTTCACCCAGCGGGCGATCGACTGGGCCATCGTCGGCTGCGCCGTCCAGGACGGCCGGGTGGGCCTGGTCAACATGGGCGGGACGCCCCTGCGGGCGGCCGCCGTGGAAGCCGCGCTCGCGGCCGGGGCCACGCCGTCCGACGCGGCCGCCCACGCCGCCGAGGGCACCAGCGCCGCCGACGACATCCGCGCCACCCGGGCCTACCGCGAGCACCTGGCCCGGGTCCTGGTCTCCCGCGGGCTCACCGAGGCCCGCTCGCGAGGATGATCGAGGCGGTCATATTCGACCTGGACGGCGTCCTGATCGACTCGGAACCGGTGTGGGAGGAGGTCCGCCGCGGCCTGGTCGCCGAACGCGGCGGGCACTGGGCCGCCGACGCCCAGCGCAAGCTGATGGGCATGAGCACGCCCGAGTGGGCCAGGTACCTCAGCGCGGATCTCGGCGTCAGCCTGCCGCCTGACCAGGTGGCGGGGGAGGTCATCGAGCGGATGGCCGCCCGGTACCGCGAGCACCTGCCGCTCCTGCCGGGCGCCGTCGAGGCGGTGTCGCGGCTCGCGGCCCGCTGGCCGCTGGGGCTGGCCAGCTCGGCCCCGGACGCGCTGATCGAGACCGTGCTGCAGGCCGCCGGCCTGCGCCCGGATTTCCAGGTCACGATGTCCGCCGAGCAGGTCCCGCACGGCAAGCCGGCGCCGGACATCTACCTGGCCGTAGCCCGCCGCCTCGGCGTGGCCCCGGCCAGCGGCGCGGCCGTCGAGGACTCCTCCAACGGCCTGCGTTCGGCCGCCGCGGCGGGCCTGCACGTCATCGCCGTCCCGCACCCCAGGTACCCGCCAGAACCCGACGCCCTCGCCCGGGCCGGCCTGGTCCTGCCCAGCCTGGCCGGACTCACCGTCGAGGCCGTCGCCGCCTTGGCCTGAGGGGCCGGTCACAGCTTGTGCAGGAAGTCGGGCACCCGCCCGGCGGTGAAGTCGTAGTACCGCGCCCACCGGGGCTCGATCGAGATGCGCGCCATCTGCTTGTACACCGACCGCACCTGCGCCTCGAACGCGGCCTGCTGATCGGCCGGGATGCCCTTGGCCACCGCCGCCAGGTACTCCGGCGGCACGCCGTCCACCACGTCGATCGCCGCCACGCCCCGAACGCTGAGCGACTTGCTCGCGGCCGCGTTGTCGTTGTCGACGGCCAGCGCGACGTTCGGCCGGGCCGACAGGGCGGCGACCTTGGGCGCGATGGTGGCCGTGCAGACGATGATCCGGCCGCCGCGCCACAGGAACCCGACCGGGACCACCCGGGGGAAGCCGTCCGTCCCAGCGTAGGCCAGCCGGGCCAGTGGCTGGTGCTCGAGCAGTTCCACCGCACCGGGCTCGCCGAGATCGGCGATGGCCCGGTCGTCCCGGCCCACCGTTTTGGCCAGCTTGCCCAGTACGTCCTCCCAGCCGGGACCGACGTTCCTGGCCACCCCGGGCAGGGCAGCCGCGAGGTCGTCGAGGCGCTCGTGGATCAAGGTGAGCGCGGTGCCGCCGTCCGGCGTCTCGCGCAAGGTAACCGTCAGCAGCGAGTCGAACGCCGCCCCGGCCCGTCGCTGCGGCCCGACGAAGCCCCAGCGGAACACGATGCGCTCACCCGGGACGAGTTCGGCCAGTTCGGCGTCGAAACCGCCGGCCGCCGTGCCCGAGGGGTCAGCGTGCCAGATCCTGAAGTGGCCGCCGACCCGCTCGTCCACCTCGGCCCGGGTAACCGTGTAGGCGGCCGGGATCATCCACCGGGTCAGCAGCTCGGGGTCGAGCCAGGCCCGGTAGACCTGCGCGGGCGAGGCCGGGATCGTGCGTTCCACGCGGACGGCGGGCTGTCCGGTCGAGTTCATCGGTGCTCCTTCTGGTCGGGGGCCTGCAAGAGTCCTTCGAGGGCGTCGAGGCGCTCACGCCAGTGACGCTCGTAGAAGGCGAGCCAGGCTTGGGCGGAGCCGAGCGGGCCCGGCTCCAGGCGGCAGATGTGCCGGCGGCCGGCGATGGTCCGGTGGATGAGGCCGGCCCGCTCGAGGACCTTCACGTGCTTGGCCGCCGCGGCCAGCGACATGTCCAGCGGCCCGGCGAGCTGGCCGACGGTCAGCGGCCCGGCGGCCAGGCGGGCCACCATATCCCGGCGGGCCTGGCTGGCGAGGGCGTGGAACACCGCGTCCATCGCCACCTGATCGTCAACCATGCGGTTGACAGTAGCCCTCCAGCCACCAGATCGTCAACCATTCGGTTGATATTCTGGATCGCGTCCCCGTTACCGCGCGCGTGAGCCTTGGCGCGAGAATGGAAGGGTGGGCAGGGCTCTGCGGAGGACGGGCCGGTGGATCTGGTCGGTGCGCCGGCTCATGCTGCTCTGCGGGGCGTGGCTCATCCTGGCGTTCCCCGCGCCGGACCTGGAGTTCCTGGCCTGGTTCGGGCTGGTGCCCGGGCTGCTGCTTATCGTCAGGGCGCCGACCGCCCGGGAGGGCGGGATGCGCGCCTGGTGGCTCGGCGCCGGGTACCTGATCGCGGCCCTGTACTGGATGGCGCCGGAGATCGGCCCCGCCGTGCTCCTGGTCGGCGCGGTGATCGGCGCGCTGTGGGTGCCGTTCGGCGTGGCCGCGCAGAAGCTGCTCCGGCCGCCGGTGACCTGGCCGCGGGCGCTCGCCGCGCTGGTCGTCGTGCCGAGTTGCTGGCTGCTCACCGAGTGGCTGCGGTCGTGGCAGGCGCTCGGCGGCCCGTGGGCCGTGTTCGGTGTCAGCCAGTGGCAGCACCCCGCCGTGCTCGCGCTGGCCGCGGTGGGCGGCGTGTGGCTGATCAGCTTCGCCCTCGTGCTGGTGAACGTGGCGATCGTGATCGTCCTTGCCTCCCTGCCCCGGGTGCTGCCCGGAGCCACCCCGCGGCCCGGGCTCGTGGCCCTCGGCACGGTGGCGGCCATCGCCACCGTCGGGGCCGGGCCGCTGGCGTTCGCGCTCACCCCGGCCAGCCCGGTCGCCCGCGTGGCCACGATCGCCCTGGTGCAGCCGGGGATCGTCAACAACGCGGTCGAGCGGGTGGACGCCAGCGAGCGGCTCACCGCCGAGCTGAGCCGCTCCGGCGAGCTCAGCGGGGTCAAGCCGGACCTGATCGTGTGGGGCGAGAGCAGCACCGCCGTGGACCTGACGCTGCCGCGGAACCGCGGCCAGCTCGCCCAGCTGGAGACGCTGGCCCGCCAGGATGGCGCCGACCTGCTGGTCAATCAGGACACGACGGTGCCCGGCCGGGGCCAGGAGAAGGTCGGCGTGCTGATCAGCCCGGCGGGCATCCAGGGCCAGTACATCAAGACCCGCCTGGTCCCGTTCGGTGAGTACATCCCGTTCCGGCAGCAGCTCGGCTGGCTCACCAAGATCAGCAAGGCCGCGGCGTCCAACATGGTCCCCGGCACCGGGGCGCACCTGCTGTACCCGGACGACCGGACGGGCCTGCCGCTGCCGATCGGCGTGCTCATCTGCTTCGAGTCCGCGTTTCCCGACATGTCCCGGGTCGATACCGACCTGGGCGCGCAGCTGATCGTGTACCAGTCGGCCACCTCGACCTTCCAGGGCACCTGGGGGCCGGACCAGCACGCCTCGCTGGGCGCGGTGCGCGCGGCCGAGACCGGCCGCCCGGCGGTGCAGGCCGCGCTGACCGGGGTCACGGCCGCGTTCGACGCGCGGGGGCGCCTGCTGGCCTGGATGGGGCAATCCGGGCGCGGCGTGACCAGCGTGCGGCTCGGCCTGCCCGCCGCCTCGGCGCTGACCATTTACGATCGCTTCGGCGATTACGTTCCGTGGTCAGCGCTGGCTGTCGTGATCCTGGCCGCACTGGTCATGTTTGCGAATTCACGCGGTTTTCCTGGCCGAAGTGCTGGCGCCGGGAAGGGGCATGAGGCACAATATGTAGCTGGACAGTCCGTGCCACGGTAGCGAGGTCGCAGGGGAAGGCGAACCTCGTCTTAAGGAGGCACGGTGTCTGCGCATGGTGTTCTGTACATACATTCCGCGCCTCCGGCGCTGTGTCCGCACATCGAGTGGGCCGTTGCCGGAATCGTGGGGGCTCCTGTCAGCATGCCGTGGGTCGGCCAGCCAGCCGCCCCGGGCGCGCTACGGGCCGAGCTGACTTGGCATGCCCTCCCCGGCACGGCGGGAGCGATCGCGTCCGCCCTGGCCGGGTGGAACCGGCTGCGGTTCGAGGTGACCGAGGACAGCTCGCCCGGGTGCGACGGCGTGCGGCACTGCTACGCGCCCGACCTCGGCTTGTTCACCGCGGTCACCGGTGCCAACGGGGACATCATGGTTTCCGAGGACCGGCTCAGGTCGGTCATGCTGCTGGCGTCCCTCGGGACCGGCGGCAGGTCCCTGGAGGACGAGATCGGCCGGCTCCTGGGTACGGCCTGGGACAACGAGCTCGAGCCGTTCCGCCGGGCCGCCGACGGCGCCCCGGTCCGCTGGCTGAACGCGACGGGGTGAGGGCTACCAGCTAGTCGGGACGGGCATGCCCTCGCTGTAGCCGGACGCGCTCTGCAGCCCGACCACGGCGCGCTCGCCGAACTCGGCTAGGTCCCGCGCGCCCGCATAGGTGCACGAGGAACGCACCCCGGCCACGATCATGTCGATCAGGTCCTCCACGCCGGGGCGGACCGGGTCCAGGTACATCCGGGCCGAGGAGATCCCTTCCTCAAACAGTTCCTTGCGGGCCCGCTCGAACGCGGAGTCGCTGGCCGACCGCAGCCGGACCGCGCGCGCCGACGCCATCCCGAAGCTCTCCTTGTACAGCCGCCCCTCCGGGGACCGGAACGTGTCGCCGGGGGATTCGTAGGTGCCGGCGAACCACGACCCGATCATCACGTTGGACGCGCCCGCGGCCAGGGCCAGCGCGACGTCGCGGGGATGCCGTACCCCGCCGTCGGCCCAGACCGAGGCGTCCAGCCGCCGGGCCTCGGCGGCACACTCGAGCACGGCAGAGAACTGCGGCCGTCCCACCCCGGTCATCATCCGGGTGGTGCACATCGCGCCCGGCCCGACGCCGACCTTGACGATGTCCGCCCCGGCCGACACCAGGTCGGCCACCCCGGCCGCGGTCACCACGTTGCCCGCCACGACCGGCACCGCCGGGTCGAGCCCGCGCACCGCCTGCAGCGCGCCGATCGTCTTCTCCTGGTGCCCGTGCGCGGTGTCCACCACGAGCACGTCGGCGCCCGCGTCGAGCAGCAGCTTGGCCCGGGCGGCCACGTCGCCGTTGACCCCGATGGCCACTCCGGCCCGCAGCCGGCCGGAGGCGTCGACGGCGGGGGAGTACAGCGTCGCGCGCAGCGCCCCGGTCCTGGTCATGATGCCCAGGCAGCGCCCGTCCCGGTCCACCACGGGCGCCAGCCGGTGCCGCCCGTCGTGCAGCATGGCGAACGCCTGCTCCGGCGGCGTCCCCGCGGGCAGCGTGAACGGGTCGGCGGACATCACGTGACTCAGCTGAGTGAACCGGTCTACGCCCAGGCAGTCGGCCTCGGTGACCACGCCGACTGGCTGCCCCGCGGACAGCACGATCACGGCGCCGTGCGCCCGCTTGGACAGCAGGCTGAGCGCGTCGCCCGCGGTGTCGCCCGGCGCCAGCGTCAGCGCGGTCTCCACCACCAGGTCCCGGGACTTGACCCAGGTGATCACGTCCGCCACGACGTCGGCCGGGATGTCCTGCGGCAGGATCGCGACACCGCCCCGGCGCGCGACCGTCTCCGCCATCCGCCGCCCGGAGACGGCCGTCATGTTGGCGGTCACGAGCGGGATGGTGGCGCCGCTGCCGTCGGTGGTGGTCAGGTCGACATCGAGCCGCGAGCCGAGGGCAGACCGGCTCGGCACCATGAAGACATCGCTATAGGTCAGGTCGTGTCCAGGCACTGCTTCGTTGAGAAATCGCACGTAAAGATTCTTCCCGAACGACCAGAGTGCTACCGCCCGACATTCTCATGATCACGTGTTGTTAGAGGGCGCCGGCGCCCGCGCGTCACAGGGTGACGAGGCCGCCGTCGATGCGGAGCGTCTGGCCGGTGATCATGGCGGCGTCGTCCGAGGCGAGGAAGGCGACCGCACCGGCCATGTCGTCCGGCCGCAGGCTCTGCCTGACCGCCTGCGCCCGCCGGACGTCTTCGAAATGCTCCTCGGTGTTGTCTTCCTCCGCGCCCGGGCTCCGGGTCAGGCCGGGCGCGATCGCGTTCACGGTGATGCCGCTGCCCCCCAGTTCGACCGCCAGCGCCCGGGTGAAGCCCACCACGGCGCCCTTGCTGGCGATGTAGGGGACGAACCCGGCTCCCGGCGGCTTCCACATCGTGTTGGAAGCGACGTTGACGATGCGGCCGAAGCCGCGCTCGGCCATGCCCGGCGCGAACGCGGCGCACAGCTGGAAGGCGGCTTCCACGTTGACCGCCTGGATACGCCGCCAGGTGTCCAGGGTGACCTCGGCGAACGGCTGGAAGAGCATCAGGCCCGCGCAGTTGACCAGGACATCGCATCGACCGAAACGATCACTGACCGAACCCACCAGCTGATCCACGCCCGCCGCGGTGCCTAGGTCGCAGCGGACGGAAAGCATCTCGCCGCCCGAGGCCGTGATGGCCGCCGCGGTCTCGTCCGCCGGGCGGACGTCACCAAGCACCAGCGCGTGCCCGGCTTCCGCCAGCCGCAACGCGATCGCCTGCCCAATGCCGCGCGCCGCGCCCGTGACGACGGCCACGCGCCCCGCGCCCTCGGTCAAGCGTTCAGGCCGAACGCGGCGAACATGATGTCCGCGATCCGGTCGGCCATCTCGTCTTCTGGCAACTGGACCTCGGCGCTGATCAGGTAGTTGACCCGCTCGAGCATCATCAGGCAGGCCACCGCGGTGAGCTCGGCCCGCTCCTGCTGCTTGCCGGCCGCCTGGGCGGCGGCGGTCATCCCGGTCGTCATCGCCTCGGCGATGCTGAAGAACAGCCGCAGCCCGTCACCGAACACCTCCTCGGGTACCAGGTCGGCCTGGCTGAGGATGCGGATCACGGTGGCGTGCGCCGCGTAGGCACGGAAGAACTTGCGGACCCACTGGCGCAGCACCGTGAGCCCGGTCGCGTCGCTTGTGACCACGGGGAAGTCGCCCGCCACGATCTCCATGTCGTGCAAGGCGTCCTTCAGCAGGGCCTTGAACAGGTCTTCCTTGTTGGAGAAGTAGAGATAGAACGTCCCGTGGGAGATGCCGGCCCGGCGGACCACGTCGTCCACGCGGACACCGTGGAAGCCGCGGCCCTCGAATTCGACCATGCCCGCCTCGAGCAGCCGGCGGACGGTTTCACGTCCCTGGGCGCGCAACTCGCGGTCCTGGGCGGGCGTACCGCCACCTAGGGATGGCCGGGCGGGCGGTTTCTTCGGTGGCCGCCCGGTCCCGCGCGATGCGGCGTTGGCGGGGCCATGGCCTGCCTCCTGGTTCATAGCAAGAGAGTAGCCTTCCCCGTGCATACCGCCGCGCATTCGGTCAACACCGCGCCCCTGCTACCCTTCCAGCGGTGAGGCCTGCCAGCGCCGCGACCGCCTCCCGCACGGCCGACGGGACGGCCGCCGGGTCTGGTCGGCTGCGTGTGCTGTGGGCTCGTTCCGCCGTCAAGGTGGGCCTGCTCACCGCGGTGGCCGCCCTCGCCTACTGCGCCGATTCGCTCATCCTTTTCCGCCGCTTCCTGGCCAGCACGTTCGATCTGGTCATCTTCGATCAGGGGATCCGCGGCTACGCGCACCTGTCGGCCCCGGTCTCGCTCGCGCGCGGCATCTCCGACGGCCAGGGCGCGCACTTCATGCTGCTGGCCGACCACTGGTCGCCGGTGCTGGCCCTGCTGGCCCCGCTGTACTGGATCCACGACGGCCCGGGCACCTTGCTGGTCGTCCAGGGAGTGCTGTTCGCCCTGGCCATACCGCCGCTGTGGGTCTACACCCGGCGCCGGCTCGGTCCCGGGGCCGCGTACTTCACCTGCGTGGCTTACGCGCTGTCGCTGCCCGTCATGGCGGCGGTCGTGTTCGATTTCCACGAGGTCGCGTTCGTCCCGGTGCTGACCGCCGTGATGGTGGAACGCGCCGACGCGGGAAAACGCTGGCCCACCATCGCCGCCGCGGCGGCGCTGCTCCTGGTCAAGGAGGACATGGGCCTGCTCGTGGCTGGCTTCGGCGGCTACCTGCTGCTGACCCGCCAGCGCCGCTGGGCCTGGACCGGCCTGGGCTTCGTGGCGGGCGGGGTCGTGGCGACCTGGATCGCCACCCGCGTGCTGATCCCCGCGTTCGGCGGTTCCGCCACCTTCTACTGGGCCTACGGGCAGTTCGGGTCCACGCTGGGTAGCGCGGTGCTCAACGTGCTCACCCATCCGCTGCACGCGCTGCACGTCTTCGTCACCCCGTGGGTCAAGGCCCGGACGATGATCGGGCTGCTCGCGACGTTCGCATTTCTGCCGCTCGCCTCGCCCATGGTGATCGCGGTGCTGCCGCTGCTGGCCGAGCGGATGCTCGCCTCCGGCTACCCGCTGTGGTGGCAGGCCAAGTTCCAGTACGACGCGTTCCTGGTGATGATGCTGTGCTGTGCCGCGGTCGATGGCGCAGCCCGGCTGCAGAAGCACTGGCCCGCCCGCTGGCTCAGATTCCCGGGGGGGCGACCCCCCGGAACCCCCCGCGACCGGGGGGAGACCCCCCGGACCCCCCTTTCCACCCTCTGGGCAGCCGCCATCTGCGCCGCCGCCCTGGTCTACCTGCCGTCCTCGCCGTTCGGGCAGCTGCTGCACCCGAACTTCTACGGGACCAACGCGCGGATGAAGGCCGCCGCCGCGGCCGTCGCGCACGTCCCGTCCGGGATCGAGGTGGAGGCGTCCAACAACATCGGACCGCACCTGTCCGGCCGGGATACGGTGCTGCTGCTCGACGGCACGCCCCGCTGGGCGCCCTGGGTAGTGGCGGACACCATCGGGCTCGACTTCCCCTTCTGCACGCCCAGCCAGCAGGCCCAGGAGGTGGCCTACCTGCGGGTCCACGGCTACACCCAGGTGTTCGCCGACGACGGCTACGTGGTGCTGCACCGCCCGGCCGACGCGCGCACCGCGCAGGCCCTGGCCCACCCGCTCCCCGCGGCCCGCCTGCACACGAACATCTGCTACTGATGCCGCCGCCGAGGCTGGGCGCGTGCTCGCGTTCGGAGCGCCCGGCCTGGCCCACTACGTCCGGTTCGCCCCGCTGAAAAAGCTGAAGATCCCCTGCTGAGGTTCTTAAGGACTGTTTAATAAATCGGTCCGGGGCTTTCTGTTGGCGAGGAACGCCTTATATCTTCATAGCTATTGTGCTGTTCCCGTCGCTTTGGCGTACCGCCTTGGCCGGGGTCGCGACGTGCGCGGCGCTGGCCGCCTTCGCCATTCCGGCCCGCGCCGTCCCCGTCAGCCCCAGCCCGCCCGGTAGCTCGCTCGGTTTTACCGTCACCCCACCGCCGGGTGTCGCCGCCGCCAGCTCCGTTCCGTCGTCCCTGAAGGCGCCCGGCTCGGCCGGCGCGCCGCCGCGGCAGCTGTTCGTCCCCGACCTGATCGCCGCGGCGCCGGACGGGATCAGCCCGGTCCAGCTGGCCAGGATCAGCCGGCTGACCGGGGTCCGCAACGTGCTCTCGGTCGACGGCGGCAAGGTCACGGTCAACGGGCACAGCGCCAACGTGCTCGGCGTGCCGGCCGCGTTCCGGTCCTGGACCTCGCCGCAGACCGCGGCGGCCGACGCGGTCTGGACCGACCTGAGCCACGGACAGCTCGTCAGCACCCACGGCGCGGCCGGCCAGCTGCACCTGTCGGCCGGCCGCTCCTACCAGGTCGCGGCCGCGGTCCAGCTGCGGCTGCCGTTCGGCACGCAGACCGCGCTCAGCGTGCCCGGCGCGGACGCCATCGTGAACCAGGCCCGTTCGGGCCAGCTCGGGCTGGCCAAGAACTTCGCCGTGCTCATCAACGCCCCGGGGGTGAACCTGGTCACGTTGATGAAGAAGATCAAGTCGGTCATCGGGACGGGCGCGAAGGTGGTCAACCTCGTGCCGGTGGTCACCGTGGGCAAGCTCCCGGTGAGCACGAACGTGCCGACCAGCGGCGTGCCGTCCAGCTACCTGGACCTATACCAGGCGTCCGCCGCCAAGTACTGCCCGGGCATGTCCTGGACGGTGCTGGCCGCCATCGGCGAGATCGAGAGCGGCAACGGCGCCAACGACGGCCCGTCCAGCGCGGGCGCGCTCGGGCCGATGCAGTTCGAGCCCGGTACCTGGGCCGAGTGGGGCATCGTCGGGTTTGGCCAGACCGGGCCACCGGACATCGAGAACCCGCTCGACGCGGTGCCCTCGGCCGCGCGCATGCTGTGCGCCGACGGCGCCGGGAACACCGCGACCCTGCGCGGGGCGATCTTCTCCTACAACCACGCGACCTGGTACGTCGACGAGGTACTCGCGCTGGCCAGCGAGTACGCCCAGAACTATCCCTAGGGGCCGGGCGCCGCTACGGGACGAAGCCGGCGCAGGCCCGCCAGGCAGGTCACGGCGCTGGCCGCCCCGCACGCGGCCGCGAAGGCGTAACCGAGCCGCGGGCCGTGCGCGTCGATGATGAAGCCGACCACGGACGCGCCCGCCGCCACCCCGACGGAGATGCCGCTGCTCAGCCAGGACATGGCCTCGGTCCGGCGGCCCGGCTTGGCCTGGGCCTCGAGCAGGCTGAAACCGGCGATGAGGGTCGGCGCGATGGTCATCCCGCACAGGTAGATGACGCAGGTCAGCGTGATCAGGTTGGGCTGGGCCCAGAACGTGGCCACGCCGAGGACGGTCAGCGTGAGGGTGAGCGCGAACCGCTTCTCCACCGGCGTCCGCCACTGCCGTGATCCATACCACAGCCCGCCGGTGCCGCTGCCGAAGGCGTAGGTGCCGAGGACGAAGCCGGCCAGCGGCTTGTGCCCGAAGTGCTGCGCGAATGCCACCGTGCTCAGGTCGATCGACACGAACATCGCGCCGAGCAGCACGTACACCGGACCCAGCACGACCAGTCCGGGCGCGGCGGCGCCCCGGGACCGGCCCGTGCCCTTGGGACCCGTGACCCGCTCCGGCGGGATCACCACCGGCTCGGTGCCGCGCTGCGCGGCGAACCACGACGTTCCGAGCACGCACAGCAGCGCCGCCACGCCCACCCCCGAGGGGGGATACACCTCGGTCGCGAGCAGCGTCACGGCGGCCGGGCCGACGATGAAGCACAGCTCGTCGGCGACCGACTCGAAGGAGAACGCGGCGTGCAGCCGGGGCGAGCCGGCCAGCAGCACGCTCCAGCGAGCCCGGACCATCGCGCCCAGGGACGGCATGGTCGCGCCCGCGATCGCTCCCGGTACGAAGAAAGCCCAAGTCGGCAGCCGGAGCTGCACGGCCGTGATGAGCAGCGCGGTGGTCGCGGCGAACACCGTGAGCAGCGGCAGCAGGACGCGCCGCTGGCCGTGCGTGTCCACCAGCCGGGCGATCCGCGGCGAGCTGAACGCGTAGCCGAGCGAGCCGACCGCGGACACCGTGCCGGCCACGCCGTACGTCCCGGTGACCGACGAGATGAGCAAGACGGTGCCGAGCCCGAACATCGACATCGGCATCCGCCCGATGACCCCGGCCACGGAGAAGCGCCAGGCACCCGGGATCTCGAAGATCTCCGCGTACGGGCGCAGCGGCCGGCTCAGCAGGCTGGCGGGGGAGCGGCTGACGGGCTTTTTCGCATCGTCCATACCCGTCACAGGCCCCATTGCCGCACATCAATAAGATATCGGATACTGTCAACAGTGCTTTCCGGGGGACGATCCCGCAGACCCCCCTGCTTATGGGGGGGCTGCCCGCCCCCCCATCCCCCCCTGGGGTTGGATGGAGTCATGCCCGCATACGACGCCTTCCTGCTGGTCTCGTTCGGCGGTCCTGAAGGCCCCGACGAGGTCATGCCGTTCCTGGAGAATGTGACCCGCGGTCGCGGCATCCCGCGCGAGCGGCTGGCCGGCGTGGCCGAGCACTACTACGCGGTCGGCGGGGTCAGCCCGATCAACCAGCAGTGCCGGGACCTGCTGACCGCGATCCGCGCCGACTTCGGGGCGAGCGGCCTTTCGCTGCCCGTCTACTGGGGAAACAGGAACTGGAAGCCGTACCTGACCGACACGGTGCGGACCATGGCCGCGGACGGCGTGCGGCAGGCGGCCGCCTTCGTGACCTCCGCCTACAGCTCCTACTCGAGTTGCCGGCAGTACCTCGACGACATCGAGCGGGCCCGGGCCGCGGTCGGCCCGGACGCGCCCCGGATCGACAAGATCATGCCCTTCTACGATCATCCCGGCTTCACCGAGCCGTTCGCCGCGAGCACGCTGGCCGCGCTGGCCGCGCTCCCGGCCGGCTTGCGGGACGAGGCTCACCTGGTGTTCACCGCGCACAGCATCCCGGTCGCGATGGCCGAGGCGAGCGGCCCGGGCCCGATCCGGGGGAGGTACGTAGCCGAGCTGACCGAGGCCGCCAGGATTATTACCGAACGGGCCGGGCTCGACGCCCACCCACGGACGCTTGCCTACCAGAGCAGGAGCGGCCCCCCGGCCCAGCCCTGGCTGGAACCGGACGTCGGCGATGTCATGGGCGAGCTCGCCCGGGCAGGCACCAAAGCGGTCGTAGTCATCCCGGTCGGGTTCGTGTCCGATCACATGGAAGTCCGGCACGACCTGGACGCCGAGGCGGCGCGGAGCGCCGAGTCGCTGGGGCTGGCCTTCGCCCGGGCCGCCACCCCCGGCTGTCACCCCGCATTCGTCTCCATGATCACCGAACTGGTACGGGAACGCCTGGCCCGGCCGGAGGCCGGGCCGGACCAGACGTGCCCGGCGGACTGCTGCCGGTACGCGGCCGGGGCACCGCGGGCATGAGCGAGCACCTGGACACCGAGGCGCTGCTGCGGATCGCGGAGTCCGCGGCCAGCGAGGCCGGCCGGCTGCTCGCCTCCTGGCGAGGCGATGAGCGGCCCGAGGTCGTCGAGACCAAGTCCAGCCCGACCGACGTGGTGACCGAGATGGACCGCGGGTCCGAGGCGCTGATCACCCGCCTGATCCGGGCGCACCGCCCGGCCGACGCCGTGCTGGGTGAGGAGGGGGGCCAGACCTCCGGCGGCGACGGCGAAGGCGAGGCCGGCCGGGTGCGCTGGGTCGTCGACCCGCTGGACGGAACCGTCAACTACCTGTATGGTCTGCGCGATTGGGCCGTGTCCATCGCGGCCGAGGTGGACGGCACCGTAGTCGCGGGAGTGGTGGAGGTACCCAGGGCTGGGGAGACGTTCACCGCGGTGGCGGGGCGCGGGGCCTGGCTCCGCCGGGGCGAGGCCAGGCTGGCCTTGCGCTGCTCGGCCGGAGTGCCACTGGGGCAGGCTCTGGTCGGGACCGGTTTCGGCTATGATGCCGGGCGGCGCCGGGTCCAGGGCGAGGTGGTCGCGGCGCTGCTCCCGCACGTGCGGGACATCCGGCGCGGCGGCTCGGCCGCGGTAGACCTGTGCTCGGTCGCGGCCGGACGGCTTGATGCGTTCTATGAGCGGGGGCTTAATTACTGGGATTTTGCGGCCGGCGGCCTGATCGCCCGCGAAGCGGGCGCGACGGTCGGCGGACTGGCGGGCCGGGCGGAGAGCACCTCGCTGGCGATAGCCGCCAGCCCCGGTCTCTACCAGCAGCTAGAAGCTTTCCTCGGCAAGCTGAACCCGGAACGGGATGCGCCACGTAGTCAGGTACGGGACGCGTAACCGGACCGGCTAAGGTAGTCGCCGGCGGGACCGGAACGGGACGCGTCAGTTGTTATCGGCGTGGTGCGTGTGCGCTGGCCGCGAACGTGACAGAATTCGCCGCCGGAATCGGGCACAACTATGGCCTTGAAAGCGTTACAACCGCGCAGCGAATGCGCACTACGGATGAAGGGGGATGGAGTACCCAGATGGCTACCGATTACGACAGCCCGCGGAAGACGGACGACGACCTGACTGAGGACAGCCTTCAGGAACTTCAGGCACGCCGGATGGACAAGTCATCGAGCACCATCGATCTTGATCCCGACGACGTTTCCGAGTCCCTGGAGCTTCCGGGGGCCGACTTGTCCAACGAGGAACTCGCGATCCGGGTGATACCGCGTCAAGCGGACGAGTTCACGTGTTCCCGGTGCTTCCTCGTGCACCACCGCAGCCAGCTAGCCGAGGATCGCAACGGCCAGCTGGTCTGCCGGGAGTGCGCGGCTTAGCTCTGAGTGGTGACGACGGGCTCGCGCTCCGGGCCGCTGTACGTTCTGCGTGCCGCAGCCCGGGTGGCGAGCAGTCTCGCCGCCTCCACGCTGACTCCGGTCAGCACGGACCAGCTCAGGGCCTCGGTGAGGGCAACCTGCGGATCCTCCGGATGCGTGGGAGGCTCCTTGCCCGTGGCCTTGGTCCAGGCGAAAGTGATCAACTTACGCGCGACGAAGGCAGCGGCCATCGCCGCCACCGCGCTCACGACCTTGGTACCGAGGTCCACTTTCCTTTCGACCTTCTTGTCAGCCTTGTCAGCCATCCCACTGCCTCCTTAGTCGCCCCGTCCGCTACCCTCGTCCGCGCCATCATGCCACTGGTTCGTGGCCGGCCTGCACCCGGCACCTTTCGACCACGGCCGCGAGTTCCGCCGGATGCCTGGTGCCGATCAGCCAGTAAGGGCCTGCCGCGCCGGTCTCCGGGTCCGACGGCGCCACCGCCAGGTAGACCGATTCCTTGAGGTAGGGTCGCGAGTACAGCCGGGCGGCCGGGTCTGCTCGAGGGCCGCGCAGCTGCGAGGTCTGCTTCTCGTCGAGGCAGACGGCCTCGCTGACGGCCGTCAGGGGGAGCGTGGCCCCTCCGGCCCGTAGCGTCCCGTCGCGGACCTCCACCGTGCCCCGGCCCATGGCGAACAGCAGCGCGGCGCAGCCGGCCACGAATGCGGCCATGATGAGGGTCGGCCAGGGACCGGTGAGGCCGGCGTAGAGCGTGGCCCCGAAGATGAGGGCACTCGGTATGGCGAGCAGCCACCAGGCGAGCGGTACACGGAGCCGTTCGCGGTAATCACCCATGTAGTCGAGGGTAGTGGGTCAGATGGAATCGTGGCGGGGGCGGGGACAACAGGCCGGGCGGGACGCGGTGAGCCGGCTGGCGGCCGCCTGGAAGGCGGGGCGGATGGACGGGACCGAGCCGACGCCGGCCGCGGGCGGGACGCCCGCGGCCGATACGTCTGCGGCGGTCACGCCGGAGGCATCCCTCGTGAGCATGCCGGGGCGCGCGGATAACGCGGCCGAGCACGGCCGGGTGCCGGGCTGGCTGCAGACGGGGGCGGCGTGGTCCTGGCGGCTGCTGCTGCTCGCGGCCGCCCTCTACCTGGTCGCCCGGGTGATCAGCATCCTCTCCATCGTGGTCGTGCCCTGCATCGCCGCGTTGCTGCTCACCGCCCTGCTGCAGCCGCTGAAGGCCCGGCTGCGGCGGGCCGGGCTGCCCGGGCTCGCCGCCACCTGGTGCACCCTGCTGGTCGGGGCCCTGGTCCTGGGCGGGCTGATCATGCTGGTGACCAACCGGGTCAGCGCGGATTACCCGGCCCTGGTCACCGAGACCAGGCACACCACCACCCAGGTCGAGACATGGCTGTCCGGCGCCCCGTTCCACCTCAAGAGCAGCAGCGTCCAGCGCGCCCTGAACGACATCCCCGGCTACCTCAGCAAGCACAAGGCGCTCGTCGAGGGCACCGTGGTGGCCGGCGGGAAGATCGCCGCCGAGTTCTTCGGCGGCCTGGTACTTATGATCTTCGTCATGTTCTTCCTGATCAAGGACGGCGACCGGATCTGGTCCTGGCTGATCAGCGGCCTGCGCGCGGAGAGCGCCCGGCGGGTGAACCGGGCCGGGCACGCGGCCTGGCTCGCGGTGGTCTACTACATGCGCGGTACCGTCGTGGTGGCCGCGATCCACGCGGTGGTGATCGGACTGGCCCTGTACATCATGGGCGCCCCGCTGGTCATCCCGCTGGCCGTGCTCGTGTTCGTGGCCGCCTTCGTCCCGCTGGTCGGGCTGCTGATCGCGGGGGCGCTGGCCATCGTGGTCACGCTGGCCGCCAAGGGCTGGGTCGCCGCCGTGATCCTGCTCGGAGTGCTGATCGTCGAGGACCAGCTGGAAGGGCACCTGCTCCAGCCGCAGGTGGTCGGGCGGGTGATCCGGCTGCATCCGCTGGCCGTCATCCTGTCCCTCGCCGTGGGCGGCGTGCTGGCCGGCGTCGTCGGCGCGGTGGTGGCGATCCCGGTCGTCGCGGTGATCACCCGGGCCGTACCTGAGCTGCGGCGGGAAGATCCAGGTCCGGGCGGCCCGTAAGATGCGACAGCGCCCGGATGTCGCGCTATCCTCACCGTGCGTGCCAGCAGTAGGGAGTTCTCCGTTGTCGCATCCCGAACCGGATGTGCTGATCAAGCGCCTCGACCCCGATGTGCCGATGCCGTCGTATGCCCACCCGGGCGACGCGGGCGCGGACCTGACGATCGCCGAGGACATCGAGCTCGGACCCGGCGAGCGGGCGCTGGTCAGGACCGGCCTGGCCATCGCGCTGCCCGACGGCTACGCGGCGTTCGTCCATCCCCGCTCCGGCCTGGCCGCCAGGTACGGGGTAACGCTGGTGAACGCGCCGGGGACCGTCGACGCGGGCTACCGGGGCGAGATCAAGGTGACCCTGCTGAACACGGACCGGGACCAGCCGGTCAGCTTCAGCCGCGGCGACAGGATCGCGCAGCTGGTCATCCAGCGGGTCGAGCGGGCCGTGTTCCGCGAGGTGGCCGGGCTACCCGAGTCGATCAGGGGAGAAGGCGGCTTCGGCTCCACTGGCGGGCACAACCAAGCGCTCCGGGGCGTTGTCTCCCCAGGGCAGCACTGAGAACGAAGGAGCGTGCGGAGTGTTTCGTCGGCGTCGTTCAGCAGACGCGGGCCGCGACTGGCAGGACGAATCCGGCCAGGACGTAGCCGGCGACGAAAGCTACGATGACGAGCCCAAGCGGCCCGCAGGCAACCCGCGGCCCGATGGCGGCCCGTGGGACGCGGATGAGCCGTTCCCCGCGCTCGAGCGGGTGGACCTGGGCAGCCTGCAGGTACCGGTCGGGCCCGAGCACGAGATCCAGCTCGTCATGGCGGAGCAGCACGGTGCCTGGGTGACGGTCAGGTATCAGGAGAGCGAAGTCCAGATCCAGGCGTTCGCCGCCGCGCGGCGGGGGGCGCTGTGGGACGACGTCCGGGCCGAGATCGCCGCCGAAGTAGCAGGGGCGGGCGGCCGGAGCCAGGAGTCGGAGGGGGCGTTCGGCATCGAGTTGATCGCCCAGGTTCCGGCTGAGCCGGGCCAGCCCGCCTCCGGGTTCCGGCTGGTCAGGTTCGTCGGCGTGGACGGCCCCCGCTGGTTCGTGCGCGGGCTGTTCACCGGCCAGGCCGCGGAGCGCGGTGAGCAGGCCGGCCTGCTCGAGGAGGTGTTCAGGGACGTCGTCGTGGTCCGCGGCGAGCACCCGGTGCCGCCCCGGGAGATACTCGAGCTGCGCCTGCCGCCCGAGGCGCTCCAGGCGCTGGAGGAGCAGCAGGCCGCCGCGGCCGAGGAGAGTAAGTTCCGCGGCGACCTGAACCCCTTCGAGCGCGGTCCGGAGTTCACAGAAACCCGCTAGTCGCTGGACCGCAGCAGGTGGCCGAGTTCCTCCTCGACGTCATCACTGGTCACGAAGAACAGCTCGTCGCCAGCCTGTAGCGGGTCGTCGGGGTGCGGCACCAGCACCCGGCCTTCCCGCAAGATGGCGACCAGGGACGTGTCGGCGGGCCAGTCGATTCCGCCCACCCGCTGGCCGACCAGCGGAGCGTCGTCCGGCATGGTCAGCTCGACCAGGCTGGCTTCGCTCTGCCCGAATGTCATCAGCCGCACCAGGTCACCGACGCTGACCGCCTCTTCGACCAGGGCGGAAAGGAGCCGCGGAGTGGACACGGCGACGTCCACGCCCCAGGACTCGTTGTACAGCCACTCGTTGCCCGGGTGGTTCACCCGGGCAACGACGCGCGGCACCCCGTACTCGGTCTTGGCCAGCAGCGCCACGACCAGGTTCGCCTTGTCGTCCCCGGTCGCGGCGATCACCACCTGGCAGCGCTGCAGCGCCGCGTCGTCCAGGGAGCTGATCTCGCAGGCGTCAGCCAGCAGCCACTCGGCCCGGGGCACGCTGTCCACCTTGATGGCCTTCGGTGAGTTGTCGATGAGCAGCACCTCGTGGCCGTTCTCGAGCAGCTCGCCGGCGATGGAACGGCCGACCGCCCCGGCTCCCGCGATCGCGATCCGCATCAGTGCTCGCCTCCCCGCGCGGCGTAGGCCGCGGCGATCCGGTCCAGGTCACTTTCCTTGGCCACCACGTGCAGCACGTCGCCTTCCTGCAGGACCGTGCCGGGCTCGGGGACGAAAGCCTGGCCGAGCCGGTCGACGAAGGCGACCCTGGTCGCGGTGCTGGCCTCCATGGCCTTCACCTGCTCGCCGATCCACGCCGGGGAGAACGCGACCTCGGCCAGGACGATCTTGCCGGTGGGATCGCGCCAGAGCGGCTCGCCGCCCTCCGGGAGCAGCTTGCGCAGCATCTGGTCGGCGGTCCAGCGCACGGTGGCCACCGTGGGGATGCCGAGGCGCTCGTAGACCTCGGCCCGGCGCGGGTCGTAGATCCGCGCGGCTACCCGCTCGACGCCGAACGTCTCGCGGGCGACCCGGGCGGAGATGATGTTGGAGTTGTCACCGCTGCTGACGGCGGCGAAAGCATCCGCGCGTTCGATGCCCGCCTGGGTGAGCACCGCCCGGTCGAAGCCGATCCCGGTGACGCGATCACCCTTGAACGACGAGCGGAGCCGGCGGAAGGCTTCCGGGTCCCTGTCGATGACCGCGACGGTATTGTCCCGGTCTTCAAGAATGTGGGCTAGCGTCGAGCCGACTCGCCCGCATCCCATGATTACGATGTGCACGACCGTCCTCCAACGATGAGGGTGCCTCGCCATCACACCAGCACCACCAAGGTATTCCCTCACTTGGCGTCCTCTCCCTCCTGGAGGCGGGCGATTTCACCTCAGCGCGAAGGATTGCATAACTGATGAACTATCAGGCCGGCCAGGTCGTCCAGGTGACGATCACCGATGTGGCTCACGGCGGCTGGTGCGTCGCCCGGCCAGAGGACGGACCTGTGGTGTTCGTGCGGCACGCGCTACCGGGTGAGACGGTGCTGGCCCGAATCACGGAGGTCACGTCGCGGCTGGCGCGGGCCGACGCGGTGGACGTCCTCACCCCGTCACCGGACCGCGTCGAGGCGCCGTGCCCGCACGCCCGCCCCGGCGGCTGCGGCGGCTGCGATTGGCAGCACGCCACGCTGCCCGCCCAGCGGGAGCTCAAGGCCGCCGTGATCCGCCAGCAGCTCCGGCGGCTGGCGGGCCTGGACCGCGAGATCGTGGTCGAAGCGCTGCCCGGTGACGAGGGGCCCGGTGACGGGAAGCTGGGAGCGGGCCTGGGCTGGCGGACGCGCGTGCAGTACGCGGTCGATCCGGATGGCACGGCCGGGCTGCGGAAGCACCGTTCGCATGAGGTCGTCGGGATCGGCGAGTGCCTGATCGCCCATCCGGGCATCAACGATCTCGGCCTTCCGGCCCGCCGGTGGCCCGCGACGGCCTCGGTGGAGGCACTGGTCGCGGCGGGTTCGGGCGAGCGGGCCGTGATCGTCACCGCGAAGGGGTCCGTCCCGCCGGACGCCGCCCCGGAGGCGGACGCCGTGCTGCGCCGGGCCGGATCCTCCGGCCGCGGCCTGACCCCCGTACGCGGCCGCTCCTACCTGAGCCAGCACGCCGCGGGGCGGGACTGGAGGGTGAGCGCGGGCGCGTTCTGGCAGGTGCACCCGGCGGCGGCCGAGGTACTGACCGGGGCGGTGCTGACCGCGCTCGAGCCACGGCCGGGCGACGCGGCGCTCGACTTGTACTGCGGCGTGGGGCTGTTCGCGGGGGCGCTGGCGCCGGCGGTCGGGCCCGCCGGGAGCGTGACCGGCGTGGAGGCGGATCACGCCTCCGTGCGGGACGCCCGGCACAACCTGCGGCCGTGGCCGTGGGCCCGGGTGCACCGGGGCGACGTCGCCGCGGTCCTGCGCCGCGAGACCGTCGCGCCGGCCCGGCTGGTCGTAGCGGACCCGCCGCGCGCCGGGCTGGCCCGCGAGGTCATCGACTACCTCGGCGCGGGCGGCCGCGATGCTGGCCAGGATGGGGCGGCCCGGTTCGCCTACGTGTCCTGCGACCCGGCCACGCTGGCCCGTGACATCGGGCTGCTCGTCGCGCGCGGCTGGACCCTGGACGGCCTGCGCGCCTTCGACGCGTTCCCGATGACGCATCACGTCGAGTGCGTCGCCACCCTGGTCGCCGGGACGGATTAGCTCCCTGGCTTGGCCGGGGAGCCGGATCCGGCCGTCCCGGAGACGTAGTAGCCGAGGCCGGGGATGCGAGTCAGCAGCCCCTCGTCCTCCAGCGTGCGCAGCGCCTTGGCGCACGTCTGCCGGGCGTGCCCGTACTGCTGGCTCAGCGTGGTGATGGACGGCGTCGGCATGCCAGGGGCCAGTGTCCCCTCAGCTATCTCCCGGCGCAGCCGTGCGGCCAGCCGCACATAAGCTCTTGGGTCCGATTCGTCACCTATCGACACCCTCGTACCGTACTCGATTGGCAATATTGCCAATCGCAACGCTTCGACACTAGTCGAGATTAGACGAGAGACGCAATGGTGCGTTAGCGTCGGAAACATCAGGGCCGCTACGGCCGCACGGAGTCAGATCCCCTGGGCAGGAAATGATCTTTTACTCGTGGGTCGCGCTGAACCGGAACGAGCGGATGACGCCGGGCCAGGCCGACCCGGCGCCGGGCGAGGAGCCTCCGGTCGTCATGGGCATCACGGATGACCGCGGCCGGGCCATGCGCGAGGGGGAGGAAACCCTCGGGGCCGGCGCGGCGACGGTGGTCTTCAGCGTGGGGGGGCGCCCGGCCTTGGCCGGGCGCACGCTGGCATCCTGTTACGTCCGGACCGGAGTGGGCTGGCTGGGCCGGCGCACCCCCGGCGGCGAGGTCGCCTGGAGCCGGTTCTTCTTCTAGCCCGGCCACGGATCCCTGGCAGGATGGAAGCCATGAAACTCCGGATCTTCACCGAGCCGCAGCAGGGCGCCAGCTACGCCACGCTTCGCGCCGTCGCGCTGGCCGCGGAGGAACTGGGCTTCGACGCGTTCTTCCGGTCCGACCACTACCTGGCCATGGGCCAGGCCGGGCTGCCCGGGCCGACGGAGTCGTGGGCCACGCTGGCCGCCCTGGCCGTCGAGACCAGCCGCATCCGCCTCGGCACGCTGGTGACCCCGGCGACGTTCCGGCTGCCCGGCCCGCTCGCCATCACCGTCGCGCAGGTGGACCAGATGAGCGGCGGCCGGGTGGAGCTCGGCCTCGGCGCCGGATGGTTCGAGAAGGAACACACCGCTTACGGGATCCCGTTCCCGCCGCTGGGCGAGCGCACCTCGCGGCTCGAGGAGCAGCTCGCGATCATCACCGGGCTCTGGGAGACGGCGGAGGGCGACACGTTCTCCTACGCCGGAACGTACTACCAGCTCACGGACTCGCCCGCGCTGCCCAAGCCGGCCCAGCGCCCGCGCCCGCCGGTGATCGTGGGCGGCCTGGGCAAGCGCCGCACGCCGCGGCTGGCCGCTAGGTTCGCCGACGAGTACAACCTGGCGTTCCAGACCGTCCCGGATACGGCGGCCGCGTTCGCCCGCGTCCGGGAGGCCTGCGAGGCCGCCGGGCGCGACCCCGCGTCCCTGACCTACTCGGTGGCGCACACGGTGTGCTGCGGGAGAGACGAGGCCGAATTCCGCCGCCGGGCCGCCGCGATCGGCTACGAGCCGGACGCCATGCGGGCCATCGGGCTCACGGGCACGCCCGGTGAGGTGGCGGCCAGGATCGCCGAGTACGCCTCGATCGGTGCCGAAAGCGTGTACCTGCAGGTGCTAGACCTGAGCGACCTCGACCACTTGGCCCTGATCGCCTCGGACGTGGCACCGCAGGTGTAGCGCGGCAACCGGGACCGCGTCGCACGGCCGGACGGCACGCACCAGGGCCGTTCGGCAGAAAAATCAGCCGAAGGCATGGCGGGCCGCGGCGGCACCGGCCGCGGCCCCCGCCCGGAAGCCGTATGTTCCCTGCTCACGCAGCTCAGTGGCGGCGCTGACGACCGCCCCGATCGCGGCGAACGCGAACGAGCCGCCCACCGAGACGCGGCTCACCCCGGCCCGGGCGAGGTCGCCGACCGGCGGCACGCCGTCCAGGGCGAGGACGTTGACCGGCCGGTCCACCTCGCGGACGACCTGGCTGATGTCCTCCAGGCGGCGCAGGCCGGGAGCGTAGAGCACGTCGGCGCCGGCCTCCTGGAAGGCCTGCAGCCTGACGATCGTGTCGGCCAGGTCGGCGCGGTCGTGCAGGTAGTTCTCGGCGCGGGCGGTGAGCACCAGGCGGCCGGGGCCCGCGTGCGCGGCCTGCGCCGCCGCCGCGACGCGCTCGGTCGCCAGGCCGATGTCGTAGATGGGGTCGTCCGCCCGGCCGGTGGCGTCCTCGACCGAGGCGCCCGCCAGCCCGACCTCGATCGCCATGCGCATGGTCTCGGCCACGCCGGACGGGGCATCGGCGAAGCCATTCTCCAGGTCGGCCGAGACCGGCAGGTCCGTCGCCGCGACGATGACCGCGGCGTGCACGATGGCTTCGTCCCTGCTCACCGAGCCGTCATTACGGCCCAGGGTGGCCGCGAAGCCCGAACTGGTAGTCGCCAGCGCCTCGAATCCGAGCGACGCGAGGAGCCTGGCGGAGCCGAGATCCCAGGGGTTCGGCATCAGGAGCGGCTCGCCCGCCCGGTGCAAGGCCAGGAAACGCTGCGCTTTGTCCGCCTGAGTCACCATGCACCTAACGTATCTCCCGTCACACCGGCCGGTCCGGTAGCACGGCCGCCATTTTACGAAATACCAGCTCAGGTCCCCTGATGTCGGCTGCTCTCTAGTCCGCCGCCCGGCCGTGCGGTTACGCTCCGGAACTCCGGTCGTATTCCTTACAGCCGGCCATTTGGCTTGCGAGCGGGTAGCCGCGATGCGATCGTTGACCGGTGCGCTCGAAAGCCGCCACGACCAGGAGGGTGCGAGCCGTCACCGTCCTGGCGGTCGCGGCTGCCGCGACGGTCATGCTCGGTGCCCTCATGCTGGCCGCGAGCGTGGTCATGCGGCACGTCACCAGGCACCCGCCGCTTCCGCCCGCCCACCTGGCCCGGATAGGGCTGTACGTGGTCGCGGCCGGCGCCGCCTTCGGCCTGGTGGTCCTGGTGATCTTCGCCGTCGGGCGGCGGGGGAGCGCCGGGAAGTCCCGGTCCCAGCCCGCCCCGGCCGGACACCGCCGGGAAGCCGCCCGCGCGCCGTCCCCGGCATCACCCGGCGCCGCCGGCCCCCATGCAGCGGGGCCCGACCCTGTCCCGGCGGGACCCGGCCGGGATCAGGATCAGGATCGGGGCCGGGCCGGCGCCCCGGCCCCGGCCCCGGGCAACGCCCACGCCGGACGCGGCGGAACCCGTTCCGGCCGCCCGCCGGTGCTGAAGCCCACGAACGTATATACCCCCGGCGGCCTGATCGGCGCGCCGCGCGACGGCCACCTCCCCGGCCCGCCAGGTGACCAGCCCGTCCCGGAAATCCTGCGTACCGCCGGCTCCGCTCCGGGAGCACCGCGGCCAGGAGCGCACGCCCCGGGTGCGCCAGGCCCGGCCGCGCCGTCCGGCGGGCGAGGTCAGGACCGGCCGCCGCCCGGCTGGGCCGGACCTCCGCCGCCACGTCCCGGCTATCAGCCGGGGATGAACCCGGGGCCAGGCCCGGGCCGGCCTGCCTACGGCCCAGGCGGCACGCCGGTGCCGCCCCGCGATCACATGCGTCCGCGGGAGGGGCGTCCGCAGGAGGCGCCCCGGCCCGGCCACGCGATACCCCGTCGCGAGGGCATGCCAGGCCGTGAAGGCATGCCGCGTCCAGAACCCACGCCCGGAGCGGGCATGCCGCCTCGCGGCGCCGGGCCGCAGCAACCGCGAGCCCCGCGGTCCGGCGGTCCCGGCCGGCCGGGCGGCGGTCCGATGCCGCCGCGGGAACCGGCTTACCCGCCCCGGCCGGGCCAGGGCCACCGCGCGGGCTACGGCCCCGGCCCGGGTCAAGGTCCGGCTCAGGGTCAAGGTCCGGCTCAGGGTCAAGGTCCGGCTCAGGGTCAAGGTCCCGGTCAGGCGCCGTCTCCCGGGTACGGGCCCCACCAGGGCGGCGGCACGGGACGACACGCGCGAGGTCCCGGCTACGCCGCACCGGGCGCCCGCAGGCCAGGCGGCCCGCGCCCGGGCCCGAGCGAACCCGCCGGGTCGTTCGAGGGCGGGTACGCGCAGGTCATCCGAGCCTCGGACAACCCGGTCCGCCCCGCCAGGCGGCCAGGTTCTGGACGGCCCAGCGATGGCCGGCCCAGCGATGGCCGGCCCAGCGATCCGGTCCGGCCTGGTCGTCAGCCGGGGGAGGTGCCCGCCGACGTATTCGTCTACCGCGACACCGACAGCCAGCCCGGTGCCGCCGGGCCAGGGCCGAACGACCCGTCCTACTGGTACGACCTGCCCGGGGCCGGCCCGGCGGCGGAGGAGACTCCACCCGTACCAGAGGAAACCAGGGGGCCGTTCGAGCCGCTCGTGTCGTCCGCCGACCCGCCCGGTACCGTCCGCCGCTCGGTTACTGATCCTGAGGCCGCCGACCCCGGGGCCGCGGATTCCGCGGCTTCCGGGGCGGGGGGACCGGGGCGGGACGATGGCGAGGATACGGCCCATGTCCAGGCGCGCAGGCTCGAGCAGATCAAGGACCTGTACCTGACCGCGGAAGCCATCGGCGAGGTGAACGTCGACAAGCATTTCGACCAGCTGCTGGCCCAGCAGCGCGAGCTCATCAGCGAGTACTTCAGGCAGTCGTCCACGACGCCCGCGCCTGAAGCCGCCGATCAGGCTCAGGCCGGCCCGCAGGTCCCCGAGCCGCCCGCGGGCAGCCCGGGGGGCGTGCCCGAGACCGCTCGCGTCACCGCCGACCAGCCGCGCGCATGGTGACCGGGGATGGACAGACGCTGGTCATCGCGGTGCTCGGCCTCGGCGAGGCTGGTTCCGCCATCGCGGCCGACCTGGCCGCGGCGGGAGCGCGGGTCCGCGGTTACGATCCCGCGGTAACCGCGGCCGGGCCCGTCCTCGACACCGGCAGTGAAGCCGATGCGGCGCGCGGGGCGCACCTGGTGCTGAGCGTCAACAGCGCGAAGGCCGCGCTGGACGCGCTCCAGGCCGGCCTGCCCGGTTTGCTGGCCGACAGCCGGCCGGGGGCAGGCGTGGTATGGGCCGACCTGAACACCGCCTCCCCGGGCACCAAACGGCGGCTGGCCGGCCTGGCCGCGGACGCGGGCGTGCCGTTCGCCGACATCGCGATGATGGCTCCGGTGCCCGGGCGCGGGCTGCGGGTCCCGATGCTGGCCAGCGGAGCCGGTGCCGCCCGTTGTGCCGCCCTGCTCACGCCGCTGGGCGCTGGCATCGAGGTGCTCGACGGCCCGGCCGGGCTCGCCGCCAGCAAGAAGCTTCTGCGCAGCGTGTTCTACAAGGGCATGGCGTCCTCGATCGTCGAGGCCCTGGACGCCGCCCGGGCCGCGGGCGACGAACCGTGGCTGCGTGAGCACATCGCCGCCGAGCTCGCGGAGCTGGACGCCGACACCCTGGACCGGGTGACCTGCGGTACCCGCCAGCACGCGGTCCGCCGCGCCGCGGAGATGCAGGCGGCCGCCGAGATGCTCGCCGAACTCGGCGTGCCGCCGCTGATGGCGGACGCCAGCCGTGCCCTGCACGAGCGCCTGACGGGCGGCGAGAATCCTACGTAAGCGCCGCGAGCGCCTCGGCCAGCGGCTGGAGCGAACCGGGCTTGGCGTGGTGGGGCAGGTTCATGACGACCAGGTCGACACCGGCGTC
Source organism: Streptosporangiaceae bacterium (assembly GCA_050011155.1). Taxonomy (GTDB): domain Bacteria; phylum Actinomycetota; class Actinomycetes; order Streptosporangiales; family Streptosporangiaceae; genus Palsa-504. Next base: position 179,362 of record JBEKJP010000001.1, read on the forward strand.
ACGGTAGCCCGCCACCGTCGCGAGGACGGGATCGAGGCCGCCATCCGGGTCGACGCGCGCGTTGACCGAACAGGTGATCTCGCTCATGTCCCGGCCGATCTCGGCGCAGTGCCCGGCGAGGACCTCCTTCAGCTCGAGCCAGTCCTCCGGGCTCGTCACGATGGCATTCCAGTGCTGGGCCCAGCGGGCCACCGTGCGCAGCGTGCGCTGCTTGCCGCGGCCGCCGATGGTAATCGGCGGGTGCGGCCGCTGGACCGGCTTCGGCTCGCACCGGGCGTCGGTCAGCTTGACGTACTCGCCTTCAAGGGTCGTGGTGGTCTGGCTCAGCAGGCCGACGATGGCCACGACACCCTCGTCGAAGCGGTCGAACCGCTCACGTAGCGGCGGCAGTTCGATGCCGTAGGCGTCGCACTCCATCTGATTCCACCCGGCGCCCAGGCCGATCTCCAGCCGGCCCCCGGAGATGATGTCCACGGTCGCGGCCATGTTCGCCAGCACGGCCGGGTGCCGGTAGATCATGCCGGTCACCTGGCTGCCCAGCCGGATCCGCCGGGTGGCCTGCGCCAGCGCGGCCAGCATCGTCCAGGCCTCGAAGCAAGGGCCGGTCAGGTCGCCGGTCAGCGGGTAGAAATGGTCCCAGTTCCACGCCGACTCGAACAGCGGGATCTCGTCCGCCGCGACCCACACGTCGCGGATCTCCTCCCACGTCTGATGCTCGGGCCTGGTCTTGATCGCGAAGCGCATGGGGGACATCCTCTCGTGGCCAGCTTCCGCGGGCTAATGGCGGTCCGAGCGCTATCGTACTGAGCCCGGCCCGGAGTCACCGTGGCGAAGTAACTTGATGTCAAGATTTTCTTGTCGTACCCTCGGTAAGTAGCTTGATGTCGAGATACTGTAGGTTGGGCAGCAGCGCGGGACCGCACTGATGCGAGCGAGGAGGCTCAGCAACGATGACGGCGAACAGCTTCGGCAGCCAGGCGGCCCTGAAGGTCGCGGGCGAGGAATACCAGATCTACCGGCTGGACGCCGTGGAAGGGGCAGGCGCCCTGCCCTTCAGCCTGAAGATCCTCCTCGAGAACCTGCTCCGCAACGAGGACGGGGCCAACATCACCGCCAGCCATGTCACCGCGCTGGCGCAGTGGGACCCGGCCAAGGAGCCGGACACCGAGATTCAGTTCACCCCCGCCCGGGTCATCCTGCAGGACCTGACCGGCGTGCCGGCCGTGGTGGACCTGGCCGCGATGCGCGAGGCCATGCAGGCCCTCGGCGGCGACCCGACGAAGATCAACCCGCTCATCCCGGCCGAGCTGGTCATCGACCACTCGGTGGTGGCCGACGTGTTCGGCAGCCCGGACGCGTTCCGCCGGAACGTGGAGATCGAGTTCCAGCGCAACCACGAGCGGTTCCAGTTCCTGCGCTGGGGCCAGGAGGCGCTCAGCCAGTTCAAGGTGGTCCCGCCCGGCACCGGCATCGTCCACCAGGTCAACATCGAGTACCTGGCCCGCGTGGTCATGACCAGGGACAAGACCGCCTACCCCGACACCTGCGTGGGTACCGACTCGCACACCACCATGCAGAACGGCCTGGGTGTGCTCGGCTGGGGTGTCGGCGGCATCGAGGCGGAGGCCGCCATGCTCGGCCAGCCCATCTCCATGCTCATCCCGAAGGTGGTCGGCTTCCGGCTGACCGGCGAGCTGCCCAGCGGCGCCACCGCCACCGACCTCGTGCTCACGATCACCGAGATCCTGCGCAAGCACGGCGTGGTCGGCAAGTTCGTCGAGTTCACCGGCGAAGGCGTGGCCGCGGTCCCGGTGGCCAACCGGGCCACGATCGGCAACATGTCGCCGGAGTTCGGCTCCACCTGCGCGATCTTCCCGATCGACCAGAACACCCTGGACTACCTCAAGCTCACCGGGCGTCCCGAGCAGCAGCTGGCCCTGGTCGAGGCCTATGCCAGGGAGCAGGGTCTCTGGCACGACCCGGCGGCGGAAACACGGTATTCCGAGGAGCTCAGCCTCGACCTGTCCACCGTCGTCCCGTCGATCGCCGGCCCCAAGCGCCCGCAGGACCGGATCGCCCTGGCCGACGCCAAGACCGCCTTCCGCGACGCCCTGCCCAACTACGTGCCCGAGGCCACGCTGGACAACGGTCTGGACGGCACGTTCCCGGCCTCGGACCCGGTGACCGCGGGCGACGGTACCCGCCCCTCCAACCCCATCCGGGTGACGCTGGAGGACGGCACGGAAACCGAGGTCGACCACGGGTCCGTGGTCATCGCCGCGATCACCTCCTGCACGAACACGTCCAACCCGAGTGTCATGGTCGGCGCGGCGCTGCTCGCCAAGAAGGCGGTCGAGCTGGGCCTGGCCCGCAAGCCATGGGTCAAGACCACGCTGGCGCCCGGCTCCAAGGTGGTCATGGACTACTACGAGCGGGCCGGCCTGCTGCCCTACCTGGACAAGCTCGGCTTCAACCTGGTCGGCTACGGCTGCACCACCTGCATCGGCAACTCCGGCCCGCTGCCCCAGGCCATCAGCGACGCGGTGAACGAGAACGACCTGGCCGTGTCCGCGGTGCTGTCGGGCAACCGGAACTTCGAGGGCCGGATCAACCCGGACGTGAAGATGAACTACCTGGCCTCGCCGCCGCTGGTGGTGGCCTACGCGCTGGCCGGGACGATGGACATCGACCTGCGGCACGAGCCGCTCGGCTCCGACACCGAGGGCAAACCGGTCTACCTGGCCGACATCTGGCCGTCCGCGGAAGAGGTCGCCGACGTGGTGCAGACCGCGGTGGCCCAGGAGATGTTCACCCGCGACTACGCCGACGTGTTCCACGGCGACGACAACTGGCGTGGCCTGGACGTCCCGTCCGGCGACACCTTCGCCTGGGATGACGCGTCCACCTACGTGCGCCGCCCGCCGTATTTCGCTCGTATGGCCGCCGAGCCGGAGCCGGTCAGCGACATCACCGGCGCGAAGGTGCTGGCCAAGCTGGGCGACTCGGTGACCACCGACCACATCTCCCCGGCCGGCGCGATCAAGACCGACAGCCCGGCCGGGCAGTACCTGACCGAGCACGGCGTCGAGCGCAGGGACTTCAACTCCTACGGTTCCCGGCGCGGCAACCACGAGGTCATGATCCGCGGCACTTTCGCCAACATCAGGCTGCGCAACCAGCTGGCGCCGGGCACCGAAGGCGGCGTCACGATCAAAGACGGCGAGCAGCTGTCCATCTACGACGCCTCCCGTCAGTACATCGAGGCCGGGACTCCGCTGATCGTGCTGGGCGGCAAGGAGTACGGCTCCGGCTCGTCTCGCGACTGGGCCGCCAAGGGCACGCTGCTGCTCGGCGTGCGCGCGGTGCTGGTCGAGTCCTTCGAGCGTATCCACCGGTCCAACCTCATCGGCATGGGCGTGCTGCCGCTGCAGTACCGGCCGGGGGAGTCGGCCGCCTCGCTCGGCCTGACCGGCGAGGAGACCTTCGACATCCGCGGCATCGAAGAGATCAACCAAGGCAAGGTGCCGAACGAGGTGGCGATCACCGCCAACGGCCAGGAATTTCGCGCCGTGGTCCGGATCGACACCCCGGGCGAGGCCGAGTACTACCGGCACGGCGGCATCATGCAGTACGTGCTCCGGTCGCTGCGGTGAGGCGCCGGCGCTAGGGTGGTCCTCCATGACGGAGGATCCCTTGGGCGCGGCGCTGGCCGGCGGTAACGACGAGGACGACGACGACTTCGACCTCAAGGAGGCCTTCGGCCTGCCCGACGAGCTGCCGCCGATACGGCTGCCGGCGCTGTCCGAGCTGGCCGCGATGGCCCGCCGCGCTCCCCTGATCGCCGAGCTGCGGGCGCTGGTCAGCTGGCTGGGAGCGGGTCGTGCGGTGGACGAGGAGGCGGAGCTGGCCGACGGCGACATCGCCGAGGCCGCCGCCGCGCTGGGCCTCGCCGTGCCGCGTTTCGAGCACCTGTGGGAGCTGGCCATCGAAACGGAATTCGTCGAGCTTGACGGCGAGGCCGGGTCGGCGCGGCCCGGCGAGATCGCGCCAGCGTGGGATGCCGGTGACGACGAGGAAGTGCTCGATATCTGGAACGAGGTGTTCGAGGCGGTCATCGACGCCACGCTGGATATCGTCGAGTCCCTGGATCCGGACCCGGCCGAGGACCTGGACTTCTACGGCCACGGGGCTGGCATCATGACGATGCTCTTCCTGGCCAGGCCAGACGGCCTGGCCGTAGCCGACGCCAGCGAGGTGATCAGGAGCACCGCCACCGCGGAACTGGCGCCAGCCGAGGCCGAACAGACGTGGCAGGCCTGGACCGGCGCGCACGGCGATCCGGCCCGGCTGCTCCTCGACCAGCTGGCTGAGCTCGGAGCCGTCCAGCTAACGGACACCGAGGACGGTCCTCAGGCCCGATTCACCTCGCTCGGCCTGGCCGCGACCCGCGCCATACTCGCCGATTTCGCGGTGGAGGTCCCGCTCCTCCCGCCCCCGGAGCAGATGACCGCGGCCGAGCTGATCGCGATGACCGGCGGCGCGTCCGAGGAAGAGTTCGCCGCCGAGATCGCCGCCTGGCTGGCGCACCAGACGGAGGAGGCCGCGGCCAGGCGACTGCTGGCTGTCGCCGCGGAATCCGATCCAGCCTCGCGGATTCTCGCGGTGGGCGTCGTCATCACCGAACTCGGCGCCGCCGCCGAGCCCGCCTGGCGTACCGCCCTCGCCCAGGTCGAGCTGCGCGGCTACGCGAACGCCGCCCTCGCCGCGCTCGCGGCTGGCGATCTGGCCGAAGGGGGAGTGTCCGGCGTCGAACTCGCCGCCGACGACGTGGCCTGGATGATCACCGACGCGCTCGCCGCCGAGGGGTGGGACGACGCGGCTGAGGACGCCGAGTACGAACCGGCGGTTCTCGCGGAGCGACTGGCGGAGTCGATTCCGGCCGGGCAGGAACCGACGGCGTTCGAGATGATGGCGCGGGTACCGCATCCGGACGCGGCGAATGTCCTGACGGTGATCGGCCGGTATCACCCAGATGAGAAGATCGCCGAAGTCGCGCGGACGTCCGCCCACGAGGCGGCGAGCCGGAAGGCCGCCCAACGGCCGTAACCCAGCTCATTATGACCGTTCCGGACCCCGTGGTCGTCGCCAGGCTCCGCGCCGCCGGCTGCGTGTTCGCCGAGGACGAAGCCGAGCTGCTGACGGCCGCCGCCCGGACCCCGGCCGAACTCGCTGTCATGGTGGGCAGGCGCGCCGCCGGAGAGCCTATCGAGCAGGTCCTCGGCTGGGCGGAATTCTGCGGGTTGCGGATCGCCGTGGCACCCGGCGTGTTCGTCCCGCGGCGGCGGACCGAGTTCCTGGTCCGGCAGGCCGTGGCGCTCGCCCGGCCAGGTGCCGTTATCGTCGATTTGTGCTGCGGCGCGGGCGCGATCGGCGCGGCCCTGGCCGTCGCCGTCGAGCGGGCCGAGGTGCGCGCGGCCGACATCGACCCGGCCGCCGTCCGCTGCGCCCGGCGGAACCTCCCGGCCAGCCGCGTCTACCAGGGCGACCTGTACGAGCCCCTGCCGGCCGGGTTGCGCGGCCGGGTCACGATCCTGGCCGCCAACGTGCCCTACGTACCCGCGGGGGAGATCGGTTTCCTCCCGGCCGAGGCCCGGGTGCACGAACCGCGGGCCGCCCTGGACGGCGGGGGAGACGGGCTTGACGTACTGCGCCGGGTGGCGGCCGGGGCCCCGGCGTGGCTGGCGCCCGGCGGGCACGTGCTGAGCGAGATCAGCGAGCGCCAGGCCGCGCCGGCCGAGGCGGCCCTGGCCGCCGCCGGCCTGACGGTCCGGGTGGTCAGCTCCGATGACCTGGACGCCACGGTCATTATCGGGCAACGCCGCGCGTAGGGTTCAGCCCCGGCGGCGGTGCGTCTCCGCGTCCGACGTCCGGGCGATGGTCGCCCGGGCGCGGCGGACCGAGATCCGTCCGGACTCGGGCAGCACCTCGGTGATGAACTCGTAGGACTTGGCCAGCTCGGCGGCGTGGCTGGAGCCGTCGGCGGCCTTGGCCCGGGTGCGCCCGAGCCAGTCGATGATGTCGCCCCAGCCCGGCGCGGCCAGCGATCCGCCGACGTACTGGACCGAGAGCGCGGCGCAGAGGTTGGCGAAGGCGAGCCGCTGCCGCAGCGGCCACTCGTCCAGGGTGCCGAGCACGAACGCGGCCCCGAACACGTCTCCGGCACCGGTGGGATCGTGGGCGTTGACCGGGAGCGCGGGCACCCACTCCTGCTCGCTGGTGGTGGAGTCGATGGCGATCGCGCCCTGGCCGCCGCAGGTGACCACCGCGACGGGCACCCGGTCCGCCAGCGCGTGCAGCGCGTCGTGCGGGTCGTCGGTACGGGTGTAAGCCATCGCCTCCACGCTGTTGGGCAGGAAGGCATGGAAGCTCTCCAGCTGGTCCAGGACGCTCGGCGACCACTTCTCGTCCTGGTCCCAGCCGGTGTCGGCGAACAGCAGCATGCCGTCCGCGGCCGCCGACTGGAACCATTCGCGCGGCTCGGGATCGAGATGCGCGAAGCCGACCCTGGCCGTGGGGATGGTGCCGATCAGCTCAGTGGGTGGCACGGGCGGGGGGTGCATGTGCGTCATCAGCGCCCGGTCCCGCTCGACCACCATGGAGACCGTCACCGGGGAGTGCCAGTCGGAGAACCGGCGCGAGTGTGACAGGTCCACGCCTTCCTGCTCGGTCAGCGTCGACCAGCAGAAGTCCCCGTACACGTCGTCGCCGAAGGCGGCGGCCAGGGACGTGCGCACGCCCAGCCGGCTGGCCGCGATGGCCAGGTTGGCGATGCCGCCCGGGCATGACCCCATCCCGGACGCCTGGAGCTCGGTGCCGCGCACGGGCAGGGAATCCAGGCCGGTGAAGACGACATCGAAGAACACGGTGCCGTGCACAAACAGGTCGTAATCCTCGTCGTGCCGCTCCTTCATCCCGGCTCTCCCGCCAGCCGTCCGTTGATCACCTGCTAGCCAGTCTGCCCGATAGGGTCGGGGCGTGCGAGTCACCATCCTCGGCGGCGGCGGGTTCCGGGTGCCGCTGATCTGCCGCGAACTAGCCGTCAGCGGCCTGCCCGTCGACGAGGTCGTCCTCTACGACGTGGACTCCGAACGGCTCGGCGTCATCTCCGCCGTGCTGGCCGGCGGCGGTCTCCCGCTGCGTGCCGCCATCGACCTGGACGCGGCCCTGAGCGGCGCTGACGTGATCTTCGCGGCGCTGCGCGTGGGCGGCCTCGACGGCCGGGTCGCCGACGAGCGCTCCGCGCTGGACGCGGGCGTGATCGGCCAGGAGACGGTCGGCGCGGGCGGCCTGTCCTACGCGGCCCGCGCGGTCCCCGTGGTCGATGCGATGGCCCGGCGCATCGCCGAAATCGCCCCCCGGGCCTGGGTCATCTCCATGACCAACCCGGCCGGCATCGTGACGGAGGTCATGGCGGCCACGCTCGGCCCGCGGGTCATCGGCGTCTGCGATTCGCCGATGGGCCTGGTCCGCCGGGCCTGCGCCGCCGCCGGGGTGGACCCGGGCGCCCGGCTGGCCCAAGTCCCGGCCGGAGTCGAGGTGGACTACCTGGGGCTCAACCACCTGGGCTGGCTCCGTGCGCTGCGGGCCGACGGCACCGACCGGCTGCCCGGGCTGCTGGCCGACCCGGACGCGCTGAAGCGGACCGAGGAAGGGCAGTTGTTCGGCACCGACCTGCTACGGGCTCTCGGCACGATCCCGAACGAGTACCTGTACTGGTACTACGCTCGCGCCGAGGCCCTGCGGGACGTGCGGGCGGCCGGGCGGACCCGGGCCGAGCACGTCCGGGCCGAGCAGCAGCGGTTCTTCGCCGCCGCCGCGGCCGATCCCGGCCGGGCCGCCGCGCTGTGGGATGAGGCCAGCGACGAGCGCAGGCGCAGCTACTTCTCGGAACTGCGTTCCGGTGAACGGGACGACGCCGACGTCGAGGCGGGCGGTTACGAGACCATCGCGATCGGGCTGGCCGCCGCCTTGACGGGGGAGGCCCTGACCGGGGCCACGGGACCCGCCCGGCTCATCCTGAACGTCCGCAACGGCGGCACCGTCCCGGCGCTGGCCCCGGACGCGGTCATCGAGACCGTGTGCCAGGTGGACGCCGACGGCGCGCTGCCGCTGCCGGCGCCGCCGCCGTCGGATCATGAGCTCGGGCTCATGAGCACGGTGAAGAGCTGCGAGCGGGCCATCATCTCGGCCGCCATGACCGGCTCGGCCGCCGACGCCCTGCGCGCCTTCGCGCTGCACCCCCTGGTCGGGTCGCTCGAGGCCGCCCGCATCCTGTCCGACGCCGCGCGGGCCGGGGCCGCCGCTACCGCCGCCGGACTGTGACCCATGGCATCTGGCCAGTCCTGGGGCTGACCATCTTCGAGGGCACGATCAGCAAGGTCTCCTACAACCTGCTCATGGCCGGCTCCCTGATCGCCGTGGTCCCGGTGCTGATAGTCGCCCTGATCGTCCAGCGTCGCGTCGTCGAAGGCCTCACCCTCGGCGCCGTCCGCTAGGGCGATCCCGGGCCCGTGCGGCTCACCCGCCCGGCCGCAGGGCGCGATCATGCCACATGGGTGCGGCCTTTCGCGGTGGACGCTTCGATCGCGGTGCCGGTGGTGCCGGTGGTGCGCCTGATCGCGTTCCGGTTTGCGGGGACGTGATGAAACCGGACCTTCAGTGCGTTCGAACGCACTCGAAGCCGGGTTCCATGCCGTCACGGCGGACCCCCGGCGCTCAGATCGCGGTGCGGACGGTGCCAGTGTTACCTGAGTCCGGTTCACGGGGCTCCCGTACCCGGCAGCGACTACGAGCTGACCGGCATTGGGTCAGAACCACGACGATGGAGCACTGCCGTGGTTGCGGCGGCCCGGGACCGCGCGAGGCTTAGTGCCGGTGGTGCGGGAGCGGCCGCTGAGGCGGGCCAGCTGGCCGGCTCACTCGAGAAAGCCGCACTCTTACTAGAGCGGCTTCTGGAAGATGACGGCGCGTCGCGTGTAGCCCATGTGCCGTTCGTAGAACGGCACCGAGACCGGGCTGTCGGCGTAGGTGTCCAGCCGGACCACGGCAGCGTCGCGGTCGCGGCCCCATGCCTCGGCCGCCGTAAGCAGCGCGGTGCCGACACCCTGATGCCACGCCGCCTGGTCGACCATCAGGGCATCGATGTGCAGCCGCGTCCAGCCGTGCTCGCGGGTCATCTGCCGTGCCGCGCCGAGCGCGGGGTGCTCGATGCGTGCTGTCAGCCAGCCCGCCACCCGGCCGTCCAGGTCGGCCACCAGCATCAGCTCGTCCTCACCGCCGGTCCCGAAGCTGGCTTCGAAGGACTCGCCCTCGGCCGGGGGAACCTGAAAGTGTGTCGGGTCGAGGTCGGCGTAGTACGCGGCCGTGCTGAGCCAGACGCGGGCCATCCCGGCGCCGTCGCCGGGCCGGGGCGCGCGGATCGTCACGGGCATGGGCCTATTCTGCCCCGGCGTGAACCACACCTGCCTGGGGTGCAATAGAGGGGAGTATGGATGACGACGACCTGGTCGGCCGGGTAGCGGCCGGCGACGACACGGCGCTGCGTGAGCTGTTCGGCCGGCACGCGCCGTGGCTGGCCGTCCGGCTGCGCACCGTGCTGCCCGCCGCCGATGTCGAGGACGTGCTCCAGGAGACGTTCCTCGCGGCCTGGCGCGGCGCGCGCGGCTACCGGCCGCAGGGCGCCTGCGGCGGCTGGCTGTGGGGCATCGCCCGGCGCCAGGCCGCGCTGCTGCTTCGCCGCCGGGGGCCCGCGTACCAGGCCGTCACCGAGATGCCAGCCGACCCGGACGCGCCCGACCCAGCCGACATCGCGCTGGCCCGGGCCGACCTCGAGGTCGCGGTCGCGGCCCTGGGACCGGCCGGGAGCCCGGACCGTGAGGTGTGGCGGCTCATGTACGAACAGGACCGGCCGGTGGCCGAGGTGGCCGAACTGCTCGGCGTGCCGCCCGGCACGGTGAAGAGCCGCGCGCACCGGGCCCGGCGCCTGCTGCGCGCGGCCCTGCGGGTAGCAGAAGGAGGGACACGATGAACGGTCCGCCGGACGACGTCGATCTGGACCGGGTGTGGATCTCGGTGACCGCGCAGGTGTGGCGCCGCCAGCCCGGCGTTCTGGAGCGGACCGCGGCGCGGCTGCTGCGCTCGCCCGGCCTGGCCCGGGCCTTGCTGACCGCACCGTCGCTGCTGCTGCCCTGGCTGATCGCCAGCGTCGTGGTGCTCGCCGCGGGGGCCGCCGCGACCCTGAGCAGCGGCCAGCCGCTGGTGGCGCTGCTGGCGCCGGCCGTGGCCGCGGCGGCCATCGCCTACTCGTACGGACCGGGCGTCGATCCGGCCTGGGAGCTGTCGTGCAGCATGGCCGTCAGCGACCGGATGGTGCTCCTGGCCCGGGCCCTCGCGACATTCGCGGTGAACGCCGCGCTGGGGCTGGCCGCCTCGGCGGTCTCCGCGGCCACGACATCCGGGGCCGCGGCCGCCATCACCTTCGGCTGGCTGGTCCCGATGACCGCGGTCTGCGCCTTCGCGCTGGCGGTGGCGACGGTAGCCCGGTCGGCCAGCGCCGGGGCGGCCGCGGGGGTGACCTCCTGGCTGATCATCGTGCTGTCCGGCCGGGTGGCCAGCGGGCACTTCGCCGACGCCGCCACCGACACGGCCCTGTTCCTGCCCTACCTGGCGATCGGCGCGGTCTGTGCCGCCGTCGCCCTCTACGCCACGCGGATCCCGAGAGGACTTTTCCGTTGAACGTCGATATCACTGACCTGACCAGGCGGTTCGGCCGGCATCAGGCCGTGGACGGAGTGAACCTGCAAGCCGGCCCGGGTGTATTCGGACTACTCGGACCGAACGGGGCGGGCAAGACCACGCTGCTCCGCATGATGGCCACCGTGATCCCGCCGACGAACGGGCGGCTGCGGTTGCTCGGCCGTGACCCCGGCGCCTACGCTCCCCGGCGCGAGGTGCGCCGCCGGCTCGGGTACCTGCCGCAGAACCTCGGCTACTACCCGGGTTTCACGGTGGCGGAGTTCGTCGAGTATTTCGCGCTGCTGAAGGAGATGCCGGCGGCGCGGGTACCGGACGCGGTGGCGGCCGCGATCGAGCGGGCCGACCTGGGCGACCGGGCCCGGGCCAGGCTGCGCACCCTGTCCGGCGGGATGCTGCGCCGGGTCGGTATCGCGCAGGCCATCGTCAATGAGCCCGAGCTGCTGCTGCTGGACGAGCCGACGGCCGGCCTCGACCCCGAGCAGCGGGTCCGCTTCCGCGCCCTGCTCCGCGACCTCGGCCAGCAGGCCACCGTGGTCGTGTCCACCCACCTGGTCGAGGACGTCGGCGCGGCCTGCTCGCGGGTCGCGCTGATGGACCAGGGCAAGATCGTCTTCCAGGGCACCCCGGCCGAGCTGACCGCCCAGGGCACCGAGCAGGGCACCGGAGACGCGCCGCTGGAGCGCGGGTACACCGCCGTGCTCGCGGCGGCCCGGTCACTCGCGGCGGCCCGGTCATGACCGCCGCCAGCGCCCCGGCCCTGCGCCGGACCGCCGTACCGCTCCCCAGCTCAGGCTGGCTGCTGCGCATCGAGCTGCGGCACAACGCCATGTTGTGGCTGCTGCCACTGGTCGGCGTGCTGTTCTGGTACAACGGCTACCGCGAGGTCATGGCGGTGCCGCCGCTGTGGACCCTGCGCGCCATGACCCTGCAGAACCGGCTGCTGCTGGACCTCGTCATCCCGGTGACCGCCGCGGCCGCGTGGATGGGATCCCGGGAGGGCCGCCGGCAGATCAACGATCTGCTCGGGGTCACCGCCCGGCCGCGCTGGTCCCGTCAGCTGGCCACGTGGGCCGCCACCACCGCCTGGGCCGAGGTCGGCTGCCTGGGCTGCGTCGCGGCGGTCTACATCGCGACCGCCCGGCAGGCCTCCTGGGGCGGCCCGCTGTGGTGGCCGGCCGTCGTCAGCGTGGCGGGCGTCCCGGCGCTGACCGCCATCGGGTTCGCCGTCGGCGCCTGGTTCCCCAGCCGGTTCGTCACCCCGCTGATCACGGTGGTGGCGTTCTTCGGGCTCGGGTTCGGCACCCAGGTGGCTTCCGGCGACCATTCCTACTGGCAGCTCTCGCCGCTGACCGCGGGTGCGGTCGACATCGGCGCCGCTCCGGGGGTCGGCACCTTCTACCGCTACCTGCCCGACCTGTCGATCGCGCAGGTGATGTTCACCGTCGGGCTCACCCTGGCGGTCCTCGCGGCGCTGGGCGCGTCCACCCTCGCGAACGGGCCGCGGCTGCGGTCCCTGGCCGCCGTGCTCGCCGCGGCCGGGATGGCCGCCGCCGGGACCGCCGTCGGCCTGGCCGGCACCGGCCGGCTCGACCCGCACGGCATGATCGTCATCCCGGCGTTGCACGACGCGGCCAGCGACCAGCCGGTCCGCTACGCGCCCGCGTGCGGCCGTACCGCGATCCCGGTCTGCGTGCACCCCGCCTACGCGGTCTTCCTGCCCGACGTGGTCGCTGCCGTCGGCGGCGAGCTCAATGAGCTGGCCGGCCTGCCCGGCGCGCCCGCCCGGCTCAGCCAGGTCCCCGAGATCTACCATCAGGGCCCGGGCAACAGCATCAGCTCCCTCGACCAGCCGTCGGGCGCATCGACGTTCGTCCTCCCCGACCAGGTGCCCGGCGAGCCTGGCGTTAACGCCGCCCAGTTCACAGGTGACCTGCAGGACACCCTCGGGCTGCGCCTCATCCGCGATCTCGTCCTGGGCCGGACGGCCCCGACCGCGGTCCCGAGCCAGGCTCAGCTCGCGGTCATCGCCGCCATGGTGCGGCCCGGTACGGTCTGGCTGGGCCCGGCCGACGCCCGCCCCGGCGGGCAGGGAGTGTACGGGCGCCTGGTGCCGGCCCCCGGCAGCCCGGCCGCCGCCGCGGCCCGGCGGTTCGCGGCCCTGCCCGCCGCCGCGAAGCATGCCTGGCTCGTGGAGCACCTGACCGCGCTGCGGGCCGGACGCGTCGCGCTGGCGCAGCTGCCGTGACGGCCGGCACGGCGCGCCGGGCACCATCACCCGGCACCGCGCGCCTGGCGTCTTCCCCGGTCCTGCGCCTGGCCTGGCTGTACGCCGCGAGCCGCCGCCTGCCCGCCGCCGCGGGCCTGCTCGCGGCCTGTGCCGCCTGCCTGCGGGTGGCCCTGGCCTACGGTCACTGGGACGCCTACGGCGCGCTGCAGCTTCCCCTCATCGCCGAGACCGGGTGCGCGGCCGTCATCGCGGTGACCGCGGGCAGCCCGTTCGGCGAGCCGGAGCGCGCCACCGGCCGGTGGCTGCCGTTCCTGCGGCTAGGCGGGGCGGTCCTGCTCACCGCGCTGGCCGCCGGCGCGCTCATCGCCGCCGGGCTCGGCGTCCACCTGTCCGGCGGCTTCCTGGCCGTGCTGCGGAACGTGGCCGGGCTGACCGGCCTCGGGCTGCTCGGCGCCGTCCTGCTCGGCGGGCCGCTCGCCTGGACCGGCCCGCTCGCCTACCTGCTCGTCAGCGTGTTCGCGCTGTACACGGACTGGCACCCGCCCACCCTGAGCACGCCCTGGCTCTGGCCGGGCCGCCCGCCGCACGACGTCGGCGGCGCGCTGTGCGCCGCCGTGGTGTTCGGCGCCGGACTGGCCGCCATCACCAGCCGCGGCGCGCGCGACGCCGCGGGCGGTGAACCGTCCGGCTAGAAGCCGGGGAACAGGGGCCGTAGCTCATCCAGCTCCACTCCGGCGGTCACGACATGCGGGGTGTGCGCATCGTCCATCCGCCCGTAGACCAGCCGGACGAACGCCTCGGCAGGCAGCCCGAGCTCGGACAGGCCCAGCTCCGGGGTGACCTCGCCGTCGGCCGGCGTGAGCGTGACCGCCTCGCCCGTCGTCTCCAGGGTGAACTCGCGGGCGGGATCGGTAGTGGACACGCGCACCTTGCGCGGCTGCCCGTCCGGCTTGCCGCTCCGCGCGGCGAGCTGGTCCAGCGTGTCGATGAGCAGGGCGACCGCGTCCGGGGCCACGGTGGCGGCCGGGTCGAGCGCGACCAGCACGTCCCAGGCGTGGATGGCGTGCTCGCTGACCCGCATTCGCGCCAGGCCGGCGGCGTCGAGTTCCATCCCGAACAGCTTCAGGTTCAGCCGGGTCCGCTGATCCGCGTCCAGGGACTCGAACCGCTCGAGGGTGGCCTGGTCGGCGCGGAGCGCGTCCGACGCCTGAGCTTGCGGGGTCTTGCCGTTCCAGCTGTCCCAGATCGGCTCGAACTCCTCGCGGCCCGGCGGGTCCTGGCCGGTCAGCCCGGCGTCGAGGAACAGGCCGAAGATCTCCGCCTGCGAGCCCAGGTGGGAGAGCACCTGGGCGATCGACCACTCGCTGGCGTACGAGGGCTGCTCCAGCTGGTCCGGGCTGAGCGGCTCGGCGGCGGCCCGCAACCGGTCGTGCGAATGCCGCAGCGCGCTGATCCACGGGCCCGGGCTAGATTCCATCGTCAGTCTCCGTTGCTCGCTGGCCGATAAGGACAAGATCCATGGGCAGCCTATCCGGCGCGGCCGTGCGCGCTAGGCTGACCTCGGCCCCGGCCCAGGAGGGCCATGGGAGGCACCGTCATGACCAACGGCAACGAGCTGGCCGCAGTGAACCACGTGGTGGTCCTGATGCTGGAGAATCGCTCCTTCGATCACATGCTCGGGTTCCTGTACCCCGGCAACGTGTCGCCGTCCGGGCAGCCCTTCGACGGCCTGACCGGGACCGAATCCAATCCGGGTTCCGATGGCCAGCCGGTCACCGTGTTCCGGATCGAGCCGACGACGCCTAACGCGTACTACCTGCCCGGCGCCGACCCCGGCGAGGGCTACATGGCCACCAACGACCAGCTTTACGGCAGCGACAACGGGCCGGCGTCGGCTGGGCAGGCCGCGTCCGGCCAGGGGTACGTGACGAACTACGCCTACACCCTCGGCTGGGAGACCACGGAGAAGTGGGCGATCGAGTCCGGCACGACCGAGGGCGACATCATGGGCTGCTTCACCCCCGAAGCCCTGCCCGTGCTGTCCGCCCTGGCCAAGGGGTACGCGGTCTGCGACCAGTGGTTTTCCTCGGTGCCCACCGAGACCCTGCCGAACCGCGCCTTCGCCTGCGCGGCCACCAGCCAGGGGCACATGGACGACAAGACGCACACGTTCTCCTCGCCGACCATCTTCGGCCTGCTCGACGCGGCCGGCCAGGCCTGGGCCGTCTACGGCTACGACGCCGAGCCGCTCACCAAGGACACGTTCACCCAGATCAGCACGGCCCCGGCTAGCCGCTTCGGCAAGTTCACCGACTTCCAGGCCGCTGCGGCGGCCGGCACCCTGCCGGCCTACACGTTCCTGGAGCCCAGCTGGGGCTCATCCGGCAACAGCCAGCACCCGAACTACGACGTGGCCCTGGGCGAGCAGCTCATCCACGACGTGTACGAGGCGCTGCGGGCCGGCCCTGGCTGGCCGGGCACGCTGCTGGTGGTCACCTACGACGAGCACGGCGGCTGCTATGACCACGTGCCGCCGCCGTGGGGGGCGGTCCCGCCGGACGCCGACACGGGGGAGTTCGGGTTCGGTTTCGACCGCTTCGGCGTCCGGGTCCCGACCGTGCTCGTGTCGCCGCTGATCGCGCCGGGCACGGTGTACCGGGCCCCGGCCGGGGGCACGCCACTCGACCACACCTCGGTCCTCAAGACGGTGGAGCAGCGGTGGAACCTGCCCGCGCTGAACGCCAGGGACGCGGCCGCGCCCGGCTTCGGCGACGTGCTCACGCTCACCGCCCCGCGGACGGACGACGTGCTGGCCGGCGTGACGGTACCGGTCTCCTCCGGCCCCGGGCCCGCCGTCGGCACCGTCTCGCACCTGGAATCGGTCCGGGCAGAGCTGATCGCGCGGCGCTATCCGGCTGGGGTCACCCCGCCGCCCGCCGGGACCGCTAATGGCTTGACGCGTTCCTGAGTCAGCTCATAGCGTTCTTGCTGCCTGTACCGCACAGTTCCAGACCTGGTCACCCGGGGGACCAGCTGACCCAGAACACACGTGACACAGGCCGCCCCGGTGCGGGCGGCCGGGCAGAAGACGCCCAGGTCACGGGCTACCACGGCGAAGATCAGCCCGAACCGCCCTGGCTCGCCCGCAGGCGCCTGACAGCTGTCTACGCTGCCTTCTGCGCCTACGCGACCGCCGCCGCCCCGGTGGCCGGCGGGCGGGACCGGGTCTGGGCCATCTGGGCCGCCTGCGGCTACGCCGCCGCGCTGGCCGTGCTCTGGCTCTGGCGCAGCCGCCGGGGCCGGATCGCCGCCGTCGGCGTCTCGGTAGCCGTGGCCGTGCTCGCGCCGCTGCTGTGGCTCTCGGTCGCCTACCCGCTCGAAGACGGGATGTACGTCATCGACCGGGCCGCTTCGCTACTGGTGCACCACGGCTCGCCTTACCTGCCCGCCTCGCAGGTCACCGGCTACCTGTCCTACAACCCGTACCTGCCGGTCATGACGCTGTTCGGCCTGCCCCACGCGGCCGGCCTCGGCGGCCTGGCCGGAAACTCCGGGGTCTGGATCGCGATCGGCACGGTGATCCCGCTCGCCGCCGCGTTCTGGATCGCCATGGCCCGCGGCGGCGCCAGTCGTCGGCAGCGCACCTGGCACCAGGACGCGCTGCTGGCCACAGGCGTCGCGGTGGCCTCGCCCGTAGTCGGGCTCAACCTGGCCGTGATCACCACCGATCCGCCGGTGCTGGCCCTGATCCTGCTCGCCTTGGCCCTGGCCAGCCGGCGTCCGCTTGAGGACCTCGCGACTCCCTCGCAAGCCACCGGATGGCTGGGCGCGGGAATCTCCGTGGGTGCCGCCTGCGACCTGAAGTCCACCGCCTGGCTCGCGGTCCCGGTGCTGGCCGCGATGTTCGCGGCCCGCGACGGCGCGCGGGCCGCGTGGCGCTTCGCGGCGTCGGCCGCCGCCACCGCCGCCGTCCTGATCGCCGCGCTGGCCCCGGCCGTGCTCGTCTCCTGGACCGCCGCGAAGGCCCTGATCAGGGACGCCGTGTTGTTCCCGCTCGGCCTCACCCACTACAAGACCCCGGCCGAGAGCCTGCTCCCCGGGCACATGCTGACCGCGCTTGGCACGGCCGGGCACGTGATCTCGGTCGGCCTGCTGCTCGCGGCGGTTCTCGGCGTCCTCGTCTCGCTGGTGATCCGGCCCCTCCGCGACATCCCCGCCGCCGCCTGGCGGCTGGCGATCGGGCTGGCCCTGATGTTCCTGCTCGGCCCCCAGGTCCGCTTCGGCTACTTCCTCTACCCCCTCGGCCTGGTCGGCTACCTCGCCCTGACCCAGGCCCAGCCCGCCGACCCCGGCATGAGCTCGCGGCCAGCCGACACCTAACTCAGGATGCGACCGAGAACGTACCCGGGCATCGCGGTGCCCGGGAGTCAGGTGATGCGCTATCCCTGGCCGCGCAACGGGGTGGATCCGGGTTACGGGGTGGATTCGGTACCCCCCAGGGTCCTGAATCGGACCGGTAACCCGGATCAGCCCCGTTAACTTACAGCTGGTGGAATAAGTTTGCGTCTCATGTGGCGAGTGGTGCTCGCGCGGCTGCTGAGGACGTCGTGGAACCGCACCGATGGCGCACCGGGTCACCTAGAGCAGCACCGATGGCACACCGGTGCTGCTCCTTCTGGAGCGGCCGCCTGGGCCGCGGGGCGGGTGGTGCGGGGCGGCAGGTG
>JBEKJP010000002.1:0-135205 GCA_050011155.1 Streptosporangiaceae bacterium
GGATACGATTGCCAGTCACAGGTTCCTGAGCAGGTATTTCATGATCGCGAAGGATCTACTACGGAAAATGATATAAAAGCCTTCGCGATCATGAAAAACGCTGCCCGAGGCGCAGCCGGGCCAGTAATCATGAAGAAATCGAAGCCAGCTCACACCAAGACATCGGGTTATATTTCGTCGTGGCCCTGACCACCACGATGCTCCATCGTCGTGGTTCAGCAGCCCCGACCCCGAACACCGGAACGCGATCAGGGGCACCACTGGCACGACCGTCACCACCGGCACCGCGACCCAGGCGCCCACCGCACAAAAGCCGCACCCGCATGCAACCTCTAGTGGTCGAGGCCGAGGGTGAAGGTGGGCTTGGGGGTGGTCTCGGGCAGGCGGTGCTCGTCGGACAGGCGGCGGACGGCGGTGCCGGTGGCGACGAACTCCAGGCAGCTCTGCCCCCAGGCGTACATCTGCATCCGCAGCTGCACGCCCACGATGCCGTCGGCACCGAGGTGATCCGCCTCGGCCCGCATCCGGGCCATCGCGAACTCCCTGGCGTTGTACATGGCCTGCGTAAGGACCTGCAGTTCCTGGTTACGGCCCCAGCGGCCCACCTGCAGGCCGACGTGGTAGATGGAGGAGCCGACGACGAAGCCGAGCGGCTCGAACCCGGCCTCGCCCAGCAGGACGTACTCCGAGACCGACAGGTCCGAGGTGAACACGCCGGACGGATTGGCCCCGGCGGATTGGCCCCGGCGGTCTGGGCCAGCCGGGTACCGGCCGCCTGCGGTTCCCACCTGGGCCTGGCCTGGCCCGTTGGTGCCGACGGTGCCATTGCTGTCTCCTTCAGGTTTCGTGAGCGGGACTACCAGACGAGCGGGACCAGCCGCTTGTGCCGCGCCGCATAGGCCCGGTAGGGGGCGCCGAGGGTGACCAGCAGGGCGCGCTCCTCGGCGTGGATGCGCCACAGGATCCCGGCCAGCGGGATGAGGGCCATCCAGCCGCGCAGCACCATCCCGGTGACCATGATCGCCAGCCCGATGCCGAGGGCCAGGCGGCCATCATCCCGCCGCCGCCGACTTTGGTGGCTCCGGCCCGGCGCTG
Source organism: Streptosporangiaceae bacterium (assembly GCA_050011155.1). Classification (GTDB taxonomy): domain Bacteria; phylum Actinomycetota; class Actinomycetes; order Streptosporangiales; family Streptosporangiaceae; genus Palsa-504. The sequence continues at coordinate 1,096 of JBEKJP010000002.1, forward strand.
GCCGAAGTGGCTGGCCTCAATCGAGCCCCAGCTCAGCGCCGCGACCAACGTCAGCACGGCGGCGACCTGGCTGGTGTCGAAGTAGGGGTTCATGATCCCTCCGGTTCCTTGTGGGGTTGATCTGGAGAGCTGTCCTCCGCGCGGGTGGCGCAGACGAACAGGTCGGCTATCTCGCGGGCGTAGTGCCCGACGTCGAGTCCGGGATCGCGGGCGAGCCGGGGGGCCACCGCGTCGATGGCCGCCCGGATGGCCATGGCCATCACCTGCGGGTCGAAGTCGGCCCGGAACTCGCCGGCCGCCTGGAAAGAGGCGAGGAGTCCCTGCATCGCGGCCACCGCGGCGTCGTTGAACCTCGGGCCGAAGATCCGGCTGCCGTCGGCGGCCCGGGCGTTGAGCGCGATCTCGACCGTCGCCGCCACGTGATTGCGGTTCTCGGCCAGGAACGCCAGGTTGGACTCGATGAAGGCGCGGAGCATGCCGGCGCCGGTGCGCTCGGCCTCGATCCGCGGGCGCATGTAGACGGCGGCCCGGCCGATCAGTTCCTCGAGCAGTTCCTTGATGAGCTCGTCCCGGCTGCCGAAGTGGTAGATGATCACGCCCTTGCTCGTCCCGGCCGCCTCGGCCATGCGCGCCAGCGAGGCCTGCCCGTACCCGAGCTCGGCGATGGTTTCGATGGCCGCTGCCATGATCTGCGCCCGGCGCGCGGTCTCCGTGAACGTCCGGTCAGGTTCCTGACCAGTCGGAGTATTCTTTGACCGCATGGTCAAAAGTTAGCACCTATGGTCAGAAAAGGTCAATGCTCCCTCGGGACGCGCCGGGTCCTGGCTTGGCGGGCCTGGCGGTACGGCACACTGGTGCGGTGCGGATCACCGTGTGGGTCCGGCCCGGCTCGGCGCGGCCCGGGGTCGGCGGGGAGCGTGATGGCGCGCTGATCGTCCAGGTCAGCAAGCGTGCCGTGGACGGCCAGGCTACGGAGGCGGCGCTGGCTGCGGTGGCCGATGCGCTCGGTCTTCCCCGGAGGGCCGTGACGCTCGTCGCCGGGGCGACCAGCCGTACCAAGATCCTCGAGGTCGAGGGCGCTGATCCGGCTCTGCTCCAGCGGCTGCTCACCTGGCTCGGCGACGTGCCCCAGCCACCACACCACGATGCAGTAGCCCGGCAGCGGGCCAGCCGCGATCAGCCACGCGTCAGTCCAGGCCCCAGGACGTCCAGTCCGAGGACGGGGCGTCCGGGGTGAAGACGAGCATGACCCGGCCTTCGGCCGCCAGGGCCTGCAGGTGCTTCTCGTCATCGGGGACTGGCATCCCGTGCTTCTGCCTGATCGCACGGAAGTGCGGCAGCTCAGCCGCGAGGTCCTCGCGGATCTCGGCGGTGGCCGGCACCAGCACGGCGCGGAAGCCGACCGGATCGTCGACGAGCAGCTGGGCCCGCGGGTCACGGCGGAAGATGGCGTACTTGACCCGGGTCCGCGTGGTCGAGACGTAGAAGCACTGGCCGTCCCAGACGAACCAGTTCGGGCTCAGGTGCGGGCGGCCGTCCCGCCGGATCCCGGCCACCACGACGTTCCGCGGCTCGGCCAGGAACATCTCGATCTTCTCGGTTACTGCCACCCGGTCACGCTATCGTGCCCCCGTGCCGCTGACGCAGGGTGGTCTTCAGGACCTTGCCGCTGGCGTTGCGCGGCAGCGCGTCCATGACGTGCAGGACGGTCGGCAGCTTGTAGCGGGCCAGCCGGCTAGTGCCCCACTCGCGCAGTTCCGCCACGGTCAGCGAGGCGCCGGGAACCAGCGCGGCCACCGCCACCGGGGTCTCGCCCCACCGCTCGTGCGGCGCGCCGATCACCGCGATCTCGGCCACGGCCGGGTGCGCGGACAGGGCGTTCTCCACCTCGGCGCAGTAGACGTTCTCGCCGCCGGTGATGATCATGTCCTTCTTGCGGTCGACGACGTACAGGAAGCCTTCCTCGTCCTCCCGGACCAGGTCGCCGGAGTGGAACCAGCCGCCGCGGAAGGCCTCGGCCGTGGCTTCCGGGTTCCGCCAGTACCCGGACATGACCGAGGGACCACGGTAGACGATCTCGCCCACCTCGCCCGGCGGGACGTCTTTCATGTCGTCGTCGACGACCCTGGCCGCCACCATCGTCACCGGCTGGCCCACCGAGCCGATCTTGCGCAGCGCGTCCTCCCCGGACAGGGCGCAGGTCACCGGGGACATCTCGGTCTGGCCGAACACGGCCACGTTGGTGACGCCTCCGAACGCCTCGGCCATCCGGGTGAGCAGGGTGGTAGTGGCCGGCGCGGCGCCCCACGACATCGTCTTCAGCGCCGACAGGTCGCGACTGGGCAAGGTGGGGTCATCGCATAGCAGCTGCCACTGGGCCGGTACCAGGAACACGCTGCTGACCCGTTCGTTATCAATCAATGCGAGCGTGCCCGCACTATTGAACCCACCGCTGGGGAGCAGGACCGTGGTGCCCCCGATCAGCGCCATCGGCGCGACCGAGCCGATCGAGGCGATGTGGAACAGCGGCGACGCGCACAGGTTGACCTCGGCGTCGTCGAAGAGCCGCCAGGCCCGGATCAGGGTGAGCGACTGGCAGTGCAGGTTCTCGTGCGAAAGCACCGCGCCCTTGGGCCGGCCGGTGGTGCCGGAGGTGTACATGATCAGGGCGGGACTGTCCTCCGGCACATCCACCACAGGAGCATCCGCACCAGGAACATCAGGGAAATAGGGGTCCGCCCCGTCAACGGAGCCGGTCGACACGAAGCCGATCTCGTGGTCGCACGCGGCCCGGGCGCTCGCCGCCACGGCGCCGATCCGCTCGTGGAGCTGCGCCCACGTGACCGAGGTTCCCTCGAAGCGGAGGTACACGGAGCCAGGTTTCGCGTGCGCGTGCCGCGCGATATGACTGACCCAGTGATTACGCAGACGGGCTCCGGTGTCGTCCATGGCCCATTCTTACCGTTAAATTCAGCGGAAGGGCAGTAGACGAAGGGGCAGCATGCACGAGAACCTGACCAGGCTCGATGTCGTCGGCCCCGCGCTCGCGCGAGCGCTGGGCGATCCCGGCTGGGCGCGGCTTGAGGCCACCTTGGTCTCCGGCGGCAAGTCCAACCTGACCTTCGAGCTCAGCAGCGACGCGGGCGAGGCGGTGCTGCGCCGGCCGCCGGACGGGCCGCTGCTGCCCCGGGCGCACGACATGGGCCGGGAAGCCAGGATCCAGCGGGCGCTGGCCGGCACGACGGTCCCGGTGGCCGAGATCCTGTTCGAGGACGCCGGCGAGCTCATCGGCGTGCCGTTCTACGTGATGGAGAAGGTCGACGGGTACGTGATCCGGGGTGACCTGCCCGATGGCTGGGCGGAAGCTGAGGCGGACCGGCACGCCGTCGGCGACGTCCTGATCGACACGCTGGCCGACCTGCACGCCATCGACCCGGACGCGGTCGGCCTGACCGGCTACGGCCGGCCCTCGGGCCTGGGGGAGCGGCAGGTGCGCCGGTGGAGCGACCAGTGGGAGCGGTCCAAGAGCCGCGACATCCCGGCCGTCGACGAACTGGCCCGCCGGCTCCGCGAGAACCCGCCCACCGGGCCCGGCGGGTCGATCGTGCACGGTGACTTCCGGATCGACAACACCATCCTCGGCCGGCACATGCCACCCCGGGTCAAGGCGGTGCTCGACTGGGAGCTGTCCACCCTGGGGGAGCCGCTGGCCGATCTCGGCCTGTTCATGTTCTACTACCGCGAGCCCACCGATGCCCGGCCGGCCATGACGCCCGCGCCGACCATGCAGCCCGGCTTCCCGACCCGTGCCTACCTGGCCGAGCGGTACGCCAAACGGACCGGTGCCGACATATCGAACCTGTCGGTGTGGGTCGCGCTGGCCCACTTCAAGTCGGCGGCGATCGCGCAGGGCATCGCGGCCCGGGTGCGGGCCGGGTCGATGGCCGGGCAGGACTTCGGTGATATCGAGGGAGAGGTCGAGCGGATCGCCGCCGAAGGGCTCGTGCGCCTGGACGAGGGGGGAAGCTAGACGGCCGTTCGCAGGCTGAAAAAAGGGTTCCTGAACCGGTGTACAGTCGGCCGCAAAGGGTGACTTGCACCGTTAGGGTGAGGCTCGCCCCTTGTTGGACGACCCGGCCGGTCCCTCCCCGGTTGCAGCCGCTGCGAGCAAGGACATGTAACCGTTGAAAAAGGCAGAGATAGTTGCTGATCAGATCGAGCAGACGATCGTCGGTCAGCGCTGGGAGCCTGGGGAGCTGTTCGGCAGCGAGGTAGAGCTAATCGCCCGTTACGGGGTCAGCCGGGCGGTCTTCCGTGAGGCGGTCCGGCTGCTCGAGCACCACGGCCTGGCCGAGATGCGCCGCGGGCTGCACGGAGGCTTGTTCATCCGGCAGCCCGAGCCGGCGCCGGTCGCCAAGGCGATGGCCGTTTACCTTGATTTCGAGAAGGTCGAACCGCGCCAGCTCGAGGACGCCCGGCTGGCCATCGAGCTGTTCTGCGCCGAGCGCGTCGCCGCCAGGATCAGCGAGGACCAGGTGGGCGAGCTCCGGGATTACCTGGCCGTCGAGGCGACGCTGGCCGGCCCGGATGAGACGCCGCGACTGTACGACTTCCACGTCCTGGTGGCCCGGCTGACGGCCAACCCGGCCCTGCACCTGTTCGTGCAGACGCTCACCGACCTGACCCAGCGGCAGCCGACCCTCGAGCGGAGCAGGCTCTCGATCGGCGACGTCCACGCGGCGCACGTCAAGATCGCCGAGGCGATCATCGCCCGGGACGGCGCGCTGGCCCGGCACCGGATGATGACCCACCTGGAAGAGGTGTCCGCGGCGGCCAGCCGGCGGCCGCCGGCCCGCTCCGCCCTGCGGACGGAGGGGCGCGGGGGCGCGCGCGGCGAGGAACGTTCCGCTTTATCAGACGGGGCGTAGGCCAGGTACGCTTCCTGGCGTGCCAGTCCGCCCCCGGGAACCCAGGGACGTCCCTGCTTGTGTCGCCGCGTTGCGCCGGGTCCACGAGGCTAGCGGCTACCCGTCGCGCTGGCCGGACGACCCCGGCGGCTGGATCACCCCGCGCGCCATGGTGGCCGCCTGGGTCGCCGAGCACGACGGCGAGGTCGCCGGCCACGTCGCCCTCGTCCGCGGCCTGAACGTGGAGTGCCTGCTCCGCGCCACCGGCCTGCCAGTCGAGGGGCTGGGCGGAATCGTCAGGCTCTACGTGGACCCGCACTTCCAGCGGCTGGGCCTGGCCCGCGCCCTGCTCGACACCGCCGCCGACGCCGCCGCCGAGCACGATCTCAAGCCCGCCCTCGACGTGGTGGACGACAGCGGCCCCGCCATCGCCCTGTACGAGCGGGCCGGCTGGAAGCTGGTCGGCACCCAGCCCGCGACCTGGACCGACCCGGACGGCTCCGTTCCTGTGATCCGGTGTTACGTCGGTCCCTGACCTGGCCCGGCGTCCGCGGCGGCGCCGCTGAACGTGCTGCGTGTGCCACTGCCTACGCTCTTTGGTGGTCTGTGCGCCACGCACCACCGAAATCGGAGGCCAGCCGCCCGCGAGCCGGGACGCCGTTTACCGGGCCGTCGGCCAGAGTTCTCATGACGGCAGTGGAGGCCGTGGGCCCGGTTCTCTACCGTCTTGGCTGAATAGTCAGGCAGCTCCGTTAGGTAAGGCCCGTCATGTTCTCAGTCCTGCGCGCTCCCGTCCTGGCCGCGATGCTGACCTTCGCCGCCATGCTGGCGATGAGTCTCCCGGCGGGCGCCTCCGTCACCGCTTTGCGCAGTGCGACCACGGCCGGAACCAGTGCGACCAATTCCGGGGCCAGCGGCAACCTCCTGGCGAACCCGCGCGGGACCACCGGGGCGGTGTCGGCCCAGGGCTGGGACGAGGTGACCATCCCCGGCTGGCAGGTATTGGCGGGGCTGCCCACGGTCGTGCGGTACGGCACGCCCGGCTTCCCGGCGGCGGCGGGCACCTGGCCCGCCAGCCGCAGCCGGATCTTCGCGGGCGGGGCGGGCGGAACGGCCCGCCTGGTCCAGAGCATCGCGCTGCGCCTTCCGTCCGGGCAGCCGGCGCCGCGCGGCACGAACTACCGGCTGTCCGCCTGGCTGGGCGGCACCAAGACCAGCCGAGCCGAGGTCACGGTACGGTTCCTGTCCGCCGGCGGAAAGGTCCTCGCCCAGCGCACCATCGGCCCGGTCGGTGCCCGCCTCCAACCGCGAGCAGGTGACGGCACGCTGCCCGCCGGGACGGTATCTGCCCAGGTCACCATCGTGCTGGCCACGTCGCTCACGAACTACAACGGCCCAGACGCCCCGCAGGTCGGCTACAACCGGGCCGTCGCCGCCAACCTCGGCCTGACCGTCTCGGCCGCCGTGTCCAGGCCCGCGCCCCCCGCTCCGCCGGTGCCCGCCGTCCCCGGCTACCAGCACGTGTTCCTGTTCTACTTCGAGAACCAGGACTTCAACCAGATCGTCGGCGACACCAGGCAGGCACCGTACCTGAACAGCCTGCTGCGGCAGGGCAGCCTGCTGTCCCAGTTCTACGCCGAGGAACACCCGAGCGACGCCAACTACCTGGCCCTGGCGGGCGGGAGCGCGTTCGGCATCCCGCTGGACGACCCGGCCGAGGAAAACTCGCAGTACACGATCAACGCCCGCGACATCGGCGACCTGATCGGGTCGGCCGGCGAGTCCTGGAAGACCTACCTGCAGAGCGCCAACGGCCCGTGCGACGACACCGTGCACACCTATTACTGGGACGACGACCAGCCGATGATGTACTTCGGCGACGTCCGCGGCCGTCCCGCCTCTTGCGCCTCCCATGGACCACGCAGCGCTCGCTGGCCATCATCACCTTCGACGAGGACGCGCAGGACGGCCAGCACCCGGCCCAGCGGACGCCGACGATCATCCTGGGCTCGGCCGGCGTGCGCCCGGGTTACGTCTCCAAGGTCCGGTACACCCACTACAGCCTGCTCCGCACGATCGAGGCCGCGCTCGGCCTGGGCACCCTGACCCAGAACGACCGCTACGCGCAGCCGGTGAACGACGTCTTCGCCCCGGACGCACCCGGCGCCGTCGCTACCCCCTTCGCCGCCCCGGCCCTGGTCCCGGCCCCCGCGGGCATCAGCCCGGCCGTGACCGGCCAGGGTTCCTCGCCGCCGACCGCCTGGGTGGCCAACTACGGGTCGGCCACGGTCACTCCGGTGAACCTGACCACCCGCAAGGCCGGGAAGGCGATCCCGGTCGGCACCGACCCGGCCGCCGTCGCGGTGACGCCGGACGGCCGGACCGTCTACGTCGCCAACGAGGGCGCGGGCACCGTCACCCCCATCAACACGGCCACGCGCCGGCGCGGGCGATAAAGGCGGCCAGGTCTCCCTGGTCAGCACCCGCACCCGGCACGCCGCCGCGCCGATCACGGTCGGGGACTTCCCGGTCGCGGTCGCCATCACGGGCTGACCAGGCAGCGGAGGCGACGGAAGCCGCCCGCACCCCGTATGCTGTCTGCGTTCGTCCCGTCAGGGACGGCCGGGCGTATAGCTCAGCGGAAGAGCACCCGCCTTACAAGCGGGAAGCCACTGGTTCGAACCCAGTTACGCCCACTATTTCAAATACCTGTCTCCTCGCTGGCGCAAGACCCCTGCGGTTACCTGGGGCGGAATCTACCCTGAGAGTGTGAGGCAGGATTTGTGCGGCAAGTGGATGCCGCGAAAGCAGACGATGTGTGCGCGCAAGCCGGGCCACGGCGGATTCTGCAAGACAGCCGAGGCCATGGAGCGCCAGCGGGAGTACAGACGCTCCCACCCGCATCGCGAATCAAAGGAGTCCCGCAAGAAACACAACCGCAAGGCCCGGATTTCGTGCGTGAGATCGATGATGACGAGGGACGGCGGCTGGTACGGATCGTGCGCCGGGGCTCCGGGTCGGTGGTGACCTGGCGGCGGGCGCAGATGGTGCTGCTGTCTGCGCAGGGAACGGACGCGGCGGCGATCGCGAAGGTGACGTTCACCAGCGAGGACCGGGTCCGGGACGTGATCCGTAACTTCAACGCCGACGGGTTCGGCTCGCTCTACCCGAAATACAAAGGCGGGTATCCGCCGAAGTTCACGCTGCCGCAGCGGCGGGAGATCAAGAAGATCGCCAAGGCTAAGCCGGCCGAGTATGACCTGCCGTTTGCCTGGAGCCTGGCCAAGCTGTTAGCTGGCTCCTCAGGCGATGGTAGGCGACGTCTCGCGATGGAAGAACTGCGCCTTACAAGCGAGGGGCGAACCCACCTACGCCCACCAGGCAAAATGCCGGTGGCCGTGAAACTAGCCCAGCGCCGCACGGGCGCTGTCGTGGCCCGTCCGGTCCATTAAGGCGGCACCTGACGGCGCCGCTGGGCCGCGTCAGCGGCGGGCTCAGCCTTGGGAGGCCCGCCCGCCGAACGTCGGGCCACCCAGCAGCAAAATCAAGGCGGCTCGGCACGTATCAGCAGCCCCCGCAGCGGCTCCGAATAGTCAGGGCGTCCCGAAATCGCGGATCAGGCGACGATGGCCTGCACCCGACCGCGCGGGACTCGCTGCCATCGTCGCCGGTCAGCCTATCCACGACGCGCCGAGGGTCGCGAGTGACCCAAGTGTCCAGACGGTATCGCGGCCTCTATGTCCTGCTTTGCCATCCGACTACCCGACTCTTGACAATTGACGTTCTGAGCCGAAAGATCGTCTCAGGCATAACAGTGGGGAGGTCGCTGAATGAACTCCGATAGCTTGAGCGATGAGATCGCAAACACGGTTAAGGCGGCCGTGAAAGCGGAGGCTGATAAACCGCTTGTTGTGGCCGTAATGGGGCAGACCGGCGTTGGAAAGTCGACGTTGATCAATAGACTTTTCGGTACAAACCTTAAGACCGATCCAGTAAAGCCGTGCACGAAAGAAGTCGAGCGGGTAGTAGTAAAGTCAAAAGATGGATCCGAGCTGTGGTTCTACGATATGCCTGGAATCGGTGAGGCTGCCGATGTAGATGCCGAGTACCTAAATGAGTATCGTCGCATTTTGCTGGAGTCGGACATCGCAATGTGGGCGATACACGCTGATATGAGATCGGTATCGTTCGATCGATGGGCCCTCGACCAGATTATAGGAAGCGATCCAGACGAGGGACGCGATCTGCTTTCTAGGATCACGGTTGCCCTAACGAAAGTGGACCATTTGGCGCCGCCGCCGTGGCTCTATGTTAAGGATGGCGAATCAGGAGTCGTTATTCCTAGTGAGGTGCTGCTCGAGGTGATCGAGGCGAAACAGCGTTATTTCTTCGAATCTCTCCTAGCGCCTCACGCTGAGATGCTGACGGCCGCAACATATAATGACTCCAAATGGACTCTGCAGCTTCCGGGATTTAAGTATACGGACGATACCGTAACTTATCTAGGATACCTTGGTGAGGCTGAGGCGAGCAGCCTGGCTGAACGCTATCCGGAGCACAGCGGCTTGCTCCGTCGGCTTCGCGAATTTTATTCGGTGGTGGCCTGCTCTTCGCTTTTGAGGTACAACCTCACTCCACTAATGATTTCGGTCTTGAACAAACTCGGGCGAGGTGCGGTTTTCCGTTTCGGGTCCCAGTTTACTGATGACGTTAGCAAGCTAACCATTGCAGAGGCGAAGGCCTGCCTCAATATTGTCGTCGTAGACGAGGGAACTCGTCACCCCATAGACGATATGGGGCGATCCGGAAATAAAAGGAAACATCTGAGGAAGGGAGACCACCGATGACTGTCAGCGATTTTTCGGATTCCTCGGTGAATCCGGACTACATTGCGCGGCAACTGCGCCTCCTAGAATCGCAGAAGAGTGAGCTTGAGGAGCTCCGTCGGCGAAAAGGATGGAGTGAGGTCATTTCTTTTTTGTGGAACGCCGGAGCCACTGTGGCCAATTTCTTCCAGGTGCCAATACCTCAGATTTCGGCGGGACTCATACAAAGCGCCTGGGAGAAGGTGCAACAATGGCTCGCAAAGGAGAAGTTACGATCCGCTACGTCGTGAGGATAGGTCGCCCATTACGCGGGTGGAAGTGTGGGTGTCCGCCCCGAACCCGCCGTGGGAGGACCATGCGTGCTGCCCCGCGGAAGAACCGGTTGGGCGGAGCGTGCCTCCGCGGGCCCGGAGCGCCACGACAACGAGGAGATCGGCGATCTGCCGGTGCTGCTCGTCGTACGCGGCGGCCAGTGGCGAGCCCGGTCACACCGCTGGCGGTCGGAGCGATGCATCACTATTGTCCGATTTAGGAACGGTGCAGTTCCCGTTGCGGCCCCTTACCGGGAGAGTGGACATGACCGAGTCCTACGGCGGCAAGATCCAGGAGACGCAGATCGGACGGTACAAGTCCACGCGCGGCATCAACTACGACTCGGTCCCGTGGAAGCTCTGGGAGAAGTCCAAGAAACTCTTCTGGGATCCAGCCGACCTCGACTTCTCGCAGGACGCCGTCGACTGGCAGGAGATGTCGGAGACGGCGCGGACGATTGTCGCGATGTCGGCTCGCGGGTTCATGGTCGGTGAGGAAGCCGTGACGATGGACATCGTCCCGCTGCTGCGCTGCATGTCCGACCTGGGACGCCTTGAGGACACGATGTACCTGTCGATGTTCGCGATGGAGGAGGCCAAGCACACCGAGATGTTCCGCCGGTGGTTCGACGCCGTCGGCCTCGACCCAGCCTCGCTGGATGACCTCGTGCGGGCCCAGAACGAGGCCATGCGGAACAGCGGCAATAGCCGGCCGGGACTGTTCGACGGCGTGCTCACGAAGGTGATGAGGCGGCTCGACACCGACCGGTCGCCCGAGGCGATCCTGGACGCCACCCTCATCTACAACCAGCTGGTCGAGGGCGTCGCGGCCATCAGCGGGTACCGGCGCTGGGACGAGACGTTCCGGAAGATCGGCAAGCTTCCCGGCCTTGAGGCGGGACTGAAACTCACCCAGCGCGACGAGCGCCGGCATATCGCCTACGGTACGTACCTCGGACGCCAGATCCTGGCCGGGCATCCGGAGCTCTGGGAGTTCGTCGAGCGTCGCTGGGAGCGGCTCACCGGCGGCTTCGTCGGCTCCTACGGAAGCGCGGCCCAGCAGCGAGGCGATCCGGCCGATTTCGACCCCGTCGCGCTCAAGGCGCTGATGGATCGGCGCCTGGCGGCCCTCCGTGTCGCGGTCACTATGCGCCTCGAGGACGTCGAGCAGGCCGATCCCGAGTCCTTCGTCCCCGAAGAACTCGCGCTGCTGACGTAGTGACCGGCCCCGTCGTATGATCGCCCACGCCTTACAAGCGAGGGGTCACTGGTTCGAACCCAGCTGCGCCCACTAACTAACGGATGACAGAGTTTCGTTCGTGCGATTAGCGGCTGCGGGCGGCGATAATTTCGGGCTGTCTGCGCGTCCAGTAGTCAACGATCTGCTGGCGTGAGACGGGAAGGGCGTCGTCGGGGTCGACGTCGTCGAAGTAGCCAAGTCCTCGCAGGATATGGTTGATTGCCTGGTCGGGGTATTCAGGCTGGAAGCGTTCGAGGAAGAGTGCTAGGCCTTCATCGACCGTGCGGCCTGTCCGCTGTTCGATGGTCATGAGATCGAAGTAGTCTCGAAGTTCGCCACGGTCACCCACGACCTTTAGCTTCATCGCCATCAGGTCGCTAATCCGCGCGACGAAGAGTCCGTCGACTTGCGTGGGGCTTTCGAGCAGCCTTTGCGGGCGTCCTTCATCTGCGTGCAGGAACTGTACCCTCGTGGCCGAGAATACGCCGTTGAGCGTGCCAGGTGCGCGTTCGGTGACTGCGAACGGTCCGGCTGCCGATAGCCTCGCGCTGAGCTCGTCCAGGTTGACGCTGTTCCGATGGAAGAAGAAATCTAGGTCGCGGCTTACCCGGTGGACGAGATGGACGGCAATGGCCGTGCCTCCGCCGAGATATGCTGCCGGCGGAACGATTGGGGCGATGACCTCCCATGTCGATGCCGTATCCGGCGGCAGGATGCCGCGGACGCGTTCAGGCAACATGCGCATACCTGGCCAGGTTGTGCGCGAGCGCACGTTCCGCCGGCTCAAGGCCCCGAGTAGCTGCCGCGTGTTCCCAGGCACTGGCGGGAAGGTTGACAGTACCCCAGGCCAGGCCATCCGGGTCAAACGTCGTGAGCAGCCGCCTGGCGATGTACGGCGCTGAGGTACCGACATCGAGCTGCGCGGGGGCCGTATTCCAGAACAAGTGCAGCAGGTGCGGGGGAACCCGCTTGGCCGGGGCCCTGCTGGCGCGCTCCGGCAAGTGGATCTTCGCCACATCAGGCGCAAGCGCGAGCCATTCGTCTGATCCGAACCGTACTTGGTAGACCGTCACTTCGCTGGCATGTCCTCTGGCGAGCATGAGGGGTGTGCGCGTGATGAGGTCGCGGGCTGCAAGGTGTGCCAACGCGCGCCCTGCGGCAGTGGGACTGGCTCCAGCCCGCCGGGCGACTTCACGGGCCGAGGAAACGCCACGCGGGGACCGAGACAAGGCTGCGAGCACCTGGGCGTCCGTCCGCGACATGCCAGGTATCGGCGGAGTGACTCCGAGTTCGCGGGCAAGCTCGCTCACCTGTTCCTCAGTCAACTGGAAGACACCTGAAGCATCTCGTTCGACCGGCAAGCCCAGACGATCTACCGCACGTCGTATACGCGGAGGCGATGTCCCCAAACGCCGGGCCGCCTCGGCGAGACTATAGGTGTCCATATCGTTATTCTACCTGCCTTAGCCGTAGGCAGAGTGTCAGCGGTGACACCTCAAGGCCGAACTGCTCTGGCTTGCGGCCTCCATGTCGATCCCGATCTCATCGGTACCCACTCCTGACCAGCCATCGGCAGTCAAGATCCGCGACGCGACCACTGCCGGTACTCCTTAGCGAAGCTAATCTAATTTCGGGGAGCCAAACGGGGAGCCAACGCAGTCAGGCTCCCAGCGATGCAGGCCGACGTCCAGCGACAATCACTCCAGCTAACTGACTCTTCCGGCGGTTCCGGGCGACGTCCGGCGACGGTTCGGTCACGTCTTACAAGCGAGGGGTCACTGGTTCGAAACCTGTTGCGCCCACCAGGTCAGAGGGTGTGTAGCGCGGCTTCCGGCAGATCACCAAGGCAGCGGGCCTCGGCGACGAGTGGGTTCCCAGGGAGCTGCGCCACACCTTCGTCAGCATCATGTCCGCAGGCGGCGTCCCAGTAGAGGAGATCGCCCGCCTCGCCGGTCACCAGCAGACCAGTACGACCGAACTGGTCTACCGCCGCGAACTTCGCCCGGTCATCACCACCGGCGCCGAGATCATGGACCGGATCTTCTCGTCGTAGAGACAGCTAATCGACCTCTGCACCCGGGGCAGACCACCCAGGGGCATGAGCAGCTCCGCGGACTGCCGCGCGCTCCGGAGGCAGTGCTGGCAGTGCGTCCTCCGCGCTACTCGATGATCTTGGCCGTGATCACCGCGTCCGAGGGGCAGCTACGAGGAGGACGGGAGAGGTTCAGTAGGCGCTGGATAGTGCTCCGATCCTCAGCGTTTTCAAGATCGGCCGGACAAAGCTCTTTTGCAGGCTTGTGACCTGGTCGGACGCGGTCCAAGTGAGCCAGGCGGATAGCGATCGTCCCGCGGATATCCCGTTCATTGCCGAGCTCGAACTCGATGGGGCCGTACCCACAGTCGTCGAAATCGATGACGCGTGTGCGATCCCCGTCGAGGAGTACGTTCGCGGGCGAGTAGTCGCCGCGGAGAAGCTGGACCGGGTCTGGGAGGGCGTCGGCGAGAGGCCCGCTTGCTCGCAGGGCCGCGACGAGAGGAAGCGGGCGGGTGGTGGTGAGGCGCCGAAGTGAATGGTGCAGCGCGGCGAGGCTCCTCGCCAGTTTTTTGACCTCGGCGCGGTTCTCAGGATCGGGATTTGGGCCCGGGACGTACGGATAGGCAACTGCGAGCCAACCTCCGAGATGGTTGATCAACGACGGACCGATCTCGATCGGGCCGACAGCGTGCTCGTCGATCGCAGCCAGATCTCTGACCACGCCGATCCGGGTCTCGAACTCTTGTAGATCAACCAGCCGGGCATCCGTGAGCTTGATGACCAGTTGCTCTGCGTCGCGGTGGACCAGCACAGCTCGTGACTGATGCCCGCCGTTGAGCTCCCCGACAACAGTCAGGCCCATCTGCTCCCACACCCCACTGGCAGGTGGCGCCAGCGTTCCTTCATCATCTTCAGAACGACCGGGCATGCCGCGGATCTTGCCCATGGCGGCCGGGCACTGCACGCGGTGGTAGCCGTCCGGGTCGTCGGCGGTGAGGCGGCCGGGCTTGTAGCGGGCCAGCTCGCTGGTCTTGCGGTCGTGGCCGGCGGCCTGCTCTTTCGCGGCGGTGCGGGCGAGCGGCCCGAGCTCTGGCAGCGGGCGCGGGGTCTGGGGGCAGTACTGGGTCTCTGCCGATGGCGAGGCCGACCTGGCGGACCTGCTCAGAGAGGGTTTGCCGCTCTCAGCGGCGAGGACACGGGCGCGTCCGGCTGAGCACGCTCGCCAATGCTGCCCTCGCTGGCGGCACGCAAGGACTGGAGCCCGGACGTTTCCTGTACCCCTTCCTTCCTCGGCCAGCTCAAGCCGGGGCAGGAACCTTTGGCGGTGCCGGGGGAGTCACCGGGGCCAGCTTCTTCGAGTCGTCGAAGCCGACGATCTTGGCGAGGTTGCTGCCGAGTATCTTGGCGCGGTCCTCGTCGGGTACGTCTGCGAACTGTTCCTCGATGACCGCCTGGCTGCCGAGGAAGGTGCCTTCCGCGTGCGGGTAGTCGCTGCCCCAGTAGATGGTGTCGGCACCGGTGATGTGCCGGGACATCACGGCGACCTTGTCATCGGCGAACTGTACCCGGATGTTGCGCTTGACGTACTCGCTCGGCTTGAGGGGCAACGGCCAGCGTTCGTTGATCTTGAACATCCGGCCCATGAGCTTCTGGTCGTGCGGATCGACCCCGTCGTCCCAGAAGCCGAGCCACCAGTGCGGGTCCTGCCCGGTCCCGGTGCGCCAGGCCTTGTCCATCGAGCCCATGTAGTTCGCGAGCCAGCCCGCGTTGAACTCGATCACGTTGAACATCAGGTTGGGGTGCCGCTCGCACGCGCCGGAGCTGACCAGGTCGGCGATGATCCGCATCGGGCTGGCGGCGGCGGTACTGCCGCCGCCCATGGTCCGCCCAGCCAGCAGGGCGCCGTCGAGTTCCTGCTTGCCCATGGTCATCGCAGTCAGGATGCCCTTGACCTGGCTGCCGGTAGCCGAGGTGCCGGCCTTGGAATCGACGCCGCCCGAGGCCACGTGAAAGAAGACGGGCAGGCCATTCGCCTCGGCGGCCGCCCACAGCGGCTCGTACTCTGGGGCCCAGTAGGGCAGTGGCTGCGGGATCTCGGGCAGGATGAGCGCCGTCAGGCCGAGCCGGACGGCGCGCTCGATCTCCTTGACCCCGTCAGCCACGTCGGTGGTCGGGATGGCCGCGGCTGGCCGGAGCCGGTTGGAATAGGGGAGGTAGGTCTCGGCCAGCCAGTCGTTGTAGACGCGGGCATGCGCGATCGAGCGGTCGTGGATGTCGGTGTACAAGGCGAAGAACGACAGGTTGGGGAACAGCATCGTCGCGTCGACGCCGTCGCGGTCCAGATCGCGCAGGATGCTTTCCGGGCGTCCGTCGGGCGTCGGGCCGGGGAACTGGCGGTAGCGGGATACGGTCCAGCCCTCGTACCCGGGCGTGTGTACGGTGCGGAACTCGGTGTGGCCTCCGGGCACCAGCGGCTCGTCGAGGATCGTGTCTTCTTCCCACAGCGCCTGGTCGCGCATGTTCCTGGGCAGCCGGGTCTTATAGAGGTCAACCGGCTCGACGACGTGACTGTCACCAGAAATGATGAATTCCTTGGCCATGCGGGTCTCCAGACGCTTGGCATCTGCTCTGATGAGATCTGAAAACTCCAGTGTCATGATTGACTCTGCAGATTCGGAAAGTATGGCGGAATCGATGGCGCGTCAACGACGGTGTTCCGGTAGGCAGGACGCTAATGGGCGAGCTTTGTACTTACCGGTCACTATAGGGGGGTGCTGAGGTGCGAGCTGGCCACGTGCCGCCCGCCCGGCGCGACTTACCCTGGTGGGCGCGGTGATCTCGTTCCATGCAGCCCTTACCCGCAGGTGAAGTCCCCGTCCGTTCACCGTAAGGCTATATGAGTAAACTACTACTGGCCTCATACCATGGCCTTCGCCCGGCCATCAGGCTCCAGTGCGCCCGATCCAGAGCGTCTTGAATCTACTGACCGGTTGATCTAGCTTCGGCGCTACGGTGGCATAGCACGGGGCGGAGCGACGACAGAGGAGGGCACTGTGGGCAGGGTGGCAGTCGTGACCGGCGGCGCGTCGGGCATAGGTCTGGCGATCGTCCGCCGCCTCGCGGTCGGTGGCGCCAGCGTTGCGCTGCTCGACGTGGACGCGGCCGCGGCCGACCGGGCCGCCGCCGAACTGCGCGGCGCGGGATCGCGCGTCGTCGGCTTCGGTGCCGACGTCAGCGACCGGGGCGCGGTGGAGAAGGCGCTTGATGCGGTGCGCGGCGAGTTCGGGCCGATCGAGATCATGGTGACCAGCGCCGGGTTGTCGCTGAACGCGCCGTTCCTCGAGATCACCGTCGAGGACTGGGACCGCGTCATGGCCGTCAACCTGACCGGAACGTTCCACTGCCTCCAGCTGGCGGTGCCCGACATGATCACCGGCGGGTGGGGGCGGATCGTCACCATCTCGTCGTCGAGCGCCCAGTCGGGATCGCGGACGCAGGCGCACTACTCGGCATCGAAGGGTGGCGTGGTCGTGCTGACCAAGACGCTGGCGCTGGAACTAGGCCAGTACGGGATCACCGTCAACACGATCCCGCCTCGCGCCGTCATCACCCCCATGTTCATGGCCGCGCCTTTCGCGCAAGGGCCGGCCGGCGAAGAGAACATCAGGCAGCTGGCCGCGCGCAGCCCGGTCCGCCGGCTGGGCACGCCAGAAGACATCGCCGCCACTACCGCCTTCCTGTGCTCCGATGACGCCGGCTACATCACCGGCCAGGTCATCGGCGTGAACGGCGGCAACTACACCTGAGCGGCCCCGTTCCGCTGAGTGGGACCCGTCTGATGACCAGTCAGCCGGCACCGTGCTACAAACTTCAGACAAGCAGCCCGTGAACAGTAGGTTCGCAGGCGTTAATCCCTGTCACTGAGTAAAGGCCACATACACGGCCGCGCCATCCCGGGCGGTCGGTTGTAAGCCTCTACCTCTCCTGGCCGCATCCTCAGGCTGCGGTTTACGGCTCACCATTGCCCGTAAACGTTCATACGCGGCTGAGGCTACCCAGGAATCCCGGCGTACTTCCCAGGCGGAGGCAGCAACCGGCCTCTAGTTTTTACTGACCGCCCGGTATATTTTTACCTGGCGCAAACGCGCGGGTGTCGCCGGGTCAAAGCTCACAGGCAATGAAGTCGTGGAGGGCACAGGAGTGAGACCTAACAGCAAAGGGCCGGGCCGCGGGGGTGTCGGCCGACGGACACCGAGACGCACGCGTTTCGCGGCGCTGATCGCGGCCACGGTGACCGCGGTTCTGGTCGCCGCGGGGTGCAGTTCTTCCGGCAGCAGTACTAGCAGTAGCGGCAGCAGTTCGTCGGCTACGGCTACGGCTACGGCTACGGCCACGTCGGCGGGTGTGACGCCGCCGGCGAACGCGGCGCCCACGCCGACCGGCATCGCCAAGGCCGACGACATCGGGATCACCGGGACCACCATCAAGATCGGCATGATCGCCGACGTCAACAACCCGCTCGTCCCCGGGCTGTTCCAGAAGTCGGTGAACGCGGTCAAGGCCTGGGCCGCGATCGTCAACGCCAGCGGCGGCCTGGCCGGGCGCAAGGTCGTGGTCGACTTCTGCGACTCTCAGCTCAACCCGAACGCCACCACTAACTGCGTGATCAAGGCCTGTCAGAACGACTTCGCCCTGGTCGGTACCTCCGCCAACGCGCTCGTGGACCTGGCCGACATCGACGGCTGCAAGAACGCCCAGGGTAAGGCGGTTGGCATCGCCAACCTCACCGCCTTCGCGTTCCCGCCGCTCACCTGCGACCCGGACACGTATCTCGTGTCCGGCCTCGGCCCGTACTGCGCTACGGCGAAGGCCAACCCGCAGACCTACACGGTGCCGGTCGGCGACACCAGGTACTTCACCTCGCATAACCAGAACCTGCACGGCATCTGGCTCTACGACAGCGACGACGCCACGTTCAAGATCACCCAGACACCGCTGTTCCAGGCGGAGAGCAACCTGGGCATCAAGAAGGACGGCCAGGGCTTCTACGCGCTGAGCGGCGCGGCCCCGCAAAGCGCGTTGATCCCGTTCATCCAGCAGATCAAGGCGTCCGGTTCGACGTTCGTCTACGACGACGTGACCACCGCCAGCATGGTGCTGGTGCGCCGGGAGGCCCAGCTGCAGGGGGTCAACTCGGTCAAGGTCTGGCTGTGCAACTCGGGCTGCTACGACCCGAACTTCTACAAGCAGGGCGGCGCGACCGTGAACGGCACCTACGCGTCGCTGGTCCCGCTGCCGTACCTGAGCGACTATAAGGTAAATCCCACCCTCGGCAAGCTGGTCACGCAGCTCGGCGGGGTGAACAACCTGGACAACAACGGGGTCAACTCCTTCGTCGCGGCCCTGCTCTTCCAGGACGCGGTGAATAAGGCGATCGCCAACGGCGGAACGCTGAACCGCACGACGCTGTTCACCGCGCTCAAGGACGAGCACTCGTTCGACGCCGACGGCATCATCGGCCCGGTCGACATCGGCAACCACGCCGCGTCGAACTGCTCGGTGCTTGTGCAGCTGCAGAACGGGGTCTGGCAGCGGGTAGACCCGGTCCAGCCGGGCACCTTCAACTGCAGTAGCAGCAACCTCACCACTCTCAAGATGAACACTGGCCCGTAGCAGGGCCTGCGTGCAGATGATGAGCGAGGAGCCGCTGGAGGCGTCTCGCGGGCGGCGTAAGTCGGTCGGCGTGGTGGAGAATGCCCATGACCTGGGCGTCTCCACCACGGCGGTATCGGGGAGTTCTCAGTGACCGGCGGTGCCCTTACTGGCCTGCGCGTCATCGACGCCGCCACTCTCGCCGCCGGGCCGCTGATCGCCACCTGGCTGGGCGAGCACGGGGCCGAGGTGGTCAAGATCGAGCAGCCCGACGGCGGTGACCCGCTGCGGCAGTGGGGAGCGCAGCGCGACGGGATCGGGCTGATGTGGAAGAGCGTGGCCCGCAACAAGAAGTGCGTCACCCTCAACCTGCGGCTGGAGGCGGGGCGCGACCTGCTGCGGTCGCTCACCCAGCAGGCTGACGTGGTCATCACGAACCTGCGCCCGTCCACGCTGCGCAGCTGGGGCCTGGAGTACGAGCGCCTCGCCGCCGCCAACTCCAAGCTGGTGATGGTCCACGTCACCGGGTACGGCGCCGGCGGCCCGAAGTCCGACTGGCCCGGGTTCGGCACGCTGGGTGAGGCGATGAGCGGCTTCGCGCACCTCACCGGCACCCCGGACGGCCCGCCGACCCTGCCGTCGTTCATGCTCGCGGACGGCGTGGCCGCGCTGACCGCTACCTGGGCGGTGATGATGGCGCTCTACCACCGCGACACCGGTAGCGGCCCAGGCGGCGGCCGGGGCCAGCTGATCGACATCAACCTGATCGAGCCGCTGGCCCGGCTACTGGAGCAGTCGGTGCTGACCTACGACCAGCTCGGCACGGTCCCGGTCAGGACCGGCAACCGGTGGGACATCAGCGCGCCCCGCAACACCTACCGGACCAGCGACGGGCGCTGGCTGGCGATGTCCGGCAGCGCCCCCGCGATCGCGATGCGGGCGCTGCGGGCGGTAGGCCGGCCGGAGCTGACCGCGGACCCCAAGTTCGCCGAGGCGCAGCAGCGGCTGCGCCACGCCGCCGAGATCGACGCGATCATGGCGGACTGGATCGGACAGCGCACGCTGGACGCGGCCCTGGCCGTCTTCGAACAAGCGGGTGTCGCCGCCGCGCCGGTCTACGACGCCGAGCAGCTGCTCGACGACCCGCAACTGCGGGCGCGCGGGGTGTACCCGTCCATCCCGGACCCAGAGCTCGGCTCGATGCGGGTCCAGGCACCGGTTCCGCGGTTCTCGGACACGCCGGGCGCCGTCACCCACCTGGGTCCGCGGCTCGGCGAGCACAACGCCGAGGTCTACCGTGAGCTGCTCGGCCTGGGCCGCGACCGCCTGCACGAGCTGCACCGCCAGGGAGTGATCTAGGTTGCCGTCAAGCCCGCGGCCGCGCCGCTCGGAGCTGGCCACCCCGGCCAGCAATGAGGGCATGTTCGCGAAGGCCGCCGCCGCCGGTGCCGACCTGGTGTTCCTGGACCTGGAGGACGCCTGCGCGCCCGCCGAGCGGGAGAAGGCGCGCGGCCAGGCGGCCCGGGCGCTGCGCGACCTGGACTGGGGCCGCACCACCCGCGCGATCCGGATGAACGGCATCGATACGCACTGGGCCCACGGCGACGTGATCGAGGTCGTCACCACCGCCCGTGAGGCCCTCGACGTGATCATCGTGCCCAAGGTCCGCCGGGCCCGGGACGTCTGGTGGGTCGACGTGCTCCTCACCCAGCTGGAGCAGACGCTCGGGCTGCGCCAGCGGATCGCGCTCGAGGTGCTGATCGAGGAGACCGAAGGCCTGCAGCACGTGGACGAGATCGCCGCCGCCAGCGACCGGCTGGAGGCCATCATCTTCGGGGTCGGCGACTTCTCCGCCTCCCAGGGCGCGCGGGTCGACACCAACTTCGACCCCATCGTCGACATCCCCGGCGACATCTGGCACTACGCCCGCGCGCGCATCCTGGTCGCCGCGCGCACGGCCGGCATCGACGCGATCGACGCTCCCTTCCCCAATTACCAAGACCCCCGGTCTTACCGCGTCGCCTGCGAGCGGGCCGCCGCCATGGGCTTCGCGGGCAAGTGGGCGATCCATCCGAGCCAGGTGGAAATCGCCAACACCGCGTTCTCCCCGACCCTGGACGAGATCGCACACGCCGAGCGGCTGGTGGCCGCCTACCGGGCGGCTGAGGCGGCGGGCAAGGGGGCCAGCGGCCTCGACGGGACGCTCGTCGACGCGGCCCACCTGCGGCACGCCGCCACGGTGGCCGAGCGAGCCCGACTGCTCGGCCTGTCCAGTGAGGAGCGTCCCGCATGACCCGCCAGCTGATCCTCGTCGGCTTCATGCAGGCCGGCAACGTGACCGTCTACTCCGGATCCTGGCGGTACCCGTCGGCGGACCTGGGGTTCCTCACCATGGACTACTACACCCGTATAGGCAAGGTGCTGGAGGACGGCAAGTTCGACTGCGTCTTCTTCGACGACCGGCTCGCGATGCCCGGGGTGTACGGCGGTTCGGTCGCCGACGCGGTGCGGTACGGCGCCCGGCCGGTCAAGCTCGACCTCAGCGCGGTGCTCGGCGGGATCATCGGCGCCACTTCCCGGATCGGCATCGGGGCCACCTATTCCACCACCTACTACCCCCCTTTTCACGTGGCCCGCACCTTCGCCACCCTCGACCACCTGTCCGGCGGCCGGGTCGCGTGGAACGTGGTCACCTCGGTCAACGACTCCGAGGCGCAGAACTTCGGCGTCGCAACGCACATGGACCACGACGAGCGCTACGACAAGGCCGACGAGTTCCTCCAGGCCGTCACCGCGCTGTGGGACTCCTGGGACGACGACGCCCTGGTCCTGGACCAGCAGGCCGGCACGTTCGCCGACCCGGCCAAGGTCCACGAGGTCAACCACAAGGGCCGGTGGTTCTCCGTCCGCGGCCCGCTGACGGTGCCGCGGACCCCGCAGGGCAGGCCGGTGATCCTGCAGGCCGGCGCGTCCGGCCGCGGCCGCCAGTTCGCCGCCGCCTGGGCCGACATGATCTTCACCGCCGACCCCGGCCTGGAGGTGGCGCAGCGGCACTACCGGGAGCAGAAGGAGCAGATCGCCGCGGCCGGCCGCAACCCCGGCGACGTCAAGATCCTGCCGATGGCGTACGCGGTGGTGGGGGAGACCCAGGCGATCGCCGAGGAGAAGGAGCGGCTCTTCCTCGACGCCTACGTGCACCCGGTGGCGTCCCTCGCCTTGCTGTCGGAGCTGCTCAACTACGACTTCGCCCGGCATGACCTGGACGACGTGGTGACCGACCAGATGATGGCGGCCAGCTCCGGGATCCGCGGCCTGGCCCTGGGCGTGCGGCAGCATCTCGGCCGCGCCGTGACCGTCCGCGACCTGGCCGCGCACCGCGCCACCCTGCTGCAGGGGCCGCGCTTCGTCGGCACCGCCGCCGCGGTCGCGGACCAGATGCAGGAGTGGTTCGACTCCGGCGGCTGCGACGGGTTCGTGCTCGCGGCTACCCACCTGCCCGGCGCCTTCGAGGAATTCGTCCGGATGGTGGTGCCGGTGCTGCAGCGGCGGGGCCTATTCCGGCGGGAGTACGCCGGGCCGACCCTGCGCGAGCACCTCGGCATCGCGCGCCCGGAATCGCAGTGACCGCACCCACGAGGAGGACAGCATGTCGGAAAGCTTCCGCGTCACGCGCATGTACCATCCTAGCTTCCACGCGCCCGACCTGGGCGAGGTGGAGGACTGGTTCGCGCGGGTGTTCGGCTGCCACAGCACCAACATCAGCGAGACGTTCAAGGGCAGGGAAACCGGCGACTACCCCACCACCTACTCGACGTTCACCCCGATCGCCGACGTGCTGTTCGACACGATCGCCCCGGCCCTGTACGTGCTGAACGGCGTGCAGCAGTACGCGTCGGTGGACAAGCCGCACCTGAAGACGATCGGCTGGTTCGACGACAACCCCGAGGCGGTGTACCACGCGCTGCGGAACGCGGGCATCGGCATGGTGGATCAGTTCGGCAAGCCGGCCGAGAGTGACGACGCGCCGCGGTCGGCCGGCAGCGGGGCGATGCCGATCTACTTCACCACCCCGGAGTCGGCTGGCCTGCGCCACGAGTTCCTGCCCGACTTCCCGTTCGCGCTCGACCACCGCAACGCGCCCGGCTGGACACTGCCGCCGCCCTCACCCGACGACCCGGTCGGCATCGAACGGGGTGCCTTCCACACGCTGCTCACCGGCAACCCGCGGCGGGCGCTGCGCACCCTGGTGGATGCGCTCGGCGGCACCGTCTTCCACGAGGACCGCGACGAGGTGATCGGCGCGGCCGCGACCTACGTGTTCCTCGGCGACTCGGTGCTGCAGATCGCGGTGCCCGACGAGGGCACGGACGCCCACGCCGACTGGTCCGTGACCGCGCCCGACGACACCTACCACTCGATCACCTGGAAAGTGGCCGACCTCGACCGGACCGCAGAGCACCTGAAGGCACAGGGCGTGGGCATCCGCTCGCGGATCGCGGACACCCTGGTGACCGATCCGGAGACCAGCATCGGCGTCCCCTGGGGTTTCACCACCCGTTTGGTGCCGGGCGACCCTCGTGCCTGACCTGGTCGCCGAGTCCTTCATCGACGGGGCCCCGGTGAGATCGGCGCAGACGTACCCGAATATCGATCCGTCGACCGGCGCTCCCCTTGGCGACGTGGCCCGGGCCGGGGACGGGGAGGTCGACCAGGCCGTGACGGCGGCCCGCCGGGCCAGCCGGGCGTGGCGGGCCACCACCCCCGAGCAGCGGTCGGAGCTGCTGACCCGGCTGGCCGGCCTGATCGACGGTGAGGCCGAGACACTGGCCCGGCTGGAGAGCGAGGACAGCGGCAAGCCGCTGTCGCAGGCGCGCAACGACGCCCGGGTGTGCGCGCGCTATTTTCGCTTCTACGGCCACGTCATCGAGTCGTACTACGGCCTGAGCATCCCGCTGCGGCCGGACCTGCACGTGTACACCCGCCGTGAGCCGCTCGGGGTCACCGGCAGCATCGTCGCCTGGAACTACCCGATGCAGCTGTTCGGCCGCGGAGTGGCGCCTGCCATCGCCACCGGGAACTGCGCGGTGCTCAAGCCGGCCGACGAGACGCCGCGCACGGCCGTCTACCTCGCCCGGCTGGCAAGCGAGGCGGGCCTGCCGCCGGGGGTGGTCAACGTGGTCACCGGCCTCGGGCCCGAAGCCGGCGCCGCCCTCGCCGCCCATCCAGGGGTCGACCACTTGAGCTTTGTCGGCTCGACCGAGGTCGGCAGCCTGATTGCGGGCGCGGCCGCTAGGCGGGTGGCGCCGGTGACGCTGGAGCTCGGCGGAAAATCGGCACACCTCGTGTTCGGCGACGCGGACGTGGAGCGTGCCGCCACGGTGGCGGCCAGCGCGATCCTGCAGAACGCCGGGCAGACCTGCTCGGCCGGTTCGCGGCTGATCGTCGACGAAAGGGTGCACGACGAGCTACTGCAGCGCATCGCGGACCGCTTCGCCACGGTGTCCATCGGACCGGGCATCGACGACCCCGACCTCGGCCCGCTGGTGTCCCGCAGGCAGCAGGACCGGGTGCGCGGTTACGTCGAGTCGGCCAGCGGTGCCGACATCGTCTACGGCGGCACCGTCGCCGAGCCCGGCGGCATCACCGACGGCGCCTACTTCACCCCCACCTTGATCGACGGCGTGGATCCGGCGGCGCCGATCGCCCGCGAGGAGATCTTCGGCCCGGTGCTCGTCGTCACCCCGTTCGGAGCCGAGGATGAGGCGGTCGCACTGGCCAACGGCACCGACTACGCCCTGATCGGCGCGGTGTGGACGAAGGACCTGGCCCGTGCGCACCGCGTGGCCGCGCAGGTCGACGGGGGGCAGATCTTCGTGAACACCTACGGCGCCGGCGGCGGCGTGGAACTGCCGTTCGGCGGCTTCCGCAAGTCGGGATACGGGCGCGAGAAGGGTATCGAGGCGCTCGACGCCTGCACCGCCACCAAGACGATCGTCGTGCAGCTCTGAGCGCGGCCAGCCGAGAAGGAAGAATGCCAATGGGTCTGGACCAGGACGCGGACGTCGACATCCTCATTGTCGGCGCCGGGGTGACCGGGATCTACCAGCTGTACCTGGCCCGCGAGGCGGGCTACTCGGTACAGCTGGTAGAGCAGGGCACCGGTGTCGGCGGTACCTGGTACTGGAACCGCTACCCCGGCTCGCGGTACGACTCCGAGAGCTACACCTACGGATACTTCTTCTCGCAGGAGCTGTTCCAGGAGTGGGAGTGGACCGAGCACTTCGCCGGTCAGCCGGAGAACGAGCGCTACTTCAACCACGTGGTCGACAAGTTCGGCCTGCGCCGCCACATCCGGTTCCGCACTCGGGTGACCTCGGCCGTGTGGGACGGATCCTCGGCGACCTGGGCGGTGCAGGCGGACGGATACCGCGCCAGGGCCCGGTTCCTGGTCGCGGCGACGGGCGTGCTATCGGTCCCGTTCTACCCCGGCATTTCGGGGCGGGACAGCTTCCGCGGCGAGGCTTACCATACCGGCCTGTGGCCGAAGACCGAGGTGGACTTCGCGGGCAAGCGGGTCGCCGTCATCGGCACCGGGTCGAGCGGCGTCCAGGTCATCCCCGTGATCGCACCTGAGGTCGCCTCGCTGACCGTGTACCAGCGCACGCCGAACTGGGCCACCCCGCTCAACAACCGGCCGATCACGCCGCAGGAGCAGGCCGAGCTCAAGGCAGGCTTCGCGGCGATCCGCGACACCTGCGGCACGTCGCCGTCCGGGTTCCTGCACGTTCACTCGGATAAGGACACATTCGATGACTCGCCCGAGGAGCGGCAAGCCTTCTACGAGCGGGTCTGGCAGCTCGGCGGGTTCGGGAAGATCATCTCCAACTACCGGGACATGCCCCTCAACCCCGCCGCCAACGCCGAATGGTCGAAGTTCGTCGCGGACAAGATCCGCGCCGCCGTCACCGACCAGGCGACGGCGGAGAAGCTGATCCCCGCCGATCACGGCTACGCGGGGAAGCGGCCCCCGTACGTGACCGGCTACTACGAGACGTTCAACCGGCCCAACGTCGTGCTGGTCGACCTGAACGAGACGCCGATCACCGCGGTCACCGAGACCGGCATCGAGACCGCCGCCGGCTTGCGGGAGTTCGACATCATCGTGTGGGCGACCGGGTTCGACTTCGGTACCGGCGCGCTCAGTCGGCTCGGAGCCCGCGGGCGGGACGGCCTGCCGCTCGAGGAGTACTGGGCCGGCGGCCCGTTCACCTACCTCGGCCTGATGTGCCACCGCTTCCCGAACTTCTTCTTTCCCGGCGGCCCGCACGGCGCGGCGGGCAACAACCCGCGGTACTCGGGTGACCAGTCGGACTTCATCGCCGGCCTGATCGACTACGCCCGCGAGCACGGGCACCGGGTGACCGAGGTACCCAAGGCGCTGGAGGACGAGTGGACCACTATGGTCAACGAGGCCGCGGTCACCATGTCGCCGTTCAACGAGAAGAGCTATTTCTTCGGTGCCAACATCCCCGGGAAGGCCCGCGCCTTCCTGCTCAACTCCCTCGGGCGGCCCAAGCTGCTGGAGATGATGGAGACCACCGTCAAGAGCGACTACGCCGGGTTCTTTCCCGACTCGGAAGGGGAGTGACCGATGATCAGCTACGAATTCGACGGCCGGGTCGCGGTCGTCACCGGCGCGGGACGCGGCATCGGCCGGGCCTACGCGCTGCTGCTCGGCCAGCACGGCGCCAAGGTGGTGGTCAACGACCTCGGCGGCAGCACCAGGGGAACCGGGCACGACCCCGCGCCCGCCCAGGACGTGGCCGATCAGATCACTAAGGCCGGGGGAACGGCGATCGCCGATTCCAGCGACGTGTCCACCGCCGAGGGCGGGCAGCGGGCCGTTGACGCCGCCGTGAGCGAGTTCGGGCGGGTCGACATCGTGGTCAACAACGCGGGCAACGTCATCTACGGCGGCCTGCCGGAGGTCGAGGTCAGCGTCCTCGACGCCGTCCTCGCGGTGCACGTCAGGGGCACCTTCAACGTCACCCGCGCCGCCTGGCCGCACATGCTGGCGCAGAACTACGGCCGGGTGGTGCTGACCGGCTCCACCGGGATGTTCGGCATGCCGGACAACCTCAGCTATGCCACCGCCAAGTCAGCCATGATCGGCATGGCCCAGAGCATGACCGTGTCCGCCGGCGATCGCGACATCAAGGTCAACGTGATCGCGCCGCACGCGTGGACGCGGATGGCGGGCGACCCGTCCGAGGGCATGGACGAACTGCGCAAGGCGCGGCCGGCCGGGGTGCCTCGGCACATGGAACCCGAGTTGGTCGCTCCGATGGCCGCCTTCCTGGCTCACGAGAGCTGCCCGGTGAGCGCCGGTGTCTATCTGGCCGGGGCGGGCCGGTTCGCCCGCCTGTACGTCGCCGTGACCAACGGCTACCTCTACCCCGGTGACGAGGTGCCCGCGATCGAGGACGTCGCCGCCAACTGGGCGGTGATTAACGACGAGGCCGGCTACTACGTGCCCACGAGCACCCTCGACGCCTCCGCTCACTACATGTCCCACCAGTTCTGAAGGGGAGAACATGACCGACACCACTGTCTGGCCGCATCACGAACTCGGCAAGGAACTGTCCAACTGGGGCCGTTGGGGCGACGACGACCAGATCGGCACGCTCAACTTCATAACCCCGGAGAAACTGGTCAGCTCGGCCCAGCTGGTGCGCACCGGCAAGACCATCGACTGCGGTATCCCGTTCGATAAGGACGGCCCGTTCCCGCCCGGCGGGTGGCGGCGCAACCCGCACCACGTGTTCACGCTGCTGCCGTCCGACTCGTCCTACGCCAAGGACGGGCAGATCGCAGCGGACGACATCATCATCATGGGCCTGCAGGCCTCCACTCAGTGGGACGGCCTGGCCCACGTCGGCTACGAGGGTTTCTTCTACAACGGCGTGCCTGCCGGGGCGGTCAACAATTTCCAGGGCGCGTCTAAGAACGACATCGCCCAGGTAGCCACCAAGCTCGTGTCGCGCGGCGTACTGCTCGACATCGCCGGGCTGAAGGGCGTGGAGGTGCTGCCGGACTCCTACGAGATCACCACCGCCGACGTCGAGGCGGCCCAGGAGCGGCAGGGCGTGCGGGTCGAGTCCGGCGACATCGCGTGCATCCGCACCGGCTGGACCAAGTACTTCCGCGAGGGCGACCGGCAGAAGTACGTGGGCCCGACGCCCGGCCCCGGCCTGGACCTGTGCCGGTGGATCCACGACAGCGAGATCGCCGCGCTGGCCCTGGACCAGTCCAACGGCGAGGTCTGGCCCAGCCCGGTGCCCAACGCCACCATCCCGGTGCACCAGGTGATGATCCGCGACATCGGGCTGACTCTGGGCGAGATGTTCGACTTCGAGGCGCTGAAGGCCGACTGCGACGCCGACGGTGTATGGGAGTTCCTCTTCGTCGCCCCCGGCCTCCTGGTTACCGGCGCGGTCGGCACGCCGCTTAGCCCCGTCGCGATCAAGTGATCACCTACCCGGA
This sequence comes from Streptosporangiaceae bacterium, assembly GCA_050011155.1. Taxonomy (GTDB): domain Bacteria; phylum Actinomycetota; class Actinomycetes; order Streptosporangiales; family Streptosporangiaceae; genus Palsa-504. The sequence continues at coordinate 29,610 of JBEKJP010000002.1, forward strand.
GGTGTTCGCGGGCGTCTACGCCACCGTCGCCGCCCACGCGCAGCACCAGGACGCGGGCTATACCGACGGCATCATGGCGCTCTACACGCCGGACGCCGTCCTCGAGGTCCCCGGGATGGGCGTCTACGAGGGTGCCGGCATGATCCGCGACGCCTGGGACGGCTGGAAGCCCGCGGGGCTCCAGCGCCATATGCCGGTCAACATCGTCATCACCGACTGGGGTGACGAGGAGGCCCGCGCGACCACCGACGTCGTGTTCCTCTCCCAGGGCGCCAACGGCTGGTCGGTCCAGATCGTTGCCCGCTACCACGACGTGTTCCGCCGGACAGGCGGCAAGTGGCTGCTCAGCCGCCGGGCCGATGAGTACGTCGGCTGGCAGCCGCCCGGCTGACCGCGGTCCGCGGAACCGGGACGCGCGAGGGGCCGTGCCCGCGCCATGGCCGGCCCCTGGTGCCCGCAGCGGATAGAAAGGACAACCCATGACCCTCAGCGGCCAAGACGACATGACGGGGACTGCCTTCCTGGTCCTGGACTACGCGTCGTACATCGTGGAGAACTTCAGCCACGATGCCGGCGTCGCCCAGCAGGCGGCGGCCGCACTGGCGGCGGCCCGCCAGGCCGGCCTGCCGGTCATCTACGTGGTGCCGGACGGGATGCAGGACCAGGTTCACCCGCTGGTGGCGCCAGCGGCGGGCGAGCCGGTGCTCGGCAAGACCTCGCTGAGCGCCTTCGCCACCACCAACCTGGACGAGATGCTGCGGAAATCGGGCATCGGGCAGCTCATCATCGTCGGCGTGGCGACCTCGGGAACCGTCCTCTCGACAACCCGGTGGGCGGTCGATATCGGGTACCGGGTCACCGTGTGCGCCGACGCCTGTGCCGATATGGACCCGGGCGCGCACGCCGCGCTGGTCGACGAGAGCATTTTCCCGCGGAGCTGGCTCGGCCTGTGGCGCATCGCCCGGGTACTGCCCGTGGCGCAGGTCGCCGAGCTGAGCAGCTCATGCATCCGGTAGATACCGCCGGCCCGCGCGGGTGCCTGGACCCGGACACCACCAACTGCGTGATCAAGGCCTGCCAGAACGATTCGCTATGGTCGGGCCCGCGGCGAATGCCCTACTGGGCGAAGACGGACCCAGCCGCCCGCTCCAGTCGGCGCAGCAGGGCGGGCCATTCGATTCCCGAGCCGAGCTGGCTCTTCCACTGGCGCGCGGTCAGCTCGATGGTCTCCCGCGGCGGGATGATCAGCGGCTGCCCGGTGGCCTGGGCCAGCAGCTGGCTTCGGGCTGCCTTCTCCAGGTAGAACATCTCGATGAAGGCCTGCGCCACGCTCGAGCCGACGGTCAGGCTGCCGTGATTGCGCAAGATCATCACCGCACTGTCGCCGAGGTCCGCGATGAGCCGCACCCGCTCACCGCTGGACAGCGCTATGCCCTCGTAGTCGTGGTAGCTGATCCGGCCGTACAGGCGCATGGCGTGCTGGGTCAGCGGTAGCAGGCCCTCCGGCAGCGCCGACAGGGCCATCTGCGCTTCGGTGTGCAGGTGCATGACGCAGCCGGCGTCCTCCCGGGTCGAGTGGATCGCGCCGTGGATGACGAAGCCGGCCGCGTTCGGCTCGTACCCGCCGCTGTCGCCGATGACGTTCCCGTCCAAGTCGATCTTGATAAGACTGGACGCGGTGATCTCGTCGAACCCCATGCCGAGGGGATTGACCAGGAAGTGGTGGTCCGGCCCGGGAACCCGGGCGGAGATGTGCGTGTACACCAGGTCGTCCCAGCCGGACAGCGCGCACAGCCGGTAGGCGGCGGCCAGATCGCACCGTACCGCTACCTCGGCCGGGCTGCGTTCCCCGGTCTCGGCGAGATGGCTGGCGTGCAGGCGGAAGTCGGTGTAGACGGTCTCGCTCATGCGGCGCTCCTGCGTTGATTCGGTCGCCCCGTGGCTGGGACTGCGGACCACGGCACCGAGCCGTGACCTCAGCGTTTCATATACCGACCGATCAGTCCAGAAACGCTGCCGTCACGGCCCGCTAGCCGCGGGCCGTTCACGCCAGGGTTCTCCGCCCGGGCCGGGTGCCAGAGCACGCCGGCCGCTCCCCGCTCCCGGGCGACCTGGCCACCAGCTCACCCGGGACGATAACCACCTTGCCTGCCAGCCCGGTCGACATCGCCTCGCCTTACCAAACCTAGGCCTGTGTCCCGTTGAGGCCATATCAGTATGATGAAGTAACTGAAAATACTTAATAAACGGGAAGGGCAGGCGATGTCGGCGCTCCTCAACGAGGACGAACGCGCACTGCGCGACGCAGTACGGTCCTTTCTCGGCAGGAAAGTGGTGCCCCTGGTGGCGGCGCACGAGCAGGCGCGGACGTTTCCGTGGGAGCTGCTGCCGCAGCTCTATGACTTCGGATACGTCCGGGGCGGCGTGCCCGAGGCGGCCGGGGGCGACGAGCTGCCGATGATGATGCAGGCGATCCTGATGGAGGAGGCCGGCCGCTGCTGGGGGTCACTGCGCACCACCCTCAACGTGCAGGGCATGGTGGCCCGGGTCCTCGCCGCGGCCGCCGACGCCGGCCAGGCCGAACGATTCCTGCGGCCGATGCTCGATGGCCGACGGTTCGGCTGGTTCGGGCTGACCGAGCCCGACGCGGGCTCGGACGCCGGCGCGCTGCGGACTACGGCCAGGCGCGTCGGCGACGGCTACGTGGTGAACGGCAGCAAGCTTTACATCACCAATGCCCTGAGCTGCGATTTTGGCATCCTGTTCGCCCGGGTAGTGGACGAGGACGGCACCGATCGCGGGGTGACCGGCCTGCTGGTCGACGCGGCCGAGTCCCGATTCGGCGTGCACGATATCCCGCATATGCCGCTCCGGTCGACAACCAGCTGCGAGCTGACGTTCGACGACACCCGGGTGCCGCCCGGCAACGTGCTCGGCACGCTGGGCGGCGGCCTGTCGCTCGGCATGGCGGCCATCAACGCCGGTCGCCTCAACATGGCGATGGGCGCGGTCGGGCTATCCCAGGCGTGCCTGGAAGAGTCGGTCAGGTTCTGCCGCCGGCGCGAGCAGTTCGGCAAGCCCATCGCCGGATTCCAGCTGGTCCAGCAAATGGTGGTGGAGATCGCGACCTTGACCGAGACGAGCAGGCTGCTCGGCTACCACGCCGCCAGGACCATCGACGCGGGCGAACCGGGGCGCTACGAGTGCTCGATGGCCAAGTACTACTGCGGCGAGTCGGCCGGCCGCGTGGCGACCCTGGCCCTGCAACTGCACGGCGGAGCCGGGCTGATGGAGGAATCGCCGGTCGAGCGTTACTTCCGTGACGCCCGCGAGGCCACGATCCCGGAGGGAACCAGCCAGATCCAGATCCTGCAGCTCGGTAAGGCGCTTCTCGGCCATTCGGCGCTGCGCTGAGCGTAGTTGCGATTATCTAGCCATCTCGCTATATTAGTTAAACAAATAGACTTTCGGCGCTTACCGGGAGCCTGATCACGCATGTCATCAGCAGCCGGCCTATCGGCAGCACCCGAGGACGTTCTGGTCCGCCGCGACAACGGGGTCCTGATCGTTACCAGCAACCGGCCGCAGCAGCGGAACGCCGTCAACGGCGCTGTATCGGCCGGAATCGGCCGCGCACTCGACCTACCTGGGGCCGGTGTTCGCGTCGCGGGACGCGGCCGAGGGCGTCGCCGCCCTCCGCGAGCGCCGCGGCCCAGTCTGGCAGGACCGGTGACCGGCGGCATGCACCAGGGCAAGGTGGCGGTGATCACCGGCGGCGGCCGCGGCTTCGGCAAGGCCTTCGGGACGGCGCTGGCGGCCCGCGGCGCCCACGTGGTGCTGGCCGACCTCGACGGCACCGCCGCCGAGGGGGCCGCGGCGGAGATCGCGGGCCAGGGCGGGAGCGCTTCCGGCGCGGCCTGCGACGTCGCCGACGAGGCGGGCGTTGCGGCGGTGATCGGTGCGGTGGCAGAGCAGCACGGCGGTGTCGACATCCTCGTCAACAACGCCGGACTGCATTCGGCCGCCTACAACAAGCCCTCGGCCGAACTCGGCATCGCCAGCCTGCGGCGGCTGTTCGACGTCAACGTCATGGGCATCTACATCTGCTCGCTGGCGGCCCGGCCGGCGATGAGCGGCCGGGTCGGCGCAGCCGTCGTCAACATCTCGTCGTCCGCGGCGTATGCCAGCCGGACGGCCTACGGCGTCTCCAAGCTCGCCGTCCGCGGCGTGACCACCCAGCTGGCGCGCGAGTTCGCCGCCGACGGCATCCGAGTGAACGCGATCGCGCCTGGGCTGATCTTCACCGACACGATCCGGGCGGAACTGGCCCCCGACGAGGTGGCCCGGGTTATGGGCCAGCAGATCCTGCCGCGTGAAGGCGAGGAGCAGGACATCGTGGACGCGCTGCTGTTCCTGGTCTCTCCGGCGGCTTCGTTCGTGACCGGGGAGACACTGCGCGTCACCGGCGGCTTCGCGCTCTCGGTCTGACCAGGAAACGCTCACTGGAAGGAATCAGCTCGTGCGTGATGCTGTAATCGCAGACGCTGTGCGTGCGCCCATCGGCCGCCGCCAGGGAACGCTCAGGGGAGTGCACCCGGTCGACCTGTCGGCGTCCGTGCTGACGGCGCTGGCAGCCAGGAACCAGCTCAGCCCGGAGTTGATCGAGGACATCGTCTGGGGCTGCGTCACTCAGATCGCCGACCAGTCGACGAACGTCGGCAGGCTGGCGGTGCTCGCGTCAGGCTGGCCCGAGGCGATCCCCGGTGTCACCCTCGACCGCGCCTGCGGGTCGAGCCAGCAGGCGGTGCATTTCGCCGCCGCCAGCGTCATCGCCGGCCACTACGATATCGTCGTGGCCGGCGGCGTGGAGTCGATGAGCCGGGTGCCGCTGGGCGCCGCGCGGGCCACGGGGGAGCCGTTCGGCCCCCGGGTGCGGGATCGCTACCAGCGGGACAGCTTCAGCCAGGGCCTGGGGGCCGAGGACATCGCCCGCCGCTGGGGCTTCTCCCGCACCCAGCTGGACGAATTCGCGCTCGAGTCGCATCGGAAGGCGGCGGCCGCGACCGACGGCGGCGCCTTCACCGGCCAGCTCGTCCCGGTCAGCGGCCCGGACGGCGAGCTCACCGCGGACGAGGGCATCCGGCGCGACACCTCACTGGGTAAACTGGCGGCGCTCAAGCCCGCCTTCCGCGACGACGGCGTCATCCACGCGGGCAACAGCTCGCAGATATCCGACGGCTGTGCCGCTCTGCTGATCACCACCAGCGAGCGGGCGGCCGAGCTCGGCCTGCGGCCGCTCGCACGGTTCCACTCCGGGGCGGTGACCGGCGACGATCCGGTGACGATGCTGACCGCGCCGATCCCGGCCACCGCGAAGGTACTCAAGCGGGCCGGCCTGACGATCGACGACATCGGCGTCTTCGAGGTCAACGAGGCGTTCGCGAGCGTCCCGCTGGCCTGGCAGGCGGAAACAGGGGCCGACCACGCCCGGCTCAACCCACTCGGCGGGGCGATCGCCGTCGGGCATCCACTCGGCGCGTCCGGCGCCATCTTGATGACCCGGATGCTGCACCATATGCGGGCCAGCGGGATCCGCTACGGCTTGCAGACGATGTGCGAGGCCGGCGGCATGGCCAACGCGACCGTCGTCGAACTGCTGACCGACTGACCGCTTCCGGGACACAACTTCGCACCTTCGCAGGAGAAGCCGTGCAGCTCGATTCCATCTCTGCCCTGGTCACCGGCGGTTCGTCCGGGCTCGGCCTGGCCACCGTCCGCCGCCTGCTCGCAGCCGGCGCCAGGGTCGGCATCGCCGACCTGAACCCGCCGTCCGACGATGACCTCGCCGGGCTGGGCGCTGGCGTGATATACGCCAAAACCGACATCACCGACGAGGCCGCGGTGAACGACGCGCTCGACGTCATTGAGTCCGCGCATGCCCCGCTGCGCGCGGTCGTCCATTGCGCGGGCCGGGGCGGTGACCGGGTCCGGATCCTCGACAAGGACGGGAACCCCGGGTCGCTGGAGACCTTCGCCGAGGTCATCCGGGTGAACCTGGTCGGCACCTACAACGTGCTGCGGCTGGCCGCGGCGCGGATCGCCCGCACGGAGCCGGTAGCGGGAGAGCGCGGCGCCGTCGTGCTCACCGCGTCGGTCGCCGCCTTCGACGGACAGATCGGCCAGACGTCCTACACCGCCACCAAGGCAGGCGTGCATGGCATCACCCTGGTCGCCGCCCGTGACCTGGCCAGCAGGCAGATCCGGGTCAACACGATCGCACCCGGCGTGTTCGACACTCCCATGCTGGCCCGGCTGCGGCCGGACATCCGTGCGGCGCTCGAGGCGAGCGTGCCGCACCCCAGCCGCCTAGGAGCGCCCGACGATTACGCCCGCATGGCGATCAGCCTGCTGGAGAACTCCTACGTCAACGGCGAGACGATCCGCCTCGATGGCGCGATCCGGATGCCTCCGCGCTAGTGGTCGGCGGCGGAGTTACGCTAGCTGTCGACCACGTTCGCCTGTCAGGCCGGTTCATGCTGACCGTCCGGTCTGATTCTTTGAATAGATAGCTTATTTAACTAAATGTGCAGATAAGATCCAGGCGAAGCGGCACTCAAGTTGGCCGCCGCGGCGGCGCATCGGTGCCGTCCCGGCGTGGAGGCGTGTAGTCGAGGAAGCCTTTTTCTCCAGGACTGGCGTCCGCCTGCCGGGTGTTGCGGTCGAGCGCGTCGGTCAGGGCGCTCAGCCGGGTCTCGAGCGCGGCCCGGTGTTCCGGGGCCCGGTTTTCCCGCAGGGCCTCCTCGGTGCGCGTGATCTCCGTGCGCAGGCGGATGGTGGACTCGCTGTATGTCAGCAGGTCGTGGTCATCCTCGTCGCGGCCCAGATTGTCGTGGGCCTGCTCATCCCCCATAGGTACCTCCTCCGGCTGCCCCGTGTCTTTACGAGATAGCACATTAGGTTATATGATAGACCTCACTGTGCGAAGGTGAAGGATGGAACGATGCCGCTCCAGGATCACATGCAGATCATCTCGGTAGACGACCATCTCATCGAGCATCCCCGTGTGTTCTCCGACCGGCTCCCCGCCAAGCACCTCGCGGCCGGGCCGCGCATCGTCGAAGACGAGAAGGGGCGGCACATCTGGCACTTCGAGGACAAGATCTTCCCCTATATCGGCCTGAACGCGGTCGCCGGCAAGTCGCCCGAGCAGTACGGCATGGAGCCGCTACGCTTCGAGGACATGATTCCGGGCTGCTACGACCCGGCCGAGCGGATCAAGGACATGGACGTCGACGGGGTTCAGGCGGCCTGCTGCTTCCCCTCGTTCCCCGGATTCGGCGGCCGCGTCTTCCTGAACGCCGCCGACAAGGAGCTGGCGCTCTCCTGCCTGCGAGCGTGGAATGACTTCAGCATCGACGAGTGGTCCGCCACCGACCCGTCCCGGTACGTGCCGCTGGCGCTGCTGCCGCTGTGGGACGTCGAGCAGTCCGTGGCCGAACTGAAGCGGGTCGCCGCCAAGGGCGCGCGGCTCGTCTCCTTCCCCGACAGCCCGGTACCGCTCGGCCTGCCGTCATTCCACAGTGATCACTGGGGCTCGCTCTGGGACACGTTCGAGGAGACCGGCGTCGTGGTCGCCCTGCATTTCGGGTCAGGCAGCTTCGTGCCCGGGTTCGGCGCCTCGGCCAAGCAGCTGTCGCCGAACTACCAGGGCGGTGAGTTCCAGTCGGTGTCGCTGCGCACCGGCAAGGACGCGGTAAAGGACGACGACGCGCCGACGGTCACCTCGTTCGCCGTATACGCCACCAACCTGATGTGGACCGCATCCGACCTGGTCTTCTCCGGGCAGCTGCAGAAGCACCCGCGGCTGGCGTTCATGCTCGCAGAAGGCGGCATCGGCTGGTTTCCCTATATCTGGGAGCGGATGGACCAGGTGTGGGAGCGGCACCGCTACTACCAGCCGATCGACTTCGATGCCAGGCCGAGCGACCTGTTCAAGAAGCATTTCTGGGGCTGCTACATCCAGGACGAGTTCGGCATCAAGAACCGTCACGAGATCGGCATCGACCGCATCTGCGTCGAGATCGACTACCCGCACTCTGACAGCAACTGGCCCAACAGCCGCAAGGGGATCGCCACATCGCTGGCCGATGTGCCCGATGACGAGGCGCACCGGATCGTCGAGCTCAATGCCCGTGACGTCCTCAACTTCCCCCGTTCCTGAGCGACCTGCCGTCCAGCGCCCGCTTCCCCAGCCCACGCTCGCCAGCGCCGGATTCTGGACAGCGGGCAGCGACGGGACGCTGCGCATCGCGCGCTGCGCGGATTGCGATGCTTATACCCATCCGCCGATGCCGTGCTGCCGGTCCTGCCGCGGCCGCCACCTCACCCTGACCTCGGTCTCCGGGCGGGGCGTGGTGGCCGGGTTCACCGTCAACCACCAGCAATGGCTGGCGGACTTCCCGCCGCCGTACGTCATCGCGGTGGTGGCGCTGGAGGAAGACGACGGCGTACGCCTCACCTCCAACATCGTCAACTGCCCGGCCGCCGATGTACGCATCGGGATGGCGGTCCGGGTGCTGTTCGAGAAGGCCGGCGACGTGTACGTGCCGCTGTTCGAGCCCGATCCTGACCGGGCGGGGCAGGCCCTCGCGATCCCGGCCGACCGTGAAGTCGGCCCCCCCCGCCCCTGGGCCTCGGCCGTCAAGTTCGAGGAACGGGTGGCGCTGACTGGGGTCGGCCAGTCCGCCGTCGGCCGCAGGCTCATGGTGGACCCGCTGCGGCTGGCCGTGGACGCCTGCCTGGCGGCGGTCGAGGACGCCGGGCTCACCCTAGACGAGATCGACGGGCTGTCCACCTACCCGAGCCGGATGGGATCGCCCGGCTTCTCTGAGGGCGGCATCGGCCCGCTCACCGAGGCGCTGCAGCTGAAGCCGACCTGGATCAACGGGGCGGGAGACACCCCCGGGCAGAGCGGGGCGATCGTCGCCGCCATGCTCGCGGTCGCGGCTGGCCTCTGCCGCCACGTGCTGTGCTTCCGCACCCTGTGGGAATCCTCGTTCGCGGCTCTGGTGCGGGACGGGACATGGGAGCAGCCGCCTGCCCGCGCGACCGGGATGACAGAGTACCTGGCGCCGTTCGGCGCGATGTCGGCGGCCAACTGGATCGCCATCCAGGCATCCCACTACTTCCACCGCTACGGCGGCGACCGCGGGCTGCTCGGCTGGGTCGCCGTCAACGCGCGCGCCAACGCCGCCCGCAACCCGGAAGCGGTCTACCGCGAGCCGTTCACTATCGACGACTACTTTGCCGCCCGCATGGTGACCACCCCGTTCGGGCTCTACGACTGCGACGTACCGGTCGACGGCGCCGTCGCGGTGGTCGTCTCCGCCATCGAGACCGCCGCCGACCGGCCGCGGCCGCCGGTGCTGGTCGAGGCCGTCGGCACGCAGATCCTGGAACGGCTGAGCTGGGATCAGGACACGCTGTCGCACGAGCCGCAGACCAAGGGACCGTCCCGTCATCTGTGGAGCCGGACCAGCCTGCGCCATGACGATGTGGATCTCGCGCTGCTGTACGACGGGTTCACCTTCAACGCGGTCTCCTGGCTGGAGTCGCTCGGGTTCTGCGAGCCGGGCGGCGCCCGCGACTTCATCGACGAAGGTCGCGGCATCGCCCTCGGCGGTCGCCTGCCGATGAACCCGCACGGCGGTCAGCTATCGGCGGGCCGCCTGCACGGCTTCGGGCATGTCAGGGAAGCGATGCTGCAGCTGCGCGGCGAGGCGGCTGGCCGCCAGGTTCCGGTCGCCCGCACCGCGGTGGTGACCACAGGGGGCGGTGCGCCCGGTGGCGCACTGCTGTTGCGGCGTCCCTAGCGACGCAGAGCGAGGAAAGGACAACTGATGCTGCAGCCGATGCGGGGTGTGCGCGTCCTCGAGGTGGCCCAGTTCACCTTCGTGCCCGCGGCGGGCGCGGTCCTGGCGGACTGGGGCGCCGAGGTGATCAAGGTTGAGCACGCCGAGCGGGGCGACGGGCAGCGTGGCTTGACCACCGTTCTCGGCGTGGACGCGATCATGAAGGGAAGCCGGTTCACCCCGATCTTCGAGGGACCCAACCGGGGCAAGCGCAGCGTCGGCCTCTCCCTGGAGGTGCCCGCGGCCCGAGAGGTGCTGGACGAGCTGATCAAGCGCAGTGACGTCTTCCTCACCAACTTCCTGCCGGAGGCGCGGGCCAAGCTGCGCATCGAGGCCGAGGACATCCGCAAGGTCAACCCGGACATCATCTACGTGCGAGGATCCGGCTTCGGCGCGCGCGGCCCCGAGGCGAACAAGGGCGGCTACGACATGACCGCTTTCTGGGCGCGGGGCGGCAGCGGGGCCGGAGCCACGCCGGCCGGCGCGGACCGCCTGTCCCCGATGCCGGCCGGCGGGTACGGCGACAACATCGGCGGGATGACCATCGCGGGCGGCATCGCCGCCGCGCTCTACGCCCGCGCCACCACCGGTGAGACCTCCGTCATCGACGTCTCGCTGCTCGGCGTAGGCGCCTGGGCTACGCAGTTCACCGCGAACCTGGCTCTGCAGGCCGGGGGAGTGCCGCCGCGGCCCCCGGTGCCGCGGCACGGCTCGGCCAGGAATCCGCTGGTCGGTCCGTACCGTACGGCGGACGACCGGTGGATCCTGTTCTCGATGCTGCAGCCCGGACGCTACTGGCCCGAGTTCTGCGCGGTGAGCGGCCACCCCGAGCTCGCTGCCGACGAACGGTTCAGCACGGCCGAGAAGCTGATGGCCAACGCTCCGGCGGCGGGCGAGCTGGTGGCGGCCATCATCGCGGAGAAGACCCTCGGCGCGTGGCTGGAAATCCTGGCCGACATCGAGGGCCAGTGGGCCACTGTGCAGGACTCCTGGGGTGTCGCCAACGACGTGTCGCTGCGGGCGAACGGCATGATCGTCGGCTTCGACGATGCCGACGGCATCCGCCGCGAGCTGATCGCCAGCCCGGTCCAGTTCGACGAAACCCCGGCTACCCTGCGGCGCGGTCCGCTGTTCGCCGAGCACACCGACGAGGTTCTGCGTGAGCTGGGGCTTGGCGACGAGCAGCTGATCGAGTTGAAGATATCCGGCGCGATCACCTGAGCGGGGCAGGAACTCTCGGCAGGCCCGTCGGCTGCGCACTCCCGAGGAGGACGCTATGTACGAGCCCCATTTCCACGTTGGCATCCTGGTCAAGGACATCGAGGCCGCCGCGGCCGACTTCACCGCCCTGCTCGGGGTGAAGTTCGAGCCGGTGCACGGCCAGCAGGTCGGCACCGGCGAGACGGTCCGGCTGTGCTACTCGCTGCAGGGACCGCCTTATCTCGAGCTGATGGAGATGACCGGGTCGGGCATCTGGTCGCCGGACCAGGGGGAAGGGCTGCATCACGTCGGAGTCTCAGACCCGGGCGTTCCCAGTCGCTGCGCCGCGTTCGGCGAGGTGGACGTGATCACCCCGGGAAGTGACGGGTCGCCGCTGGTGGCCATGACCCGGCCAAGCGCACTGCACGGTGTGCGGGTCGAGTATCTGGACGCGAACGTCGCGGCCCAGTTCCTGGGATATCTGCGGAGCCGGTGACGGTCGGGGCCCCGGATCCGTCTTCGGACCTGAGCCGCCGTCCGGTCTGTGACCGGGCGGAATCCGTCTCGCGATGGCTGGCTGCGCTCTTGACATCCCCGTTCCGCAGGTTAGTCTTTAACAGAATACTGATTGATCTGATTTGACTGAGATGACTTAAAAGAGCAGCGTGATGCGGTCCTGCTGCTCACTCGGGCGAGTAACTCCGCGGGATGCTGCGGGGACCGTTACAGGAGGTGCAGGCATGCCAGCACATCTGGCCCGAGGCGCGACGGCTACGTCGGTCGTGTCCCTCACCGCGAGCGACCGATCTCGGATACCCGCGACGCGGGGGCCCGGCGGAGGCCGGCCTGACCCTGAGCACACCGTCCTCGGGCGCAGCGCCACCATCATGGAGGCGTTCAACGGCAGTCGGCGGGTGCTGAGCCTTAGTGACCTCAATCGACACACGCGGCTGCCGAAGTCCACCCTGCACCGCCTGCTCGAGCAGCTGTGCCAGGTTGGCTGGCTGGAGCGCGATCACGGCGGATATCGCGTCGGCATGAGGATGTTCGAGCTCGGAACCCTCGCGGTCGACGGCAACCGGCTCCATGAAGCCGCGTTCCCCCGCCTCCAGGCACTGGCGGCCAAGACCGGCCTGGCCGCGCAGCTCGCCGTCCTCGACCAGGCCGACGTGGTGTACCTGGAACGCATCGTGGTGGGGGCAGTCAGGCTGCCGACCCGGCGCGGCGGGCGCAAGCCCGCCTATTGCACCGCGCTCGGCAAGGCGATGGCGGCCTATGACGACGACGCCATGCACGCGGTGCTCTCCGCGCCGATGCCGAGGAAGACGGCAAAGACGATCACGGAGCCAGCCGCGCTCTGGGCGGAGCTCAAGCACGTCCGCGAGGCCGGAGTGGCGTTCGACCGCGGTGAGGCCTACACGGAGCTGGTCTGCGTGGCCGCGCCGATCCGCGGCTCCGGCCGTGCGGTCGGCGCGATATCCGTCACCGGCCCGGTCGGCCGGATGCACTGGGGCGCAGTGACCGAAGCCGTGCGCGACGCGGCCGCCGCGACCTGGAACGCGAACCTCAGCCTCACGGCTGCCACGGCCACCCGGCTGTAACCGCCGGGCCCGCCGCGCGACGACGGGCAGCCGGCGGCCTTGCGGCCTTCTTCCGCGTTCCCTCCGGTCAGCCGTCAATGCCGAGGCCGAGCGCCGCCAGTTCGCGCTCGGCGAAGAAGACCCGGCCGGTGTATTCGAGCGGGTTCTCGCACGCCGCGAAGTAGGCCAGGACGCGGGCGGGGACATCCATCGAGATCATCTTGGTGTCGTGCCTGTTCCCGAGTTCGGTGTTGGCTTCAGCGCTCTCGGTTGCCACCCACCCGGGCATGACGCTCATGACGAACACGTTCTTGGCCACCAGTTGCGGCGCGATGATGTTGGAGAGCCGGTCGAGCGCTCGCTTACTGGAAAAGTAGGCTGGCGACCACAGGGCGGGGATGTCCATGCTGGCCCCGGGCGCCGGGATTCCCCCGGTGCTGTCGCCGGAGTAGTACTTGATGCTGGACGCGGGAGCCGGTTCCTCCACCAGGCGGTGCGCTTCCGCGCTGCCGGTGGTGACGTTGAGGATCCGGCCGCCGCTGCGGGCTTGCATGGCCGGCACCGCCAGCTGCATCAGAGTGAACGGCGCGTGCACGTTGACCGCGTAGTGGTGCAGCCAGTCCGCCCGGGGCATCTCGAGCAGCGGCGCCGACCAGTTGTAGCCGACGGTCACGGCGGCGTTGTTGACCAGGATGTCGATGCCGCCGAACCGGTCGACGGCTGAGTGGACGATCTTCTCCAGGTCGTCCTCCCTCGACAGGTCAGCGGCGACCGCGATCGCCTCGGCGCCGAGGGACTCGATCTCCTTGACCGTCTGGCCAATGGTGCCGGGCAGCTCGCTGCCGGACGTCTCCACCGTGCGAGCAGTGATAACGAGCCGCGCCCCGCGGCGAGCCAGCGCCAGCGCCGTGCGCTTGCCGATGCCGCGGCTGGAGCCGGTGACGATCGCAACCCGGCCGGACAGGTCTGCTTCCTTCTGGCGTTCCACGAACTCTCCTAGGGCACAGGGTGACAAATAGATTAATCAGTAATCTGATCTTACTGAAGAGGGTGAAGCGGAGGACTTCGCTCACGTACCGGCTGTACATCGACGGGACGTGGCAGCTCAGCGATGGTGATACGCATACCGCCTTCGGCGGGTACAAGAGCAGCGGACCCGGCGTGGAACGCGGCGGGCACGGGCTCGATGAGTTCCTGCTGTCCAAGAGCATCATCCGGGGCGCCCGCTGAGGGGCCGGCCCGGCCGGTTACCCGACCGGGATCGCCAGCGACTTGGCCTCGAGGAACTCCTCCAGGCCGGCGGTGCCCATCTCGCGGCCGATGCCCGACTGCTTGAACCCGCCGAAGGGCACGTCCGGGCCGAACCATGCGCCGCCGTTGACGCTGAGGGTGCCGGCCCTGATCCGCCGCGCGACCGCGAGGGCGCGGTCGGCGTCGCCACTGAACACCGCACCGGACAGCCCGTAGATCGAGTTGTTGGCGATCCGCACGGCATCGTCGTCGCCGTCGTGCGGCATGATAACCAGGACCGGCCCGAACACTTCCTCCTGGGCGATCTCGCTGTCCGGGTTCACGTTGGTGAGCAGTGTCGGGGTGTAGAAGAAGCCAGGGTCCACCTTCTCGCCGCCGGTCACCAGCGTCGCGCCAGCTGCGATCGCCCGCCGCACCATGCCGTCCACCTTGTCCCGCTGCCGTTCGCTGATCAGCGGGCCCATGTAGTTAGCCTGGTCGGCCGGGTCGCCGTAGGACACCCGGTCGAGGGCGGCGGCGACCTGAGCGGCGATAGCGTCGTGCGGCTGACGCGGCACCAGCATCCGGGTAGTGATCGCGCATCCCTGGCCCGCGTGCGAGCAGGTCGCGTACGCTGCCATCCCGAGCGGGGCAGCCAGGTCGGCGTCGTCCAGGACAACCATGGCGGACTTGCCGCCGAGCTCGAGGAAGACGCGCTTGACGGTCGTGCTGGCCGCGGCCATGATCCGGCGGCCGGTCGCGGTGGAGCCGGTGAACGTGACCGCGTCCACGTCGGGTGACGTGGTGAGCGCCTCTCCGACAGCGACGTCAGCCGACGAGAGCACGTTGACCACGCCCGCCGGGATGTCGGTGTGCTCGGCGATCAGCTCGCCCAGCGCCAGCGTGATCAGCGGCGTGTCCGGGGCGGCCTTGAGGACGACCGTGCAGCCGGCCGCGAGGGCCGGCGACAGCTTGCCCAGCGCCAGCTGGGTCGGGTAGTTGTAGCCGATGATCGCGGCGACCACGCCGACGGGCTCTTTCTCCACCCAGCGGCGGTGCCGCTGGCCGCGGAACTCGGCCAGGCCGAGGTCCTGGGTCAGCGGGTAGCCGGGGAGCAGGTCGGCGTAGTACCTGACGATCCCGATCGGCTCGTCGAGCTGCGCCCCGTAGGTGATCGCCCGGGGTGCGCCGACATCGGCGATCGTCAGCTCGCGCAGTTCCTCCTGGTGCTCGGTCAGCGCCTGGTGAAGCTGGTCCAGGCACCGGACGCGGAATGCGACGTCCGTCGCCCAGCTGGTGGTGTCGAACGTGTGCCTGGCGGCAGCCACGGCGGTCTGCGCATCGGCCACCGACGCGTCCGGAGCATGATCGATTACCTGGCCGGTGGCCGGGTTGACCGACGGGTAGGTCCGGTCGGCGGCGACGAGCTTCCCGTCGACGAGCATGCGATACATCCGTGATCTCCTTACCGCGTCGGCCCGGGGGGCTTTCGTAAAAGTAATATCAGAGTACTATTCAACCTTGACATAATGATTGTGCTACTCGACGCCTGTGGCTAGGAAGGGGTACGCGCATGGGACGCGTTCAAGGCAAGGTCGCCTTCGTTACCGGTGCCGGACGGGGGCAGGGCCGCAGCCACGCGGTACGGCTCGCGGAGGAAGGCGCGGACATCATCGCCGTCGACCTGTGCCATGACATCGATTCCCTGGCCTACTCGCTGTCCACGCCAGACGACCTGAAGGAGACCGCCCGCCTGGTCGAGGCCCAGGACCGCCGGATCGTCGCGGTGCAGGCCGACGTCCGCGAGCGGACCCAGCTCGGGGACGCGATCGAGCGCGGTATCGCCGAGCTAGGCAAGGTGGATGTCGTGGTGGCGCAGGCTGGCATCATCGGCCAGAAGAGCGAAGCGCCGCTGCAGGCGTGGACCGATGTCATCGATACCAACCTGCTCGGCGTCATCAACGCCGTCCACGTGGCGCTGCCGCACCTGCAGGCAGGCGCCTCGATCATCGCCACCGGCTCGACCGCGGCCTTCATGGAGACGCTGCCCATGCAGCAGGTCGGCACCGACTCCGGTGGCATCGCTTACATGGTGGCCAAGCGGATGCTGTCCAGCTACATGCACGACCTTGCTCGCGAGCTCGCGCCGCGGCAGATCCGGGCGAATGTCGTCCACCCGACCAACGTGAACACGGACATGCTGCACAGCGAGCCGATGTACCGCTCCTTCCGGCCCGACCTGGACCACCCGGGCAAGGAGGACGCGACGCCGGCGTTCCATGTGCAGCAGGCCATGCCGATCCCGTGGGTCGAGCCCCTCGACATCAGTAACGCTGTGCTGTTCCTCGCCTCCGATGAGGCCCGCTACGTCACCGGCATGCAACTGCGGGTGGACGCCGGCGGCTACCTCAAGTGGTACGACTTCCACAAATGAAAGTGAGCCCCCCGGGTTCTGCCTTGATAAAGAAGGGAAGCCCGACGTGAAGGTGCACGTGGACCCGGAGCGGTGCCAGGGGCACACGCTCTGCGCCATGATCGCCCCGGCGATTTTCACCCTCGACGACGTCGACGGACACTCCACCGCCATCGACGGTGAGATCCCGGCCGGCCAGGAGGCCAAGGCGGCCGAGGCGATCCGCTCGTGTCCGGAACAAGCCATCTCGGTCATCCCCTAGGCGTCAGGAGGGCACGCAGGTGACCACGGAACCCGTTACCGGCGACGAGCGGAAGAAGAACCGCTACCACTTCGACCGGCACACGCCCGAGTACCGCCAGCGGTTCGGCGAGATCACCGCCGACATGCTGGACAAGTGCCCGGTCGCGTGGAGCGACACCTACGGCGGCCACTGGGTCGCCGCGGGGCACCACGAGGTCTTCGAGCTGGCCCGGTCGGCCGAGTACCTGTCCAACGACCACGATCCTCAGCACGAGCGGCGCGGCTACAAGGGCATTTCGATCCCAGCACCCGACGTGCCGTTCCGCGGCGGCTTCCTGGAGATGGACCCGCCCGAGCAGCGGCACTACCGGCAGCTGCTCAACCCGTACCTGTCACCGGCCGCGGTGGCCCGGTGGACCCCGCTGGTGGACGAGATCGTCCGGGCCAGCCTGAACGAGAAGATCGAGACCGGCCGGATCGACTTCGTCGACGACCTGGCCAACATCGTGCCCGCCGTGCTCACTCTGGCGATGCTCGGGGTGCCGCTGAAGAACTGGCACATCTACGTCGAGCCGGTGCACGCCTCGGTCTACACCCCGCCGGACTCGCCCGACATGGCGCGCATCCAGGCGGGCCGGATCGCCATGCGCGACGACATGGCTGCCCAGCTCGAGCAGATCAGGGCGAACCCCAGGCCCGGCCTGATCAACGCGCTCGCACAGGCGGAGATCAACGGCACCGTGCCACCCGACTTCGAGCTGCTCGGGGTGATCTCGCTGCTCATCGGAGGCGGGTTCGATACCACCACCGCACTGACGTCGCGTGCCCTGGAGTGGCTGTCGGACCACCCGGACCAGCGGCAGCGGCTGTCGGCCGAGCGGGCCACGCTGCTCGACTCCGCGACCGAGGAGTTCCTGCGCTATTTCACCCCGGCTCCCGGTGACGGGCGCACGATCTCCGCCGACTGCGAGATAGCGGGGCAGCAGTTCAAGGAGGGCGAGCGGATCTGGCTGTCGTGGGCGATGTCCAACCGCGACCCGGCCGTCTTCGCCAACCCCGACGAGATCGACCTGGCCCGCACCGGTAACCGGCACCACAGCTTCGGGCTGGGTATCCACCGCTGCATCGGGTCCAACGTGGCCCGGATGGTGTTCAAGCAGATGGTCACCGCGGTACTCGACCGCCTGCCCGACTACCAGTGCGATCCAGCCGGGGCCGAGCACTACGCGACGATCGGCATCATCCAGGGCATGAGGCACCTGCCCGCCGCCTTCACCCCCGGTCCCCGGATCGGGGACGGGCTCGACGAGACGATCGCCCGGATGCAGGCTGCCGTCGAGGAGCAGTCCCTGGCGGAGCCGGTCACCGCGCGCAAGGGGCGGCCGTGACCGAGCCTGTCCCCGGCGCGGCGGCCGCCTGTCGCCGCCACCGGCCCGCCCGGTGCTGGCAGGGATGGGCCTGAATCGCGAGAATATCCTTAGCGGAGCGCGATGCTGATCCACTGGCTTTTTCTCGATTGAAGTCGATGAGGACGATGCATCAATTGGCGGTCGCGTCGCCAGTTCAATGGCGGCAGCCTACTGCGCTCGTTGATCAAGTCTGTGATCTTCCGTTCCACTGAACGGGATGAGCCATTGACTGTGACAATTCGGCGCTGGTTTATTGGTCAGAGGAATTACAGTCGGCCATCTTCCTGAATGCGATCGAGTAGTCCTGTAGCCCTCACGGAGGGCCCGCGCCCGTGTCCTCCGCCGGCCGGCGTCGCCGGTTACCGGGAGACCTCGGATTGTCACTGATATCAGCCGTTGACCGTCGCTCAGGCCGGCGCCTAGGTTAATACATGGAAGACCGACTATCTGATAGCCAGGTAATTGCTCGAAGGGGAGGCCAGCGGATGGCCACGTACAAAGAGTTCCTCGTCTCCGGCGACTGCCACATCATCGAGCCGCCAGACCTGTTCAAGACCCGGCTCCCGGCCAGCATGCGCGACCGCGCGTTGTGGGAAGAGGAGTTCACCCTCGAGGAGCCGATCGTCCCCGGCGGCCACACCGAGTTCAGGAAGCTGCACACCATCGGCTTCGACGGCTGGACGGTGTCGAAGTACCGCCAGTTCCAGGGGTATCTGGGCCGGACTCCGGGTTGGAAGCCCGACGAGATCCTCGATGACATGGACATGGAGGGCGTCGACGCCGCCGTGTTCTTCCCCAATCTGGCGCTATTCGTCCTGTTCACGGACGATCACGAGCTCTCCATGGCGCACGCGCGGGCGTGGAACGACTGGGTCGCGGAGACCTACCTGCCGTACCAGGACCGCATGCGCACGGTCGCCTCCATCCCGCTGACCAACATCCCGGACGCGGTGGCCGAAATCGAGCGGTCGGCCGAGCTCGGCCTGCGGGCGCTGATGCTGCCGGAGGTTCCCCCGGAACCGTACTGGTCGCGTACGTACGAGCCGGTATGGTCGGCCGCCGAGGCGAATGGCCTGCCGATCTTCATCCACGTCGCCACCGGCGGGGTCATGGTTAAGGAAGACGCGTCCAGGACCGGAAGCACGGTCAAGGGCATGATGACGGCCATGAACATGGGCAAGGGCAATCTGACCGACGACATGGTGGCCGGGCGCACGATGGGCGGCGGCAACACCGCCGCCGCCAGCCCGTCGAAGATCATTGCCAACCTGATCGGCGGCGGGGTCCCCGAGCGGCATCCGGGTCTGCAGTTCACCTTGGTCGAGTTCGGCGCCAGCTGGCTCGTGTCGTTCATGGCGTTCATGGACAAGTCATGGCGCCGTGGCACCGGCCAGGACCCGAACTGGTGGCTCGGTTTCTGGGATGACGACAAGTCGCCCTACGACCAGCCTGCCATGGGCCGCCTGTTCAACATCAACGAGAAGTGGCCTTATCCGCTCAAGCCGACCGAGTACGTGCGGCGGCAGTTCCACATCCAGTTCGCCGACGACCCGGTTGCGGTCCAGGCCCGGCACATCACCGGGCTGAGCACGGTCGTCTGGGGCAACGA
This sequence comes from Streptosporangiaceae bacterium, assembly GCA_050011155.1. Lineage (GTDB taxonomy): Bacteria > Actinomycetota > Actinomycetes > Streptosporangiales > Streptosporangiaceae > Palsa-504. The sequence continues at coordinate 49,205 of JBEKJP010000002.1, forward strand.
CTACCCGCACGCCGAGGGCACCTTCAACGGCACCGACGAGGCCATCGCCGAGAACTTCGACAGCACCGTCTCGGCCGAGGACCGCGCCGCGATCCTCGGCGGCACCCTGGCCAAGGTCGCCGGCTTCGACGCCAGCAAGAAGCTGGCGGTCGAGAAGCATCCGACCACGGCCGCGAGCTGACGCTCCTGCTGCGCCCTGACGACCACGCGTCCCGGGCGCCGGACAGCACCGCGGTCGTCGTGCCGACCACGGGTCGGCGGATCTCATACCGGGCCATGGTCGACCGGTCCAGGCAGCTGGCGAACGTGCTGCGATCCCGTGGGCTCCAGCCGGGTGACCGGGTCGCGATCTTCATGACCAACGTGCCCGAGTACCTCGAGGTGGTATGGGCGGGCCGGCTGCTTATCGGCGCGGACCGTCCCGGCTGGGCCGGCTACGCCGGGACGGTCACGAAGGCGGGGACGGCCCCGCTCGGCCCCGAGCTCGAGGGGCAGGCGATGCTGTATTCCTCGGGCACGACCGGCCGGCCGAAGGGAATCGTCCACCGTGAGGTGGACCTGAACCGCCGGTTCGGCGACGTTACCGGGGACATTCTCTGGGTCAACCGTTACGGTCTGGACGCCGGCACTGTGTACCTGACCGTGGGTCCGCTCTACCACGCCGCCCCGCTAGTGTCGGCGATGGCTACCCACCGGCACGGCGGCACGGTGGTCCTGCTGCCGAAGTTCTACTCCGCCACCGAGGCGGCCGGCCACGTGTCCATCCGCAGTGCGGAGTGGCTGGAGCATCCCGGTTCAGTGGGCCGGGTAGCCCCCGGCTCGGTGGCCATCACCGACGAGTCGGGGCGGGAACTGCCGGCCGGCGAGGACGGGATCATCTGGTTCACCCGCCCCGCTAACCGGTTCTCCTACCACGGCGACCCGGAAAAGTCCGCATCGATGTACAACGACCAGGGCTGGGCGCGGATGGGCGATATCGGCCACCTCGACTCCGGCGAGTACGGCGAGTACGGCGAGTCGGTGAGGGCCGTTGTCACGCTGCGCGACGGCCGCTCGGGCAGCCCGGTGCTTGAGCGCGACATCATCGGCTGGACCCGCGAGCGCCTCGCGCATTACAAGTGCCCCAGGTCGGTGACGTTCGTCGACTCGCTGCCGCGCTCGGTGGCCGGCAAGATGATGAAGCACCGGCTGATCGAGCAGCTGGCACCGGCGGAACCGGCGGCCGGGAGAGCATCATGCACCTGACGCAGCTGGCCCGCGAGCATGGCGGCAAGCCTGCGGTGATCATGGCGGGATCTGGCGCCGTCCTGTCCTACGCCGAGCTGGACCGGCAGTCGAACAAGATCGCGCAGCTATTCCGCTCCCGGGGCCTGCGGCCAGGGGATCACGTCGCCGTCCTCATGGAGAACCGGCCTGAGTTCTTCCCCGTGACATGGGCCGCCCAGCGTTCAGGACTCTTCTACACCCCGGTGAACTGGCACCTGTCCGGGGCTGAGGCTGCTTACATCGTGGCCGACTGCGGTGCCCGGGTGCTGGTGGCCTCCGGCGACCTCGAGCCGCTCGCGGCGGCGGCAGCCGCCGCGGCACCCGCGCTGCAAAGCAGGCTGGCCGTCGGGCCGCCCGTCCCCGGGGTGGAATCGCTGGCGGACGCGATCGCGCCGCTGCCGGACACGCCGGTACCCGACGAGGTCGAGGGCTACTACATGCTCTACTCATCCGGTACGACTGGCCGGCCCAAGGGCATCCTGCCCGCGATGACCGGCCAGCCGTTCGGCACCGGCCTGAATATCGACCACACCATGAAGAACGTGTTCGGCTTCGCCCCGGATACGGTCTTTCTCTGTACCGGGCCGCTTTACCATGGCGCGCCGATCGGCTGGTCGCTCGGCACGATCCGCAATGGCGGTACCGCGATCGTGATGGAGCGCTTCGACGCGGCCCGCGCGCTGTCGCTGATCGAGCGGCACAAGGTCACCCACGGCCAGTTCGTGGCGGTGATGTTCGTCCGGATGCTGAAGCTCCCCGAGGCGGAACGGGCCTCGTCCGACACCTCCAGCCTGCGGCTCGTGGTGCACACTGCCGCGCCCATCTCGGTTCAGGTGAAGGAACAGATGATCGCCTGGCTCGGGCCCATCCTGACCGAGTTCTACGCGGGCAGCGAGGGCAACGGGTTCTGCGTGATCGACAGCCCGGCCTGGCTCCGCCACAAGGGCTCGGTCGGCAAGCCGATTCTCGGCGAGGCGCACATCTGCTCCGATGACGGCGGCGAGCTGCCGCCCGGCGAGATCGGCACCGTCTGGTTCAGCGGGACGCGGCGGTTCAGCTACCACAATGACCCCGCCAAGACCGTCGGCGTCTACAACGACAAGGGCTGGAGCACCCTCGGCGACATGGGGTCGGTCGACGCCGACGGGTATCTGTACCTAGCGGACCGGCGGACCGACCTGATCCTCTCCGGCGGGGTGAACATCTACCCGCGGGAGATCGAAGACGCGCTCGCCCTGCACCCGGCCGTCGCCGACATCGTCGTATTCGGGATTCCCGATGAGGAGATGGGGCAGCGGGTGCACGCGGTCGTGCAGACCGCCGTCCCCGGTGCCGGGACGCCCGAGCTGGCCGGCGAGCTGATCGACTTCTGCCGGTCGCGGATCGCGCGCTACAAGGCGCCGCGGACGGTTTCCTTCGAGGATGAGCTGCCGCGGCTGCCCTCGGGCAAGATGCTGCGCCGGCTGCTCATGGAGCGCTACCGCCCGGGCCCGCCTGCCTAGCCGCGCGCAGCACGTCCTTCCGCACCTTGCCCGAGGGTGTCCGGGGGAGCTCGTTGACAAGCACTACGACCTCGGGGGTCTTCTGCCGGGCGGCTCCCGCCGCGGCGAAGTGGGCCCGGGCCGTCTCGACGTCGAACGTGAAACCAGGGCGGGTCACGACGACCGCGCAGACCCGTTCGCCGAGCGCCGGGTCGCGGGCGGGTATCACCGCGACGTCCGCGACCGCCGGGTGGATAATGAGCAGGTCCTCGACCTCCTTGGCGGAGATGTTCTCTCCGCCGCGGATAATGATGTCCTTGAGGCGGTCGGTAACGGTGAGGTAACCGGTGGCGTCGATCCGGCCGACATCCCCGGTCCGGAACCATCCGCCGGGCAGGAACGCGGCGGCGTTCAGCGCCTCGTCGGCGTACCCGGTGAAGAGCTCAGGCCCGCGGGTGAGGATCTCGCCGTCCTGGCCGTCAGGCACATCGCGGCCGGCGGCGTCCACCAGGCGGACCTGGTTGCCCGCGAGCAGCCGGCCGTCGGTGGCCGCCCGCCGGCCGAGCGGATCGGCGATGGTCCCCGCGGTGACCGTCGGGTGCTCACTGCTGCCGTAGGAGCGGAACGCCGTGATCCCGGCGCCGTCGGCCCGCCGGATCAGGCTCGGCGGGACCGGAGCGGCCCCCGTCAGGAACTCGCACAGCGTGCTGAGGGCCGCGATCCCCGCCTCCTGCTGGTCGAGCAGCCCGGACAGCTGGACCGGCGCGCCGCCGCACGACGTGACCGCGTGCCGGTCGATCAGCCGGGCCGCGAGCGCGGCATCCCAGTCCTGCATGATCACCGTCGGGGTGCCGAGCAGCAGGATCCGCAACAGGCTGAGCAGCCCCGCCATGTGACCGGGCGGGAAGAGGCCCAGATGGCGGGCACCGGGGCCGTTGCCGGTGTACACCCGGGACGTCGCCTCGGCCAGCAGGGTCCGGTGAGAGTGCTGTACGCCCTTGGGCTCGGCCGTGGTACCCGAGGTGTACATGAGCACCGCGCGGTCGTCGGGGGCAGCGCCAGGCGTGCGGTAAACGGCTCCCGGCTGACGGAGGAGCTCGTCGTAGCTGACCGCCCCGCAGGCTGGTGCGCTGCCCCCCGTGACGACGGCGAACTTCAGCCCGGACAGCCCGCCCAGGACGACGTCGGCATGCGGGCGCCCCCGGTACTCCCGGGGGAGGACGACCGCGGTGGCACGCGACCGTCGCAGCACGAACTCCATCTCGCGGCGCCCGTAGATCATCACGACCGGCAGCAGGACGGCCCCGCACAATCCCACCGCCACCTGGGTCACCGCTCCCTCGTAGGACCCAGGCAGTTGCACGGCTATCACGTCGCCGCGGCCGACACCCCGCGCCTGCAAAGCGCCAGCGGCTTTCTCGGCGTCATTCACCAGCTCGCCGAGTGTTATCGTGCGCTCGTCGCCGTCGGCCACGAATACCAGCGGGCAGTCATCGTGAACCGCCGCCCCGGCCCGGATGCGGGCAGCCAGCGTCGGCTCGTCCATTCCTATTCCGCCTGATCTCGCGTGGCCCCGCCGCCCGCCGCCCGCTTACGGTTCCTGAACGCCTCCACCATCGATTGATGCTCATCCGATGTGAGCAGGACCGTGTTCGCGTACCGGTCGAAATCGCGGGCGGTCCCGCGGTCGACGCTGGCGGCGATATCGACCGCGATCTTGGTCACGCCGGCCGCCTCGGTCGGCAGGGCCGCCAGCTCGCGCGCGAACGCCGTCACCCGCTCGCGGAAGGAGGCGGCGGGATATACGGCATGGACCAGCCCCATCGTGAGTGCCAGCTCGGCGGAGACTTCCTGGCCGAACGCCAGCCACTTGCCCCAATGCGGCCCGATCAGCCGGGTCACCCGGCTGATCCCGCCGGATCCCGGGATCACTCCGAGGTTGGGCAGTTCCGGCAGCGCGAAGCTGGCGCCGTCGGCGGCGAGCCGGAAGTCGCAGGACGCGCCGATCTCCAACCCGACTCCCAGGCAACGGGCGTGAACGGCGAGCACCGAGGGCTTCTCGATGGCCTCGAGCTCGTCCATCAGGAGATGAAAGCTCCGGTAGCCGCGCCGCAGGCGCCGCGGGCTGAAGCTGCCGTCGGGAGCGTAACCACGTCTGCCGCCCGCGCCGCTGTCATTCAAGTCGATGCCCGCGGTGAAGTACCTGCCCTCCGCCGCGATCACCAGCACCTTGAGGTCGTCGCGATCACCCAGGTCATCGACCGCGGCCCGCAGGCCGTCGATCATTGGCGGGGAGACGGCGTTCAGCTTGGCGTCCCTGGTGAGAGTGAAGGTAAGCACGCCGTCGTCCTCGGAACGACGGAAGGGCGTCAGCTCTGCCATCGGCGTCGTGTCTCCTTTCCGTACGGGTGGTGGCGACGCCTGCTCACGTGGGCGGCGGCGCGCACTTAGCCGAACGGCACGTCAGGAGAACAGGTCGACGACGGGCTTGGTCCTCAGGTCATCCTTGAGCAGGTACTGGGCGGCGCCCTCCATATGCGAGCGCCAGTGCTTCTCGGCGGCCGCCGCGTTCCCGATCTTGACCAGGTTGATGAGCTTCGTGTACGACCGGATGACCAGCTGGAAGCGCTCGTCGGTGTCGTTGTCGTCGCGTTGCGCGATCTTGGTCCGCAGGTGCGTGGCCACGATGTCCTGCAGGACGGCCCCCTGGATGGCCATGGTCATGTTGCCGCAGCCTTCCAGGATCAGCTCGTGGAACCGGTACGTCAGCCTGGCCCAGATATGGGGGTCGGGGATGAACGGCTTCCTGGCGGCGACCTCGGCCTTGAGCTCATCTACCACCTGGGTCAGCTTCTCGATGTCCTCGTCAGTGTGCCGCAGTGCCAGCAGCCGGGCGCACGGCGGCTCGGAGATCATCCGGGCCTCATAGACATCATTGATGGTGGCGCCCTTGATCTGCAGCAGCAGTCCGACATAGCGGGCGGCGACGGAGGCTTCGGGAGCGACTACCCGGGCGCCGCCGCGGCTACCGCGCCGGACGCTGATCAGCGTTTCCGCTTCGAGGATGCGGAACGCCTCCCGCAGGGTCGGACGGGAGACGCTGAACTGCTCCATGAGCTGGCTTTCCGCGGGCAGGGTCTCACCCGTCCGCAGTTCACCGCGGACGATCTGGCGCCGTAGGTAGGTGGCGATCAGCTCACCGGTCTTGGGAGCCCGGACGACCGTCCCGATCTGGGCGGCCGGGCTGCTTGCCATGTTCACGTGATAATCATATCTGTCACTACATTGAAAGATCGAACCCATCAAATTAATTAAGCTGACGTGTCATCGGCGTTATTTGCCCCCCTTAGGGGTGAAGCGGAGGGCGCCGTCGAGGCGGATCGTCTCGCCGTTGAGGTACACATTCTCGGCGATGTGCCGGGCGAGCTGAGCGTATTCGTCGGCGCGGCCCATGCGCTTGGGGAACGGGACCGCCGCGCCCCAGTAGGCGTCGAGCTGTTCCGGGTCGGCGCTGCCGAAGGCGGGCGTGAGGAACGTTCCGGGCGCTATGGTCATCACCCGGATTCCCGCCGGGGCCAGGTCGCGGGCGAGCGGGAGCGTCATCGAGACGATGCCGCCCTTGGCCGCAGCGTAGGCGGCCTGGCCGATCGTCCCGTCGTAGGCGGCGATGGAGGCGGTGTTGATGATGACGCCGCGCTCGCCGTTCTCGAGCGGCTCGGTGGCGGCGATGGCGGCTGCGGCGAGGCGGTCGATGTTGTACGTGGCGGCCAGGAAGATGCCGATCACTTTCGTGAACGACTCCTGCGGGGCCGGGCGGTTCTGCTTGTCGAGCGTGCGCGGCCCGCCGCCGCCGCCGTGGGCCACCACCGCGATCCGGAGCGGGCCGAGCTGACCGGCCGCGTCGACGGCCTGCTGGATGCTGTCTTCGTCGGTCACGTCCGTTCGTACGAACAGGGCGCCGTCGCCCAGGTCGTCCGCCACCGTTTTGCCCCTGGCCTCGTTGAGGTCGCTGACCACGACCCGTGCGCCGCCCGCGTGCAGTCGGCGGGCGGTGGCGGCGCCGAATCCGCCGCCGCCGCCGGCGATGAGCGCCACCGCTCCTTCGAGGTCCATCGTTCGCCTTCCGACTGAGGGCAGACCAGACGGCCGCCCCGGATAGAGCTGTCATAGTTAGCTAATTGCACTATACTATCCTGCTGTGAGAGACCGAGGCGAAGGGTGCGCACCGGGCGCCGGCGGCAGCGCCGAACATGACGGGCTGCGCCAGGTCGTCCGCGAGTTCCTCCGCGAGAGGTCCCCGAGCCGTGAGGTCCGCCGCCTGATGGAGGCGGGGGAAAGCCGTGACGACACGGTATGGTCGCTGCTGGCCGGGCAGCTGGGGCTGACCGGCATTGCCGTGCCCGAACGGTACGGCGGCGGCGGTCACGGGCCAGTCGAGCTCGGAATCGTGCTCGAGGAGATGGGCGGCGCCCTGCTGGTGGCGCCGTACTTCGCCACCGTCGCCCTGGCCGGCCAGGCCCTGGCCGCCTCCGGCGACGAAGACGCGATGGCGCGCTGGCTGCCCGGTATCGCCGACGGCTCGCTCACTGCCACCCTCGCTGTCGCCGAGGATTCCGGGTCATGGGACCCGGCCGAGGTGGCCGTGACGGCCGAGCCGGCCGGTGACGGCTGGGGCGTCACCGGGACCAAGCTCTTCGTCATCGACGGCCACACCGCCGATCTGATGCTGGTGGTCGCGCGCGCTCCCGGCGGCCTCGGCGTGTTCGCCGTCGAACGCGGTGCCGCGGGCGTTGCGGCGGCACGGCTGGACGCCCTGGACCCGACGCGCGCCCTCGCCTCCGTTGCCCTGGACGGTGCGCCGGCCGTCAGGATCGGCGCCGGCCGGGACACGGCGGCATGGCTGTCGGAGGTGCGCGACCTGGCACTGGCCGCGCTGGCGGCCGAGCAGCTCGGCGGCGCTGCCCGCTGCCTGGACATGGCGGTCGGCTACGCCAAGGCCCGTGAGCAGTTCGGCCGTCCGATCGGATCGTTCCAGGCCATCAAGCACAAGTGCGCGAACATGCTGCTTGAGGTCGAGTGCGGCCGGTCGGCGGTGCACCACGCGAATGAGGCCGTCGTCGGGTGCCAGCCGGAGGCATCGCTCGCCGCGGTGCTCGCGTACGTCCACTGCTCGCAGGCCTTCACCCATGCCGCCAAGGAGTGCATCCAGATCCACGGCGGCATCGGCTACACCTGGGAGCATGACGCGCACCTGTACCTGCGGCGAGCGAAGTCGTCGGAACTGCTGCTCGGCCCGGCCGCCCGGCAGCGGGCGCGGCTGGCCGAGCTGGCCGGGCTCTGAAGGACGCCGATGACCCTGGAACGCGAAGCAGCCCAGACCGTGGCGGAGCCCGACGATGTCTTCCGCGCCCGGCTGCGGCAGTTCTTCACCGCCCACCACCCGGGGCGGCCGCCGAAGGACCCGGGCGAGCGGCTGGCCTGGACCAGGATATGGCTGGCGACCCTGTTCGACCACGGATACGCGGGCCCCGGCTGGCCGCGCGAGTTCGGTGGCATGGAGCTGTCTTTCGCGCATCAGGTGATCTACCACGAGGAAGCCGCCCGTGCCCGCATGCCTGGCCCGCTCGGTACCGGCCTGAACATCGCCGCGCCGACGATCATCAAGTACGGCACGCAGGAGCAGAAGCAGCGGTGGCTGGCTCCGATGCTCCGCGGCGACACGATATGGGCCCAGGGCTACTCAGAACCGGACGCGGGCTCCGACCTGCCGAGCCTGCGCACCACCGCCCGCCGTGACGGCGACGAGTACGTCGTCAACGGCCAGAAGGTCTGGACGTCGCACGCCGGCGACGCTGACATCTTCTTCGCCCTGGTCCGCACGGGCACCAGGGAGAGCAGGCAGAAGGGCATCACCTATCTCGTCATCGACGCCCGTGCCCCCGGAATCCAGGTGCGGCCGCTGCGGGACCTGACCGGCGGGTACCTGTTCGCCGAGGTGTTCTTCGACAATGTGCGGGTGCCGGTGGCGAACCGGATCGGGGACGAGAACGGCGGCTGGCCGCTGGCCCGCACCAGCCTCGGGCACGAGCGGGCGGCGGGCGCGCTGAATCAGGCGGCGATGTACCGCCGGGTGCTGACGGAGCTGGAGGAACTGGCCCGCGAACGCGGCCAGCTCGCCGATCCGCTGGTACGCGACCGGTTCGTGGACCTGGAAATCCGGGTCCGCATCATGCGCTACAACGCTCAGCGAACCATCGGCGGCATCCTCGCCCGGGGCGATGCCGGCGCCACCTCGTCCGTGTCGCGGCTGCTCGTCACCGCGTTCGAGCAGGACATCCACGAGTTCGCGGTCGACCTGCTCGGCCCGGCCGGGCTGCTCGGCAAGTCCGAGCCGCAGGCGGTGCAGCGGTCCCGCTGGCTAGTCGGCTTCCTGCGCACCCGGGCTTCCACCATTGGCGCCGGGACCAGCGAAATTCAGCTGAACACCGTGGCCGAGCAGGTTCTCGGGCTGCCGCATGATCCCGGTATGCCGCCGCGCTGACCGGTCAACTTCAGGAGACGCCCATGCGTTTTGACCATAGCCCCGAACTGGAGGACTACCGGGCCGGGATCCGGGCCTTCATCGCGCGGCACGGGCCGGGACCTCGCAAGCACGTGGGGGTCCGGGCACCCGACCCCGGGCAGGTACCGGCGCTGCGCGCGTGGGTGGCGCGGCTGTACGCGGCCGGGTATCTCGGGCAGACCTGGCCGGCTGAATACGGCGGCCGACCCAATGCCACCATCGAGCACACGTTCATCGTCGCCGAGGAGATCGCCCGGGCCAGGACCTGGGGCGAAATCGGCGCCGGGGCGCTCGCCGCGGGAGCCATCCTGGCCTTCGGCAGTGAACAGCAGCGCCGGCATTACCTGCCACGGATCCGCTCGGGCGAGGACCTGTGGTGCCAGCTGTTCAGCGAGCCCGGTGCGGGCAGCGATCTGGCCAGCCTGAAGACCCGGGCCGTGCTGGTCAAGGGGAGAGGGGAAACGGGCGGAGACGAGTACGTCGTCAACGGCCAGAAGGTGTGGACCACCAACGGCCACCACGCTGACCTCGGCTACCTGCTGGCGCGCACTAACCCCGAGGTCGCCAAGCAGGCCGGCATCACCGCGTTCGCCCTCGACATGCGGACGCCGGGCGTCGATGTCCGCCCGTTGCGCGAGATCACCGGAACCTGCGACTTTAACGAGGTTTTCCTCGACGACGTGCGTATCCCGGCCGACCATGTGATCGGCGAGGTCGACGAAGGCTGGCGGGTTGCCAACGCCAGCCTCGGCCACGAGCGCAGCGGCGTCGGCGCCCGTGCCGTAGAGCTGCACGCTCAGCTCGACGACCTGGTGGAGCTCGCGCGTCGCACCACCACCACGGCCGGGCAGCCCGCCATCGCCGACGGGGCCACCCGCCACCGGATCGGCCAGCTCGCCGCCCTCGCGCACGTCACCGACGTGATGAGCAAGGCCGTGCAGTCCCGGATCGCCAACGGCACCGAAGACGCCGCGGACGGCCCGCTCGCCAAGGTCTTCTACAGCGAGGTCAACCTGGCCATGGCCGAGTTCGGGGTCGCCTTGCAGGGGGTCAGCGGCCTGGCGGTCGAAGGCGACCCCCAGGCCTACGCCGGCGGTTGGTGGCAGGACGCGTACCTGTATGCCCGGGCCTACACGATCGCGGGCGGGGCTAACGAGGTGCTCAAGACCGTGGTCGCCGAGCGGGCGCTCGGCCTGCCGCGGGACAAGCGATGACCTCTTCTGGCAGGCGCTATGGCCTGCCCTGGCGCGGTGCGGCGGTTGCGCGAGTGGCCGAGGCAGCTGGCATCGCCGCGTTCTGCAGCGGCGAGTTCGTCGACCACGAGGCGTACTCGACGCTCGCGGAGATGGCCCTGAATACCGAGCGGGCGCAGGTCGGGCCGGGCATCGCGTACGCGTTCGCCCGCACCCCGTACGTCCACGCGGCCGGCGTCAGAGGCGCCTGGCGGCATGCCCCCGGGCGTGTCTTTCTCGGCCTCGGATCCGGCGCATACAAGATTAACCGCGACTGGTTCGGCGTGGCGGCCGACCGACCGGTCGCGCGCATGGCCGACCTGGTCGGCGCCGTCCGCGCCTGGCTGCAGGCGGAAAACGGGCAGCGCGTCCGTTACGACGGGGAGTTCTGCCGCATCGACGCGGTAGTCGGCCCGCCGGTACTCGGCCGCATCGACGCGCCGATCTTGCTCGGCGCGTTCAATAAGCTGATGGCGGCCACCGCCGGCCGGGCGGCCGACGGGATCATCGGCCACGGCCTGTTCACCCGGAACTGGTGGGAGGACGTGATCCGGCCCGCGATCGCCAGCGGCGCCGCCCAGGCCGAGCACCAGGGCGTCCCCCAGGAGCACGGCTGGGTCATCACTGCCGTCGATGACGACGACCCGGAGCGCGCCGTCATGGACGCCCGCCGGATGATCGCCTTCTACCTGACCGTGAAGACCTACGACCGCTACGTCGAGCATCACGGCTGGAGCACCCAGACCGCCGCCATCCGCCAGGCCTTCGCCGCGCGTGACACCGATGCCATGAGCCGGGCGGTGACCGACGACATGCTGGAGGCGATCGCCGTGTGCGGCACCACCGCCGACGCGCGGGCCGCGCTTGCCCGTCGCGGTGACTCGCTGCCCCGCGACGTCGCCTACCTCGCCCCGCCGTCCTTCATGGTCAGCGAGCAGCGCGGCCAGCGCTACGCGCGGTCCAGCCTGGCGCTGCTGGAAAGCCCTCCGCCGGGAGGCCCGGTTGCGGAGGAAAGGCCATGAAGTTCACCGTTGACTACCCGATCGTCACCGTCGGCTACGACCCGGCGCTGGTCACCGCGGCCGGGATGACCCGCGTTGCCCAGGCGGCCGAGGAGCGCGGCTACGATGCGATCTCGTTCAGCGAGCATCCTGCCCCGTCGCACAAGTGGCTCAACGCGGGCGGCCACGAGTCGCTCGACCAGACGTCAGCCCTCGCGTTCTGCGCTGCCGTCACCAGCCGGCTGCGGCTGATGACGTACCTGCTGGTGCTGCCTTACCACAACCCGTTCCTGACGGCCAAGGCACTGAGCACGGTCGACGTGCTGTCCGGCGGCCGCCTGACCGTGGTCGCCGGGACCGGGTACCTGCGCTCGGAGTTCCTCGCCCTAAACGTTGACATGGACCTGCGCAACGAGCTGTTCGACGAGTCGCTCGAAGTGCTGCGGGGCGCGTGGAACGAGGTTCCCTTCGCCTACCAGGGCAAGCACTTCACCGCGCGCGGCGTGGCCTCCCTGCCCGGCCCGGCGCAGGCCGGGGGGCCGCCAGTCCTTATCGGTGGGAACAGCGCCAGGGCGCGTGCACGTGCGGCCAGAAACCAGGGCTGGAGCCCGCTGATGGTGAGGCCGGAGGTGGCACGGACCTCGCGCACACCCGGCATCGCCACCGTCGCCGAGCTGGCCACCCAGGTCAACGGCGTGCGTGAGGCGGCGGCGGCGGTCGGCGCCGCCCCGCTGATCATCCAGGTGCACACCCCGCAGGCGGGCTTCATGCAGCGACCGGGCTCAGCCGAAGAGCACCGCGACCACCTCGGGTTGCTCGAAGACGCCGGAGTGGACTCGTTCGTGCTGCGGCCGCCCGGCGATTCCGTCGACCACGCGGTCGAGGCGCTGTACCGGTACGCCGAGACGTTCCTGGGGCCGCGCGCATGACGGGCCGCTCCCGCAGTCCCCGGACGACGGCTCGCACGGATACGCCGTGTACGTGACCGGCCGGACGCAGCGAAATGGCGAGTCGCGGTGGGACGGCACGGTCCACGACACCGCCGCGGCAGTCACCGCGGCCGGCCGAGAAGGCGTGGCGGTGCGCGTCGACCTGCTCGATGTCGGCCTGCGCAGCAGCCTCGTCGCCAGCTACTACGCGGCGCCACTCCTGATCGGGACGGGCCGTGGCCTGGTGGTGTTCACCTCGGCGCCTGGCGCCGTGCGCTATCAGTACGGAGCAGCCTACGGCGCGCACAAGGCGGGCATGGACAAGCTCGCCGCCGATACGGCCGTCGACTTCCGGCCGTTCGGCGTCGCCGCCGTGTGCTGGCCGCCGACCCCGGTGTCCTCGCTCTCAGCGGACGCACCCTCATCGGTGCGGAAGTGGCGCAACGGTACGGGATCAGCGAGACCTTCCCCAAAGGCACGTCGAACACCGGGGACCTGTCGTACGCACGCCCGTTGCGGCTTGACTCGCCGTCCCTGTTCTGGGACGGCGAAACCCGCTGACCGGATTGGCGGTCTTACGGCCTGGATACGCCGGTTTCCCTATTCCGCTATGAGCCGAGGGCCGGGATGATCTGCGGCAAGTCAACCGTCGTGCGGATGCCGGGCGGGGCCGCACAGATGTAGGCAACCGCGTTGACCGCGCGGTTGGCGGTGTAACCGGGGGTCATCTCGCCCGCCCGGCCTTCCGGGATCGCGAAGTTGATGTCGATGTCCAGCGGGGCGTCACCGTCGACCTGGACACGCCAGCCGTTCCCGCGGACCTCCCAGGCCGGGTCCAGGTCGGCCGAGCAGTACCAGGTCGCGATGAACGTCACTAGAGGACGGCCGTCGTGCAGGCCGGTCACGATCGTCCGCATCCCGGCTACCGTGCCCGCGTCCAGCGTGCCCGCCGCGATCGTGAGCTTCTCCGGCGTGACCGCCACTTCTCCGGTCGAGGTGACGGAGTCGAGCGGGAGGCCGACCGCCTCGGCCAGCAGGCGCATCGACGGGCCGAACGAGTAAGCGCCGAAGGCGAACCGCTCCGGCGGGAACTCCGCCACCGGGTGTCCGAAGCCCATGAGGCTGAAGAGCATGTCGGGCGAGTCGCGGGTGGAGCAGTCGGCGTACTCGTTGATCGTCAGGCCGTCGAGGCGGCGCTGGATGGACGTCAGCACCAGGGGGATCGCTTCGGTGATGAAGCCGGGGCTCGAGCCGGTGCTGTGAATGGAGGCGCCGCTGGCGGCGCAGACCCGTTCGACCCGTTCCCGGTCGGCTGGCGCCATGCTGCCCGGGTAATAGAACTCCCCGCACGTAGTGACGATGTTCGTGCCGGTGGCGAGGATGGCGCATACCTGGTCCAGGTCACAGGTCGCGGGCATGTAAATCAGGCAGTCCGCGCCGAGCGCGAGGATCTCGTCGATATCGGTGGTGGCGGTCACCCCGGTCGGCGGCAGGCCGCAGAGGTCGCCGGCGTCCTGGCCGGCCTTGGCGGCCGAGGTCACGTACACGCCGCCCAGCGTGAGCCCAGGGTGCTCGATGATGTGACGAAGAGAGCGGGTGCCGATATTGCCAGTCGCCCATTGCACGACGCGGAGTCCGGTCATGATTTCTTCTCCTCGGTGAGAGTTTGTCACTACCAGTCAGTACAGGCCCCCGTCGACCCGGATGAGCGAGCCGGTCGTGAAACTGGAGGCGGCCGACGCCAGGTAGAGCGCCGTCGTCACGACCTCCTCGGGCGACCCGGCGCGCCCGGCGGCGTTCCGCCAGGACCGCTTGCTCTCCTCGGGCCAGTGTTTCGAGATGTCGGTGAGGAACGGCCCCGCGCATAGCGTGTTGACCCGCACCCTGGGCGCGTACTCGCGGGAAAAGACCGTGGTGAGCGCGTTGAGGGCCGCCTTGGCGCCTGCGTAAGGCCCGAAGCGGGGGGCGGGGAACAAAGCACCGCTCGAGGAGACGTTGATGATGGATCCGCCGTCCCCGTCGTACATCCGCTGGCCGATCAGCGCGCTCAGCCGGAAGGGGCCCTTGAAGTTCACCCCGATCACCTTGTCGAACAGCTCCTCGGACGTCTGCGCCGAGGACGGCGCCAGCGGTGACATGCCCGCGTTGTTGACCAGGATGTCCACCCGGCCGAAATGCTCGTAGGCGCGGTCGGCCAGCTCGCCGCACTCGCTCCAGTGGCCGACATGGCATGCGACCGGCAGCGCCCGCCGTCCGGTCTCCTCGATCTCGTCCGCCAGCGCCGTGCAGTTGTCCAGCTTGCGGCTGGCGATGACCACGTCGGCGCCCGCGCCGGCGAAGGCGAGGACCATCTCCCGGCCAAGGCCGCGGCTCCCGCCAGTGACCACGGCGACCTTCCCGGTCAGGTCGAACAGCGCCGCGGGACCGGCCGGGGCGCCGGTCACAGTCCGTGCTCCTCGAGGACGGCCGCGTACCGGGCACGTGCCTGCGCCCGGCGGGTGGGGATGTGCTCGGTGGGGAACAGGCCGGGGGCCGGCTGGTAGCCGCGCAGCATCTGCTTGGCCACGGCCGTCTTGTGCACCTCGGTCGGCCCGTCGGCCAGCGCGAGCTGCGGGGCGTACGACCACCAGGGGCCGAGCGGGGTCTCCTGGGTGGTGCCGAGCGACCCGTGCAGGTGGACCGCCCGCTGCAGGATGTCATGCAGCACCGAGGCCAGCGCCACCTTGCACATGGCGATGTGGGTGCGCGCGGCGCCGTGCGGCTGGTTGTCGATGATCCACGCCGTCTGCAGGACCAGCAGCCGGAACTGCGCGAGCTGGATGGCCGAGTCGGCGATGAAGCCCTGGACGAACTGGTGCTCGGCCAGGGTCTTGCCCTGCGTGCGGCGGGACAGCGCGCGCTCGCACATCATGTCGAACGCGCGCTGGCACTTTCCCACCACCCGCATCGCGTGGTGCACGCGGCCGCCGCCCAGCCGGGACTGGGCGACCTTGAAGCCTTCGCCGGGTGCCCCGAGCATCGCGTCGAGCGACACCTTGACCTGGTTGTAGCGGATATAGGCGTGGGTCCCCTCGTCCAGGTCGTCGCGCTCGTTCATCGTCGCCACGTTGCGGATGATCTCGATGCCTGGTGCGTCAGCCGGGACGATGAACATGGACATCCGCTCGTGCGGCCGCGCTTCGGCGTCGGTCACCAGCATTGCGATGAGGAACGACGCGTAGCGGGCGTTGGACGAGAACCACTTCTCGCCGTTGATCACCCACGCGTCACCGTCCCTGGTCGCATGGCAGACGAACTCCTTGGGATCGGCCCCGGCCTGCGGTTCTGTCATCGAGAAGGACGACACGATCGTGCCGTCGAGCAGCGGCTGGAGGTAGCGCGCCTTCTGCTCCCCGGTCCCGTACAACGCGAGAATCTCGGCGTTGCCGGTGTCGGGAGCGGCCGTGCCGAAGACCGTCGGCGCCCAGGCCGAACGACCGAGGATCTCGTTCATCAGCGCTAGCTTGAGCTGCCCGTAGCCCTGTCCGCCCAGTTCGGGGCCGAGGTGACAGGCCCACAGGCCTTGTTCCTTCACCTTCTCACGCAGCGGCGCCAGGATGGCCCGTGACGCCTTGTTGTGCACGTCATAGGGGTCACCCGGATGCGGGAAGAGCAGGTCAAGGGGCTCGCACTCGTCACGCACGAACGTGGTCATCCAGTCGAGCTTCCCCTGGAACTCGGGCTCGGTGAAGAACTCCCACATGTGCCGCTCCTGCCGCGATTTTGAATAGCTTACTGAATATTAGAAGATATATGTTTGACTGGCCAGGGAGCCGCCCACCCGGACGGGTTCGAAGCTAGCTGTTCACCGATGCGGGAGTGAGCGTGATGGCCGCCAGCCAGGCCGACGAGAGACTGCTGGCCCAGCTGCGGGACCGGGTGGGGCGGCGGGTCATCGACTGGCGTCCGGGCGCGCGGGTCCGCGGCGTATCCCCGCTGACCGGCGGCACCTCGAGCCTGACCTTCCTAGCCGAGCTGGTCGGCGTGGCCGCGGGGGAGACTCCGGTGGTGCTCAAGGTGGCACCGCCCGGACTCGCCCCGCTTCGCAATCGCGACGTGCTGCGCCAGGCGAGGCTGCAGAAGGCGGTTCAGGGGCCCGGACGGCCGCTGGCGCCTGATGTGCTCTTCTCCGACCCTGGCGACCCGCCGGACGTCCCGCCGTTCATGGCGATGAACCTGGTCCCGGGGGAGTGCCTGGAACCGGTGCTGAGCGACGACGCCGAGCGGCCCGCGCCCGGCCAGGTGCGGGCCCGGTTCCTCGACGCCGTGCAGGTACTGGCCCAGCTGCACCGGATCGCCCCGGCTGAGGCGGGACTGGGCGACGAGCCGGCCGTCGGGCTCGACGACGAGGTGGACCGGTGGACCCGCGCATTCGCCACCCTGCCCGGGGACATGGCGGGTGACTACGACCGGGCCGGCAGGGCGCTGCGGGCCAGTGCGCCCGCGCCGCTGCCGCCGGCCGTCAACCACGGCGACTTCCGGCTCGGCAACACGTTGTGCGCGGGCGACCGGGTCAACGCAGTCATCGACTGGGAGATCTGGTCGGTGGGCGACCCGCGCATCGACCTCGCCTGGCTGACCTTCTTCACCGACGACGCCGGGCACCCCGCCGTCGCGCCGGGGACGGTCGCGGGTACCCCGACCGGCCGTGAGGTGGTCCGCGCCTACGAGGACGCGGTCGGCCACAGCGTGCCCGAACTAGGGTGGTTCGACGCACTCACCAGGTACAAGGAGGCTGGCGTCACCGGGCTGCTGCTCAAGCGGGCGATCAAGCTCGGCCGGCCGGTGAAGGAGTCAATGGCGCGGATGCAGGCGGAACTCCCCCGGCTCGTCCAGCAGGCCATCCGCATCGTGAGCGGCTGACGCTCGCGCAGACGTAAGGGGGTACCCGGTGCATCCGCGAGTCTCGGTCAGCGGGCTGTGCTTTCCCAGGCTCTCGGCCACCGGCGCGATCGAGGCCATCGCCGGTCTCGGTGCCGTCAACGCGTCGATCACCGGGACTAAGGCCCGCGAGTCCGGGGCCGGGGCCGTCGTCGCCACCGGCCGGCGGCATGGCGTCGAGATCATCGCGACCACCGGTGCGCTCGGCCTCGACCTGTCGTCGGGACCAGCTGCCGGCGCGTCGCTGCGGCGCGCGGAACAGGACATCGACCTGGCGGCAGCCGTGGGCGCGGCGGTGATGTACGGACTGGCCGGGCCGCGTACCTCGGCCCGCTGGGATGCCTGCGCGGACGCCTACGTGAATGCGGCCGGCGGACTGGCCGGCTACGCGGCGGACCGCGGGGTGACCCTCGCCATCGAGCCGACCAGCTGGCTGTACGCCGATCTGACATTCATCCACACGTTCCACGATGCGCTGCTGGTCGCTCCCCGGGCCGGGATGGGGATATGCCTGGATGCGTTCCACGTCTGGACCGAGGCCGGACTGCGCGAGGAGATCGGCGCGCATGCCGGCCTGATCGCGCACGTGCAGCTCAGCGACATGACCCGGGGATCCAGGGCTCTGCCGTGCCGGGCGGTCCCCGGAGCGGGAGACGTGCCGCTGGCGGCCGTCGTCCAGTGGCTTCTCGGCGCCGGGTATCCGGGGGTCTTCGACTGCGAGCTCAACGGGCCGGGCATCGACGCCATCGGCCACCACGCGGCCGCCGCGCAGGCCGCGAGCTGGCTGGACAAGCTGCTCGAAGAACTGGGGGCATGACCGCGCGGCGTCCGGCCCTGGGCGCGTACCTCAGATGAGCGTCAGCCTGCCCCGGCGGACGACATCGATCAGCAGTCCCGGGTCAACTCCCCGCTCGGCGGCCTGCTCCAGGCAGATCCCCACGTCCTTGCTCATGAACGGGCCGATCCGGGTGGCGAACTCTGTCATGCTGCCCCGCGTCCCGGCGCGATGGCTCGCCTGGCTGCCGCCGCTCATGTGCTCGAGCGCGCCCAGCAGGCCGCCGGGAGCCACCCCGAGCGCCTCGCCGAGCCGGACCGCCTCCGCCGTCAGCTGCACGTTGGCGGCGAACAGGAGATTGTTGACCAGCTTGACCGCCAGCGCGGTGCCGAGTTCACCGGTCTCGATGACGGGATCGGCGTAGGCACGGACAACGGCAGCGGCCCGCGTCCGGGCGGCGGCCGGGCCGCCCAGGAGGACGGTCAGCCGACCTGTCCTGATATCGTCCGGGCCGCCGCTCACCGGCGCATCCACCACATGGATTCCGGGGAAGTCTCCGGCCACCGCCCGCAAGGTCGACTCCCGGCCGGTCACGTGCGAGGCGAGCACGGCGCCATCCGGCAGGGCACCGGCCAGCGGCCCGGCGATCTCGGTCAGCTGCTCGTCGCTGAAGACGCACAGCAGCAGTACGTCGGCGCCGGCGGCGGCCTGCGGCAGTTCGGTCGCGAGCCGGACGCCGAGCCGGGCCAGGGCGGACTGGGTCTCGGGTCGGCGCGCGTACACCGTGAGGTCGTGCCCGGCGGCAGCGAGCCGTTCGACCATCGGCAGGCCCATCCGCCCGGCCCCGACCAACCCGACCCGTGAGGAACCCATCGCTGCCTCCTGTCGCCTGATCCCGGCGGCCATGGCCACGGCGCGGCCCGGTCCGGTCCGGTCCGACCGTAGTAGATTATTTAGTTATATTATTTTGGTCAAGTTTCGCCATGTCCCTGGCACCACAACGGCTGGAGGCCGCATGTCCGATGCCGCTGACGGATCGCCCCTCTCCGGATCTGCGCCGCGCCCGCCCGAGGGCGACTGGCTGGGGAC
This sequence comes from Streptosporangiaceae bacterium, assembly GCA_050011155.1. GTDB lineage: Bacteria > Actinomycetota > Actinomycetes > Streptosporangiales > Streptosporangiaceae > Palsa-504. Next base: position 68,460 of record JBEKJP010000002.1, read on the forward strand.
CCCCTACCTGAGATTCGAGCGTCATCCCCCGTTCGCCCATCTCACCGTGGACCGCCCGGAGGCCAGGAACGCGCTGACCCAGGCGATGTACTTCGGCATCCGCTACGCGGTCCGAAGGGTCGACGCCGACCCGGAACTGGCGGGGCTGCTGGTCACCGGCACTGGCGACGTGTTCATTCCCGGCGGCGACCTCGGCCAGGAGGTCAGCGACGGATGGGCCGACTTCAACGCGGCGCCGGGCACGTTCGAGGTGCTGCCGTTCGACGTGCTGCGGCAGAGCGTCAAGCCGGTCGTCTCCGCCGTCAACGGGATCTGCCAGGGCGGCGGCCTGCTGATCGCGATGTGCTCGGACCTCGCGGTGGTGAGCGAGCGCGCCACCTTCCGGGTACCTGAGCTGCTGCGCGGTATCTCCGATACCTACTACGCGCAGCTCCTGGTGCGCCTCATCGGGCCGGTGCGCACCCGCGACCTCATGTTCACCGGCCGCCGCCTCACCGCCGCCGAGGCTCTCGGCTGGGGCCTGGTGAGCCGGGTCGTCCCGCACGACGAGCTGCTCAGGACGGCCACAGAAGAGCTCGCCCAGATCGTCCAGGCCGCGCCCGAGGCCCGCCGGGATATCAAGCGGGTCCTCGATCAGTATGTCGGGTTGCAGGACCGGATCGCGTTCTTCGACAGCCTTCAGCGCCCCGAGTCCAGGGAGGGCTTCGCCGCCTTCATCGAGAAGCGGTCGCCCAGCTGGGTGCCGGAGGCGCTGCGCCGAGACACCCGCCTGACCGGGGGCGATGTCCTAGGGAAATCAGATTACTAATGCCTGCGAATCAGCGACCCGATCGCGAGGAGCCATGACCACAGCCGTCATTGTCGATATCATCCGCACCCCCTCAGGCAAGGGCAAGCCCGGCGGCGCCCTGTCCATCGCCCGCACCGCGCTGCTGGCAGCCGGCTTCCCGGAGAGCGTGCCGGGGACGACCGTCGACCGGCAATGCGGGTCCAGCCAGCAGGCGGCCCACTTCGCGGCCCAGGGCGTGGCCACCCAAAATGAGATCATCCCGGTCCGGCTGCCTGCGCCGGGCGCTTCCCCGAGATCGCCTGGCACGTCACCCCCGGAAGCTCATCACCGCTCACCGACGGCGCCTCGGCGGCGCTGGTCATGAGCGAGGAGAAGGCGGCTGATCTGGGACTACGGCCCCGGCCTCGGTTCCACGCCTTCGCGGTGTCCGGTAGCGACCCGCTGCTGATGCTGACCGGGGTCATCCCGGCCACAGAAAAGGTACTGCGGCGCAGCCGCCTGTCCATCGGATCCGGCACCAAGCTGATGGCCACCCTGCTGAACTACCTCGAAGCCACCGGCGGCCGCTACGGCCTGCAGACCATGTGCGAGGGCCGCGGGATGGCCAACGCCACGATCATCGAGCGGCTCTGACCGTGCCGGTACGCGGGCTCGAACCAGGGAAACGGGTGGCCCTGGTCGTCAACGAGATGCAGAACGCCATCACCAACCCGGCCTATATCGACACGCCGCTGGCCGATCAGGTGACCGCGCGCGGCATCGTCGCGCGGATCAACACCCTGGCGGCGGCGTTCCGTGCCGCCGGGGCGCCGGTTATTTTCTGCACGATCGCCGCGCGCACCCCGGACTGGGCCGGCTTCCGGGTCAACTGCGCGCTCGCGGCCATCATCCGGCAGAAGGGGCACCTGGTCGCGGGCACTGACAACGCTGCCATCCACGATGATCTGGTGGCCGGGCCGGCCGACGTCGTGAACCAGCGTGCCCATGGCATGGCGCCGTTCACCGGCACTACCCTTGACGCCACTCTGCGGGGCTACGGCATCGACACGGTGGTGCTCAGCGGTGTCTCCACCAACATCGCCCTGCCCGGCGCGGCCACCGAGGCAGTCGGGCTCGGTTACGACGTGGTGCTGGCCGAGGACTGCACGGCTGGCGCTACTCCCGAGACACACCAGATGCAGATCACCATGCACCTGCGGCTGCTGGCAACCGTTACCGACGCGAAATCGGTCATCGCGTCGCTGCGGGCAGCCCAGGCCGCCGGAACGTGACCGTGCCCGGCCGCCGTGGGGGGAGTGCGAGCGAGCCGCTGCCTCGCACGCCGCCATGCCGTCTCCCTGAGATGCTCCGCCTAACAATCACTATATTTAGTGATATGATTTCACGTAACCCGAGGCCGGGAGGATGCGTGAGGGCAGCGCGCTGCGAGCAGTACGGCGGTCCGGAGAGCGTGGTCATCCGCGATATCCTCGGCCCGGAGGTTACCCCAGGTCACGTGCTGGTGGACGTGGGAGCGGCGGCGATCAACTACCCGGACCTGCTCCTCATCGCCAACCGCTACCAGGTGTCAGCGCCGCTGCCGTTCACCCCCGGCAGCGAGTTCGCCGGCCGGGTGGCCGCCGTGGGCGAGGGGGTGACCGGCCTGGCGGCCGGGGACCTGGTCTACGGCTCAGTGTTCACAGGTGCGATGGCCGAGCAGGTGCTGGTGCAGGCCCGCGCGGTCGCGCCGGTCCCCGCGGGTCTTTCGCTGACCGAGGCGGCCGCGTTCCGGGTGACCTACCTGACCGCCTACCACGCACTGGTCACAGCCGGGGAACTGCGGCCGGGCCAGTGGGTGGTGGCCCTCGGTGCGGCCGGCGGCGTCGGCTCGGCCACGGTCGACGTCGCGGTCCGGCTCGGGGCCAGGGTGATCGCGGCCGCGTCCTCGCCGGAGCGCCTCAAGGTCTGCGCGGGGCTGGGGGCCGAGGCGGGCATCGACTACGTGAACGAGGATCTCAAGCAGCGGATCAAGGAGATCACCGGTGACGGGGCCGACCTGGCAGTGGATCCGGTCGGCGACCGCTGGGCCGAGCCCGCGCTGCGGGCGATCCGGTGGGGCGGGCGGTTCGTGACCGTCGGCTACGCCGGGGGAGACATCCCCCGCATCCCGCTCAACATCGTCCTGCTCAAGAACATCACCGTACGCGGGATAGAGCTGCGGACGTGGACCGAGCGGCTGACAGAGGAGACGGCGCGAGCCCAGCAGGCGCTGACCGGCCTGCTCGCCCAGGGTATGCGGCCCGCGGTGTCCGAGGTGCACGAGCTCGAGGACATCGGCACCGCGCTGCGGCGCGTGGCCGACCGGGTCCCGACAGGCAAGGTCGTCGTCCAGGTAAGGCCCCTCACGGCAGCCTGACGTCCGGACGATGGAAGGAGACGAATGGCAGCGCTGGTGACGGTCGAGCGGCGCGGCTATGTCCAGGTTCGGCGCGCCCTGGTAGCGGGGGGGCGGTGCCGCGCTGCTGCTTCCCCGGCGTCCCCTATGCCGCGGCGATGGAACTGCTGCTCACGGGCGAACCCATCGGCGCAGGCCGGGCGGCGGCGCTCGGATTGGTCAATCGGCTCGTCCCGGACGGTGCGGCTCTCGACGGTGCGCTGCGGCTAGCCGAGGTAATCGCGGCCAACGGGCCGCTGGCCGTTGCCGTCACCAAGCAGATTGCCCGCGCGCAGGCTGACTGGACGCTGACGGAGGGATTCCAGCGGCAAGCGGAAGTGTGCAAACCGGTCTTCGGATCCCGGGACGCCTGGGAGGGCGCCGCCGCCCTCGCCGAGAAACGGGCACCGATCTGGCTCGACACTTAGGCCGAATCAGTCAACTGATATAATCAATAGGCACCGCTTGGTCCGCGGACCGGACGATGCTAGCAGGTGCACCGTCAGCGATTTCCTCATATCAGGGAGTGCGGCAGATGGCTGTGAGGCTGCGTACCGGACAGCAGCTAGTGAGTGCGGTCGACAACACGGCGGTGATCGTCATCCGGGCGCCCGCAGCTGAGTGCACCCTGACATGCGGCGGCGTGGCGATGGCGGGCCCCGGCGAGCCGGTCCCGGCCGCGGAACCCGACCCGTCGCTACTGGGCGGTAGCGAGCTCGGTAAGCGCTACGTCGACGACGCGGACACGATCCAGGTGCTCTGCACCAAGGCGGGAACCGGCACCCTGGCGCTCGACGGCAAGCCGCTGCTGATCCAGGCGCCAAGGCCACTGCCGGCCTCGGACTGAGCGGGGATCCGCTGGTGCGCCTGACGCTGCTCCTCGACATGGCCGTTGACGGGTTCGGTCACCGTGTCCTCGCTGGCCGCAGGTCCGGCGGGATCACCGCCGCCGAACTGGCCCGACAGTCGCATTCCGGGGCCGCGCTGCTCCGCCAGCGAGGCGCCGGCGCCCTCGTCTACCTGGACGTCAACGGTCCGGCTTTCCCGGTCGCGCTGTTCGCGGCCGCGCGGTCGGGAATACCGCTAGTACCGCTCAACTACCGGCTTGGGCAGCGGCAACTCGACGCGCTGCTCGCCCGGCACCCGGCGGCAGTGGGCATCGGCGGCCCCGGCGTACTGGCGCACTTCCAGCGAGCCGGCCTTGACGCGATGACCGCCGACGAGTGGCTGACGCACACCACCGCCGATCGCAGCGAGGTCAGCGGTGCCCCCAGCGATGAGGAAGAGAACCCGGTCGCCGTCGTCATCTACACCAGCGGGACCACGTCCGAGCCCAAGGGCGTGCTGCTGCGTCACGAGAACCTCGTGTCCTACGTCCTGGGGTCAGTGGAATTCGCGTCCGCTGACGAGAAGGAGGCCGCCCTGGTCAGCGTGCCTCCTTACCACATCGCCGCCGTCGCCAACGTGGTCACCAATCTTTACGCAGGGCGCCGCACCCTCGTGCTGGAAGCCTTCACCCCTGGAGAGTGGCTCCGCACGGTACGGGAAGAAGAGGTTACCAGCGCGATGGTGGTACCGACCATGCTGGCGCGGATCATCGACAGCGCGGAAGACCTGTCGGTGCCGTCCCTGCGGTCGCTGTCCTACGGAGGCGCCCCCATGCCGGCCGCGCTCATCAAACGGGCGCTGCGGAAATGGACCGGGGTCGATTTCGTCAACGCGTACGGGCTGACCGAGACCAGCTCGACCATCGCCCTGCTCGGTCCGCAGGACCACCGGGCCGCCCTCGCATCGGATGACCCGGTGGAGCGCGCGCGCCTGTCCTCGGTCGGCAGGCCGCTGCCCGGGATCGAGCTCGAGATCCGCGGGCCCGGCGGAGAGATCCTCGGTGCCGGGCAGGCCGGCCGGATATACGTGCGCGGCAGCCAGGTGTCCGCCGAGTACGCGGGCCTGGGCCGGGCGGTCGACGACCACGGCTTCTTTGATACCAGGGACGACGGCTACCTGGACGAGGACGGATACCTGTTCGTCAGCGGACGGGCCGACGACACGATCATTCGGGGGGCGGAGAATATCGCTCCCGCGGAGATCGAGGACGTCCTGCTCAGGCACCCGGCGGTACTCGACGCGGTGGTGTTCGGCGTACCCGACCAGGATTGGGGGCAGCGGATCGAAGCCGCCGTCGTCCTCCGGCCGGAGACCGGCGTCGACCCAGCCGACCTGCGCGACTTCACTATGCGGGCACTCCGGTCGAGCAAGACCCCTGACCGCTTCTGGCTGCTCGACGCGCTGCCGCGTACCGAGACCGGCAAGCTGCTACGCCGCATGGTTCCCGGCCTGGTAGAGGAGGCCGGGCGATAGGCGTCACTCCAGCAGCGCGACCAGACGCTCGTAGTGCTCGGCGGGCGCGCCGTACAGTATCTCGTTGACCTTGGCCCGCCGCAGATACAGATGCAGGTCGTGCTCCCAGGTGAAACCGATGCCGCCATGAGCCTGCAGAGCCTCCCCGGCCAGCGCGGCCACGCCCTCGGCAGTGAACGCCTTGGCGGCGCTGGCCGCCACCGTGGCACCGGCAACGCCCGCATCCAGGGCCATAGCCGCGTAGTAGGTCGCCGCCCGGGCTCCCCTGAGAGTCGTCAGCATGCCCGCTACCTTGTGCTTCACCGCCTGGAAGCTGCCCAGTGGCCGGCCGAACTGCTTGCGCACCTTGACGTACCCGACTGTCATCTCCAGCAGCCGCTCGCCGATGCCGAGGGAGTCGGCCGCGCTGAGCACCGCGGCCGCATCGGCTAGCCACCGGATGTCCGCCCGGTCCGCGGCGACCACGTCCGGAGCGCGGGCCCGGACGCCGTCGAGTACCACGTCGTACCAGCGGCGGGTCTCATCCAGCGTGCGCCGGGCCTCGACCGCGGTCCGGGCCCGATCGACCAGCACGAGGCGGCCACCCTGGTCGGTGGCCGCCGTTACCAGCAGCCAGTCGGCCGCCATGGCCGCCTGGACCGCGGTGGCGCGCCCGCCGAGCATCAGGTCGCCACCGTCGTAGCGGCCGGTTACCGGCCCGTGGCAGGCCAAGCTGGCCTTGAGCTCGCCGGCGGCGAGAGCGGGAAGCAGTTCCGGACGCCCGAGTCGGGCGAGCGCGAGCCCGATCAGCGCGCTGTCGGTGAACGCCCCGGGGGCGGCCGCGCGGCCGATCTCCTCGGCCACCAGGCACAGCTCGACAAGCCCCTGGCCCGCCCCGTCATACTCGTCCGGCACGGCCAGGCCGATCCAGCCCAGCTCGGCGCCGCTCTGCCACAGCTTGTCGTCCACGTCCTTGCCTGAAGCTGCCAGCGACCGCACCAGCTGCGGCGGGCAGCTCACGGCGAGCATCCCGCGGGACACCTCGCGCAGCGCAGCCTGTTCCTCCGTCAGTTCGAAGTCCACCTGGGCTCCCTGATCACGTCATAGACCCGGCTGGCTCATGCATGGCGCGCGATCTCGACCGCCAGCAGTTCCTCCAGGGAACTGGCGGGCGGCGCGGGCAGTTCGACCGCGCGTTCCCTGGTCGGCAGCAGCACGACAGCGCTGCCGGGGGTGGTTTGCTCGCCGCGCTGGTTCCAGCAGCTCACCTCGAGGTGGACCTCGTTGCGGCCGTCGGCCCGGATCTTGTCCACCACCGTGCCGCGGACCCAGGTGGTGTCGCCGATGTAGTTGAATCTGCGATGCTGGCAGCGTAGCCGCAGCAGCCAGCCGTCGTCCCCCATCCAGTCGGTCAGCGCGTGGGTCAGCCAGGTCTCGCGCATCGCGCCGTAATCGTAGCTCATCGGGATGCCGAGTTCCTGCGCCCGGGCCGGGTCCCAGTGCAGCCGCTGCACGGTGTCGGGGATGTTGCGCGCGTTGGTCGGGTACAGGCCGGGTGCCTTGCGGCGGATCCTGCGGGCGATGCCAAACGCGCCTGGCGGCGTCAGCTGCATGCCCCAGCCAAGGTGCCAGACCACTAGGTCGGTGACCACCAGCGGGCCCTTGACCCGCGGCTGGATCTCCTCGCCCACCTCGATGTCCTCGAAATACCTGGTCTGCGGGCCACGGCGGGTCTCGGCGTCGTAGGCGGCGTCGATCTCGGCGATCTGGCCGTCGGTGTAGGGGTCGAAGGTGACCGGCTGCTTGTCCGCCGACCGCTCCCTGGAGCTATGCCGTTCGACGTTGATCCAGGTGCCGCGCTGGATGGTGACGATCTGGCCGTTGCCGTTGGCATACAGGAAGTCGTGCGTCACGTGCGCGGCCCGGCCGCCGAAACCGCTCGGCCTGTCTTCCACGCCGACCTGGGCCCGGACGACATGGCAGCGATCGCCTTCGGTGAGCGGGCGGTAGTACTCGAACTCCATCGCCGCCTGGTACGAGCCCAGTCCGGCAAAGGGGTCACCCTTGAGCAGTTCCTTCTGCGCGGGGCTGGGCGGCGGGGCCGCGTTCTCGCCCATGCAGTAGGTGAAGTTCGGCGGCGCTATCAGGCCGCCCCAGCGGGTGTCCTTGCCGTATTCGGGGTCGCAGTAGAGCGGGTTGTCGTCGCCGTACCCGTAAGCGAAGTGCCTGATGGCGTCGGCCGTCACCGCGGTGATGTGCGCCGGGTTGATGCGCAGCGGAATTCCGATCCGCTGGCGCGAGCGCTCGAACGACTCGGCGGTGAGGACGCCGTAGCCAGCCCGCTCAGAGGTCATGAGGGCTCTCCTGTCATCGCGGCGCCGGGGACGGCCGGGGTTCCGGGAACCCCGGCGGTTTCGCGCGGGTGGATGCCGCCGAAGTAGTGCTCGCGGACCAGCGCACGGCTGATCTTGAGCGACGGTGTCCTCGGGAGGTGGTCCACCACTTTGATCGCTACCGGCCGCTGGTACCTGGTCAGCCTGCTGGTGAGGTACTGCATGAGCTCCTCTTCTGTGGCCGGGCTGCGCAGCGTCACCGCGGCCGCAGGCACCTGGCCGAGCCGGGCGTCCGGCAGCGCGACGGCCGACGCCTCGTCGACCGCCGGGTGGGCGGCCAGCGCGTCCTCGATCACGCTCGGAGGGATCTTGAATCCGCCGCGGTTGATCGCGTCATCCGCCCGCCCGCGGATGAACAGGAACCGGTCGTCGTCCATGGTGGCCAGGTCGGTGGTGCGCAGCCAGGCGCCTTCTTCTCCCGGCAGCTGGCCGCCGCGCGCCTCTAGCAGGCCGGTCTGCCCGTCCGGGAGGACCACGCCGGTTTCCGGGTCGACGATGCGCAGCTCGATGCCGTGATGGGCCCGTCCGACGCTGCCTCGCTTCCGCGGTCCCCACTGCTTCTTGTCCTTCAGCGTCCACCCGGCGATCGCCCCCGCGAACTCGGTCGCTCCGTAGGTGCCGAGCACCGGGATCCCGTAACGCTCCTCGAACTCTTCCGCCAGCTCCGGTGGCAACGGCGCGGTGCCAGAGCCGACCGCGCGGACGCTTTCGAACGTCTCCGCCGGGACTGCGGCCTGCAGCACCATCCGCAGCGCGGCGGGGGCCAGCCGGAGGTAACCCGGCCGGTACCGCCTGACCAGCTCTACCCACGGGCCGACCTCGAACTTCTCCAGCAAGGCGACGCTGCGTCCCTCGACCACGTGCGCGACCGCGAAGTACAGCCCGCTGATGTGCGCCAGGGAGGCCCACAAGATGTCGGTCCGGCTGCGCAGGTGCGGCTCGTGCCCCTCGTCGAGGACCAGTCCGGCCGCGCGGAATGCCGCCGTCATCCGGGCGTAGGTCAGCTCGACCCGCTTGGGCCGCCCGGTCGTGCCGCTGGTCATCATCAGCACCGCGACATCGCCCGGGTCCCGCAGCGACGGACTCGGTGACCACGGGACCGGCTGCGCCGCCAGAGCCCGGTCTGCTCCGGCCCGCAGCGCGATCGCGCCTACGGTCCTGGACGAGGTCAGCACCGCGTCGCGGGCCCAGTCCGCGTCCTCGGCCACGATCACGTCCGGAGCCAGGTCGACGATATCTTGCTCCAGGCCGATGTCGCCCAGGTGCGGGCTCAGCGTCACCACCTCGCGCCCGGTGCCGAGGACGGCGATCAGCGCCGCTAGCGGACCGGGCCGGTTCCGCAAGACGATGCCTACCCGCCGGGCGGCGGAGTGCGCGGCCAGCAGGGACACCAGGTCGGCGGCTGCATCCGAGTAGAACGACCAGGGAAACGCCAGGCCTTCGAAGAACAGCGCGGGCGCGCCCGGATCCAGCCGCACCATCTGGGAGATCCGGCGTGACAGCAACGAGTCGGGCACCCGAGAGCTGTTGTCGGTCATCGGTCTGGCCCTCCAGGCAGTCGGCTGGTTACGCTCTCATGCTCCAGCTGCCGGTTCATTATAAGCTTATAAGGTATAATCATATTACTAAAAGAGATAAATGTTGTCCATCGAACGGTGAGGCCTAGCGCGGATGATGACGGTCAGGCCCCGAATGGATGAAGAGCCTTAGTTTTACGGCGAAGCGGGCCGCTGCGAAGGATTCGCCACCCGGGAGAAGGGCTTCGAGATGGCCGTGCCCGCCAGGTACCCGGAGTAGGCCGCCAGCGAGGTCATGCCGGTGCTGTCGCTGATGAGATTATTTAACTAACTCTTTTGTCATACCGGGGTGAATGTGGCGCGGTCGCGGTTACGTCCAGTCGGCCAGGTCGAGGACGGACTGGATCAGGGTGTAGCCGGCCGGGATCGGCGCCTGCGGCTGAGACGACAGCATCCGCAGCGTGCGCCGGGCGATCCGCCACGTCCTGCCGTCGTCCCGCAGCCGGTCGCGGAACAGCACCTCTGCCCGGTTGATCTGGCCGGGCTTGTCCTTCAAGGTCCACCGGATCCACCCGTAGCACGTGCCCCAGATCCCCTGGCTGTCCTCGCCGACGACGTGATTGGTTATCTCATGCACGGTCCACGCGCAGGTGTCGTGGAAAGGGACGAAGTTCTCGAGCCACGCTTCCATGCCGTCGAAGGTGCGGTGCGGGTAATCGGCCTGCACGTCGGGGGTGAATACGGTCCGGAAAAAATCCCAGTCGCGCGCGTCGATCGCGAGGGCATAGCCGTTCTGCAGCCGCATCGCCTCCAGGGCGATCCTGCTCAAATCGCTGGCGGGCATCGCAACCTCCCGGTTAGCCTGCGGTTTCTTCGCTCAGCAGGGAAGTGCCGACCGGGCCGAAGGCGCTGCGGGCGGACAGCATGTAGTGCTGCGTGACGGCCCGCACGTCCCGCAGCCGCCGCTGCAGCGGGCAGGACTCGAACAGCCCGGTGGTGCCGGATACGCTGTACGCGCCCTCGACGACCGACGCCGCTACCGACGCCGCCCGCGACAGGCGCGCGCGCCGGACGACCATTGCCGTGTTATCTGGCGGGCCAGCGGGCACGCTCGCCTGGTCGTCGCGGGCGACCTGGTGCAGCAGCGTCCGTGCCATGTACAGGTCGGTGGCCAGCTGACCGACCAGGTACTGGGCGACTGGATCGGACGCCAGCTTGCTCCGCGAGGTGGCCGGCACCTTGTTGCGGGCGATATCAGTGACGTCATCCAGGGCTGCCTGGGCGATACCGACGGCGACGGCGGCGAACTCCGAGCCGAAGCGGGCCAGCAGCGGCCGCTGGTCGAGCGGGTGCCTGGCGACCTGCGGCAGTTCCGCGAAGGTCCCGGTCCACTCGTCCGGGATGAACAGGTCGCTGACGACGACATCGTTGCTGGCGGTGCCCTTGAGTCCACTCACGTGCCAGACGTCGTCGATCTGCACCTCCCGGGAGGGGACCACCCCGAGCCGGGTGGCGGGCATTCCGCCGGGCTGCCCGCTGCCGTCGAGCACGCCGTGGATGCAGATGTAGTCGGCGTTGTTGGAGCCGCTCGCGAACGACCAGCGGCCGCTGAACCGGTAGCCGCCCTTGTCCTGCACCGCCTTGCCGGTTGCGTTGATCACGCCGGAGTGGATGACGTCGGGGCCGGCCGCGTAGATCTTGTCATAGGTGTCCGGCGGCAAGTAGGCGTAGAAACTCGGTCCTTCCGACCCGACCGCCGCTACCCAGGCGACCGAGGCGTCGGCCCGCGCCAGCTCCTCGATCACGGTCAGTCCCTCGTCGGGCCACATCTCGTCGCCGCCGTGCGTGTGTGGCACGTACCTGCGGAAGACGCCGGCGATGCGCAGCTTCTCCGCGAGGTCACGTGGCACCGCCCGAGCCTGCTCGATTTCCTCGGCGCGCGCTTCGATTTCTGGCAGCAGCACCCGGACGTTGTCGAGCACGTTCGTTCGCCGCGGCTCAGATGCTGCGATTTCGCTCATTCTCTTCCCTCGTCGGCTCGACGCGCTGACCCTATTCACCATGCGCGAAAATATCGTGGTGGCCTGCCCGTGTCACGATGACCGTTCTACTAGGCGGGACGGCGCTTGTCGGACTGTGTGTCCCGCTGAGCGGAACTCCGGGGTTTAGCGCGGTATGCCAACGGAGGTTACGGTCCGCCGTTCGCTGTCAGACGCGGCAATTCCGTACCGTAATAACTCACCTGATGGCTTCCGCGTACGGCGGACAAGGGCTTTCCGCCGCCATTCGGCCGCGGCCGGTGTCCGGGCGCGCCCGGACACCGGCCGCGGGGGACCAGGCAGCGGCAGCCGGCCGGAACTGAACGGTCGGTAACTAAAGTTCACGTCAGATCGTTTAGTTCTTCACCGCATCAGCACATTGCGGTCGCCGGATGGCTGTTCCTATTATGTACTGACCAGTCAGTGAAGAGCGGAGGTGACCGGGTGGTGGCTGTGCTTCAGCACTGCGTGGGCTCGCCTGCTGCGCCGGGCGGCAACGTGCGCGAGATCGGACAAGCAGGCGCCGACAAAGAAGAGGAAGGCCAGGCGAGCACGGTCGTGGGCCGGCTCGAGGCCATCCTGGCATCGTTCGACGGCTGCGACCGCGCCCTCGGCCTGAGCGAGATCAGCCACCGGGTCGGCCTGCCCAAGTCGACCGTGCACCGGCTGGCCAACCAGCTGTGCGCCGTGGGCTGGCTGGAGCGGAATAGCGGCGGCTACCGGGTCGGCCTCAAGCTGCTCGAGCTTGGCAGCGTCGCCCTGCAGCGGACCGGCCTGCGCGAGGCCGCCTACAAGCACCTGCACTCGCTGGCCGTGCGCACCGGGCTGGTCGTGCACCTGGGCATCCTCGACCACGGCGAGGTGGTGTACCTCGACCGGGTGACGACGACCCGGGTCTCGCTGCCCACCCGGGTGGGCGGCCGCTTGCCGGCCTACTGCACCGCGCTCGGCAAGGTGATGCTGGCGTTCGAGGACACCGCCAGCCAGATGGCTGCGCTGGCGAGCCCGTGGCGGCGCACCGAGTTCACCATCGTCCAGCCGCGGGCGATCCAGGCCGCGCTCGACAGCGCCCGGCAGACCGGCATCGCCTACGACCGGGAAGAGGCTTACCGGGGACTGGGCTGCGTCGCGTCCCCCATCCGCAGCGGTGACCGGGTTATCGGCGCGGTCTCGGTGACCGGGCCGATCGCCCGGATCCGGGCCTACTCCCTGGTCCACGAGGTACGCAACACCACCCTCGCCATCTGCTCCGGCGACGTGGTCCCGCTGCCGCGGCCGCTGGCCTCCGCCCGCTAGCCTCCGCCGGGACCCTTAGTTGCGCTGAGCGAGGCCCGCCGCGATCTCGATGAGCTGGTCTTCCTGTCCGCCGACCAGTTTGCGGCGGCCGGCTTCGATGAGGATCTCGGCACCGGACACGCCATACTTATGCGCCTGGATCTCCGCGTGTTTGAGGAAGCTGGAATAGACGCCCGCGTAGCCCATGGTGAGGGAGAGCCGGTCGAGCGCGGGCGGGTTGGTCAGCACCGGCGCGACGGTCTCCTCGGCGGTGTCGATGATCTTGAGGGTGTCGATGCCGGTCTTGATCCCGAGCCGCTCGCTGACGGCGGCGAATGCCTCCACCGGCGTGTTGCCCGCCCCGGCGCCGAAGCGGCGGGTGGAGCCGTCGATCTGAGTGGCGCCCGCCCGGGCGGCCAGCACCGAGTTGGCCACCCCGAGGCCAAGGTTCTCGTGGCCATGGAAGCCGACCTGGACGCCGGATCCGAGCTCGGCCACTAGCGCCGCGATCCGGTCGCTGACCCCGTCCATGATCAGTGAGCCCGCCGAGTCGACCACGTAGACGCAGTGGGCGCCCGCCTCGGCCATGATCCGTGCCTGCCTGGCCAGCACCTCCGGGGGCTGGCTGTGCGCCATCATCAGGAAGCCGACCGTCTCCAGGCCGATGCTGCGGGCCACCTTGAAGTGCTGGACGGAGATGTCAGCCTCGGTGCAGTGCGTGGCGATCCGGCAGATCGAGGCGCCGTTGCCGGCCGCCTGCCGGATGTCGTCGGTGATACCTACCCCCGGGAGCATCAGGAAGGCGATCCTGGCCCGCTTCGCGGTCGCCACCGCGGTGGCGATCAGGTCCTGGTCCGGGATCGCGCTGAATCCGTAGTTGAACGACGAGCCGCCCAGGCCGTCGCCGTGCGTCACCTCGATAACCGGTACGCCAGCCTCGTCGAGCGCGGCCACGATGCTCCGCACGTTCTCGACGGTGAACTGGTGCCGGATCGCGTGCGAGCCGTCGCGTAGCGAGGAGTCGGTGACGCGGACGTCGAGCTCGGCGCTGTATGACATGAAGGGTCTCCTGGCGAGGTTCTCAGGCGCGCTCGGCGAGGATCCGGTCGGCGAGCCCTTCCCCGACCCGGGTGGCGGCGGCGGTCATGATGTCGAGGTTGCCCGAGTACGGCGGCAGGAAGTCGCCCGCCCCTTCGACCTCGACGAACACGGCGACGCGGGCCCAGCCGCCGCTCATCAGGTTGGGGTCGTCGAACTGCGGCTCTGTGCGCAGCCGGTAGCCGGGCACGTAGGCGGCGACGTCGGCCGCGGCCTCCTCGATCGAGGCGGCGATAGCGACCCGGTCCGCGTCAGCCGGGATCGCGCAGAAGATCGTGTCCTGCATGAGCATCGGCGGCTCGGCCGGGTTGAGGATGATGATGGCCTTGCCGCGGTACGCGCCGCCGATCGCCTCCACCCCGCGGGCAGTGGTCTTGGTGAACTCGTCGATATTGGCCCGGGTACCCGGCCCGGCCGACGGAGACGCCACGCTCGCGACGATCTCCGCGTACTCCACCGGGACGACCCGGGAGACCGCGTGGACCATCGGGATGGTCGCCTGGCCGCCGCAGGTGATCAGGCTGACGTTGAGCTCGTCGAGGTGCGCGCCGAGGTTGACCGCGGGCACTACGGCCGGCCCGATCGCGGCCGGGGTGAGGTCTACGGCCTGGATGCCGAGCTCACGGTACCGGGAGGCGTTCTCCTGGTGCACGTAAGCCGAGGTGGCCTCGAAGATCAGGTCCGGACGCTCGCCGGCGAGCAGCCAGTCCACCCCCTCGGCGGACGCGGTCAGGCCGTGGTCCGTTGCCCGCTTCAGCCCGGCGCTCTCCGGGTCGATGCCGATCATCCAGCGCGGCTCGATGACATCGGAGCGGAGCAGCTTGTACATGAGGTCGGTGCCGATGTTGCCAGAACCGACGATCGCGGCGGTGGCCTTGGTCACAGTGTCATCCCTGGTCGAAACCATTATTCAAACAATGCGGTCACGATGCCGAGGCCAGCGAACTCGGCGCGGAACGCGGTACCAGGCCGGGCATCGATCGCCTGGGTGCACGACCCGGGCAGGATGAGGTGCCCCGCCTCGAGCCTCACCCCGAAGTCGGCCATCTTCGTGGCCAGCCTGGCGATGCGGGCGGTCGGGTTGACGAGCGCGGCACCGGTGTTGCCGCGGGCGATTTCCTCGTGGCCGGCGTAGAGCACTACCTCGATATCCGCCAGGTCGATGCCCCTGGCCGCCAGTTCGGCCGGAGTCCGGCGGACGTCGCCGAGGATGACGGCCGCCGGGGACGCGTTGCCCGCGACGGTGCCGGCCAGCCCGGTCCGCCGGTCCAGGATCCGGCTGTCGACCAGCTCCAGGCTCGGGACTATGTAGTCGGTCGCAGCCAGCACGTCGGCCGCAGTGCAGCTCACGCTGGGCAAGGTATACGCGAGCACATAGCCGATCCCGGCTTCGATCCGGGGGTGGTAGTGACCCGCCGCCTGGATCGGCGCCGCCTCGGCCAGCACCATCGGGTCCAGCAAGTGCCAGTAGCCAGGCGCCGGGTCCCGCTCGGCCGCCCAGAGCGGCTCGGCCGCCGTCGTACGCTGGGTGCTCTCGAGCATCGGCGTCCGTCTCATTCGTCGCAATGATGGCCGACCTCAATTTAAGGCCGCCGCCCAGAAACGGAGAATGGCTTTCCCGCTCAGTGGGACGTCCCGGTCATTGGAACGCGGGCCTTGCCGGCCCACTGGCCGTCGCTAGGCTGGCAGGACTATCTATTTGCATGGAGGCGTCCAGTGCTGGAAAGCGCCGCATCCGGAGATTCCGCGCCTGGAATTCCGAATTACCGGTGGGACGAGATCTTCGACGTGGTTGTGGTCGGCAGCGGGGGAGGAGCGCTGACCTCCGCGATGGTCGCCGCCCGGGGCGGGGCGAGCACGGTGGTGGTCGAGAAGGACACGTACATCGGCGGCACTACTGCCGTGTCCGGCGGCGACATGTGGATCCCGAACAACCGCTTCGTCAAGGACCGGGACAGCCGCGAGGACGCGCTCGCCTACCTCACCCGGCTGTCGGACGGACGGGCGGCCGACCCCGAGCTGCTCGAGGTCTACGTCGACAGCGCCCCGGAAGCGCACGAGTACCTGCTGGAGACCACCGGCTACGACTCCGAGCCGCACATCACCCTCAACGACTACTACTCGGTTATCGGCGACCGGATTCCCGGTGTCCGGCACTTCCCGCGGACCTGCGCGGTCAAACCGTACCCGGCGGGCCCGGAACTCGGCTTGGAGCTGGCGCGGAAGATCAACCGCGGCCCTTGGGTCCCGCCGGCCGAGGTCAGCTTCCCCGAGCAGCGACGTGGCGAGGTCGGGCCGCAAGAGCTGGCCAAGCGAGAACGCGAAGTGTGGCGGGCCAAGGGCGGCGGCCTGATCGCTCCGCTGCTCAAGGAGCTGGTTGACCTCGGCACCGAGGTACGGACCGCTACCCGGGCGGTCAGGCTGGTCGACGACGACGCCGGCTCCGTCGTCGGCGTTGTGGTCGAGGGGCCCGGCGGGGCCCGCCGACTCGGCGCCCGCCGCGGCGTGGTGCTGGCCTGCGGCGGGTTCGAGTGGAACGCCGAGATGGTCAAGGCGTTCATTGGATACGAGGTCAAGCCGCTGACGCCGTGGTCGAACACCGGCGACGGGCACATCATGGCGATGGCGGTCGGCGCCAGGTTGGGCGCGATGACATCCTTCTTCAGTTACGGCGTGGTCTACGACCTGTGGGAGAAGGGCCGCGACGGCAACCCCCTGCCGCAGATGATCATGGGCCTCGGCCCGGGATCGATCATCGTGAACCAGCAGGGCAAGCGGTTCATGCACGGCGGTTACACCTATAACGACTTCTCCGCCCCGTTCGGCTTCTTCGACCAGCGCAACCCGGGGTACACCAACAAGCCCCCGGCGTGGAATATCTTCGGGGCCGCGGTCCTCGAGCGGGGCATCTCGGGCGCCAAGCCGGGCATTTCGATGACACTGACCGGGCCCGAGGGTCAGCAGGCGCCCGGCTTCATCCAGCTCGCCAGGTCGATCCGCGAGCTGGCCGGCAAGATCGGCATCGACCCCGGCACGCTGGAAGCGACCGTCGAGCGGTACAACCAGTACGCGGAGAAGGGCGAGGACCCAGACTGGGGCGACCCGGCCCAGAGCTACGTGCTGACCGGGCCGGATACGTTGAACCGGGAGCCGGTCACCGGCCCGCCGTACGGTGCCATCCAGCAGTGGCCCGGCACCCTCGGCACCAACGGAGGGCTGCGCATCGACAAGGACGCGCGTGCTCTCGGCTACCGGGTGCCCGTCATCGACGGCCTGTACGCGGCGGGCAACACCGCCGCGTCGGTCATGGGATCGGTCTACGCGGGCGGCGGCAGCTGCATCGGCCCGAGCGTGACGATGGGCTACCGGGCCGGCCGTCATCTGGCGAGCAAGTCGCCGCGGGACATCGGGGCGGTGACTGGCCAGTGACTGAGCTGCTGTCATTCGACGAGACCAGCCGGTTCCTCGACACCCCGGGGGGGAAACTGCACTACCACGTGGCCGGCGACGGGCCGCCGCTGCTGCTGCTGCACGGGTCGGGACCGGGCGTCAGCGGCTGGGCGAACTTCCGTGGCAACCTGCCGGTCTTCGCCCGGGACTTCACCACCTACGTGCTCGACTTTCCGGGGTTCGGCAAGAGCTACTCGCCCGACGCCAGCCCGCTGACGGCCGGGCCAGCCGCGGTGCTCGACTTCCTCGACGGTCTCGGGCTCGGCCCGCTGCCGGTCCTCGGTAACTCGATGGGCGGCAACGTCGCGGCGCGGATCGCGGCCGAACACCCTGAGCGGGTGAGCCGTCTGATGTGCATCGGCGGTGTGGGGCTGTCGCTGCTCAGCCCGTCGCCCCCCGAGGGCATCAAGCTGCTGGTGGCGTTCGTCGAGGACCCGACCAGGGAGAAGCTGGTGCAGTGGATGGAGTCGATGGTCTACGACACCGCCATCCTCACCGATGAGTTCGTGCAGATGCGATGGGAGTCGGCGACCGACCCGGCCGCCTCGGCCGACATCAGGAAGCTGTACAACCGGCGGATGCTCGACGGGATGCGCACCGGCCGCGCATTCGGCGCCGCCGGCAGCGTGGCGATGCTGACCAAGATCCAGGCGCCGACGCTGGTCATGTTCGGCCGCGACGATCGGGTGACCCCGATGGACGGCTCGCTGGCCGCCATGCGGCTGATCCCCAAGTGCGAGCTGCACGTGTTCTACGACTGCGGTCACTGGGCGATGATCGAGCGTAAGGACGAGTTCGAGAGCACCGTGCTCGCCTTCCTGGCCCGCGACCGCAAGCGGTAGCACCGCAAGCGGCAGCGGCCGCACGCAGGCGCGGCGGGGGCGGCCAGGTGGCCCGCCCCCGCCGCGCGGGCCGTCAGCGGCGTACCCAGCCGAAGTCGTACCAGACGGTCTTGAGGCTGGTCACCGGCGTGCCCCAGGTCTCGATGTAGGAGACGCCCTCGGGACCCGCCGTCATCGTGTACGGGGTGCCCGCGCGGCTGGTGAAGAAGCAGCCCGGCTTGACGATCACGTGCTCGTCCTTGGCCGGGTCGCCGAACTGGATCTTGTACTCGCCCTTGAAGACGATGATGGTCTCGTCGATGTTGTGCAGATGACGCGGGACGGTGAAGTTCGGTACCACCTTCAGCGGGTTGCGGTAGAACGTCAGGAAGCCGATCGGCTTGGTGCTGACCCACATGTTCTCCGCGAAGGTCGCGTCGAAGTCCACCGGCGCGTCCTTGAGCAGGCCGCCGTCTTCCCAGAAGTAGGTCGGGCTCTCCTGCTGGCCGGCCAGCGACATGGGGATCCAGTCGGTGTCGGTTAGCAGGCTGTCTACAGAAAATGGCATGGGGTCAATATAGGATACGCGGCCTTTTCTGTCACTATCGCCGTTCTATTATTCTGGACACGGAAGCGCAGGTCAGAACGCGTCCCACCTAGTGGAACGTACCTATTGACCAGGACCGCCCGCTAGACAACCATAGCTACGTGCCTATTTCTTTTTTCGATCTCCTTGCCGACGAGGGCTGGGAACCGCTCGAGTTCTTTCAAGGTGACCCCGCATTCTACTGGAATGACGGCGGATTCATCGCGAATGCACCGGTGGACATCGCTGCCACTATGGACGGCGCGATGTGGCGGTCGACCAACGTCGAGCCCGCCTTCCGGTGGCAGGGACGGCGCATCCGGCCGGACTTCATCGTGCCCAAGCGGCACGTGAGCCATCCGCAGCTGATGATCGTGGTCGGCGGCCAGCTCGCCGTCGAGTACGGCACCCGCGGCGAGGAGACCAGGCAGCTTGGCCCGGGCGAGTTCTGGACCGGCGACGCCGGGGTGCCTTTTACGATCACCTCGGGCCCCGAGGGCGTGACCTACCTCGAATGCTGGGACCTTCAGCCGCTCGGCCTCATCGAGACCACCTGGCACGACGACGGCCACTGGAAGCGGCGTGAGTCCGGGTCGAAGAAATTCCCCCAGCCTTAACCGACAGAGCCTTAACCGCCGTCGCTAGGAGAATCACAAGTGCCAGTTCTTTCGCTCGGCTACCTCAGGCTGGAGTCGGCCGATCTCGACGCATGGAAGACCTTCGCCGGGGACTTCCTCGGGATGATGCCGGTCCACGCCGACGGTGACGAGTCCCTGCGGTTCCGGATGGACCACTACCCGCCCCGCCTCGTCGTCTCGCCCGGCGCCGAGAGCAGGGTCTCGGCCATCGGTTTCGAAGTCCTGAACGAGCGGGACCTGAAGCGGGTCGCGGCCGCCGTGGAAGCCGCGGGCATCAAGGTGACCGAGGGATCGGAGGCCGAGGCCGACGAGCGGCGGGTCACCGGCTTCCTGCGATTCGACGATCCCGGCGGTAACCCGGTCGAGCTGTTCTACGGCCCGATCCTGGACCACGTCCCGGTTCAGCTGCCCGCGGTGAGCTCCTTCGTGACCGGTGACATGGGCATGGGCCACGTCATCGTCACCGCCGAAGACGGCAAGGCGCTGAAGGATTTCTACGTCGACGTGCTCGGCTTCTATGAGCGCAACACGATGGGCGGCCGGGAGCGCACGGTCTGGTTCATGAGCTCCAACGACCGGCACCACACGCTCGGCGTCACCTCGATGCCGGGCCGTGGCCGCCTGCTCCACCTGATGGTCGAGGCGGCCACCTTCGACGACGTCGGGCTGGCGCTCGACCGGCGGGAGAAGTACGACATTCCGCTGATGAACAGCCTCGGCAAGCACACCAATGACGAGATGACGTCTTTCTATGTCTACTCGCCCGAGCTGTACGCGATCGAGTTCGGCTATGGCGGTCTGCGGGTGGACGGTGAGCAGCCCACCTACGAGATCACGGCGGGCGCGCACTGGGGACACAAGTTCTTCCCCCCGCCCGGCGTGCCGACGCCACCCGCCCAGTAACCCGGAGGTTCCGATGACTGGCCTCAGCGGCCTCGGCCTGCCCGCCCTTGACTGGGGTCAGGTCTTCCACGTCGGGATCCGCGTGGCGGACCTGGCGGCGGCTCAGCAGGAGCTGACCAAGGCCATCGGGGTGCGCTGGACGAAGCCCGCGCAGATCCCGATGAAGGCCTGGGCCCCTGGCCAGGGCTACAGCACCTACGACCTGACGATCTCGTTCACAACCGAGGGGCCGGTGCATATCGAGCTGCTGTACGGGTCGCCGGGCAGTTACTACGACGTACGCGACGGCGGTGCCGGGCTGCACCACCTCGGCGTCTGGGTGGACGATGTCACCAAGGTCAACCAGGACCTGGTCGGCCGGGGATACACCGTCGAACTGGCGGGCGCGTCGCCGGAGGAGGGCTACGGCGCCTTTACCTACGTCCGCTCACCGGGCGGGGTCCTGTTCGAGCCGGAGTCCGGTCGGCACGGGGCCAAGGAGCGGTTCGATCGGTGGTACGCCGGTGGAAGCCTCTTCTAGCGCATTCCGTGAAGCGATGGCGTCGTTCCCCAGCGGGGCGACGATCGTCACCACCACCGATTCCGACGGTCACTGGTGGGGCTTCACGGCGAGCTCGTTCTGCTCGGTGTCGATGGACCCGCCGCTGGTGCTCACCTGCCTGGCCAGTACCGCCCAGTGCTTTCCGGCGTTCGCCGAGGCGGTCCGGTGGAACATCCACGTGCTGCAGCACCGTCACGCCGACCTGGCGATGCGCTTCGCCACCCGCGGCGCGGCCAAATTCGCCGGGTCGGGCTTCCAGCCCGACCCGGACGGCCTGCCGTTTCTCAAGGACACCAGCATCTCGCTGCGCTGCGCCACCTACTCCAAGGTCGACGGCGGCGACCACCTGGTGCTGATTGGCCGGGTGGAAGAAGTCGGCCTAGGCCAGGAGATGCCGTTCGTCTACTTCCGCCGCAAGTTCCACTCGCTGCCCGTGACCGAAGACAAACCCAGCGATGAACACGGCCCGGCCCGCGCCAGCCTCCCGGTCGTGATCGAGCTTGACCTGGGCTGGCTGTAACCGGCCAGCAATTTTTTGTACCGACCAGTTGATCTATGTTCATGGATATGGATGGCGCCAGGATGCCGTGACCTTCTGCGTATTCGCGCCGCCGCCGGCCGCCCCGGCGCACGGCGGGTACGGGCCGCGCCCAGGTGAGGGCTAGCGCCGCGGTATGGCCGCCTGTTAGCTTTATTCTGACCGGACGGTACAAAGAAGTAAGGAGGTCATCCGTGGCGAAGCGATGGGAGCGACGGCCGGAGGGCTCCACGTGGGGCGACTGGGGCGAGGACGACGAACTCGGCCGGATTAACCTCATCACGTCGGAGAAGGTGCTTGAGGGCGTCAGGGAAGTGCAGGCTGGCAAGAGCTTCTGCCTGAGCCTGCCGCTCGACTTCCCCGGCGGCTCCTCGCTGAACCAGCGCCGGTACCCCCCGGTTATCCGGCCGACCGAGGACCTAGCGTACAAGCCGGACACCTTCTACAACGTTGTCGCCAGGGACTCGATTGCCCCCGAGTACATCGACGTCTGGTCCGACGACATGGTGACGCTCTGGACGCAGTACTCGACCCAGTGGGATGCGCTTGTGCACCAGGGCGCGCTGTTCGACGCCGACGGTGACGGAGTCGACGAGCCGCTGTACTACAACGGCTTCCGGCCGCACGTGGACATCATCGGGCCGAAGGAAGACGCCAAGGGCGACGGCAGCGGCAGCGTCGCCTTCGCCCGTCACCTCGGGCTCGAGCACATGGCGGCGCACGGCGTGCAGGGCCGGGCGGTGCTGATCGACGTGGCATACCACCTGAACAACACCGAAGAGTGGACCGCGGTCCCGATGAAGACCGTGCGGGAGATCATGGCGGCCGACAAGGTCGAGGTCAGGCCGGGCGACATGGTCATCATCCACACAGGTTTCACGCAGAAGATCCTCGAATGGGACAAGGATCCCGACGCGTCGCGGATCCAGGCCATGTACCCGTACCTCGACGGCGAGGACGCCGAGGTGCTCGAGTGGATCACCGACTCCCAGATGTCAGCCCTCATCGCGGACAACTACGCGGTCGAGGGCTGGCCGGCGCCGAACCCCGAGCCGCACACGCTGATCCCGGTGCACAACCTGTGCCTGTTCAAGCTCGGCATCCCGCTCGGCGAGCTGTGGTACACCCAGGAGCTGGCCACCTGGCTGCGGGCGAACAGCCGGAGCAGCTTCCTGCTGACCGCCCCGCCGCTGCGGCTGCCGGGCACCGCGGGCGGCCCGCTGAACCCGATCGCGACGGTCTGATGGGCCGGCCCGCGTGAGCGGGCCGGGATGGCCCGGCCCGGCGCGATAGGGTATCTCCTGTCCGGTAGTCAGCTATCCATGGAAGGGTCGGCGTGGTTCCGAGCGGTGACAGGGACCCGATCCTCGAGGCGTACCATCTCTGGAACGAGAACGGCTGGGAGGATTCTGCCGCCGGGTGCACCGCCGTGACCTCGCTGATGCGCGTCCATCAAGTTCTGACCAAACGGGCTGACCAGATTCTGGCCCCGATCGACCTCACCTTCGCCCGCTACGAGCTGCTGGTCCGGCTGTACTTCAGCGGCGAGTCGCTGCCGCTCACCCAGCTCGGCAGGCAGCTCCAGATCCACCAGACCAGCATCACCAGCCTGGTCGACAAGCTGGAGAAGCAGGGCCTGATCAAGCGCACGCCGCACCCCAGCGACCGGCGCAGCACCATCGCGCAGATGACGCCGGCCGGACGGGTCCTGACCGGCAAGGCGATCAACCTGCTGAACTCGGACCTTTTCCGTGACCTCGGCCTGACCAGGAGAGAAGCGAACCTGCTCATCGGTCTGCTGATGAGGATGCGCCGCTCCTGGAACGACATCGAGAACCCCGTCGGCTGGGAGCCCTTCGGGGTCGGGCCGGAGTCGGCGCTCGATGGCTAGCCGCCGCTGAATAACGGGAGCTAGTAACTTTACTGACCGATCGGTCAAGTAGTGGCTGGAAATACCGGGGCAGGGCTCGTAGCATGCGCCGT
The DNA here is from genome assembly GCA_050011155.1 of Streptosporangiaceae bacterium. Lineage (GTDB taxonomy): Bacteria > Actinomycetota > Actinomycetes > Streptosporangiales > Streptosporangiaceae > Palsa-504. Next base: position 91,785 of record JBEKJP010000002.1, read on the forward strand.
CCCCGCCGGAGCCGGAGGGAACTCCGCGCCAGAAGGGAAGTCCTATGCAAAGCGCGCGGCGTGTCATCGCCGTTCTCGGGGCCGGCGGCACGCTCGGCACCGCCCTCTCCCGCAAGCTGGCGGCCGAACCGGAAACGGATCTCGTGCTCAGTGACCTGAGCGAGGACGCGCTGGCCCAGGCCAGCGCCGTCCTGGCCGCCGACTCCGTCGCCGGCGGCAACGGGGCAGTGGCGGCCGTGCGGGCCGATGTCAGCGACTTCGACCAGGTCGAGAACGTCGTCAAGCACGCGATCGGCCGCTTCGGCCGCCTCGACGTGCTGATCAGCAACGCCGGGGTGCCGTCCCCGAATGGCCGCATCCACAACCTGGCCCCGGAAGACTGGGAGAGGGCTTTCCGCATCAACGTGCTCGGCCCGGTCAACGGCATCCGGGCAGCCGTGCCGGTGATGCGCGCCCAGCGCTCCGGGTCGATCATCCTCACCGCGTCAGTGGCCGGCCTCACGGCCTGGACGCACGCCTCCCCCTACTGCGTCACCAAGGCCGGAGTGATCCAGCTGGCCAAGGTGGCCGCGGTCGAGTACGCACGTGACGGCATCCGCGTCAACTGCGTGTGCCCGGGGACCTTCCTGTCCGCGATGCACACGGACCTGCCCGCCGCGGCGGTTGACGCCATCGCGGCCAGGCATCCGCTCGGCCTCGGCTCGGCCGAGGACCTGGTCGGCGCCTATTCCTACCTGGCGAGCGACGCATCGCGCTGGACCACGGGATCCGCGGTCGTGGTCGACGGCGGCTACGCGGCCCCGTAGACGGCTACGCGGCCCCGTAGCCCGCCCGCACCCGTCACGTGACCAGGGAGGGCTTACTCGGCGACGTATCCGCCGTCGACCGGCAGCGCTACCCCGGTGATGAACGAGGAGTCGTCGCTGGCGAGGAACACCGCGGCGGTGGCGATCTCGCGCGGTGTGCCCCAGCGAGCCATCGGGAACGGCAGCTGGCGCCCGGGCACCGGCGCCGCGTTGTCCGGCGGCGCGCCGGCCCGGCCGGTGTAGATCATGCCGGGGCAGATGCAGTTGACCCGGATGTTGTCGGCGGCGAAGTCGAGCGCCGCGCCCATGGTCAGCGCGACCACCCCACCCTTGGTGCCGCCGTAGGCGGCGATGCCCTTGCGGCCGACGAGGCCGGTGGCCGACGCGGTGCTGATGATGGAGCCGCCGCCGCTGGCGCGCAGCGCGGGGACGGCGTACTTGATGCCGAGGAAGACCCCACGCAGGTTCACCGCGACCAGACGGTCGAACAGGTCGTCGCCGGTCTCGTCCAGCGGGTGGTGCGGGGCGTTGAAGCCCGCGTTGTTGAACACCACGTCGAGCCGGCCGAACGCGTCGACCGCGGTGGCGAACATCGCCTTTACGTCCGGTGCCTGCGAGACGTCGGCATGCACCGCGATCGCGTCCTGGCCGATCTCCGCCGCCGCGGATTCCTCGTGCCCGCTGACGTCGGCACACACCACCTTGGCGCCTTCCGCCGCGAACAGCACCGCCGATGCCCGGCCCATGCCAGACCCCGCGCCCGTGACGACGGCCACCTTGCCCTCGAGCTTTCCCATGACGCTCCGTTCCCGTTGACGATCTCCGGACACTCAGACCTTGACTCCGCCGTCAGGCGAGCTCAATACTTTTTGTGCCAACCGGTCAGTAAAATACATGCCTGCGACCGCTATGACGAGGGGACGCCGATTGAGCGAGCCACGTATCCCGCCGAGACCGCCCGCCGAATGGGAGGCGGAGATGCTGGACGCGCTGGACGTCTTGCGTCCTCCGGGGAGTGCCAGGAAGCCAGCGGAGCCGGGACAGGAGCGCCCGGCCTCCAACATCCTAGGCATCTTCTCCTGGCATCCTGCCTTGGCCAGGGCCTTCTTCGCCTTCAACAGCCACTTGTTCCGTTCCACGCTGTCCGCCAGGGACCGGGAAATGGTCACGGTGCGGGTTGCCTGGCTGCGGCGCGGCGAATACGAATGGGCGCAGCACGTGCGCATGGCCAAGCGCGCGGGCCTGTCGGATGAAGAGATCGGTGCCATCTCGGCCGGACCGGATACCCCGGCCTGGGGGCCGCGGGACGCGGCCCTGCTCCGGGCGGTGGATGAGATCGTGGCCGATCGCTACGTCAGCGACGAGACCTGGAAGCGGCTGTCCGAGCACCTCGACCGTCAGCAGCTAATGGACCTGGTGTTCACGATCGGGGCCTACGACCTGCTGGCCATGGCCTTCAACACCTTCGGCCTGGAACTCGATCCCGGCCTCACCGGGTTTCCGCCCCAGAACGTGGCCGGCGGCTAGCGCAGCGGCCGGAAGAACGCCCGGACATCCTCCACGAAGATGTCCGGCACCTCCATCGCGGGATAGTCCAGGGCCCTGCTCCCAGCCGATGCCGGGAATCTCGTTCGGAAACCGCGTCCGCCGCAGGCGCTGTGCCAAGTCGCTAAGAGCGTCGTCTGGTACGTCGACCCGGAACGGCTCGAGAGCTGCCACTCCCGCGATGCTACCGCTACGGCGATATTTTCGAATGACCGGTCATACAGAAAAACGGGGGAGCGGACAGCCGAAATCCTGCTCTTGCGTAGTAAGCGTTATATAATCATACTATTGGATGAGCAGTCGGCCACTACGGACAGGCGCGTCGCCGGGGACGGGCTCAGCGGATCCGGCTCCCGTCAGCGGGATGCTCTCCAGCCAGTCGGCGGGGACCTGGCGCGAGGCTTGCCGGACGCCTTCCCGCGAGAGATAGTGGACTGACCGGTCAATCATGTAGTCATAGGGGACTAAATTGGCAGCGCCAGCGCAGCGCCTCGGGCGGCAGGCCGACCTAGTCATCGTCGGCGCCGGGATCCTGGGTATCTACCAGCTCTACCGGGCCATCCAGGGGGGTTACTCGGCGCAGCTGCTCGAGCAGGGCGGGGGGGTCGGCGGCACCTGGTACTGGAACCGCTATCCCGGATGCCGGTTCGACTCCGAGAGCTACACCTACGGCTACCTGTTCTCCGAGGAGCTGTGGCAGGAATGGGACTGGTCGGAGGAGTTCGCCCCGCAGCCGGAGACCGAGCGCTACCTCAACTACGTCGTGGACAAGTTCGACCTGCGCCGCCACATCCGGCTGAACAGCCAGGTCACCTCGGCTGGGTGGGACGAGGCTTCCGCCTCCTGGACGACCGGGACCCAGGACGGGTTCGAGATCCGTTCCCGGTACCTGATCGCCGCCACCGGGGTACTGTCGGTGCCGCAGTACCCCGACGTGCCCGGCCGGGAGGACTTCCGGGGGGAGTCCTACCATCCGGTGCGCTGGCCGAGGGAGCCGGTGGACTTCCGGGGCAAGCGCGTCGCCGTGGTGGGCACCGGCTCGACCGGCGTCCAGATCGGCCCGGCCATCGCCGGCGAGGTCGAGTCGCTGGTGATGTACCAGCGCAGCGCCACCTGGGCCACCCCGCTGAACAACCACCCGATCTCGGCCGAGCAGCAGGCGTACCTCAAGGCCAGCTACGCGCCGATCAAGGCCGAACTCGATGCCTCGGTCGGCGGCTTCCTGCACAAGCCGTCCGGGAAGAAGTGGGCCGAGGACAGCCCCGAGGAGCGAAAGGCGTTCTTCGAGGACGCCTGGAACAGCCCCGGCTTTGCCAAGATCAGCACGAACTACGAGGACCTGGCGCTTAACCGCGAGGCCAACGCCGACTGGTGCGCCTTCATGGCGGACAAGATCCGCGGCATCGTCAAGGACCCGGTGACCGCGGACAAGCTGATCCCCGGGGACCACCTCTACATCGGCCTGCGCCCGCCGTACGTAACCGGTTACTACGAGATGTACAACCAGCCCAACGTAGAACTGGTCTCGCTGCGCGAGACGCCGATCGTCAAGGTCACCGAGACCGGCATCGAGACGTCGGACGGGCTGCGCGAGTTCGACATCATCGTCTGGGCCACTGGTTTCGACTTCGGCACCGGCGCCATGCTGCGGATGGGCATCGTGGGCGCGGGCGGCCTGACCCTCAGGGACTACTGGGCCGACGGACCGCTCACCTACCTCGGGATCATGACCCACGGGTTCCCGAACCTCTTCTTCCCCGGCGGCCCGCACGGCGCGGCGGGCAACAACCCGCGCTACGGCGGTCTCCAGGTCGACTTCACCCAGGACCTCATCGACTACGCCACCCAGCACGGACGGCACCGCATCGAGGTGCCGAAGGAAGCCGAGCGGGCGTGGATGGAAATGATCGCGCAGTTCCTCGCCTACTCGCCGTTCGAGCAGCGCGGCCAGTACTACGGCGGCAACACGCCGGGAAAACCGAAGGCCTTCCTGCTCAACCCGGGCGGGCGGCCGAAGCTCGACGAGTTCATGGCCAGGGCCATCGAAAGCGGCTACCAGGGCTTCCTGGACTGACCCGGCCACCGGCCGGCACAGGCCGCCGCACAGCAGCGGCGGCAGAAAGAGGGGTGTGATGAGCGGACTGCGGCTAGACGGGCGCGTCGCGGCGGTGACCGGCGCCGGCCGTGGGCTCGGCCGCGCGTATGCGCTGCTGCTCGGCCAGCTCGGCGCGAAGGTCGTGGTGAACGACCTGGGCGGATCGACCCTCGGTACCGGCGCCGACAAGGGCCCGGCCGACGAGGTGGTGAAGCAGATCGAGGCGGCCGGCGGAGCGGCGGTAACCAGCTACGCCGACGTGTCCACGGTCGAGGGCGGCGCGTCGGTCATCGATATCGCCGTGCAGCACTTCGGCGGCATCGACATCGTGGTCAACAACGCCGGGAACATGGTGTGGGCGTCGCTGCCGGAGGCGACGGCCGAGACCATCGACGCGCACTGGGCGGTGCACGTCCGCGGGTCGTTCAACACCCTGCACGCGGCCTGGCCGCACTTCCTGGAGAAGAACTACGGCCGCGTCGTCCTCACCACCTCGGTGGGCATGTTCGGGCTGATGGACAATATCGGCTACGCGATCGCCAAGGCGTCCATGATCGGCATGGCCAAGAGCCTGACGGTAGGCAGGAAAGACGCCAACATCAATATCAATTGCATCGCACCGAACGCGATGACCCGGCTAGCCGCCCGCACCGAGGAGGAGCAGGCCAAGCTGGAGCCGCCGTCGGCGGTGATGGACGCGGCCAACGTCGCTCCGATGGTCGCCTACCTGGCTCACGAGTCGTGCCAGGTCAGCGGCGAGGTCTACGTGGCCGGCGGCGGCCGCTTCGCCCGCCTGTTCGTCGGGGTCACGCCGGGCTACCTGCACCCCGGCCTGACCGGCGCGACCGTCGACGACGTGGCGGCCAACTTCGCCGCGATCAACGACGAGACCGGTTACTACGTGCCGGGCAACCTGATGGACTGGGCCGGCCGCTACCTGTCCCACCTGAGCCGGCAGGCGCCGTGACTGGCCCCCTTTCCGGAAAGACGGCTCTGGTCACCGGCGCCTCGTCGGGGATCGGCCGGGGCGCCGCCGTTGCCCTCGCCGAGGCGGGGGCACGGGTCGCACTGGTGGCCCGTCGGGCCGGCCGGCTGAAGGACCTGGCGGCCCGGATCGAGGCCAGCGGCGGCCAGGCGCTCGTGTGCCCGGCCGATATCACCGACGAGGCAGAAGCCACCCGGGTGGTCGAGGACGCGGCAGGCCACTTCGGCGGACTGGACATCCTCGTCAACGCGGCCGGCATGACCCAGACCGGGCAGGTGGAGAACGGCGACCTGGCCGACTGGCGCTACGTGTTCGAGCTCAACTTCTGGGCCGGGCTCTACATGTCGCGGGCGGCGATCCCGGCGCTCAAGGCCGGCGGCGGCGACATCGTCAACATCTCCTCCACCGCCGGGCGGCGGCCGGTCGGCGCGACGTTCGGCCCGTACGCGGCCAGTAAGTTCGCGCTGACCGCGTTTACCGAATCGCTGCGGGCCGAGGTGACCCAGGCCGGCATCAGGGTCAGCATCATCGAGCCGGGGGCGACCGCCACCGAGGTCCACGCGGCCATCAAGGACGACAACGTGCGCGAGTTCACCCGGCAGCACCTGCAGAAGGACGGCGCGCTGCAGCCGGAGGATATCGCCGCCGCGGTCGTCTTCGTGGTCAGCCAGCCCCCCCGGGTGAACGTCTCGCAGCTCATGATCAGGCCGTCAGTCGACGCCCGCGTGATATGACCCCGTCCCCTTCCCCGAGAACCGAGATCAGGAGCAACGACGTGGACATCGACAGCATCGACTACACCGACCCGTCGCTCACGTCGGATCCCTACCGCCTGCTCGGCTACCTGGCCGAGCACCAGCCGGTCTACCGGGAGCCGCATCACGGGGTGGTGATGGTGACCGGTCACGAGGAGGCGATCGCGGTGCTGCGCAGCCCGGACGTGTTCTCCTCCGCCACCCTCATCGTGGGGCCCGACCCGTGGGCACTGTTCCCGGAACGGCCGGAGGGCGACGACATCACCGAATACGTCAACTCCCACCGGGAGTACCTGCCGCAGAACGACCAGATCGTCACCTCTGACCCGCCCAGCCACACCGCCCAGCGGGCGCTGCTGATGGGGCTGATCACGCCCAAGCGACTGAAGGAGAATGAGGAGTTCATCTGGCGGCTCACCGACCGCCAGCTGGACGCGATCCTGCCCCTCGGCACGGCCGAGATCAACGCCGACTACGCGCAGCCCTACACCCTGCTGGTCATCGCCGACCTGCTCGGCGTGCCCGAGGAAGACCACGCGATGCTACTGGCCCGCCGCGGTATCCGTCAGATGCCCGGTGCCATGCCTGGCGCTATGTCCAGTGCCGCCGCCAATCTGCCCGCCGCGGCCGGCGAGCGCGGTGCCGGACACAATTCGCTCGAGGTCTTCTACGACTACTTTTCCGCGCGAATCGCCGAACGCCGGGAGCATCCGCTCAACGACGTGCTGACCGGCATGGCCCGGGCGCTGTTCCCCGACGGCTCCATCCCCGAGCCGATCGAGGTCGCCCGCATCGCGTCCAACCTGTTCGCGGCCGGACAGGAGACCACCGTGCGGCTGATCGCCTCCGCTCTGCGGCGGATCGCCGACCAGCCTGAGACCCAGGCAGAGCTACGCGCCCACCGTGACCTGGTCCCGCGGTTCGTGGAAGAGATACTGCGCACCGAAGGCCCGGTCCTGGGCGAGTACCGGCTAGCGATCAAGACGACCGAGCTGGGCGGGATGCACATCCCGGCCGGGACCCAGATCTTCTTGGCGAACGGCGCCGCCAACCTCGACCCGCGCCAGTTCGAGTGCCCGGCCGAGTTCCGGCCCACACGGGAGAACGTACGCCGCCACATCGCCTTCGGGCACGGTATCCACACCTGCCCGGGAGCCCCGCTGGCCCGGTCGGAAACGCGCATCACGATCGAGCGGCTGCTCGACCGGACGACCGACATCCGCATCAACGAGGCAGCCCACGGTCCCGCGGGCAGCCGCCGCTACGACCACCTGAAGACGCACATGTTCCACGGCATCGCCACCCTCCAGCTCGACTTCAGCGTACGAGACTGAGCCGATGGCCGAGACCACCCACCGCGAGATACGCGTTGACCGGAGCCTGTGCATGGGCTCGGGGCAGTGCTGCTGGTATGCCCCGAACACGTTCGATCAGGACGACGAGACGATCGCCATCGTGATCGATCAGCACGGCGACCCGGCGGAGGCGATCAAGAATGCTGTCGACTCCTGCCCGACCGGGGCGATCTCGATCGCCGGGGCCTCAGGACGGGACTGAGACCCGGAGGTCGCCGGGCCTGGCGGTGAGCTCCGGCGGTATCTCCTGGCCGGCCGCAAGCGCCCGGCGGACCGTCAGGTAATCGCGCGGTGAGTTCACCGCGTGTACCGCGATCAGCCGGCCGGTCCGGCGGCCGCGGCCCGCACTCCGGTGACCCGCTGTCCGGTCAGCAGGGTGATCCGGTCCTGCTCATAGTGTTCCGTCAAACGGAACTGCAGCGTTGCCGCCTCGGCGGTCCCGGACAAGAATGCCTTGGACAGCGGCGGCCGCTGGTAGGGAGCGTACGGTACCAACCGGTCGGTACACATGGCCAATGACGAGGATGACGGCGATGAAGCGTGCAGCCTTTGTTACCGGCGAGCGCCGGGTATCGGGCTGTCCATCTGCGAGTACCTGGCCCGGGCGGGACACCGCGTGGCGGTCGCGGACTACACCGGCGACGGCGCTGACGAGGCGGCCGAGGCCATCAGGGACAGCGGCGGCTAGGCGCATCGCCGCCGCCTGCCTGTACCTGGTCGCCGAGGAGGCCTCCTACATCACAGGCCGCCCCGCGAGCGTCAACGGGGGATCCTTTGTCGGGTGGTAGCAGCGTGCCCGGCCGCGGCCAGCGATGGCCGTCGCGGGCAGGCCAGCTGAGGAGTTGGTAACGGTGACTGATATCCGGCAGGCGCTCTCCTCGGGGCGCACCCGTAGCATCGCGGGCGCAGTCGCCGCCGCGGCGCTGGTTATCGCCATCATCCAGCAGTCATGGAGCGGGCTGCCGGTCACGGCGAGTGGCATCCTCGGGTTTCTCATCGCCGGAGTCGCGCTCGGCTCTATCTACGGTGTCGCCGCGCAAGGCCTGGTGGTCACCTACGCGACGTCCGGCGTGTTCAACTTCGCGCAGGGCGCCATCGGCATGTTCCTGGCCTACGTGTACTGGGAGTTCCGGGTTGACCTCGGGCTGCCCGCCATCGCCGGGATCCTGTTGACGGTGCTGGTCGCCGCGCCCCTCATGGGGGTGCTCATCGAGCGGCTGATCATGCGGTTCGTCGCCGATTCCCCTATCGTTGCCCAGCTCGTCGTGACGATCGGCCTGATGCTGGGCCTGGTGGGCCTGACCGGGTCGATCTGGAACCCCAACCCAGAAACGCCGCGTACCATCCCCACGTTCTTCGGCACCAGCGGCTTCAACATCGGCAGTACGTTCCTGCCGTACTACCGGGTCGTCACCATCGGCACCGGCATCGCCATCGGCCTCCTGCTTCGCTTCCTGCTCTACCACACGCGCCTGGGCATCACGATGCGGGCGGTCGTCGACAACCGGGACCTGACCGTCCTCAACGGCGCCCGGCCGGCGTCCGCCACTATGACGGCGTGGGCGCTCGGCTCGTCGATGGCCGCGCTGGCTGGCATTTTCCTCGCCGAGGAACTGAGCGCGCTCGACCCGTCGACGCTGACGCTCTTCATCGTCGACGCGTTCGCGGCGGCCATCATCGCCCGGCTGCGCAGCCTGCCCATGGCCTACGTCGGCGGCCTGATCATCGGACTGACGCTGTCGTTCCAGGAGAACTTCCTGAGCTGGACCGGCCGGTGGACGTCGGCGCCGCAGGCCATTCCGGCCGCCCTGCTGTTCATCGCCGTGCTGTTCGTCAAGGACGCGCGGATCAAGGGCCGGACCAAGCCGCGGCCGACGGCCGAGCGTATCCCGTCGACCCGCAACGCCCTGCTCGGCTTCGCCGTCCTCATCGTCATCGCCCTCATCTGCGCCGCCACCCTCGACCGGCCGAACCTCCGCGAGGTCACGCTCATCGTGCTGACCGCGTTCGTGATGCTGTCCCTGGTGCCGCTGACCGGCTGGGCCAACCAGATCAGCCTGGCGCAGATCACCCTGGTCGGCTGCGGCGCGTTCGCCATGGTGGAGTGGGGCTTCAACGGCAACGTGCTCGGCCTGCTCATCGCGGCCGCGTTCGCCGTGCCGGTCGGCATGATCATGGCCGGGCCTGCCATCCGGCTTCAGGGCATCTACCTGGCGCTGGCGACCATGGCGTTCGCCCGCATGGCCGAGTTCCTCTTCTTCGACCAGCCGGCCGTGTTCGGCGGCGGCAACCGCCAGGTGCCCAGCCTCTCGGTATTCGGCATTCAGGTGGAGAATCCGTTCCGCTTCCTCGGGATCTCGTTCGCGCAGGATGCCGGCTTCCTTATCTTTGCGGCAATCCTGTTCAGCATCGTCGGGCTGATCGTCATCGCAGTGCAGCGGCGTAGCTTCGGTCGGCGGCTGGTCGCGCTGCGGGACAGCCCGGACGCAGCCTCGATGCTCGGCATGAGCCTCACGCTCACCAAGCTCGGCGTCTTCATGTTCTCGGCCGCGATCGCCGGCCTGTCCGGTGGCTTGTTCGCGATCTACTACAGTGCGGTCGGTACCAGCGACTTCCAGCTCACCGTGGGCCTGCCGTACCTGCTGCTGCTGGTGGTGGGCGGCCTGTCCACCGTGGGCGGCACCGTCGTCGGCGCGCTCGCCCTGGTGCAGTTCGCCTGGCTCAACCAGGCGTTCCCCGACAACAGGTTCCTCACCTGGTTCAGCAACCTCGGGCCGGGCCTGATCGGTATCGGCATCGGCCGGAACCCGGAAGGCGTCTGGGAGCAGAACGTCCAGGCCGTCGCCCGGCTGCGCAGGCGGATCAGGGGCGGCCCGGCCGCGCCGCCGCGCGCGGCGGCCACGCCCACGCTGGCTGAGGTGCGCGAGCTGACCCGGCTACCCTCGCCCGCGCCGCGCATCGCCACCGACCGCCCCGCGGTCGAGCTGCGCGACGTCAGCGTCCGGTTCGGCGGCCTCCAGGCGGTCAGCAAGGTCAGCCTTGATCTGCAGGACGGGCAGATCACCGGCCTTATCGGGCCGAACGGGGCGGGCAAGACGACGCTGTTCAACGTGGCCACCGGCATGCAGGAACCCAACCAGGGCCACGTTTTCGTCGATGGCAAGGACGTGACCGGCGCGCGACCGCATCAGTTCGCCCGGCTCGGCCTGGCCCGTACCTTCCAGCGACTCGAGGTGTTCGGATCGCTCACTGTGCGGGACAACATCCGGGTGGCGGCCGAGCTGCACCGCAGGCGGTGGGCCCGCACCGGGGCTGGCCGCCCCGACGTCGTGGCCGAGACGATTATCACGCACCTGGGCCTGCAAGCGGTGGCGTCGACCCGGGCCGAGTTGCTGCCGACCGGAACCGCCCGGCTGGTCGAGGTGGCCCGCGCGCTCGCCACCCAGCCGCGGGTGCTGCTGCTCGACGAGCCCTCCTCGGGGCTGTCCGCGTCGGAGACCGACACGTTCGCTGCGCTGCTGCGCGGGCTCGCCTCCGCTGGCCTCGCCATCCTCGTCGTCGAGCATGATATGCGGTTCATCATGAACCTCTGCCACCACATCGTGGTGCTCGATGCCGGCCAGGTAATCGCGGCAGGCACGCCGGCCGAGGTCCAGTCGGACCCGAAGGTCCTCGAGGCTTACCTCGGCACCGGCCAGGAAACCCGTCGTCCGGTGGCCGCGGACGGCGCGGCGGCGGCCGACCCCCGTCGGCCGGTCGCGCTGGTCACCGAGCCTGCCGGGCCGCCGCCGCTGCCCGAGCCCGACGCGCCCGCCGCCGTGCGGCTCGACGGCGTGTCCGCGGGCTACGGCGGCATTGACGTGCTGCAGGACATCAGCCTGATAATTCCCCCGGGCACCGTCTGCGCGATGCTCGGGCCGAACGGCGCGGGCAAGTCGACCGCCCTCAAGGTCATGTCCGGGCAGCTGGTCCCATCCAAGGGCACCGCGTGGATCAACGGACAGCCGATAGCCGGCGTCCCGACCGATCGCCTTGTCCGCGGCGGGCTCTGCGTGATCCCCGAAGGCAGGGGGATCTTCCCGAACCTCACCGTCACCGAGAACCTCAAGATGGCCAGCTTCGCCGGAACGGGTTACGCGGAGATCCTAGAAAAGGTCTTCCGGTATTTCCCGCGGCTGGCCGAGCGCCGCAACCAGCTGGCGGGGAAGCTCTCCGGGGGTGAGCAGCAGATGGTCTCGATGGCCCGCGCCCTGGCCGTGAACCCGTCCGTCCTGCTGGTCGACGAGCTGTCCATGGGGCTCGCGCCCAAGGTCGTCGAGGAACTCTACGCGGTGCTGGCCGGCATCGCCCGGCAGGGCCTGACGATCCTGGTCGTGGAGCAGTTCGCGGCCGAGGTGCTCAAGGTGGCCGACTCCGGCGCGCTGCTCATCAACGGGCGGATCACGTACCACGGCGCACCCGGCGTCATCGCCGACATGATCAGCTCGGCCTATCTCGGCGGCGAGCACGCCCCCGAGCTAGTCCGGCCGGAAACCGGCACGTGATGCCCGAGGTACGCACCTCGGCCGGCCGGGTGCGCGGCTCTAGCGAGGGCGACCTGGCGGTCTTCCGCGGCATCCCGTTCGCGCAGCCGCCCACCGGTCCCATGCGGTTCGCCGCACCCCAGCCGGCCACGGCCTGGGAAGGGGTGCGGGAGGCACTCTCGTTCGGCTCGCCGCCGCCGCAGTCCGGCACCTACGGGCCCGCTCCGTCCCCCGCCGATGACGACTGGCTGACCGTCAACGTGTGGACCCCGGCGCCCGATCCGGCCGCCCGGCGGCCGGTCATGGTGTAGATCTATGGCGGTGCCTACAAGGTGGGGCGCGGCGAGCCAGGTGCCGCTGAGGCGCAGGCGGCCGGCGGGGGCACCGCCTACCTTTACGAGCTGGCCTGGTCCGCCCCCGCCAACGGCGGGGTCCTCGGTGCCTGCCACGGGCTCGACGGGCCGCTCGTCTTCGGCAACCTGGACGAGGGCTTCGCCGCCCGGCTGATCGGCCCCGCACCGTATCCGGCCGCCGAGGAAGTCTCCGCCCAGTTCAGGACCGCGTGGGTCCGCTTCGCCGCCTCCGGCGACCCGGGCTGGCCCGCTTATGAACCGCCCGAACGCCTGACCCGCGTCTTCGACCTGCCGTCGGCGGTATCCCCCTACCCGGAGGAAACCTCCCGCCGCCTCTGGCAGGACCGCCTCCCGCCCCAGCCGCTGCCGCTGCCGCTGATGACCTGACCGGTATATGAGGCCTGACGATTTCGGTAGTGAAGGTTCTCCGAAAACGGGAGAGCGGTATCAAAGGCACCGGGTACACCAGGGGACCGTCAGCTCCGCCGTCGAAGATCACCAGTTCAGAAGATCAGTGTCTCGGCGGCGCGCTCGATGGAGTGCCGGTCGGGCAGCCACTGCTTCTCCAGGGCAGGTGCGTAGGGGGACGGCGTGGGCGGTGGCGCCACCCGCATCACCGGCGCGTCCAGCGACCAGAACCCCTGGTAAGCCGCCAGCGCGGCGATCTCCGCGCCGATGCCGAAGTCGGTGACCCCTTCGTGCGCGATGAGCAGGCGGTTCGTCTTCTTCAGAGACGCCAGGATGGTCTTGGAGTCCAGCGGTGCCACCGTCCGCAGGTCGATCACCTCGGCGCTGATCCCCTTGCCCGCCAGTGACCCGGCGGCCGCCAGGGCCTCGTACACCATCCGGGACACGCTCACGATGGTCAGGTCGGTGCCTTCCCGCACCACCTTCGCCTTGCCCAGGGGAATCAGGTAGTCGGCCGGCGGCTTGGGGCCTTTCATCCCGTACTGCTGGCGGTTCTCGATGAAGATCACCGGGTTGGGGTCGCGGATAGCCGACCGCAGCAGGCCGTAGGTGTCGGCCGGGGTCGACGGCATCACCACCGTAAGGCCGGGGACGTGCGCCAGCAGCGCCTCCAGGGACTGGGAGTGCTGGCTGCCTGAGGACCGGCCGCCGCCGAACTGCGTCCTGATCACCAGGCCCATGCGCGCCTTGCCGCCGGTCATGAAGCGCAGCTTGGCCGCCTGGTTGAGGATCTGGTCGAAGCAGACGCCGAGGAAGTCCAGGTACATCAGCTCGACCACCGGGGTCATGCCCGCCATGGCGCCGCCCACCGCGAGCCCCATCACCGCGGTCTCTGAGATCGGCGTGTCGAGCAGCCGGTCGGGCCACTTGGCGTAAAGGCCGCGGGTGAGGGCGAACACGTTGCCGCCCTTGCCCGCGTCGACCCCGGCCACGAACGCCTCGGGGTTGGTCTCCAGTTCGCCCTCAAGCGCGAGGCGCACCGCGTCCATGGTCCGGAAGACCTCACCGTCCGGGGCCGGCGTCCAGTCCGGCTCGGGGACGGCCGGCCGCGGCGCGTACACCGACGAGCGGAGCACGCTCATGTCCGGCGGCGGCGCTTGCCGGGCGGCGTCGACGGCGGCATCGATGCTGGCCCGCACCTGTGCCTGGACCTGGTCGAGCTTCTCCTGGCCGACGCCGCGGCCGAGAAGCCGCGCGCCGGCGATGACCAGGGGGTCGCGCTGCTGCCACTCCGAGAGCTCGTCCGTGGTGCGGTACTTCTCCGGGTCGCCCTCGTAGTGGCCGTGCCAGCGGTAGGTGGCGGCCTCGACGAACACCGGGCCGCCGCCCGCGCGGATGCGCCGCACCACGTCGGTCATGACCGCGGCGACCGCCTCCACGTCATTGCCGTCGACCGGCTCGTAGTCGAGCCCGTACCCGGCCGCGCGGGTAGCCATCGACACCGGGTGCTGGTCGGCGATCGGCGAGAACTCCGCGTAGCCGTTGTTCTCGCAGAAGAACACCACGGGCAGCCGCCAGAGCGCCGCCAGGTTGGCCGTCTCGTGGAAGGCCCCCTGGGCGACCGCGCCGTCGCCGAAGAACGACACCACCACACTCTGGCTTTTTTCCAGCCCGCCCGCCCTGCTCTCCGGCCCGCCCGCCCTGCCGCGTAGCTTGGCCGCCAGGGCCGCGCCGCCGGCGATCGGCACTCCCGCCGCGACGATTCCGTTGGCACCGAAGATGCCCAGATCCGGGTCGGCGATGTGCATCGAGCCGCCCAGGCCCTTGTTCGTCCCGGTCGCCCGGGCCAGCAGCTCGGCCATCATCGGCTCGGGGGCGAGGCCCTTGGCCAGGCAGTGGCCGTGGCCGCGGTGGTTGGAGGTGATGACGTCGGTCACCGCCAGCGGCCAGCAGGCGCCGACCGCAGACGCCTCCTGGCCGATCGACAGGTGCACGAACCCAGGCACCTCGCTGTTGCGATAGAGCTCGGACACCCGCTCCTCGAACAGCCGGATGAGGGTCATCCGCCGGTAGGCCTCGAGCAGGCTCTCCGTCGGCAGTTCCGGGGATTCCGTCGCCGATGAGGCCGTACTTGCCTGCACTTGCTTACCCTTCCGCGCCGCTGTTGACCGTGCCGCTGTTGACCGTGCCGCTGTTGACCGTGCGGAGCTCGCGCTTGAGTACCTTGCCCGACGGGTTGCGCGGCAGCATGTCCATGAACACCACCTGTTTCGGCGTCTTGAAGCTGGCCAGCCGTGACCGGCAGTGCGCGATCAGCGCCTGCTCGGTGACCTGCTGGCCTGGCCGCAGGACGACGAAGGCGCGCGGCACCTCGCCCCAGCGCTCGTCCGGCATGGCGACCACCGCTGCCTCGAGCACCACGTCGCACTCGTAGAGGACCCGCTCCACCTCGGAAGTCGCCACGTTCTCGCCGCCGGAGACGATCATGTCCTTCTTCCGGTCGTCGATGTAGAGGTAACCGTCCTCGTCGAGATGGCCGATGTCACCGGTGCGGAACCAGCCGTCGGCGGTGAACGCGGCCGCCGTCGCCTCCGGGTTGTTCCAGTAGCGGGTCACCACCTTCGGCCCGCGCAGCAAGATCTCGCCCTGGCCGCCTGGCTCGGCCGGGATGTCGTCCGGGCCGAGGATCTTCACGTCCAGGTTGACCACCGGCTTGCCGACCGAGCCGATCTTCGACAGGGTGTGCGCCTGGTCGTTGAAGGTGTCGCCGGACACGGTCTCGGTCAGCCCGTAGGCGTCGGCGAACCGCGCGTTCGGGAACGCGGCGAGCAGCCGCTCGATGAGGGGCAGCGGCATCTTCTCCCCGCCTCCGGTGATGAAGCGGATGCTGGCGGTGCTGCGGCGGCCTAGCTCGGGCGCCTGCGCGATCGCGTTCAGGGTCGCGTTGACCATCGCCGGCGCCAGCCACACGTTGCTCGGCCGTTCGCGCTCGATGGTGGCTAGCAGGTCCGGCACGTCGAACCGGGGCAGGATCGCCAGGCTGCCGCCCACCCACCAGGTGCCGATGCCCGGCAGGTCGAATGCCCCCACGTGGTGCATCGGCCCGGCCATGAGCGTGCGGTCGGCCGCGCTGATGCCGAACTCGGCGACGTGCCCGATCGTCTTCCAGTAGAAGTTGCCGTAGGTGATCGGCACGCCCTTGGGATGCGCGGTCGTCCCCGAGCTGTACATGAGCCGGTGCAGGTCCGCCTCGGTGACGTCGGCGGGCGGTACGGACGCGCCGCGATGCGCGCCGAGGAACGACTCGTAGCGGACGGAGCCCGGGCCCGCGGCCGCGTCACCGGTCATCACCGCCGTCCACCGGGTGGTCAGCCGGCCGCCGATGGCAGCGACGGGCTCGGCGAAACCGGGCTCGGTCACGATCGCGGCCGCCCCGGCGTGCCGGATGATGTACTCCAGTTCGGGCTCGGCCAGCCGAACGTTGAGCGGCAGGAACGCCGCGCCGACGCGGTTGGCCGCCAGCGCGCTCTCCAGGAACTCGGGCCGGTTGCCCAGGAGCAGCGCCACGATGTCGCCCTGGCCGACGCCGGCTGCCTGGAAGGCGGCGGCCAGCGCGTTCACCCGGTCGCGGAGTTGCCGGTGAGTCAGCCGCGTGTCGCGGAAAATCACCGCGTTCTCGTGCGGCGTGCGGTCCGCGTTCCGGTCCAGGGACCGGGTGAGGTTGAACATGACCATCTCCTTCGACCGTCAGCTCGGGATCGACGTCACAGCAGCGAGTAGCCGCCGTCAACGGTGATCGTGGTGCCTGTGATGTACGCCGAGGCGGCGGACGCGAGAAACAGGTAGACGCCAGGCAGGTCGGCCTCCGTCCCCCAGCGGCCGAGGGCGGTGTGCGCCGCGATGGCCTGCTCACGGTGCTCGTCGCCGTGCCAGAAGGCGCCCAGCCCGGTTTCGAACCAGCCCAGCGCCACCGCGTTGGCGGTGATCTGCCGGGGTCCGAGTTCCTGTGCCAGCGACCTGACCAGAGCGTGGACTCCACCCTTGGACGCCGAGTAGGCGGCCAGGCGGCCGTGCGGCCGATCGCCGAGCACCGAACCGGTGACGATGATGCGGCCGCCCGCGCCCATCCGGGCGGCAGCGGCCCGCGCGCCGAGGAACGTCCCGGTCAGGTTGGTGTCGATAACCTCGCGCCAGGCGGCCGCCGACAGGCGGGTGATGTCCGGGTCCTCGCGTGACACGCCGGCGTTGGCGATCCACACGTCCACCCCGCCGAACCGCTCCGTCATCCGCTCGGCCACGGTCTCGTTGAATAGCTCGTCCCGCACGTCACCCGGGCAGACCAGGTGATCGCCTGCGAGTTGGCGGGCCACCCCCTCCAGGGCGGGCTTGGACCGTGCGACCAGGGCGAGCCGCGCGCCGGCGGCGTCGAAGGCGGCGGCCAGGACGCTGCCGAGGCCGCGCCCGGTGCCGGTGATCACCACGCGTCGCCCCGTGACGTCATACGGGGCCTGCGCGGCGGGTTTCTCATGTTCCACGGTCGCTAGCAGCCGAGCTCGCGGGCGATCACGAGACGCTGGATCTCGTTGGTGCCCTCGCCGATCTCCAGCACCTTCGCGTCGCAGTAGAAGCGGGCGACGTCGCTTTCCAGCATGTAACCGGCGCCCCCGAAGATCTGCACCGCCTCGCTGACCGCCGACGTGGCGACCTGGCTTGCCTTCAGCTTGGCCATCGCGGCCTCCTTCTTGAACGGCTGGCCCGCGTCGCGCAGCGCTGCGGCGTAGTAGGTGAGCCAGCGGGCGGCCTCGATCTCGGTCGCCATGTCCGCCAGCTTGAACTGGATCGCCTGGAAGTTGGAGATCGCGGTGCCGAACGCCTCATGCTGCTTGGCGTAGGCCAGCGCCATCCGCATCGCGCCCGCGGCGGTGCCGAGCGACAGCGCGGCGATGGAGATCCGCCCGACCTCCAGCGCGGACAGGAACTGGCCGAGCCCGCCGCCCGGCTCGCCGACGACCTGGCTGTCGGGAACCCAGACATCATCGAAGAACAGGTCCCGGGTGTCCAGGCCCTTCCAGCCGATGCCGCGCAACTTCGGGCCGAGCGTGTACCCCTTGGTGCCGCGCTCGACGATGAAGCTGCCGAAACGCGGCTTGCCTGCGGCGTCCTCCCCGGTGCGGGCGAGCACGGTGACGCCGAAGCTCATGTCGGTCCCGGCGTTAGAGATGAAAGCCTTCTGCCCGTTAAGTACCCATCCGTCGGACACCCGCTCCGCCTTGGTCCGCAGCGACCGGACGTCCGAGCCTGCCCCCGGCTCGGTCAGGCCGAAGGCACCGAGCTTGCGGCCCTCGGCGAGCGGCCGTAGCCAGCGCTCGCGCTGCTTGTCGTCGCCGAACATCAGCAGCGGCAGGCTGCCGATGGTGGAGTGCGCCTGCCAGGCCGCCGCGACCGACGGATCTACCGTAGCGAGGGCCTCGAGCAGGGCGACGAAGCCCGCGGTTGTCGAGTCGATGCCGCCCCACTTCTCCGGCACCAGCGTGCCAAGCAGCCCGAGTTCGCCGAGGCCGCGCAGCAGTTCGGTGGGACAGCGCTCTTCATGCCAGGCCCGCGCGGCTACCGGGGCGATCTCGCGCTCCGCGTAGGTGCGGCCCAGGTCGAGCAGTTCGCCCTCGAGCTCGGTGAATGTGAAGTCCATGCCCTCTCGCCCTTGTGATATACACTGACTGGTCAGTACATATTAGAAACAGTGTGGTCGCCACCGCAACGAGCAACCTGGAGGGGCCGATGGCCGGCTCCGATGACCCTGCCCCGGTAAGGCTCGAGCCGCACCCGGCAGACGAGCGGCTCGCCCTGCTGCGCCTCGATCGCCCCCCGCTGAACGCGTTCGACCAGCGGATGTGGGACCTGTTCGCCGACATCACGGCTTGCCTGCACGGCGATACGTTGTACCGCGCGGTCGTCATCACCGGCGGGCCCGGGCATTTCGCGGCCGGTGCCGACGTCAAGGAAATGCTCGAGCTCGACTCCGCGCGATTCGGCACGCGCAATCGGGTGCTGCAAGGGGCCTTCCACGCGCTGGCCACCGCGCCGCAGGTGACGATCGCGGCGGTGAGCGGCTACGCCCTCGGCGGCGGATGCGAACTGGCGATGGCGGCCGACTTCCGGTTCGCTGGGCGTTCGGCTGTCTTCGGGCTGCCCGAGATCACACTCGGCATCATTCCCGGTTCCGGCGGAACTCAGCGGCTGCCCCGGATCGTCGGACCCGCGCGGGCCAAGGAGATGATCCTGTCCGGCCGTACGGTCGCCGCCGACGAGGCCCTCGCGATCGGGCTCGTGGACCAAGTGCTCGACGACGCCGTCCTGCTCGACACCGCCGTAGCGGCGGGGCTGCGCTATGCGCGGGGCCCGTTGGCGCTGCGCCACGCCAAGCAAGCGGTCGACGCTGCTCTCGACCTGTCAATCGAAGACGGTCTCGCATTGGAAGCCGACCTGATCGCCCGGTGTTTCGGCAGCGAAGACGGACAGCGCGGGCTGCGCAGCTTCGTCGACCAGGGGCCGCGGAAGGCGACCTTCCTCGGCCGCTAAACGAGCTTGCCAGGTCGTGATTGATTCGACTGACCAGTCAGTTATAAACTGGCAGCAGGCAGTAGCTCACAATACAGTTGCGCGGGAACGGGAGACTGATGCCTGATTAAATCCGGCCATGCCGGTCATGGTCATCGTATTGTCACGATGTTGCCTGGGGCCGGCCGTCGGAACAGGTTATTTGTAGAGCCAAAGGGAAGCTCCCGACCAGATAGGCTGCAGGATGCCGCAAACTAGGCTGAAGGATAAGCAAGGCAAGAGCGCCAAGTGGCAAGCCCGCCGTCACGAGATCGTGGATGTATCGGCGAAGGTGTTCGCCGATCGCGGCTATCACGCCACCAGCACGACCGAGCTGTGCGAGGCGAATGACATCGGCAAGGGCGCCCTGTACTACTACATCGGCTCCAAGGAGGAGCTGCTGGCGGCCATCCACGACCGGGTCATGGACGAGGTCATGCTGGGCGCCGACCGGGCCGACCTGGCGGGCGGCACGCCGCCGGAGCGGCTGGGGATGATGGGCGAGGAACTGCTCGACGTGATCTTCCGCTTCCCCGATCACGTGTGGGTGTTCCTGCACGATTTCCCCGCGCTGACCGGCAAGAACGCCGAGATGTTCCGGCAGCGGCGGCGTGCTTACGAGCGGCGGGTGGAGGCAGTGTTCCGGGACGGGGTGGAGTCGGGTGACTTCCGGCCGCTCGATACCCGGCTGGCCGTCACCGCCTGGCTCGGCATGCACAACTACACGTACCTGTCGTTGCGGGCCGGCGGCCGCTTCTCGGTCAAGGAAGTCGCAAAGTCGTTCGCCGACACCTTCATCTGGGGCATCGCCACCCGGGAATAGGGCGGTCCAGGGAGCCGGTACTCCTGGTCAGGGGTTTGCCGTCCCGCGGGCCGGTTCACGCGCCCAGGGTGAGCAGGTCCATCTCCTCGGCCCTTACCGTGGCCGCGTCGGCCCGCGTCGGCCCGCAGCGGGCTGCCGGGGGTGACGCGCAGGGCGGTTCAGCGCGCTCGCGGTCTGCGTGACCTCGTCGACGAGTCCCCAGCGCAGCGCCGTCGTAGCCGGGAGCCGGTCGCCGGAGAGCATCAGCCACGCCGAGCGCCAGCGGCCAATCCGGCGCGTCACGCTGACCGACCCGCCTGCTCCAGGAACAAGGCCCATGCGGACTTCGGGGAACGCGAAGAAGGCGTCCGGTGCAGCGATAGCTCGTCCCGCGTACGCCGCCATCTCAGCGCCCGCGCCAACGCAGGCGCCATGTGCTATGACGGTCACCTTAGCCGCGATACGGTCGATGACCCGCCAGGGCGCCCGCGCCAGCCGGACCAGGTAGGCCGCCACAAGGTCATCCGCGGTGCCGAACTCGTCCAGGTCCCCTCCGCTGCAAAAGGCTGGTCCCGCGCCGCTCAGCTCGATGGATTCGATCGTCTCGTCAACCTCGCCGACCAGCACGGCATCAAGCAGGGCCTCCCGCATTCGCGCGCTGAACGCATTGCGCCGCGCGGGGTCGTTGAGGACGATCGAGAGCCGCCCGCCTTCACGGCTGGCCCGCACCGGTTCGGCGGCCGGCTCGCGGCGGCGCGGGGCGCCGCGCTCGCCCAGCCAGCGAGCGAACTCGGGCCCGCTAAGCAGCAGTGAGTACGTCGCAGCCTCGGCCGCCAGGCCGCCAGCGGCATCCAGGACGGCCGTCTGCCGCACCAACTGCCCGCACGCGATCGCGGCCTGTGGTGATCGCTCGACAGCCGCGCGCAACCGGACGAGCACCTTGTCCGGATCCGGTGCACCGGGAATGTCGCCGGTCGCGATAATTTCCCGCATCTCGCCGTCCGGGGACATCCCGGCAGTCAGCGTCAACGTCGCGGCGGTAATCAGCGGCTGCAGGCTGGCGGTCGGCGGTCCGGCGAGTACACCGACGGTGACCGGCAGCGCCGCCGCGACTAGGTCGCCGGCGCGGCGGATCAGCTCAGGCGGCGCGTCGCGCCAGCGGTCGAGCGCCAGCACGACGAGCGGGTTGGCGGGCCTGCCTCCCGGCAGCACGTGAAGCTCAAGCCGCCCGGCCAGCTCGGCCAGCTCGGCAGACGGGTAGGGAGCCATCCTCGGAAGTGTGGCACAGCCGCTAGCCGCGGGTGTAGGCGAGCTCACCCCCGATAAACGTCGCGGCGACGAGGTCAGACGCGAGAGAATGCAGCGCTTCAAGGGGGCCGGCGCGGAGCAGCGCGAGGTCCGCCGGGCGCCCGCGGGCCACAAGTCGCGGAGAGCCCGGAGCGGCGCGCTCGCCGAGGAACAGGGCGAGCGCCCGTGCCGGGGAGACTGCCTCATCCGTGCGGAACAACCTCGGGCGGCTGGCGGCGCCGCGCATCACATGCCACGGATCCTCGGCCCCGAACGGGGCGTCGCTTCCGGCCGCGACGCCCACTCCCGCGTCGATGAGGGAACGCAGTCGCCACAGATCCGGCAGGTCGTCCGACGGCACGTCCGTTGCGTACTGCTCGCCTCGTTCCGCGACGAAGTGCGGCTGCGTGACAACGGTCAGGCCGCGCAGGCCCGGCAGGGAACCGGCCCCGATCACCGCGCCATGCTCGATCCGGTCACCGGTCAGCCGTCCCGCGAGATCGAGCGCGGCGAGCGTGAGCACGAGTTGGACGCGCGTGACGCAATGCACCGCAGCTGGCCGACCGGCGGCGTGCGCGCCGCGGATCTGGTGGGCGAGTTCGTCCAGCGGCGGCAGGGTGGTGTCGTCGAGGAGTATTTTTACCGGTCCGACGGCGATCGGGCCGGGCGGCTGCCGTATCCCCGGCGGCGCCATGCAGTATAGGCGCTGCGTGATCGGGGCCTCGGCCAGGAACGCGAGGTCGCGCTGGGTCGCACCAGGCGTTGCGTCCGTGAAGCCCGTGATCCCGAACGCTGCTGCCTTCCGGCTCACCGCGCCTAGATCCGCGGTGACAACGGGTATCCGGCCGACAAGCCAGCGGTCCATCCGCCATAGCCGCCCGGTCGGGCGGCCGGCGTCGTCGCGTTCCACCCCGCCTAGCTCGCACCCGTCGAGGTCTAGGCGGGTGACAGCGAGCGAGTTGACCACCCACAGCGCGCCGCTGCGATGCTGTACCCGCACCGGGCGATGGGGGAAGAGCCTGTCAAGAGCGTCGCGGTCCAGCGCCCCGGCGACCGACTCGTGATAACCGACGGCACGCAGCCAGGCGCCCGGTGGCAGGTCCGCGTCCGCGGCCTGCAACCGCGCGGCCAGCTCGGCTACGGTCCTGGTCCGCGGTGGTCCGACGCTCACGCTGGCTGCCGCGGCGGCGAGCGCGCGCAGATGCACGTGGTGATCGTGCAGGCCGGGCAGCAGGAGCCCGCCCGCTGCCTCCATGACCTCTTCGCCGGGTTCCGGCCGCAGGCTCAGCCCGCACTCGGCGATCAGGCCGGCGGCCAGGCGCACATCAGTACGCGGGATGCAGGCCAGCACCGCTTCGGCGGCCAGGTGGGCATCCGCCGGCCATACGCATGCGTTGCGGATTAGCATGCGGCGTGCTGGCCGGAGAGCCAAGCGAGCACCGAACTGGTGTCCGCGCCCAGTTCTGGGGCGTGCTCCGCCGTGCCTGCGGGCGGGACCGGGCGGCGTGGCAACCTTATGGCCTGCTCTTGGTGCCAGCGCGGGCAAGCTACTGATCCGCCGCGGACAACGTGCGGGCCGTGGTCCGGCGCGGCGGTGAAGGCGGCGGCGACCTCCCGCATGGACAGGTCGATCAGCTCGCCGCCTCCCGCCGACCGCGACCGCGCGACCGCGAGCGCCCCGCAGACGCCGGTCAGCGGGTCCGCGATTGCGTCAGCGCAAAATACCGGCTTGGGCGGTGACACGCCTGCGGTCCAGCCGACCAGGCCGCCCGCCACCGCGGCGTCGTCCCCGAACGCCACTCGGTCGGGCATCGTCCGCCCATACCCGCTGATGCTGAGCCAGACTTGGCCGGGCCGGTGAGGGACCATGTCGGGGGCTAGCCCCAGACCCGCCAGCGCGCGCGGCCGGGACGCTTCGATCACGACGTCCGCGGCCTCAAGCAGCGCTGCCAGTATGGTGCGCCCGGCCTTACTGCTGAAGTCAGCTGACAGGCTGCGGTGCCCGGCATGCAGCCAGTTGAAGAACTCCCGGTTACCGGAGCGCGCACCGTCCGGCCGGACCGGGGACTCGACCTTGATGACCTCCGCGCCAGCCAGGCCGAGCAACCGCGCGCAGAGCGGGCCCGCCCACATCGATGACAGGTCAGCGATCAGCGCGCCAGACAGCCGCGCCCCGGCCAGCGGCGCCGCGATACGCCCAGCCCGCCATGGCGGCCAGCCGGCGGTTTCGGTCAGTGAGATCTCACTCGATACCGGCGGCGGCGCGGTGGCTGGCAAGGCAGCCGCGGGAACGCCGACCAACTGCGCCGCCGCCGCGAAGTCCTCTGACGGCGTGCCTAGTGCCGCCGCCGTGAGCGCGGTGCGCGCCCTGGCTCGCGTCATAATCCGATCCAGGCTGGCTCCGTCCCAGCCGAGCGGACCGACAATGGCTGGTACCGCTGCTACGTCATCGGGTCGGCTCAGCGTGACGGCACACCATCCGTCCGCCGAACGCAGCAGGAAACTCGATCCTCCGGCGGAGATCCGCCCTCCCCGGGTGAGGCCGGCGAGCGCTGCGCGGCCGGTGATCAACTCCGCTGGGTCGGCACGCACCTGCCTTCCTGTTTCCGCCGTTACCCGGGCGAACTCCGCGGTGACTTGGCCGAGCATGGCCAAGGCTGGCGCCGGAGAGGCCACTGGCACCCCGTCCGGCATGCCAGTAAGCGCCATCGCGCCGGACGCTGCCCAGTCCAGCACTGGACACCTGTCACGCATGGTTCATTATCAGCCCTAACTGTTCGCGCGGCGGGCAGAAGTCCCGCAGACTGACGGCCGGGTGCTCGTGGCGCGCTGCGACGAGTTCGTCGAGCATCGCTGGGAGCGGCTCACCGGCGGCTTCGCCGGCTCCTACGGAAGCGCGGCCCAGCAGCGAGGCGATCCGGCCGTTTTCGACCCCGTCGCGCTCAAGGCGCTGATGGAATGCTGTTCGCCATGAGCAGCGCATTCTCGGACAGGACCGAGAGCCAGTAGTTCATCCGCTCGGCGTTGGTGGTGTCCTGCCAGTGGGCGAACAAGCTGGCGGCGTCGGCGAGAGGCAGCCGGCCTTCCACCTGGTGGACCTCGGCGGTGAAGGAGACCCGCTGCGGAGGGCATGCGTCAATGGCCGTCCGCACGATGGAGGCCAGGCCGGCTGGCCCGTACATCATGTTCAGCGACTGGCGGCCCTGATAGCTGAAGGGGATGGGCAGCTGGGTCAGGAAACTAAAGTGATCTCTCAGGCCGGGGACGAGGGGATGCCCGTCGTGCAGGTGAAAGTGCACGTGCTTGCCGAGCCGGCCGAGCGAATGTATGACGTCGAGAACGTGTGGCAGGGCGGTTGCCACCGCATCCTGGATGTCTGCCACCAGGTCGGGCAGGCGGTGGTCCGCTCGGTTGAGCTTCTTGAGATCCAGGTCAGGATGGCTGTCACCGAACCTGGCCGTCACTTGCCTCAGGCCGATGTGCCCGACGTCGATGCAGCAGCTGACTCGTTCGGCGTCCCGGAGCCGCTCGGCCACGTCGACGAACCATCCGCGATCCAGTCCGGCGGCGTACTCGAGGAAAACCAGCGGACCACCTGGTCGCTGGCAGATGCTGGCATTCAGCTCACGCATCCCGGCGAGCAGACGGTCCGTCTGTGCCCCCATCTCACGCTTGTCGTGGACGACGACGCCGGCGATGCGGCCCGCGAAGCGGTCCGCGAATTCCCGTACCAACGCGCGGTCCCGGCTGTGCAGCACGTTGAGGCTCCGGTCCAGGTGGACGATGGGCAAGCGCGGACGGGGAGGTGCGAATCGCAGGACACGCTCGAGCCGGTCTGGCGTGTCGGCGTAGACCTCGGCGGCCACGCCCATCTGGGCGAAGCGAAACGCGGCGAGCCGCAGCAGCGCTTCATCCCCGTCGACACGCTGCTGGAACAAGGCGTAAACGCAGTCAGGTGCCTCGCCGGCCTGTCGTCCATCCATGAGCTTCAACTCCACAGTGTGCGGGCGGTCTTCTCACCCTCGCATCCTCGCCCGGGCAGGCTCGGGCTAGGCCGCCCGTGGCAACTGCTCCGCGGCGGCCGGAAAGCGATCGACAGCGCGCGGCATTGTCCGCCTCAGCCGCCTCAGCTGAACGCGGGCACTGTCATGACGCATGCGGACGTAGTGGACGATGCCTTCCACCGTCTTCTTCCCGTGCCGCAGTTCGCGCTGCCGGCAGCCGCTCCGGTAGACCTCGTCATTGCTGTACCGCCGGCCGGTGAACGGGCGCCCGTGAGGCGTATCCGATTCCAGGTAAGCTGCTCGCCGGACCCGGTACCACAGGCCATCCTCGGAGTGCGGCCCGATCCGCGTGGCAATGGCCTCCGGATTGAACTCGGTGTCGAGCATGTGCTCCAGGAAATCCAGGTAGTACTGGCGGTAGTCGTGGTTGCGGAGCAGGTTCCGGACGAGCGGGATCGTTGGCTTGCGGCGGTTTGCTTTTCCCGGCCAGTCCAGGATATCGGCGTACTGCCACTGAGTTCCGGAATAATCGATCCCCAGGCAATTATCGTAGTCCCATGGTATGAAGTGGAAATAAGGAGAGCCGGTGAAATCTTTGGCCGCTCCCTGATGGCCCGAATTGTAAAGATAGTAATTGGACCCGGACGCGTAATAGTTATCCCAGCTTCCGAGTAGCATATTAACGGCCGCCCACCTGAGGAAGGCGTTGACGTTCATGACGTCATCCACCGACTCGCGGAAGGCGTCCGTGCCGAAGCGTCCCTCACCGCCGCCAAGACCGATGCCGTTGATCGTCCTGATAAAGCAGGCCAGGTCGTCGTAGGTGCTGGTCTCGGGGGAATTCTTGTTGGTCTGGAGCCGGTAGGTATGCTCGGCCGAGCCGGGGATGAAATACTGCCGTCCCGAGTCATCTCCGTCAGGTGCGGTCCGGTATTCAAGATACGCACCCCCGATGTCGCGATAGCCGGTCTTGTACAAGTTTCCTCGGTAGTTCCGGCCGAAATGATCTCTCAGGAACCTCTTGTCGACGTGCTCGATGACCGAAAACAGGCCCCGGTAGCTTGAGCCGAAGGCCAGCTTGGCGTACGTATGCCGCGGTGCGGGAACATTGGCGAGGGCGAACAGGCGCCAGGCCAGCGCTTCGCGCATCTGCGATGGATCGTTGTACATTGCCTTGAGATTGATCCGGGTCATTCCGGCCAGCCGGCTGCCCTGCCCGGCGGCATTGAGAAGTATCCTCCACGATGGCTTCGGCGCGTGCAACGTACGGTTCCCGCTGTTCTTGAGCGCGAAGGCCTCGGTGCTGAACAGGACACCTCCGCGGCCGGGGACTGGAACCGGCCGGCGGTCGGCCGGATCGGTCATCCACACATCGAGCCTGGCGCCGCGGCCGGGACTCAGCGGCTCGGTCAGGACACCGTTTCCTGGCCGGAACCCCGTGACATCAAACATGTACATGTCCGCGCCGAAGAACTCCGGCTTCCCCGGGTGCGAACCATGACGGCCGGCCGGCCCGCCAGCCGCATTTTCGCTGCGCCCGGGAAGCTCCCATGCCTCTATCGTCCGCCCGCTGAACATCTCACGGAACCGCTCTCCGTGAACAGCCGTGTCCATGACCCCCCATGCCTCTCCCGCGGGCCCGGTTCACCACCCCTCCGCCGGGCGGCGCCTGGATACCTGCTCTTCCCTTACGGAGCGGGCGGCAAGGCCAGAGATACATGCGGCTCAGTTCAGGGTAGGCCGAGGATCTGCAGGAGGTCGCGGAAGTCCGTGATCGTGTAATCGGGGTGGCAATCCCGGTAAACCTTCTCTCCTTGATCCGAGTCGAACATGACGGTGGTCAGGCCGGCTTCCTGTGCTCCGTGGATGTCGCGGTACATGTCGTTGCCGACGTACAGCGCGTTCTCAGCCGCTATCCCCATACCGTCGAGCGCGAGCTGGAAGAGCCGCCGGTCAGGTTTGCGGTATCCGTGGTCGCCGGAAACGATGACCGGGTCGAAGTAGCCGAGCAGGCCGACCTTATGCAACTCGCTGCGGGCGTATGCGCTCTGCGCGTCGGTGACGATCGCGAGCGGGTAGCGGTTGTGCAGGACGTCGAGCACCTCGCGGACGTGCGGGTACGGGGAGAGCCGCCGACGTGAGATGCCGCGGGTCATCTCGGCTAGGAACAGCGGCAGCTGCTGGAGCTTGCCGGCTGGCAGGGCGCGGGTGAAATCCGTCGCCTGCCCTTCGATGATGCCGCGCCAGATGCCGACGGCGTCGAACTCGGGATACTCTTCCGGACTGGTCCGCAGCTGTTCTTTCATGATCTGGAAATAGAGATCACCGAGTTCGTGCCGGTGCAGGCCGATGCCTTGGTAGCTGAGGAAGTGCGCCGCGGCCCGGAAGATCTGCTCGTCGCCGTCCTCGGTCAGGATCCTGACCAGGGTGCCGTTCACGTCGAAGGCGACCGCTCGGATGTCCATACTCTGGGCTAGGTCCCCTCGTTCGGCAAGGGCGTCGCCACGAGTTTAGGCCGCTCGCAGCATCCGCTTCGCCTGCCGCACGAGCCTTCTGCCGTAATCATGGCCGATGTAGCCGTTGCGCGCGATCCGCAGCAGGTTCAGGGCCATGTAAAACGGTGCGCGGACAGTAATCGACTCGAACGTCTGCTCGCGGTCGGGAAAATGACTGCTGTACTCCCACAGGAAGTGCCCGATGAACGGCTCCGCGTTACGCCAGTCGCCGGAGTCACGCATGAACACGTGCTGGAGCTCGCCAGCCACCCGTCCGACGTCGAACATCCGGTCCCCGCGCTTCATGCGCTCCAGGTCAATCGCGGCGACGTCCAGTCCGTGACCGAACAGGAAGTTAGCGGGAGTCGCGTCGCCGTGCAGCCAGACCTGCCGGTCCTGCCACATCTGCGGTCGCTCCCGCCAGCGGTTGCGCAACTTGCTGAGATCGTCGACGTCCTGCTGCCCGATGCGCCGCGCCCGGCGGAGCCGGCTGACGATCGTGTCGAAGTACCGGCATTCGGGATCGAAATCCACGGTTGCCCCGTTGGCCGTCCGGTTGTGCAGGGTGGCGAGGAAATACGCCAGGGCCTTCAGCCGCCAGTACAGGTGCGCGTCGTCCCCATGCTGCGTCGTGCGCGCGATCGCGTGGCTGAATTCCTCGCCGGCATAGTATTCGACGGCCAGCACGCCGTTGATATCGCGGCTGAGTCCCAGCGGGCGAATGACGTGGTGCGGCGACCCGACCAGGTTGTACCGGCGCAACGTCTCGAGCCCTTCGTACTCCTGGCGTGCCATCCAGGCTGCCTTGTCCAGATCCGTTGCGAACCTCGGACCGTAGAACTTGCAAATGACCTTGGCGCCGCTGAACTTTTCCTCGTACGCGTAGACCTCGTTGCTTCCGCACAGCCGGAACGCCCGGAACGCCAGCCGCGGCTCGCGCACGTCCAAGCGATCGCGCACGATCGTGCTGAGAAAGCCGCGCAGTGGGTCCTCGCTCGCTACGTATCCAACATATTTTCCGTTCATCGGATCCCCCGAGTGCGCAGCATCCCCGTCATCTGACATTCACTGCGCCTTTACCTGACACAGAGGCCCTATGTCTGCTTCCTGATACGCGCTGAGCCGACGGCGGGCGAACATGCTCAGGTCCGGCCAGCCGACCGTGCACTCGGTGCTGGTGACGGGCTCGCCGGTGTACCGGAGCTGTTCAGCCCTTCTTGATGACGGCTGGCGCGTCGAGGTCGGCGGCCATCTGCGCGGAACGGTTCGCCATCGCCATGAACATGGCGTCGCCGCGATCGGTGCGCCCGACCAATATGGACGCGAAGGCGGCCATGAGCAGGCTGCTGTAGCTTGATCGCACGTAGTCGCGCCAGCACTCGTCGAACGGATAGTCGTCGACGCCGTAGTCCTCGACGAGCGCCCGGTGGTAGCGGATGAGAAGGTCGCGTTCACACGAACGGCGGCGCTCGGGCTCGAACGCGCTGCCGAGGAAGTAGGCGACGTCGCTGGGGCCGACGTCCAGCCGTACGGTCTGCCAGTCGACGATGGTCAGTGGCCGGGCCGCTTCGCTGGTGCCGAAAAGCATGTTGTCGAGCCGGTAGTCGCTGTGCACCGGCGTGCGCGGTGACGATCTGTCCGCGAGCAGTTTTGGCGCGAGCGCGGCGAACTGCGGCCCGGCCGCGAGCGTGACCGGGTCGAGCATGGCGCCGTAGCGCTCGACGAACGTCCCCCAGACGGCCTCGTACATCGCGGCCATGGCCTCAACGGTGCCGACGCGATCGAGCCAGGAGAGCTCATTCAGCGTCGGGTCGCCCCAGCGCGGTCCGTGCAGCCGGGCGGCCTCCTCGATGGCGAGACCGGCCTGCTGCACCGTGCAGCCGGCGACCTGGTCACCCTGCGCGGCCGGCATTATGTCCTCCATGACCAGCACGACATCGGCGGTGCCGGACCGGAGCTCGGCGAAATGGCACTGCGGGCGGCTGATGTCGACAGTGTGCGCCAGATCCCGGTAGAAGGCGACCTCGGTCTCGTAGGTGAGCGTCGCCACGCCAGCGGCCGCGCTCGCCGCGTCGCGCGAGGAGAACTTGCACACGACCGTCGCCGGAGCCTGCGGCCCAGTGTGGTCGTAGGGGCGGTCGTAGCTGAGCGCGTACCGCACATTGGCACCGACCTGGCCGGTGCCGATCGACGACGCCTCGAACGAGGAGACCTTCGTGCCCGCGTCGATGGCGCCCGCATGCCGCAGCACCTGGGTGAGCCACTCGGGCGTCACGAGGTCCGGGTCAGCGACAAGAGATGGCCTTGCCGCGGTCATGCTGGCAGGGTCCCCTCGACCACGGTGCCGGGGAAGAAATGGTGGTACACGGCGACGTTCGGAAGGAGCTCGGGGATCTGATGAACGAAATACTCGTCCATCGCCGTCGGTCTCACCACGAAGGACCTCCTCGGGTCAGGTGCGTGTGGTCGCCGAGAATAGGTCGATGCCGCCGGTCATGCCGTTAACGTACAGTCGTATACCGGACTTGCCCAGGGCTATCCGAGACCGCTGTGACGGAAATCTGGCATCCCCAACACCGGGAGGTAATGTGCGGATTGGCGTGGTGTTCCCGCAGACCGAGCTGGGCGGCGATGTCGGTGCTGTACGCGCCTACGCCCAGCGGGCCGAGGAACTCGGGTTCACTCATCTGCTGGCCTACGACCATGTCGTGGGCGCTGACCGCGCCGTTCACACGGGCTGGGACCGGCCCTACGACGTGCATACGACGTTCCATGAGCCGATGGTGCTGTACGGCTACCTGGCCGCGGTGACCTCCATGGAACTGGTCACGGGGATCATCATCCTCCCGCAGCGGCAGACCGCGCTGGTCGCTAAGCAGGCCGCCGAAGTGGATCTTCTTACCGCCGGGAAGTTCCGGCTGGGCGTGGGAATCGGCTGGAACCGCGTGGAGTACGAGGCCCTCGGCCAGGATTTCAGCACCCGCGGTAAGCGTCTGGAGGAGCAGATCACGCTGCTTCGCCGCCTGTGGACGGAGCAGACCGTAACCTTCAACGGCACCTTCGACCACGTCACCGGGGCCGGGCTCGCACCGTTGCCGGTGCAACGGCCCATCCCGGTATGGTTCGGTGCCCAGTCGCCGCGAGCTTACGCTCGCGCCGGGCGGCTGGCCGACGGCTGGTTCCCGCAGATGGCTCCAGGCCCGGAACTCGACGAAGCCCGCCAGATGGTGACGGAGGCAGCCGTCGAAGCGGGCCGAGATCCGTCCAGCCTCGGCCTGGAAGGGCGCCTCACCTGGCAGGAGGACCAGGACAAGCTGGCGGCGGCGATGCGGCGGTGGCAAGAAGCGGACGCGACGCACCTGTCGATCAACACGATGGGCGTGGGCCTGAAGGCGGTCGACGACCACTTGGCCGCCCTGGCTGCGGCGGCTGAGGCAGCCAAGGCGATCAGCGGCTGAGGTATCTCGTCGGTCATGAAATCCAGGCTTGCAGGCCTTCGTCAGTGAGCAGGTGGGCGAAGGCCTCGTCGGCGGCGCCGAGGAGGGGCCCGTCGGTGCCGAGCCGGGCGGGCAGGACCGGCGGTGGCGGCGTCGCGCGGAAGGCCATCAGCCCGTCGCGGTAGGCGGCGGTGACCTCGTGGGCGGCGATGTGCAGCAGGTCGGGGCCGAGGCCGCCGACGACCACGAGGTGCGGGTCGAGGCCGTTCACCAGGCCGGCGATGCCCCGGCCGATGGAGCCGCCGACGGCCTGGATCGCTGAGAGCGCGCCTGGCTGTCCCGCTTGGGCCGCCGCGAGGACACCGCGGAAGTAGCTCACGTCATCGGCGGGGGCCCGCTGGTGCAGCAGGCGGGCGACGGCCGGGCCATCGACGCTGGTGTTCCAGCAGCCCCGGGCGCCGCACCGGCAGCGCCGGGCCGGTTCGCCGAACGGCATGTGGCCGAACTCACCAGCGGCGCCGGCCGCGCCCCGGACCGCACGGCCAGCCTCCACGATCGCGCCTCCCAGGCCAGCCTCGAGGTGCAGGTAAACCGTCGTGCCCGCGCCCACGGCCGCGCCATGATGCGACTCGGCGACGCCGGCCAGGGACGCGTCGTTGCCCGCCACGAACGTGGCACCGGGCTCATGGCCGGGCCACAGCACGGACAGGTCGAGGCCGTGCCAGCCCAGCCCCGGCGCGTGCACCAGCTCACTGCCCGCGACCGTGCCGGGCACGGCGACCGCCGCCGCCCGTACCCGGGCGCCGAAGCGCCTGCTGAGCTGACGAAGCTCGGCCGCGACCGCATCGAGTACGTCGTCGGAGTTGCGGTGGTGCGGGCGTTGTGTTGCCGCCACCTTCGTCCCGCCGAGCTCCACCGCGCCGACCTGCCAGGTGTCATGGCTGACGGCAGCGGCGGCCACGAGCGGGCCGTCCGGGTGGGCATGCAACGACGTCGTCGGCCGGCCGCGCCGCCCCGTGGCCGGGGCGGGCCGCTCGCAGACAAGCCGGTCGGCCACCAGGCGGGCAACGGTCTCGGCCGCGAACCCGCTCGGAATCCCGACCCGGGCCGCCACCTCGGCCCTGGTAACCCCCGGGTGATCGTGCACCACGCGCACGACCGCGGTCTGCGCCGATGTCCGCAGCCCGCTCCTCATCTCACCGCCCTCTCATTCGCCACTAGTTTATGCTCGTTCAACGACGATATGCTTACGACGTGACCGCACTGCTCGCGTTCGTAACGGTGGCCGCCTTCGGCACCTGGATCCCGCTGGCCCAGATGCTGCCCGGCGTGCCGCCGCGCACCCGCACCTTGTACGCGACCGTCGGCAACGTCATCGTCGCCGGGATCGCGCTGCTCGCTGGCGGCGGCCACCTGGAATTCGGCTGGCGGGGTTTCTGGCTGCCGTTGGCCGGCGGCGTGGTGTGGACCGCGGGCAACTACAGCGCTTTCCGGGCTTCGGAGCTGGCCGGGATCGCCCGCGCGGCCGGAACCTGGACGCCGCTCAACATCATCGTCGCGTTCGCCTGGGGAGCCCTGCTCTTCCACGAGCTGGATCATTTTCCCGGAATCCGCTTCGTCCTCCTGGCCGCCGCCCTCGCGGCCATCCTGGCCGGGATTCTCCTCATCGTCCGCTCCCAGGACAGCTCCAGCGCCCAGTCGGCCCCGGGGGCACGAAGCGGCCTGCTGTGGGCCGCCGCGGCGGGGGTGCTGTGGGGGACTTACTTCGTGCCCGCGCAGTGGGCCGCGGAACCGTCGCAGGTCAGCAACTTCCCGCTCGCTCTCGGGATGCTCGGCGCCGGACTGGCCCTAGCCCTCCCGGCCGGCGAACCGAGTCGGCTCGGCCTGCGGGCCCTGACCACGCAACTCGGCGCCGGCGTCCTGTTCGGGATCGGTGACCTCACCCTGCTCGGCCTGGTCGCACGCGTCGGCACCGGCACCGGCTTCACCATCGCCCAGCTCAGCCTGCTCGTCAACGCCAGCATCGGCATCTGGGCCTTCCACGTACCCAAACCGGGCACACCGGCAGCGAGGAAGGTCATCGCCGGCATCGTGATCGCTGGAATCGGCGGCTGCGTCATCGGCGCCATGCGGTGACGACGACCCGCCGCACCAGGTCGGCCTAGCTCCGCAGCGGCCCGCCCTGATAGGCGGGGTCTGCGCTGATCTTGGTAATCGCGTGCCTGACCAGGGCGACGAGCACCTTCTTGACCGACTCGCGCTGGCGTGCGTCACAAAGCACCACGGGCGTGTCCGGGGCGAGGTCGAGGGCGATCCGGACGTCGTCCGGCTGGTACCTCGAGGCGCCGTCGAAGCAGTTGACCGCGACGAGGAACGGCGTGGCGCGATGCTCGAAGTAGTCCACCGCGGCGAAACAGTCGGCCAGACGGCGGGTGTCGGCCAGCACCACCGCCCCGACTGCCCCGACAGTCAGGTCGTCCCACATGAACCAGAAGCGTTCCTGCCCGGGCGTGCCGAAAAGATACAGCGTCAGGTCGGTGCGGAAGGTTATCCGGCCGAAATCCATCGCGACCGTGGTCGTGGTCTTCCTGTCCACGCCGCTGACGTCGTCGACTCCGATGCCCCGGTCACTGAGCGTCTCCTCAGTGCGCAGCGGGCGGATCTCGCTGATCGCGCCGACCATGGTGGTCTTGCCCGCCCCGAATCCACCTGCGATCAGGATCTTGGCCGTGGCGGGAACCACTTTCGCCTCGACCGTGTCAGAGTGCCTGTAGTGCATCGAGCACGTTCCTTAGCAGTCGCTCGTCGGTTACGTGTCCCCCAGGGGGCGTGGCCACCCGGAGCGCCCCGTACTGGCTCAGGTCACCGAGCAGCACGCGGACCACTCCCACCGGGAGGTCCAGGTCGGAGGCCAGGTCGACCACCGTGGTGGGTTGATGGCAGTGGCTCAGGATCCGCCGGTGCATGCGGCTGAGACGCGCGTCCGCCGGGTTTCCCCAGTCGGCGGCGGCCGTCACCACGTCGGTCAGTCCGGCGTATGACCCGGAAGCGGGCACGGTGCGGCCCATCGTCATGGCATAGGGCCGCACGACCGGTCCCGCGTCCCGGCCGAGCCACCTGTCCTTGGGTACGCTCATGCGGTGTCTCCTGGTCGCATCCTCAGCCCACAACTGATTCGTGAGCCGCGGGTCGCGGTGCCGCGGTCAGGTACATGCCCATCCGCCGCACGAGCATGGCCATCTCGTAGGCCATCACGCCCAGGTTGGCCTCGGACGAGGCGAGCACGGCCAGGCAGGTGCCCTCCCCGGCCGCCATCACGAACATGAACGCGGAGTCCATCTCGATGACGATCTGCCTGACCTCCCCGCCGCCGATCTGCTGCCCGGCCCCGCGGGCCAGGCTCTGCACACCCGCGGCCAGGGCCGACAGGCGGTCGCCCTCTTCCCGGCTCATGTTCTGTGACTTGGCCACGGCCAGGCCGTCCCTGGACAGGACCAGCGCCTGACGGACGTTCGCCACCCGGGAGACCAGGTTGTCGAGCAGCCAGCCGAGTTCTTCCGCCGCGCCCTTCGCCTGCGTCATGACTCAACCTCGCGATCGTCGGATTCGGCTTCCCATCTCGCTGTGCCCGCCGGGCGCCCGCCGGGGGATTCCGGCTCGGCGTCGGGGGAATCCAGGTCGTCGAGGCGCCCGCGCAGCCATCCCGCCTGCAGCGCGGCCATCAGGCTGCTGGTCTGCTCAGGCGGACGGGCCGGCGACCCGGCAGCCTGGCCCGGCGCGGTGCCGCCGGGCTGACCGCGGAGCTGCGGGGCCAGGTTGGCCAGGCGGACACGCCGAGGCAGGCCCAGATAAGTCCCGCCGACAGCCGTCGCGTTCACGGCCGGGCTTGACCCCGTGGGGCCCGTGGGTTCCGCCGAGCTGACGGGCCGGGCCGCGGCCGCTGCCATCGGCGATCCGGCCTGGGGCGGCTGGTCCTGTGCGGGCGGCGGCGGTGCCTGGATCGCGGTGCTCATCAGCGGCTCCTCGGCCGCTTCGGCACCTTCAGGGCCGCCGGATCCGCTGACCAGGCCGGCCAGGCCGGCCAGGCCGCCCTCCCGCGAGGAGCTCGAAAGGGTCAGCCGGTGCCGGCCGGTCATCCCGAATGCCGGCTCGTGCTTTCCGGTTTCTGGTGCCCCGCCGTTCACGGCCGTCGGCGGCAGTTCCCCGAGGCGGCCGCGTGCGAACCACTCGCTCTCTTCATACTCGGACACCATGATCTTGCGGGGGAGCAGCACGATGGCCGTGATCCCGCCGTAGTGGGAGGAACGCAGCGCCACCTTGATCCCATGCCTGTCGGCGAGCTGGCCGACCACGAACAAGCCGAGCCGCTCGCTGTTGGCCAGGTCGAACTCGGGCGAACTGGCCAGGCGCTCGTTGGCGGCGTCGATGGCGTCCGGCGCCATGCCGAGCCCGCGGTCCTCGATCTCCACGGCGAAGCCGCGGCCGACGGCGTCGCCGCTGATCACCACCCGGGTATTCGGCGGCGAGAATGCGGTGGCGTTCTCCACCAGCTCGGCCATCAGGTGGATGACGTCGTTCACCGCGGTCGCGGCCACGGCGTCGGCGGATTGGGTGACGACGTCCACCCGAACGTAGTCCTCGACCTCCGCGACCGCCGCCAGCAGTACGTCGGCCACCGGCACCGGGTCGCGCCAGACCCGCCCGGGCGTGGTCCCGGCCAGGATGAGCAGGCCCTCCGCGTGCCGCCGCATGCGGGTAGTGAGGTGGTCGAGCCGGAACAGGTCCGCCAGGACGGCCGGGTCGCTGGTGGCCCGCTCCATAGTGTCGAGCATGCTGAGCTGACGGTGCAGCAGCGACTGGTTCCGCAGTGACAGGTTGGCGAAGACCTGGTTGATGCCCTTGCGCAGGCTGGCCTGGCCGACGGCGGCCTCCACCGCGGTGCGCTGCACGGTGGAGAAGGCCTGCGCGACGTCCGCGGTCTCGGTGATCCTGCCCACGGTCAGCGGCGGGGATTCCGCCTCGACGTCGACATCGTCGCCGCGGCGGAGCCGCTCGACGACCCGCGGCAGCCGCTCGTCGGCCATCCGCCTTGCGCTCTCGTACAGGTCGCTAAGCTCAATCCGCAGCCTGCGGCCGAACCGCACCATGACGAAGATGGAGGCGGCCACCGCGAGCAGGCCGAGACCGGCGGCCAGAATGAGGTCGGTCACCACGCCGTTGCGCAAGCGGGTCGACTGCGCGGACAGCAGCGCGCCGACCTTTGCCCCGTTCGTCAGCGTAGTCATCTGGATCGCCTGGGCCGCGAGCTGGAAGTCCGCGCTGTTCACCGGTACCGGCGAGTTGGCCGGGCTGGCCAGGACCTTGGTCTCGATGGCCAGCACCTTGCGGTAGCTGGGCGTTTTGAAGATCTGGTTGAACACGGCCGTCAGGCTCGGGTCAGCCAGCGAGAACATGTCGCCCGTCAGCAAGTTCTGCTGCCCCACCACCTGCGCGAACAGCATCCGCTGCGGCTGCGGCATCGTGCCGCCCGACGCGATCGCACCCTCGATCAGGGCTATCGCGCCGCCCGTGGCCTCCTGCGCCCTGGCCTCTGCGATGGCCGCCCCCGTCATGGCGGCGAGCGTGGGGTCGGACGTCGACGAGGCGTTCTGGAAGTACCGGATCTCGGCTGTGCTGATCGCGTTGTAGGCGTTGAACGCCGCCACCGTGTCGTACCGTCCCGAGTCGACCGCCGCGCGTACCCGGCTCAGGTTGGCCAGGTCCGCGAGGAAGGCGTTCATCAGCGCGACGGCCTTCGGGGTGACCACCCCGCGCACCTTCATGACCGCGGTGCGGACTTCCGGAATGTACTTATCGGTGCCGCGCCGGGCGTTCGCCAGTTCCGCCTGGAATATCCCCGGCTGGCGCTTGGTGGCCACCCAGACGATGCTGAGCGCGCTCTCGACCGGGAGCGTCTCCTGCAGCCCGGTGACGCTGGGGCCGATCGTGGTCGTGATCGCGTTGTAGTGCTGGTAGCGGATGACGTTGCCGAGCGTGATGCTCGCGGTGAGACCCCACAGCGCCGCCAGCGACAACAGGGGGATCAGGAGCAGGCTGATCAGCGTCAGCCGGGCGGACCTGGTACGGCGCGGTCGTGAGCCAGCAGACATGGCACCTCTAGTCAGGACTCGGATGGACGATTCAGGAGTTGGCGAGTGTTCCGTCACGATGAATGCGGCGAAAGGCCGGAGGGGGACTCGCCCGACGACGGTTACCCGGGATTGGCAGCGCACGCCACCGGGCGCGCTGCACACTGATCGTCACCTGCACTGCTTTCCCCCCCGCGCTCTCATCCCGCAGACTGGGATGGCGAAGCGCTGGCTCCGGGGCCTGTTCGGCTACCCGTTAGTCCTTAATAGCAGGTCAAGTGACCTTTGTCCCTTATTTCGCCAACAGAGGGACCTGTGGGCTTCACCACATGACCTGTCTCGCCTGCCCGGCCGTTAGACTCACCGCTTCTGGTTATGTGGGAGCGTGGTCGATCATCCAGAGCGCTGGCGTTCCCCGTTCACGCAGGTCGAGATGCGCGAAATGTGGACTTACACCGATGGCACCCGCACCGTCAAGGGGTACCGGCGGCCAGGCGGCACCGCCTGGGCGGGAAGCTGGGTACTGGTCGACCAGGGAACCGGAGACGTCCAGGGCGAGGTTCCGGCGGGAGAATTCTCACGCCGGTACCGGCCGGTGGACGTGTTCGCCGATGTGCCCGGTCTTCCCGGCTACCTGGGAACGGTCACCGCGCCTGACGGTACCGCCCTGGTGGACCTGGTCCTCGACCGCAACCCCTTCATGCTGGCTAACGGGCCCCGGCGGGCGGCCAGGCCCCACGCGCTGATCGTGCCCCGCCACCATCGCGACGGATGGTCATCAGCCACGGCTTCCGAACTGGCGGCTTGCCAGACGGCGATGTCCTTGATCGCCGCGTGGTACCGCAGCCTGGACGGCGGGCACGTGGTGTTCTGCGCCAATGACAGCCCACCGAACCTGGACTACCTGCGTGACACAGAAGCCGCGAGCGGGACCCTCGTCGGCGGCGGCGCCGATGCGGCCGTCACCAGGAATCCGCGGCAGGACGTGCAGCACGCCCACCTGCACGCTTTCTATGCCGAACACGGCCCAACCGAGAACCACGAGTCGTCGGCGCTTCAGCGGCATCCCGTCATCGCCGAGGGACACCGGGCCTTCCGTGCCGCCCTCGGCAGCGACGCCGTGCAGGTGGAACGGGACAGCGCCAGGCTCGCTGCCGGCGTGCGCGCCGCGGCGCGGCCCTGGGGCGGCGGCTACTGCTCCTACCAGCTGAGCGTGGACGGTCCCTTGTGGGTTATGCCGGCCCTGGGGCCATCTCAGGACGAGTTCAACCGGCGCCTGGCCCGGGCTGATGGCCTCCAGGCAGAGCCCGACCCGAAGCTGGGCGGGGCCATCAACCTGGTGCGGCCCACCCTGGCCGGTGCCGGGCGGCTCCACCCGGCGCAACTGGCCACAGCCGGCCAGCGGGCCAGTTTCGAGGCCTTCACGGCCCAGCACGGACTGAACCGTACGTGGCCGCTCCCCTGACCCTGGGCCACAGGCGCGTCCGCGTCGTGGCATCCATTACGGCGCTACCGCGGTCCGGCTGCTGCTCTCCGCGTCTATCTCGGCGAACCGGGCCTCGGCGGCGGGTTTC
Source organism: Streptosporangiaceae bacterium (assembly GCA_050011155.1). Taxonomy (GTDB): domain Bacteria; phylum Actinomycetota; class Actinomycetes; order Streptosporangiales; family Streptosporangiaceae; genus Palsa-504. The sequence continues at coordinate 130,934 of JBEKJP010000002.1, forward strand.
CACTGGGCCCGGAGCGCTTCGATGCGCCGGGCGATCCGGCGCCCGATCCAGTCGGGCAGGAGGGCCTCCGGCAGCTGCGGGTCGGTGCGGGGGAGGGCCCCGTACTCGTTGCTGAGCCGCACGCTCTCGAAGAGCTTCTCGTCGGCCGTCCGCGGCGCGAGCGCGCCGATGATGGGCTCGACCTGCTCGTAGTGCTCACGCAGGGCGGCGAGGTCCCAGCCGCGGTCGACGATCTCCCGCTGGTCGAGGCCGATGGCCTCGACGGTGCCGGCGAACGCCACCGTGTGCCGCTGGAGGTCGAGCCGGTCCACCAGCTCGCGTATCTCCGTGACGCGCTCGACGTGCGGCGTGACCCACAGGCCCGGGGCCGGGTTGCCGAGCCCGGCCCACGTGAGCCCGGTGTACAGCGGCCGGCGGACCGACCGGTGCGAGGCCGGGATGGTCGGGAGCACGACGAGCCAGCGGCCGTCCCATCGGCTGTAGGAGTCGCTGAGCGAGTACACCCGCAGCGAGCCGGACTCGAAGATCCGCTGCAGCTTGGGGGTCAGTGACCAGCTCACCTCGCGTCCGGTCCGGGCGGCGGCGATCCAGTCCGAGGACGCGGCGCGGGCGATGGCCTGACGCGCGGTCTGCTCTTCGATCCCGAGGCCGCGTAGGAGGTGCACCAGCGTCGCGGTCCACACCGGCTTGCCCGTCGGCCACACCAGCTCGCCGAGAATCGTGAACAGCAGCGAGCGTGCGCTGCCGGGGGTGACGGACCCGTCATCGGGCTGCAGCAGCGCGGAGCCGTGCGGGGTGGCCATCCGGTGCCCTCCGGGGTAGCGCGAGTGATACGTCCGACAGCCTAAGACCGAGATGCCGCCGTTGACCGAGATGGCCTGCCCGGTCAGCTTGGCCGCTGCCGGCCCGCCCAGGAAGACGACCATCGACGCGAGGTCCTCCGGCTCCGCCACCCCCAGGTGGGCCTGGGACGCGGCCTTCTCGAAGAGCTTCCGGCTGAACCCGTCCCTGAGAACCATCTCGGCCGTCGGCGTGTTCGCGATCAGCGACGGGGTGAGGGCGTTGACCCGGACCCCGTTCCGTTTCGCCTCGAGCGCCGCCACCTTGCTGAACATCACGATCGCCGCCATGGCCGCCCCGATCACGCTCTCGCCGGGCGTCGGCACCTTCGCGGCGTCGGAGGCGATGTTCACGATGCTGCCGCCGCCCTGCTCCTGCATCAGCGGCAGGACGACGCGGGTGAGCAGCATGGGCGGCAGCGCTTGCTGGGTGACGATCGTGGCCAGGTCCTCGACGGGAGTGCGATGGAGCAGCTCGGGCCGGTAGGAGCCCGTCACCGACGACACCGCGACATCGATCTGCCCGAACCTATCGTGGACCGCCGCCACGGCCGCGCGCACCTGGCCGGCGTCGCCCGCGTCGGCCGGAACGAACAGCACCTCCACCTCGGGGTACCGGGCGAGCACCGCCCGCCGCGCGGCCTCGCCCCGCTCCGGGGTACGGGCGAGCAGGGCGATCCGCCGCACGCCCGAGTCAGCGTAGCCGCGCACCAGGGGAGCAGCCATGAGTTCTCCTCGATAATCTACAAATGCTGCGACTGAGTATACGTATATGTCCTACATTGCTATGCTGCCAGCAGAGTCTTCCGATTGCGTGGAAGACCCGGCCCGACGGCGGCAATGGACCTACGCCGAGTTCATCAAAGAGGCCGAACGGGTGGCCCGCGCGCTCCTGGCCCGGTTCCAGCCCGGTGACCGGATCGCCGTGTGGGCCCCCAACAGCGCCGAGTGGATCATCCTCCAGCAGGGCATCAGCCTGGGCGGGATGGTGCTGGTGGCCCTGAATCCGGCCTACCGGGCCCGCGAGATGCAGTTCACCCTCACTCAGTCCGGCGCGGCCGGGCTCTTCTGCGTCGACGAGTACCGCGGCTTCGACATGCGCGAGCTCGCCCGGATGCCGCGCGCGCCAGTCCTCGACGTACCCGCGCGGATCCCGGGCGACGGCGGCGAGCGTCTCCAGAGTGGCAGCCACGATAGATAATCTACGCCTGGAGAAACTAAGTCACAAGAAATGTCAGACGAACGGGGTGGGGTGCCCGCCCGTGCGGCTAGCCGGCTGCCATTGTCGATTCGGTCCAATTATTCTATGGTTAGACCGAATCCTTTATGGGTGCACGGGCGCATCGGGCGAGGTGGTCAGCGTGGCGTTCGCCAAGGTTACGGACCGGTACAGCAGCGAGCAGATCGAGCGCTATTACGCCACCGGGGTGTGGCGTGCGGCCACGCTGTTCGATGAGCTGGAGGCCCAGGTCGCCATCCGGCCGGACAAGGTCTTCATCACCGACGGCACGGCCGCCTACACGTTCGGCCAACTGCGTGCCGCGGCCCTGCGGCTGGCCGCGGGCCTGAGCCGGCTCGGGATCGGCGCCGGCGCCCGGGTCGTGGTCCAGCTGCCGAACTGGACCGAGTTCGCCGTCGTCACCACGGCCCTCTCCCGGCTCGGCGCGATCATGGTCCCGGTCATGCCGGTCTACCGCTCCGACGACGTCCGCTTCGTGGTGGAGACGGCCGGAGCCAACGCGGCGTTCACCCCCGGGGTGTTCCGCGGTTTCGACCACGCCCGCATGTTCGGTGACCTGGCCGCGGCCGGAACCGGCCTGCAGACGGTGATCGCCGTGCGCGCCGACCCTGTACCGGACGGCGCCCTGGCCTTCGAGGACCTCCTGGCCGGCCGGGAGACGGGGGAGGCCCTGCCCGCGTCGGGGATAGGGCCGGACGACCCGTTCGCCGTCGTGTTCAGCTCCGGGACCACTTCCCGGCCGAAGGGCTGCCTGCACACGTTCAACACCTACTGCGCGAGCGCCCGGCTGATGGGCGAGGCCTACCACTACACCGACGCGGACGTGCAGTTCGGGCCGTCGCCGGTCACGCACAGCACCGGGCTGGTGACCAGCATCCTGATGCCGCTCGTCCACGGAGCGGGATCGCACCTGATGGACATCTGGGAGCCGCGGGAGGGCTTGGAGCGGATCGCCAAGTTCCGGTGCACGGCCTCGGTCACCGCGACCACCTTCCTGCAGACCCTGCTCACCGTGAGCCTGTACGGGCGGTCGGAGAACCTCTGCACCACGCTGTGCTCTATCGATGACGACCCGGAGCGCTCGGTGACCTCGGACGGCCGGGCCGCGTCCGGCCAGGAGGTCCGCGTCGTCGACGAACACGGCCACGAGGTACCGCGCGGCACCGAAGGGGACATCGCCTTCCGGGGCGCGTCGAACCTGCTCGAGTACATCGGCCAGCCGGAGGCGACGGCGGAGATGTTCACCGCGGACGGCTTCTCCAAGTCCGGCGATCTCGGGGTCATGGACGCCGGCGGCTAGGTGCGCGTCACCGGCAGGGGTAAGGACATCGTGATCCGCGGCGGCCTGAACATCAGCGTCCGGCAGGTCGAGGACCTGCTGATCGCGCACCCAAACGTCAGCGCCGTGGCGGCCGTCGGCATGCCGGACCCGGTGTTCGGCGAGCGCGTCTGCTGCTACCTGGTCCCCGCGCCCGGTGCCGCGCCGCTGACCGTGACGGACATGCGGGAGTACCTGCTCGGCGCGGGCCTGGCCATCCAGAAGGTGCCGGAGCGGGTCGAGGTGGTGACCGAACTGCCGACGACCGCCACCGGCAAGATCCAGAAGAACCTGCTGCGCGCCGACATCGCCGCCAAGCTCGCCCAATCCTGAGGCGGGACGCGAAGGTTAGGCAGGTGGCGGCACTTCCCAGAGCGCGCTGACCGGCATGGCGCGCAGGCGCGGCCCGAAGGAAAGGGTCTGCTGCCCGGTATACAGCACGAGTCCCGCGACGAAGTCGTCGCTCAGTCGCTGCGCCAGGTGATGGAGGCCGCGGAAGTCGTCCTGGCCCACGGTAGAAGCGGCTTTGACCTCGATGCCGACGACCTTGCCCGGCCGGCTTTCCAGCACGATGTCGACCTCGACCTGGTCTTTCGTGCGGTAATGGAAAAGCTCAGCCCTGGTCTGTGACCATGTCGCCTGGCGCGCGAGTTCCATGACGACGAAACCCTCGAGCAGTGCCCCGAAGGGGCTTCCTGGGCGAATCAGCGACCTGGCGTCCGCGCCGAGCAGGTTGGCGGCGATTCCCGAATCGACGAACGCGACCTTCGGTGTCCGGCCGACCCGCGTGCTGATGTTCCTGGACCAGGCCGGAATGCGCTTGATCAGGAATACTTCCTCAAGCAGGCTGATGTACCGCAGTGCCGTCGCCTGGG
>JBEKJP010000003.1:0-120028 GCA_050011155.1 Streptosporangiaceae bacterium
GACGGCCCCGTTCCGGGCCCGGCTGCTGACCGTGCCCGGTGTGGGTGAGGGCGCGCCCGGCCGCCGCTCGGCCGCCCGTGGCCCGTTCGGCCGCACCGTCGGCGCTCGCCTCCCTGAGAGCCGCCCCTTCGCCCTCCACCTCCCCGCCACCGTCCGGGCCGCCGCCCAACGTGGCTCCGGGCGGCGGGTGACGGTGGCACCCGCTGACCTGCGCGAGGCGGTGCGGGAAGGCCGGGAGGGGAACCTGGTCCTGTTCGTCGTGGACGCCAGCGGGTCGATGGCGGCCCGGCAGCGGATGCGCGCGGTCAAGGGCGCGGTCCTGTCCCTTCTCCTCGACGCCTACCAGCGCCGCGACAAGGTAGGCCTGGTCACCTTCCGCGGTACCGGCGCCGAGGTCGCGTTGCCGCCCACCTCCTCGGTGGAGGCGGCCGCCCGCCGGCTGACCAGCCTGGTCACCGGCGGCCGGACCCCGCTCGCGGCCGGCCTGGCCCAGGCCGCGCGGGTCCTGGCGACCGAACGCCTGCGGGATCCCCGCCGTCGTTCCCTGCTCGTGCTGGTCACCGACGGCCGCGCCACCAGCGGTACCGACGCCGACCTGACCCGCGCCGCCGCCCTGCTGACCGGAAGGGGGCTGACGGGGCCGCCCGGGACGAACACGGCCTGCGTGGTGGTGGACTGCGAGACGTCGGTCGTGCGCTTGGGCCTGTCCGGCCGGCTCGCGGCCCAGCTCAAAGCACCCTGCTACCGGCTCGACGAGCTCGAAGCGGGCTCAGGTCTCGCCGCCCTGGCCCGCCAGCTGACGCACGGGAGGGCGGCCTGATGCCGCAGGGCACCCCGGAGCATGTCCCTGACGACGGCCTGACCACCCGCCAGCGGCGCAACCGCGCGCTGGTCATCGTGCACACCGGCCCGGGCAAGGGGAAGTCGACCGCGGCCTTCGGCCTGGCCCTGCGGGCCTGGAACCAGGGCTGGCCGATCGGGGTCTTCCAGTTCGTCAAGTCGGCCAAGTGGCGGGTCGGCGAGGAACGGGCGCTGACGGTGCTCGGCCAGACCGGCCAGGGCGGCCCGGTCAGCTGGCACAAGATGGGGGAGGGCTGGTCCTGGATCCAGCGCGACCCTGACAACAACCACGCGGAACAGGCCGCCGAGGGCTGGGCCCAGATCAAGCGCGACCTGGCCGCGCAGACCTACCGCCTGTACGTGCTGGACGAGTTCACCTACCCGATGAAGTGGGGCTGGGTAGACGTCGACGAGGTGACCAGTATCCTCAAAGGCCGGCCAGGCAGCCAGCACGTCGTGATCACCGGCCGGGACGCCGACCCCCGGCTAACCGCGGCGGCCGACCTGGTGACGGAGATGACCAAGGTCAAGCACCCGATGGAGGCCGGCCAGAAAGGGCAGAAGGGCATCGAGTGGTAGCCATCCCGCGCCTGGTCATCGCCGCCCCGGCGTCCGGTTGCGGCAAGACCACCGTGGCCTGCGGGCTGATGGCGGCGCTGCGCGCGCGGGGCCTCGCGGTCTCCGGGCACAAGGTCGGCCCGGACTACATCGACCCCGGCTACCACGCGCTGGCCACCGGCCGGCCGCCGCGGAACCTGGACCCGTTCCTGTGCGGCGAGGACCTGATCGCCCCCCTGTTCATCCACGGCGCGAAAGGCGCGCAGATCGCCGTCGTCGAGGGTGTCATGGGCATGTTCGACGGCGTCGATGAGGGAGGTCTGGGGGGAGACTTCCCCCCAGCCGCGGGGGGCTCCGGGGGGTCGCCCCCCCGGGCTAGCACTGATTATGGCTCCACCGCCCACGTAGCCCGGCTGCTCAAGGCACCCGTGGTGCTGGTGGTGGACGCGGCCAGGGCCGGCCGTTCGGTCGCCGCGCTGGCCCGCGGCTTCGCCGCCTTCGACCCGCGCACCCCGCTAGCCGGCGTGATCCTGAACCGGGTCGCCTCCGACCGGCACGAACGCCTGCTGCGCGACGCCCTCGCCGGCACCGGCCTGCCGGTCTACGGCGCGATCAGGCGGACCGACGCCATCGTCACGCCGTCCCGCCACCTCGGCCTGATCCCCGCGGCCGAACGCGACACGACCGCCCGCCAGGCCATCAACGCGATGGGCGACCTGATCGCCACCCACTGCGATCTAGACGCCCTGCTCGGCGTGGCCCGCAGCGCACCCGCACAGCCCGGCCCCGCCTGGGCACCGCCGGTAGCCAGGGCCGCCGGCCCCGCTCCGCAGGCCCCCACGATCGCCGTAGCCGCCGGCGCCGCCTTCACCTTCGGCTACACCGAGCAATCCGAGCTTCTCCAGGCGGCAGGCGCCCAGGTAGCCCCGTTCGACCCCCTCGAAGACGAGGACCTGCCGGCCGGCACCGACGGGCTGATCCTCGGCGGCGGCTTCCCCGAGGTGCACGCGGCCGGGCTGTCCGCCAACGAGCGGCTCCGCGCGCGGGTCGCCGCGCTGGCCGCCCGGGGCGCGCCGGTCGCGGCCGAGTGCGCCGGGCTGCTCTACCTGGCCCGGACGCTGGACGGCGAGCCCATGTGCGGTGTCCTCGACGTGCGAGCGGAAATGACCCAGCAGCTGACCCTCGGCTACCGGCGCGCCACCGCCGCGGCCGGCTCCCCCCTGGCCCGGGCGGGCGACGTGGTGCACGGCCACGAATTCCACCGCACCGCGGCCGAGCCCGCGACCGGGAGCCAGCCCGCCTGGCAGTTCGCCACCGGGACCCGCGAAGGCCACGTGCAAGGAAACGTCGTCGCGTCCTACCTGCACACCCACTGGGCCGGCCACCCGGCCGCCGCGGCCAGGTTCACCACCAGAGCAGCCGAAGCAGCCAAGGCAGAAGCAGCCAAAGCAGGCGCCCGGTGAGCCGCCTCATCGGCGTCGGCGTCGGCCCCGGCGACCCCGAACTGATCACGGTCAAGGCCGTCCGCGTGCTCCGCGAGGCCGACGTGGTCCTGGTCCCGGTGCTGGCAACGCAGGAACCGGGCCGGGCCGAGACGATCATCCGCGGGTACGTCGACGCCGACCGGATCAGGCGGCTGGAGTTCGCGCTGAACGACACCGGCGGCGTCACCCCGCGCCGGGCCGCCGCCTGGCACGCGGCCGCGACCGCGGTAGCCGAGGAGTTCGCCCGAGGCGCGACCGCGGTCGCGTTCGGCACCCTCGGTGACCCCAGCCTCTACTCCACGTTCAGCTACCTGGCCCAGACCGTCCGCGACCTGGTGCCCGAGGTGACGGTGGAGACGGTCGCGGGCATCACCGCCATGCAGGATCTCGCCTCCCGGGCCGGCCTCGCGCTGGCCGAGGGCACCGAACCCGTCACGCTCGTCCCCCTCAACGGCGGCCCCGGCCCCCTGGACCAGGCGCTGGCCCAGGGCGGGACCGTGGTCGGCTACAAGGTCGGCGCCGCCGCCAGCCCCGCCCCCGGCGACCTGCGCGACCGCCTGCAAGCGGCCGGCCGCCTGAACGGCGCCGTGATCGGCGCCCGCCTCGGCCTGGACGGCGAGCTCATCGCCCCCGCCGGGCAGGTCCTCACCGACGAGCCGCTTCCCTACCTGGCCACCCTGATCGTCCCCGCCTCCCGCACCGCCCGGGGCTCTTCGCTGGCCCCGGCGCGGGAACCGGCCCGCACCGGACGGGTGGTGTTCGTGGGCGCCGGCCCCGGCGCCCCCGACCTCATCACCGAGCGCGGCGCCCGCGCCATCCAGAAGGCCGACATCGTCATCTGGGCGTCGAGCCTAGTCGACCGCCGCATACTAGCCCACGCCCGGCCCGCCGCGGAGATCGTCGACTCCGCCCAGCTCCCGATGGAAGGCGTCCTGCCCTATTACCAGCGGGCCGCCGAAGACAAGATCACCGTCGCCCGCGTCCACTCCGGCGACCCCTCGCTGTGGGGCGCGGTCCAGGAGCAGCTCGAGCGGTGCCACGAACTCGGCCTGGACACCGAGATCGTCCCCGGGGTATCCAGCTTCACCGCGGTCGCGGCGGCCATACAACGCGAGCTGACCATTCCCGAGGTCGCCCAGTCGGTAATCCTGACCCGGCTGGGCGGCGGCAAGACGCCGATGCCGCCGGGTGAGCGGGTCAGGGAGTTCGCCCGGCACGGCACCACGATGGCCTTGTTCCTGTCGGCCGCCCGGTCCGGCCAGCTCCAGGAAGAGCTCATCCAAGGCGGCTACCCGCCGGACACCCCGTGCGTGGTCGCCTACCAGGTGACCTGGCCGGACGAGCTGATCGTCCGCACCACCCTGGACGACCTGGCCAGGACCATCAAGGAGCGCAAGCTCTGGAAGCACACGCTGGTCCTGGTCGGCCCCGGCCTGGCGGCCGGCGGCAGCCGCTCTCACCTGTACCACCCCGGCCACTTCCACGGGTACCGCAAGGCTGATCCCCAGGCGAGGAAGCAGCTAAGGGGCAGCACGTGACCGTCACCGTGATCGGCTGCGACGGGCATCCTCCTGGTCCGGACGCGATCAAGGCCCTGGCCGAGGCGAGGACCGTCATCGGCGCCCCCCGCCACCTCGAAGCCGCGCCCATCGGTGAGCACGCGCAGCGCAACGAACTCAGGCACCTCGACCAGGCCCTCGACGCCATCACCGCGCACGAAGGCCCTATCGTCGTCCTGGCCTCCGGCGACCCCGGCTTCTTCGGCATCGTCCGCGCGCTGCGCGCCCGCGGCATCGTGCCCGCGGTCATCCCGGCCGTCTCGTCCGTCGCGCTCGCGTTCGCTCGCCTCGGCCTGGACTGGGACGACGCCCTGGTCGTCTCGGCCCACGGCCGCGATCCGAGAAAAGCCCTGGCCGCCGCCCTGCCCCACCCCAAGGCCGCCATCTTGACCGCCCCCGGCACCGCCAGCGACCTCGCCGGGCAGCTGCTCGCCGCGGGCAAGCGGGTGTACATCGCCGAGCGCCTCGGTCAGCCCGGCGAACGCGTCATCGCCTTCTCCGCCGCCACGGATCCCGCCGACCCCAACATCCTCATCAGCCTCGACCAAGACAAGGCCACCCCGAGCGAACCCCGCTGGCTGGCCGGCCACCAGGGTGCCCCGGACGGCTGGGCGCTGCCCGAGGACGCGTTCGCCCACCGCGATTCGATGATCACCAAGGCCGAGGTCCGCGCGCTCGTGCTGGCCCGCCTCGGCCCCGGCCCCGGCCAGGTGATCTGGGACGTCGGCGCCGGCTCCGGTTCGGTGGCCGTCGAGTGCGCCCGCTTCGGCGCCCACGTGATCGCCATCGAGGCCGACCAAGCCCAGTGCGAGCGGATCCGGCAGAACGCCGCCCAGCACCAAGTCCGCGTCCAGCTGCGAACCGGCCGCGCCCCCGAGGCGCTGGACGACCTGCCCCCCGCCGACGCGGTCTTCGCCGGCGGCGGCGACCACACGGTCCTCGACGCCGCGATCCGGCACGCGAACCCGCGCCGGATCGTGGTCACGCTGGCCGCCGTATCCCGCGTCGCCGAGACCGCCGCCCTGCTCACCGCGCACGGCTACCAGGCTGGCGGCGTCCAGCTCCAGGCCTCCCGCCTCCGCGACCTGCCGAACGCCCAGCTCCGCCTGGCCGCGGAGAACCCCGTGTTCGTCCTCTGGGGAGCCCGATGATCGGCCTGATCAGCGTGACCAAGACCGGCCACACGGCGGCACGACAACTCGAAAAAGCCTGGCCTGACAGCAAGTGGTACGACGCCCCGGCCGCCGAAGCACTGCCGCGCGCCTTCGAAGAGTGCGACGCCATCGTGAGCTTCCTCGCCGTCGGCGCCACCGTCCGCCTGATCGCCCCCCTGCTCACCAGCAAACACGCCGATCCCGCGGTGGTCTGCGTGGACGAGGCGCTGCGCTACGCGGTCCCGGTGCTCGGCGCGCACCAGGGCGGCGGCAACGACCTGGCCCGCCGGGTGGCCGCGGTCCTGGGCGCCGAACCCGTCGTCACCACGGCCAGCGACGCGGCCGGCGGGGCTGGCCTGGACGAGTTCGGCGCGGACCTCGGCTTCACCGTCGACGAGGCCAGCGACCTGGCCGCCGTGGGCGCCGCGATCCTGTCCGGCGAGCGTGTCACCTTCACCGCCGACGCCGAATGGCCGCTCCCCGCCCTGCCCCCCAACGTCGTGCGCACCGACGCTCCCGAGCCAGGCATCCCCGCCGTCGTGGTGACCGACCAGAAGATCAATGTGAACGAACGTCTGGCCCTCTACCGCCCCCCCTCCCTGCGTGTCGGGGTGGGCGCGAGCCGCGGGGCCCCCGCCAAGGAGATCGCCCAGCTCATCGACGACGTGCTGGGTGAGCTGGGCGTATCAGCTAGCTCCGTTCGGCACCTAGGTACGGTGGAGGCGAAAGCGGACGAGGCCGGTCTGCTCGCGGCCGCGGCGGAACGGGGGTGGCCGGTGGTCACCTTCCCGGCCAGCCGCCTCGCCGCGGTACCGGTGCCCCACCCGAGCGAGGTGGTCCGCCGCGCGGTGGGCACGCCGAGCGTGGCCGAGGCGGCCGCGCTGCTCGAGCCGGGCTCGGAGCTGATCGCGGCCAAGCGTGCCAGCGCGCACGCCACGGTGGCGGTGGCCCGGGTCCGGCCGCGGGGCCGGCTGGCGGTGATCGGGATCGGGCCGGGCGCCCGGGACCTGCTGACCCCGCGCGCGGTGGCCGAACTCCGCCGTGCCGCCGTGGTGGCCGGCCTCGACGCCTACCTGGAGCAGGTCGCCGACCTGCTCCGGCCGGGGACGCGGGTGCTCGCCAGCGGCCTGGGGGCCGAGCAGGAGCGGGCCGCCGAGGCGGTGGCGCAGGCCCGGGCCGGGCGGGCGGTGGCGCTGATCGGGTCCGGCGACGCGGGCGTGTACGCCATGGGCAGCCCGGCGCTGGACCTGGCCGGCGACGACATCGACGTGACCGTGGTGCCCGGGGTGACCGCGGCGCTGGCCGTGGCCGCGGTGCTGGGCGCGCCGCTCGGCCACGACCACGTCATGATCTCCCTGTCCGACCTGCACACGGCCTGGCCGGCGATCGAGCGGCGGATCGCCGCCGCGGCCGAGGGAGACCTGGTGGCCTGCTTCTACAACCCGGCCAGCCGCAAACGGGACTGGCAGCTGCGCCGGGCCCTGGACCTGCTGGCCGCGCGCCGGCCGCCGGGCACGCCGGTCGGCTGGGTCCGCGACGCCAGCCGCCCGGGCCAGGCCGCCGCGCTCAGCACCCTGGCCGCGTTCGACCCCGCCGTCGTCGACATGCACACGCTGGTCATCGTCGGCTCCTCCCGCACCCGCATCCAGGCGGGCCGGATGGTCACGCCGCGCGACTACACGTGGGCCGATGCGATAGATGTGTCAGTAGGAGGTAGAGCATGACCGAGGCACATCCCATCGAAGCCGAGTCGTACCGGATCCTGCGCTCCCGGATCGACCTGAGCGCGCTGCCCCCGCTGACCCGCGCCGTGACCGAGCGGATCATCCACGCCACGGCCGACTTCGACTACGTCACCGACCTGGTCTGCGACGAGGCGGCGCTGGCGGCCGGGGTCGAGGCGCTGCGCCGCGACGTGCCGGTCATCGCGGACGTGGGCATGGTCGCCGCGGGCATCACCGGGTACCCGGTGATCTGCAAGATCGGCGACTCGCTGTCCGCCCGGCTGGCCCGCACCGCGAACCTCACGCTCAGCGCGGCCGCGGTCCGGCTGGCCCACGGCGAGGCCGGGCCCGGCGCGATCTGGCTGGTCGGCTGCGCGCCCACCGCGCTGGCCGAGATCATGAGCCGGCTGGTCGAGCCGGCCCTGGTGATCGGCGTCCCGGTCGGCTTCGTGGGCGCGGCCGCGGCCAAGGACGAACTGCGCGCCAGCGGGTTGCCGTCGCTCAGCAACATCAGCGAAAAGGGGGGATCCGCGGTGGCCGTCGCCGCCTTCAACGCCTTGCTCAGGGTGGCCAGAGACCAAGGTGAAACCGAGCCCGCCGAGTGAAACCGCCCTTGCTCATCGCCGCGCACGGTACCCGCGACCCCGCCGGGTTGGCCGCCTTCCAGGCCCTGGCCGCGCGGGTCGCGGACGTGTCCCGCCCGGACGGGATCGAGGTCGCGGGCGGCTTCATCGAACTCTCCGCCCCGCCTTTGCGCGACGCCGTCGCGGTGCTGGCGGGGTCGTCGCCGCGCATCGTGGCGGTGCCGCTGATGCTGGTCGCGGCCGGGCACGCCAAGGGTGACATCCCCGCGGCGCTGGCCCGCGAGCAGGCCAGGCATCCCGGCGTCAGCTTTGCCTACGCGCGCACGCTGGGACCGCATCCCCTGCTCATCGAGCTGCTGGCGGCGCGCGTCGACGCCTGCGGCGTTGACGCGCCGGCGGTCCTCGTCGTCGGCCGGGGCTCGACCGATCCGGACGCCAACGCGGACGTGGTCAAGATCGCCCGGCTGCTGTGGGAGGGCCGGGACTACCCGCTGGCCGAGACGGCGTTCGTCTCCCTGGCCCGGCCGGACGTGGCCGAAGGGCTCGAGCGGTGCCGTCTCCTGGGCGCTCGGCGGATCGTGGTGGCCCGGTACTTCCTGTTCCCCGGCGTGCTGCCGGACCGGGTGGCCGAGCAGGCCGCGCGGTACGCCGCGGCCCATCCCGAACTGGACATCGTGGTCGCCGACGTGCTCGGGGACTGCGACGAGCTCGCCGCGCTGGTCCGCGAGCGCTACCGCGAGGCGCTGTCCGGGGACATCCGGATGAACTGCGACATGTGCGTGTACCGGATCGCCCTGCCCGGCTTCGAGGACCGGGTCGGCGAGCCGCAGCACCCCCACGATCACCCGCACGATCACGCGCATCGTTACGCTTAGCCACCGTGGACCCTTACCTGCTCGGACTGCGCCTGGAGGGCCGCCGCGTCCTGGTCGTGGGCGGGGGAGGGGTGGCGTCCCGCCGGGTGCCCGCGCTGCTCGACGCGGGCGCCGACGTGCTGCTGGTGTCCCCGAAGATCGCCGCGTCCCTTGAGGACCTGGCCGCGGCCGGGCGGATCCGCTGGGCGGCGCGCGGTTACCAGCCCGGCGACGGCGCCGGGGCCTGGCTGATCTGCGCCTGCACCGACGATCCGGAGGTCAACGCGGCCGTCGCGGCGGCCGCCGAGGCCCAGCAGACCTGGTACGTCCGGGCCGACGACGCGACCGAGTCGGCTGCCTGGACGCCGGCCTCCGGCCGGGCCGGCGACGTCCGGATCGGCGTGCTGAGCGGTGACCCCCGGCGGAGCGCGGCCATCAGGGACACCGTGCTGGCCGACCTGCAGTCCGGGCGCGTCAGCGCCCGGCACCGCCGCCGCCGCCCGGCCGGCGTCGCCATCATCGGCGGCGGCCCCGGCGATCCCGGGCTGATCACGGTGCGCGGGCGGCAGCTGCTGGCCGAGGCCGACGTGGTGCTCACCGATCACCTGGCGCCCCGTTCGCTGCTGGACGAGCTCCGCGACGACGTCGAGATCATCGACGCGGGCAAGATCCCCTACGGCCGGGCCATGGCCCAGGAGCACATCAACGCGGCACTGGTCAGCCACGCCCAGGCGGGCCGGTTCGTGGCCCGGCTCAAGGGCGGGGACCCGTTCGTGTTCGGCCGCGGCGCCGAGGAGGTGCTGGCCTGCCTGCGGGCCGGCGTCCCGGTCACCGTGGTCCCCGGCGTCACCAGCGCGGTGGGCGTCCCGGCCAGCGCCTGGGTCCCGGTCACCCACCGGGGCGTGGCGCAGGAGTTCCACGTGGTATCGGTGCACGTCGCGCCGGGTGACGAACGATCCACGGTCAACTGGGAACTCCTCGGCGGAAGTTCGGGCACCCTGGTGCTCTTGATGGCGGTGGAGCGGCTTGGGGCTGTCGTGGACGAACTGTTGCGATACGGACGCAGTCCGGATACTCCCGTTTCGGTAATCGCAGACGGTACTCTGCCGACGCAGCGCACAATTAACTCAACACTGGAACATGTGGAAAGCCGTGTCGCACAGGAAGGGGTCCGGCCGCCCGCGATCGTCGTGGTTGGCGACGTGGTGAACGTCGCGGCGGAGATCACAGAACTCATGCGTGATGTAACCGCCCGACAAACCGGATAAAATCCGCGTGCGCCAGGCGGCCGAGTGAGTCAATCCCGTCCGCCCCGGGAAATCCCCGCGAGATCTCTGACAGGCTCGCCGGGGCCTCGCGGGTTTTCGAGGAGGACGTTACAAGGATGGATGACGCTACCAGTGATGTTGCGGATGGTGGTGAGGTTGAGCAGCCTGATGGGGATGACAGTAACGTGATGGTTGCGCCAGGTCACCCAGAGGGGTCATCCGGCGGTGCGAGCCTGCCCGAGGCGCCGTGGACGCGATCATCGGCGTCTCGGCAGATTGAACCGGACAAAGCCGATAGCATAATTGATCCTGCTCAGGGCAGTGACGCTGTCGCAAAGGATGAGAATACGGGCCAGAACCAGGCCGCTGAGTCGTCAGAAACCGCGCCGCCCGGGACCGAAACCCCGGACGCGGCCAGTTCCGCGCTGCCCAGGCGCGTCCCGGCCGGCGAGCCCAAGACCGAGCAGTTCCCCGCTATTCCAGCGGACGAAGGATCCGAGCCCGCGACCGAGCAGTTCGCCGCCATTCCCGCGGACGAAGAACCCGAGCCCCCTGAGCCCACCGGACCTCCTGAGCTCCCTGCTCCCCAGGCGCAGGGACACACCCGCGTGGACGCCCGCCTGCTCGAGGCGGCCCTGCTCAACCTCAGGAAGCGGATCGCCGCCATCCCGCTCGTGTTCCAGATCACGGGTTCGGACGAGGTCAAGATCGAGCGCGGCAAGCTCCTCGCCCAGATCGACGACTACCTGCTGCCCCGGGTCAGGCGGTCGGCCGCGCCGGTGCTCGTCGCCCTGGTCGGCTCCACTGGGGCCGGCAAGTCCACGCTGGTGAACAGCGTGGTCGGCACGCCCGTGAGCGCGACCGGCGTGCGCCGCCCCACGACGAACAGCCCGGTGCTGGCCTGCCACCCCGACGACATCGACTGGTTCGCCGAGAACAACTTCCTGCCCACGCTGCCCCGGGTCAGGCAGGAAGGCCTGGCCCGGCCGGGCCGGGACGGGCTGCTGGTGCTGGCGGCCAGCGAGGGGATGCCGCGCGGCATCGCGCTGCTCGACACGCCGGACATCGACTCGGTGGTGCAGGCGCACCACGAGTTCGCCTACCAGTTCCTCGACGCCTCGGACCTCTGGCTGTTCATGACCAGCGCCAGCCGGTACGCCGACGGCCCGGTCTGGGAGCTCCTGCAGCACGCCCGGGAGCGCAAGGCCTCCCTCGGCGTGGTCCTGTCCCGCATCCCGCAGGCTTACCGGACCGAGCTCGTCAGCCACTTCAGCGCCATGCTGGACGCCAACGGGATCGCGGCCGACAACCGGTTCGTCATCCAGGAGACGCCGCTCATCGACGGGCTGCTCCCGGCCGACGCCTACCAGCCGATCCGTGACTGGCTCACCGATACCGCGGCCCGGGCCGACCGCCGGGTCGCAGTGCTCTCCCAAACGATGTCGGGTGTGCTCGACACGTTCAAGACCAGGGTCCCGGCCATGGCCGCGCACGTCGAGGCGCAGGTCGTGCTGCGCGCCGAGTTGCGGGGGGCGGCCGAGACCGCGTACCAGAACGCCTTCGCCGAGACCAGCGCGGGCCTGCGGGACGGGACCCTGCTCCGCGGCGAGGTGCTGGCCCGCTGGGAGGACTGCATGGTCGGCGGCGACCTGCGGCCGCGGCGCGGGACCAAGCCGGTCAAGAGCGCGACCAGGAAGGGCAAGCGCGCCCGGCGCGGGCCGTCGCGGCCGGCCGCGCTTAACAGCGCGCTGCGCTCGGCGGTCGAGTCCTTCATCGTGTCCGTCGCGGACCGCGCCGCCGAGGCGGTGGAGGGCACCTGGCGGGCCGATCCGGCCGGGGCCGTGCTGCTCGCCGACGCGGCCGCCGAACGGGCCCGCGACGTGCGCGCGAAGCAGGTCTTCGAGTCCGTCTTCGGTCCCGCCGGGCAGAGCGGCGGCGAGCTGGCCGACGCCGACCTCAAGGACGCGGACGTGATCAAGGAAGCCGACGCCGCCCAGGCCTCGGCCTTCAGCCGGTCGTCGCCGGACCTGGCGCTCCGGGCTGCGCGCGCGGTCGGGGCGTGGCAGGATCATCTCGCCCGGCTCATGGAAGCCGAGGACACGCGGTCCGCGGTCCGGCGGATCTCCTTCGACGCGGAGGCACTGAGCCTGGTGGTCCTGGTAGCGATGCTCGGCGAGGACGGAACCCCCAGCCCGGGGGTGCCCGTGCCGTCGGTCTTCGGGTCCGAGGCCGAGGACGGCAGCGTCTACACCGGTCCGCGGCGCATGCTGACCTCGGTGTTCGGTGCGGAACTGCTGACCGGGCTGCTGGCCAAGGCGCGCGCCGACCTGTCCGACCGGGTCCAGTTGCTGCTCGACGAGGAGCTGGTCAGGTTCGTTGAGGTGATCGACGCGGCCGGGGCCTGTGACGACGTGGCGGCCATCCGGCTGTACCAGGCAGAATTCTCGCTCGAGGCGGTTAGGTGACAGCGAACACGATCGGGGTGGCCGGGCTGGCGCATTCGCGGCTGCCCGCCAGGCTCACCTCGCTCCAGGAGCTGACCAAGATCGGGTCAGACCGGACCGGATCCGAAGGGTTCAGCGACGAACTCCTGACCGAGGCGGAAACGCTGCTCCGGCGGTCCGGCGAGCGGATGCGGATGTCCGCCACGCACACCGTGGTGGCGCTGGCCGGCGGCACCGGCAGCGGCAAGTCCACCCTGTTCAACGTCCTGGCCGGGGCGAACTTCTCGCCTCCAGGCGTGACCCGGCCGACCACCAAGCACTCGCACGCGTGCGTGTGGGGCATGGAGGGGGCCGCCCCGCTGCTCGACTGGCTCGGCGTGCAGCGGCGGCACCGCTACGCCCGGGCCAGCGCGCTCGACGAGGGCGAGTCGTCGCTGACCGGCATGCTCCTGCTCGACCTGCCCGACCACGACTCGGTGGTCACCGGCTCGGCCGCGCTGGTGGACCGCCTGGTCAAGCTGGCCGACATGCTGGTCTGGGTGCTCGACCCGCTGAAGTACGCCGACGCCTCGGTGCACCGGCGCTACCTGGTCCCGCTGGCCGGGCACGCCGCGGTGACCACGGTGGTGCTCAACAAGATCGACACGCTCAGCCCGGATCAGGCCGCCGACTGCGAGTCCGACCTGCGCCGGCTGCTCGACGCCGAAGGGCTGACCGAGGCCCAGGTCGTCGTGACCTCCGCGACCACCGGCACCGGCCTGGGCGAACTGCGCCGCGTGCTGGGCAGCGCGGTCGCCGCCCGGCGGGCCGCCACCGACCGCATCACCGCGGATATCGACGCCCTGGTCGAGCGGTTCGCTGTCTACGCCGGCGACTCGGTGCCCGGCTGGCTGCCCCCCGTGCCGTCCGGCCCCTCGCTGTCCCCAGCCCCGGTCGAGGCGCCTCCCGCCGCCGAACCGACCCAGGTTGAGGCGCCCGCCCGCCCGCCGTGGGAGCAGCCGGACATCGAGGAGCACGAGGGCAACGGCCGGGTCGGCGCGGCCGACTGGCAGCCCTGGGAGACGCACGCCGCCCCGACCCGCCCGTCGCCTTCCGCGCGGCCGCCCTGGGAGGACGCCACGCCGGACGGCAACGGCAGCCCGCAGCGGGCCGAAGATCCCGCGATCTACGTGCCGGCCGGCCCGGCCGGCACGCTGACCGCGGCGTTCGCCAAGGCGGCGGGGGCAGCAGCGGTGACCGAGACCCTGAACGGGGTGCGCGAGCGCAGCGCGGCCGGCTACATCGGCTGGCCGCTCGCGCGCCTGACCGCCCGCCTGCGTGGTCAGGCTCCGGTGCAGAAGCTGGCCAGTGACTCCGGCTCGGGCGGGCAGGCGCAGCGGTCCGATATCGACAACGCCATCAACGTGTTCGTCAAGGAGGTCGGCAGCTCGCTGCCCGAGCCCTGGTCGCGGACCGTGCGGGCAGCCGCCAGGTCACGGGCCGACGAGGCCCAGGCCGCCCTCGGCGCGGCGGTGGCCCAGGGGCTGCCGCCACGCGACAAGGTGACCGGCTGGTGGCGGCTGGTCGCCATCGCCCAGTGGCTGCTCATGGCGCTCACGCTGGCCGGCCTGATCTGGCTCGTGCTGATCCTGGCGCTCGGCGGGTCAGGCCCGGGGCACAAGTCGTCCCCGTTCAACGACACCGCCCTGGCCCCGTGGCTCGGCGTCATGGTGGTGGCGCTGCTGCTGCTGGGCTGGCTGATCTCGTCGTGGTGCCAGAACATGGTCGTCCTCGCCGCCGACCGCGAACGCGAGCAGGCGGTACGCGACATCTTGTCCCGCATCGGCGACGTGGCCAACGACCTGGTCGTGGCCCCGGTCGGCCGCGAGCTCAGGGACTACGAACGCTTCCGGACCGAGCTAGCCGCCGCCCGCGAGAGCTAGCCCTCGCCCGCTTCTCGTGCCAATCGGCGATCATGAACCCCACGGCTACGACCATCACGAACACGTAGATGAGGTTGGTCATGAAGAACAGCGCGACGAGCCAGTGCGGGGGATCGTTCTTGGAATTAACGGCCCAGTGCGGGATGAACGTGAACGCCCAGACGCCCCCGCAAAGCGCCGTCGCCACCATGGCCACCGTTCCGGGCCGCAGTACTGGCTTACCTTGGACCCCGGCCGGCGCGGGCTCCCGGACCACGGGCTCCCGGACCACGGGCTCCCGGACCACGGGCTCCCGCGCCGCGGGCGGCTCGGCCGGGACGCTGGCGGTGACGACCGCCAGCTCCGCGTAGGTCCGCGCCGCGAACGCCTGCCCCACCCCCTGGTCAAACTCGTCCTTGGCCAGCAGTCCGTGGGCGAACGCGTCCTTGAGCGTGCCGATCACCCGCTCACGATCGGCATGAGACGCCCGCAGGCGACCCCGCTCACGGCTTCCTTCATTCCCAGGCCCAGTCATCACGGCGTCTCCCCAGCCAGCGCGATGCGCGAAGAGTAACCCCCTTTACGGTCCGCTGGCTATCCCCGCGAATCCGGCCGGCGATCTGACCCCAGTCTCGTCTGCTGTGTAGTGGTCCGCCGGATGCCACGGGAGCATCAGGCCGACGTTCAGGTAGGCACCGGGCTTCCGGTTCTCGACCTCCCAGTTGGGATGTTGCTTGACCCAGTGGTCGTGATGACATTTTGGACTGCGCCTGCACGCGCAGATACGTCCCTGAACTGCGGCGGTACTCTGGCGCTTCCTTTGGGTCAGCGCTGGTCTGGTCCCGGGCGGCCGGTCTGGACGTTGGCCGACGCACGAAGCCGTTTCGGCGGGCTTGTGCCCGGGATCACGTCTTTAGCAAGGTATTTCTTGAGGAGCTGTTTCAGTTCCGCGCCGTTGATCAGCGTGATGCGATTGCGGTTGGCGAGCTGCTCGCTGGCCCGGCCGAACCACGATGTGGTGACCAGTACGCCGGTTGTCGCGTTGTGGTCGGCCATCACGCCGGTCAGGGCATGCACCCACTCAAGCCCGACCAGGCCGGTCCATCTCTTGGCCTGTATCAGGCATACGCCCCCGGAGAACAGGTGCTTGCTGGTCGCGACCGCATCGACGCCGCCGTCCTTAGACGGGATCGTGGTCCATGCTTCGGCACCCATTGCCACGAACAGCTGTTTCACTCAGCGGAAGAAACCTGCCTGCTCAGCACGACCTTTCCCAGCGCCTTCCTGTCCGCGATAAACCGCAGCGCCGCCCGCGCGTCGGCGAACGGGAACGCCACCATCGGCGGATCATCCAGTCCTAGCCCCATCAGCTCGGACCACAAAGAACCCACCAGCTCAGGCCGCCCCTCAAGAAACTCGCGGATAGCCACCCCGAGCACCCCGGTATTCCCCAGCAGCAGCCGATTCACCTTCACCACCGGGATCTCACCCCCCGCGAACCCCAGTACGAGCACCCGCCCCTCGGGCGCCAAAGACCGCAGGCTGTCGGTCATCCGGTCGCTCCCCACCGGATCGAGCACGATATCGACCGAACGTTCCCCCAGCACCCCCCGCACCGCCGCGAGCCATCCCTCGGCCAGCACCGCGTGGTCGGCCCCGCACCGCAGCGCGAACTCCCGTTTCGCCTCGTCCCCCACGACGGCGACGGTACGCAACCCGAGCGCCCGCCCCAGCTGGATAGCCGCGGTCCCGACACCTCCCGCCGCCCCGTGCACGAGCAGCGTCTCCCCCGCCGCCGCCCGCCCCCGCCGCACCAGCGCGAACAGCGCCGTCAGGTAGTTGAGGCCGCTAGCCGCGCCCGCCTCGAAGCTCATCCCGTCCGGCAGCGGCAACACCCGCGAGGCCGGCGCGGCCAGCACCTCCTGCCAGCACCCGTGGGACAGCAGCACCGCCACCCGCTGACCGGCAGCGAACCCCGAGCCAGAAACAGCCGACCGCACCACCCCGGCCGCATCCATGCCCGGTACATAAGGAACGGGCACCTTCATCTGGTACTGCCCCCGGGTCTGCAGCAGGTCGGCGAACGACACCCCCGCGGCGACCACGTCGACCAGCACGCCAGCCCCGCCGGCCGGTTCCTCGGCCGCCTCCCACACGACCGCGTCGGGACCGGTGAAAGCCGTGATCTTATGCGCGTACATCGAACCTCAGATGGTTGGGACCGTTGACCCGTGACCGCAGGTACCCGGTCGGCGTGACCCCCGCGAGCTCGCGGAACTCATCGGCCAGATGCGGCTGGTCGGCGTATCCATGCCGGAACGCCACCGCGGCCCAGTCCGCCCCGGCCTGCCCGTCGAGGTCGCGGACCACCCGCTTGAGCCGCTGGATCCGGCCGAAGCGCTTCGGCGTGAGACCCACCTGCGCGGTAAAACGGCGGCGCAGGGTCCGGGGCAGCAGCCCGACCCGGTCGGCGACCTCGCCGACCGGCACGCCCCGGGCCAGTGCCCCGGCGGCCGCGATGACCAAAGGATCGGGCCCGGCCCCGGTCAAAACGGAAACAAGCACGTCCTCCATCACCGCCACGGGATCGGACGCGCACAGCAGCCGTTCCCGCAGGCAGCCTCCGGTAACACCCCACAGGTCCGCCACGGGCACCAGGTCATCGCACAGCGCGGACACCGGCGCGCCGAGGAAGCAGCCGGCCGCCCCGAGCGCGAAGGACACGGCCACGTGCCCGTGGCCTTCTTCGAATTCGATCACCGTCGCGCGGCTGGCCGGCCCGGAGACCATCGCGCCTGGTACCTGGTGAGCGCCTCCGGGCCGGCCGAACGAGCGGAACGCGTCCCGGTTCAGGTTCACCCACAGCCCGGTCTCCGGACCGGGCAGGATCTTCTCGACCGACGTCCGCGGCTGCTCGCCCGCCCGGTACGTGATCGCGGTGACCAGCCCAGCCAGCGGGCCAGCGGGACGGCGGACCACGACGGTCACCGCCGGTGTCCCTTTTCGCCAAGACCCCGGCCGTCACCGGCTGGCAGGATCGAAGCTGGCGGGATCGAAGCTGGCAGCGCACCTACGGAGGACATCACACCGATGATAGAAGACGTCGACCTCGAAGCCCTGCTCGACCTGACCACTCCGTGGTGCCTGCGGGTAGCCGCCACGCTGCGCCTCGCCGGGCACATCGAAGCGGGTCACGACGACATCGAAAACCTCGCCGCCGCGGCCGGATGCGACCAGGACGCCCTGCACGCGGTCCTCGGGCACCTAGTCGCCAAGGGAGTCTTCACCGAGCCGTCGCCCGGAAGGTTCGCGGTCAACCAGGCGGCGAAGAGGCTTGAGGCCACCCCGTTCGTCAATCTTGATGGTTTCGGCGGTCGGATGTCGCACACCTGGGGCACCCTGCTCGACTACGTGCGCACCGGCCGGCCTTCCTACCAGCGGATCTTCGGCCGTCCCTTCTGGGAGGACCTGGCCGCGCACCCGGAGATCGCGGCCGAGTTCGACGCGCTCATGGGGCCGGCCGGGCACGGCGTGCCCGACTACGACGTCGAGCTCACCCGCGGTTGGGACACCGTCCGCACCGTCGTCGACGTCGGCGGCGGCACCGGGGCCCTGCTGGCCTCGCTGCTACGGCGGCACCCAGCCACAAAAGGCATCCTGGTCGACCTGCCCGGCACGGTGGCCCGGGCAGGCGAAATCATCGGCGACGTCGCCGACCGGGTGACGCTCAACGGACAGAGCTTCTTCGACCCGCTGCCCGCCGGAGCCGACCTGTACCTGCTCAAGAGCGTCCTCAACGACTGGCCCGACGAGCCGACCGTGGCCATCCTGCGCCGCTGCGCCGAGGCCGCCCACGAGAACACGAGCATCGCCATCCTCGGCGGCGTCGCGCCCGACGAAGCGCCCCGCGCGCTGGGCATCGACATGCTGGTCGCGGGCGGCAAGACCAGCCCGCTGGCGCGGTTCACCGAGCTCGCCAGGCAAGCCGGACTGAATGTCACCGCCGCGCGTACCCAGGCCAGCGGCCGCTTCGTCGTCGAGTGCCGGCTCTCCTGAAACCATTCAGCTTCCGGCGGACGTACAGAGGAAAGAGCCCCTCCCAACCCGTTGTTACAGTGTAATCCTGTAATCATTCACGGGCTGGGAGATGTCATGGAGTCCAGTCGACCTCTCGACGCATATTCGCAGATCGTCACCAGCGTGGCCGAACGGCTCACGCCCAAGGTCGCCAGCCTCCGCGTTCCCCGCGGGGACGCCAGGCCCCGTGACAATAGGGGGCAGGGCCGCGCGGGCGAGAGCCTCGGCTCCGGCGTGGTCTTCACCGGCGACGGCTTCCTGCTCACGAACGCCCACGTGGTGGGCACATCCACCAACGGCACGGCGGAGTTCTCCGACGGCACGTCGGCGCGGTTCCGGGTGGTCGGCGCCGACCCGCTGTCCGACCTGGCCGTGCTGCGCGCGGACGGTCCGACCCCCGAGCCCGCCGAGCTCGGCGAGGCCGACCAGCTCGTAGTCGGCCAGCTGGTAGTGGCGGTCGGCAACCCGCTCGGCCTGGCCGGCTCGGTGACGGCCGGCGTGGTCAGCGCGCTCGGCCGGTCGCTGCCGGCCCGCGGCCGCGTGATCGAGGACGTCATCCAGACCGACGCCGCGCTCAACCCGGGCAACTCCGGCGGGGCGCTGGCCGACGCCGAGGCCCGCGTGGTCGGCATCAACACCGCCGTGGCCGGCGTGGGCCTGGGCATGGCCGTCCCGGTCAACGACACCACCCGGCGGATCATCTCCGCGCTGATGCGCGACGGCCGGGTCCGCCGCGCCTACCTGGGCCTGGCCATGGTCCCCGGCCCGGTGCCGGCGCCGTGGCGCGAGCGCATCGGCCGGCGCAACGGGCTGCTCGTGGCCCAGGTGGTCCCGAACGGGCCCGCCGCCCGGGCCGGGCTGCGTCAGGGCGACCTGCTGCTCACGGTCGCGGGGAAGCCGGTCGCGGTCTCCCAGGACCTGCAGCGGATGATGTTCGACGAGGCGATCGGCCGCCCGCTCGCCATCACCGTGATGCGTAACGGTGCCCTGGTCGACGTCATCGCCGAGCCCTCGGAGCTGGTCGCCGCCTGACGGGCGCCGAACCTAGCAACGGGCGGCCCTGCTTGTCACCTGGATTTGCGTCCGGCCATGATGGGCTCATGATCCACGAACCGGTACGCGCGCCCCGCGGTACCCAGCTGACCTGCCAGAGCTGGGCCACCGAAGCCGCCCTGCGGATGCTGATGAACAACCTCGACCCCGAGGTGGCCGAACATCCCGACCAGCTCATCGTCTACGGCGGCTCCGGCCGCGCCGCGCGCAGCTGGGACGCCTACGCCGCGATCGTGGCCACCCTGCGGGATCTCAAGGACGACGAGACCCTGCTGGTCCAGTCCGGTAAACCGGTCGGGGTCCTGCGAACCCATGAGTGGGCTCCGCGGGTCCTGATCGCCAACTCCAACCTGGTCCCGCAGTGGGCGACCTGGGAGGAGTTCCGCCGCCTGGAGCAGCTCGGCCTGACCATGTACGGCCAGATGACGGCCGGCTCGTGGATCTACATCGGCACCCAGGGCATCCTCCAGGGCACCTACGAGACGTTCGCCGCCGTCGCCGCCAAGCGCTTCGGCGGGTCGCTGGCCGGGACGATCACGCTGACCGCCGGGCTCGGCGGCATGGGCGGCGCGCAGCCGCTGGCCGTCACGATGAACGGCGGCGTGGTCATCTGCGTCGACTGCGACCAGTCCCGGATCACCCGGCGGATCGAGCACGGCTACCTCGACGAACAGGCCGATGACCTCGACGACGCCATCCGCCGCGCGGTCGCCGCCCGGGACAAGGGCGAGCCGCTGTCCATCGGCCTGCTCGGCAACGCCGCCGACATCTTCCCGGCCCTGCTGGCCAGCGACGCCCCCATCGACGTCGTCACCGACCAGACCTCCGCGCACGACCCGCTCAGCTACCTGCCGCAAGGCGTGTCCTTCGAGGACATGCCCGCGCTGCGGGCGGAGGACCCGGAAGGCTTCACCCGCCGCGCCCGCGAGTCGATGGCCGCGCATGTCGCCGCCATGGTCGGCTTCCTCGACAAGGGGGCGGAAGTCTTCGACTACGGCAACTCGATCCGCGGCGAGGCCGAACTGGCCGGGTACACCCGGGCGTTCGACTTCCCTGGCTTTGTCCCGGCCTACATCAGGCCGCTGTTCTGCGCGGGCAAGGGCCCGTTCCGCTGGGCCGCGCTGTCCGGCGACCCGAAGGACATCGCCGCCACCGACCGGGCCATCCTCGACCTGTTCCCGCAGAACGAGGCGCTGGCCCGGTGGATCAAGCTGGCCGGGGAGAAGGTCCGCTTCCAGGGGCTCCCGGCCCGGATCTGCTGGCTCGGCTACGGCGAGCGCGACCTGGCCGGGGTGCGGTTCAACGACATGGTCGCCAAGGGTGAGGTCGCCGCGCCCATCGTCCTCGGCCGCGATCACCTGGACTGCGGGTCCGTGGCGTCACCCTATCGGGAGACCGAGGCCATGGCCGACGGCTCCGACGCCATCGCCGACTGGCCGCTGCTGAACGCCCTGGTCAACACCGCCTCCGGCGCCACCTGGGTGTCGATCCACCACGGCGGCGGCGTGGGCATCGGGCGTTCCATCCACGCCGGGCAGGTGTGCGTCGCCGACGGCACCGAGCTGGCCGGCCGCAAGCTCGAGCGCGTGCTGACCAACGACCCGGCCATGGGCGTGATCAGGCACACCGACGCCGGCTACGAGCAGGCCTCGGCGGTGGCGGCCGAGCGCGGCGTCCGGGTCCCGATGGCCGAGCAGTGACGTTCGCGGAGCTATGGCGCGAGCTCGAGCCCCTCGGCCGGGATCCCGGCACCGGCGGTTACCGCCGCTACTCGTGGACCGAGGCCGACGCGCAGTGCCGTTCCTGGTTCACCAGGCACGCCGAGGCGCTCGGCCTGTCCGTGGAGCCGGATAACAACGGCAACCTATGGGCCTGGTGGGGCGGCGCCAGGGCCGGTGCCGTCGCCACCGGCAGCCACCTGGATTCGGTCCCTGACGGCGGGGCTTACGACGGAGCCCTCGGCGTCGCCTCCGCGCTGGCCGCCGTGGAAATGCTTAAAGACAAGGGCTTTTATCCCGAACGGCCCGTCGTGCTTGCCCTGTTCACCGAGGAAGAGGGGGCGAGGTTCCGGGTTCCGTGCCTCGGCAGCCGGCTGATGACAGGAGCGGTGGATCCGGAGACCGCGCGGGCGTTCACCGGTGATGACGGCATCACGCTGGCCGCGGCGATGACCGCCGCGGGGGCCGACCCCGCCCGGCTCGGTCCTCGTCCGGACCTGCTGGAAGGCCTGGCCGCGTTCGTCGAACTGCACGTCGAGCAGGGCCGGGCGCTGGCCCCGCTGGACGCCGCGATCGGCGTGGCCGAGGGGATCTGGCCGCACGGACGGTGGCGTTTCGACTTCACCGGCCGCCCCGACCACGCGGGCACGGCCCGGTTCGCCGACCGTAACGACCCGATGCTGCCCTACGCGAGCACCGTGCTGGCCGCCCGCCAGGTCGCCGAGGCGAACGACGCCCTGGCCACGTTCGGCAAGGTCATCGCCGAACCCGGCGGCGCCAACGGGGTCAGCTCGTCGGTCCGGGCCTGGCTCGACTGCCGCGCCCCGGACGAAGCCGCCGTCGACCGTACGGTCGACGGCATCCGCGCGGCCGCCGCTGACGCGGCTGCCGCGCACGGAGTGTCCCTGGATCTGCACAAGGAGTCGTACACTCCGCTGGTGCACTTCGACGAGACCCTGCGCGACCGGATCACCGGCGTGCTCGCCGCGGGCGGGATCACGGCCCCCGTGCTCCCCACCGGGGCCGGCCACGACGCCGGGATCCTGGCCGCCCGGATCCCCACGGCCATGCTGTTCGTCCGCAACCCGACCGGCGTCTCGCACTCCCCGGCCGAGGAAGCTCACCTGGCCGACTGCGAAGCCGGCGTCCATGCCCTGGCCCTGGTCCTCGAGGACCTGGCCCGGTGACGCGTCAGTGGCTCGCGGAACTGGCATGGCTCCCCGGCCAGGGCATCTGCCACGACGTCCTGATCGAAGCCGAAAACGACCGCTTCACGTCCGTCACCCCCTCCGCCACCGCCCCTCCCGGTGTCGAAAAGCTCACGGGCCTCACCCTCCCCGGCTTCTCGAACGCGCACTCGCACGCCTTCCACCGCGCGCTGCGCGGCGTCACCCAGGCGGACCGGGGCACGTTCTGGACCTGGCGCGAGCGGATGTACGAGGTCGCGGCGCGCCTCGACCCGGACAGCTACCTGGCCCTGGCCCGCGCCGTCTACGCCGAGATGGCCCTGGCCGGGATCAGCTGCGTCGGGGAATTCCACTACCTGCACCACCAGCCGGACGGACGGCCCTACGCGGACCCGAACGCGATGGGCCGGGCCCTGATCCAGGCGGCCGCCGAGGCCGGACTGCGCATCACCCTGCTCGACACCTGTTACCTGGCCGGCGGCCTGGACAAGTCCGGCGTGCTGCCGCTGGCCGGCCCGCAGGTCAGGTTCGGCGACGGCGACGGCGCGAAGTGGGCGGCCCGGGCCGAGGCGCTCGGCCCGGACGGCCACGGCCTGCTCGCCCCGCACGCCCGGGCCGGCGCGGCCATCCACTCGGTCCGCGCGGTGCCGCCGGAGCACATGCACCCGGTCGTGACCTGGGCCGCCCGGCACGGCGCGCCGCTGCACATCCACCTGTCCGAGCAGCGCGCCGAGAACGACGCGTGCCGGGCGATCTACGGTGTCTCGCCCACCCGGCTGCTGTACGACGAGGACGTGCTCGGACCGCGCACCAGCGTGGTGCACGCCACCCACCTCGGGGCGGCCGACCTGCAACTGCTCGGCGGCAGTCAGGCGTACGCCTGCCTGTGCCCCACCACCGAGCGCGACCTCGGCGACGGCCTCGCCCCGGCCCGCCCGCTGGCCTCGGCCGGGTGCGGCCTCACCCTCGGCAGCGACAGCCACGCGGTGATCGACATCCTGGAAGAAGCCCGCGGCGTCGAGTACGCCGAACGCCTGGCCCGCCGCTCCCGCGGCCACTTCACCGCCGAGGCCCTGCTCCAGGCGGCCACCTCGGCCGGCCACGCCAGCCTGGGCTGGCCGGACGCCGGGACGATCGCTCCCGGCGCCCGCGCCGACCTGGTCACGGTGTCCCTGGACTCGCTGCGGACCGCGGGCACCGCCGACGAGCTGGCGCTGGAGGCAGCGGTGTTCGCCGCCAGCGCCGCCGACATCCGCACCGTCGTGATCAGCGGCCGCGACGTGGTCCGGGACGGCGTCCACCAGCTAGCCCCCGACGTCCCGGCCGAACTGGCCCGCACCATCCGCGCCGCCCTCGGCTGACCCGCGCGTCATGCTCCGTTCCGTCCCTGACGGTCCCTTTGCGACAATTGAGCTATGACCGACATTCCTGCGGTGGACCTCGGCCGCGGCGTCGCGATGCCGATGGTCGGGTTCGGCACCTGGCAGCTGCACGGCGACCTCGCCTACGAGGCCACCCGGCACGCCTTGCAGGCCGGTTACCGGCACATCGACACCGCCACCATGTACCGCAACGAGGAACAGGTCGGCCGCGCCCTGGCCGACGGCCGCGTGGGCCGGGCCGACGTGTTCATCACCACCAAGCTGCCGCCCGGCAGCGCCGGCCGGGCCCGGATCACCATCGCCGAGAGCCTGAAGGCGCTGGGCACCGACTACGTGGACCTGTGGCTGGTGCACTGGCCGCCGCGCGGCCGCAACCTGGTGCCGCTATGGCGGGACTTCCTCGCGGTCAGGGACGAGGGCCTGGCCCGCGCGGTCGGCGTGAGCAACTACAGCATCGCCCAGATCGACGAGCTGACCGAGGCCACGGGGGAGCGGCCGGCCGTCAACCAGATCCCGTGGAGCCCGTCCCGCTCCGATGCCGAACTGCGCGCCGCCCACGCGGAGCGCCACGTAGCCCTCGAGGGCTACAGCCCGCTCAAGGGCACCCGGCTGCGCGACCGCACGCTAGGCGAGATCGCCGCCAAGTACCACGTCAGCCCGGCCCAGGTCGTCCTGCGCTGGCACATCGACACCGGCGTCATCGTCATCCCCAAGTCCGCCCGCCCCGACCGCATCGAGCAGAACATCGACATCTTCGGCTTCTCCCTAACCCCAGAAGAAATAGCCACCCTCAACAACCTCTGATCCCCAACCCAGACGCCCGCTCCGCCCAACAGAGAGGGCAAACGGAGCGCGGCGTATGCGCTCCCAATGGGGCCTGTGGCACCCTGCCCACGTTCTTACGTGGTCGATGGCACACGGGCTCCGTATCCGGATCCAGGAGTATCGGCACCCCCTTCACATGCGGCTCAGGTGTCACAGAAGGTTTCCTGCTTGTGGTCCCCGCCAACCGGCTCGCGGCCAGAACCAATGCGAGACGGGGGCGGCACCCCTCTAGGTGACCCGATGTGCCACCGGTGCACCTCTAGGTGGCCCGATGTGCCACAGGGTCCGTATCGATCGAGGTATCGCCGACGCTCTCTTCCCGTACGTCACACCCTGCCCTCGCGCCCCGCCCGCCAGAGCCAGGGCCCGAGCCCGAGCCAGCCCGAGCCCGAGCACCAGCCCGAGCCCGAGCACCAGCCCGAGCCCGAGCACCAGCCCGAGCCCGGACCGTCAGCGGCCGGGCATTCTCCCGCATCCCGGTGCCAATGGCAAATAGTTGTCCACAGACGAACCATTCCGGCGGAGTTATCCACAGCGCAACAGCTCCTCCGGCGGCGCGAAGCATGGCCCGGCACGGTGAAGGGGACCCGGTGGCGTCCGGCCGCCGGGAACCCAAGGAGGATCAGAAATGAGCCAGGGCGCATACGTGACGCTGGTCGGCTTCGTGGCCCAGGACCCCACCCTACGCCCCACCGCGACGGGCGGGCAGTTCAGCCGGGTGAGGGTCGGCACCACCCCGCGGTTCCGGGACAACGAGACCGGGCAGTGGCGGGACGGCGAGACCTCATACTTCGACGTCAAGTGCTGGAACCGGCTGGCCGCTCACGTCCGGCAGAGCCTGCACAAGGGTGATCCGGTCATCGTCAAGGGGAAGTTCAGGTCCAGCACCTATGAGGACAAGGAGGGCCAGAAGAGGACCTCGTTCGAGATCACGGCGGACACCCTGGGACATGACCTGACCCGGGGCACGGCTAACTACATCCGCGTGCAGTCGCGGCGCGCGAATGCCGAAGACGACGGGACCCGTGGTGAGTTCGCCGGGAACCCGGAGGGTTCCGGTATGCCAGCGGACCCGGTGGGCCCGGACGAGATCCTCGACGAGGACGCGATCGAGCGGTTCGGCCGCGACCTGGAAGACGGCGAGCTAGCGGCGCGTGCTGCCGCGGAAAATAAGGAGGAGGACGAGGCTGCGGTGTCCGCAACGCCCTACTGAGGGCGCCGTCGCGTGGCGCCGCTAGGCTCCCCTGCCTGGCGCCCGCTAGGCCCCCGTCAGCGCGACGGGTCACCCGGACCCGTTCCCCGCGCACCTCAGCGCTCTCGTTGAGCGCTAACCCCAGATAACGCCTCGCATGAATCCGCTCTCCTCTGGATCTGCTGGCCCTGTCGTCATAATCATTAGTCACATCTGTCACATGCCGCACGGAGCGGTAGACGACGACAGCATAGCGTAACCGTTCCGTGCGGCGCCAGTATACGTTGCGTTACAATCGACACGTCTGTCCGTAGTCGTGACATATCTGCCCGTGGCGATCATGTGGTTCCGCTTCTAGGCCGATGCCTCTGAAACCACGCTGGGCAACCTGTCGGTTTCTCAACGCGATGGCACGGGTCGCATCTATTATGTTACCTAACGTGATGAGCGGCCTCGGCCGCGGAATCCTGGCTCATGACGGGCAAGGGGACATGTCAGCAGCGCAAGAGGCGATGGGGCAACAAGAGCAGGCCCTGCGACGGCTGCTCCGGTGGCCGTGGAGCTGGCCGCTACTCGCGATGCCAACGTCACTTATTGTGTATGTGGTAGCCGTCCTCGCCTGCGACCTGGGCCTGATCGGCTGGGAACTAGCCGACACCGCGATTCACGGCGGCGACCTGCTGCTGTTCGGCTCCCTGCTGGCGGCCACCGTGATCTGCATCGAGGCGCTGCGGCGGCTGGGCCAGCCCACCGGCGTGTCGCGGGACCTGCTCTCCGCGTGGTGGCTGCCGATCGCGCTGCTGCTGCCGCCGCTGTACGCGCTGCTCGCCCCGTTCGTCATCGGATCGGTGCTGTACGTGCGGGCCCGGCGGATGCCGCTGTACCGCCGGGTGTTCAGCTCGGTCGCGCTCGGGCTGGCGGGGGCGGCCACCTCGGCCATGTTCCACCTGGTCGTTCCCAGCACCGCCCAAACCGTGCTGTCCGGATCGCGGGCCTGGCTGACCCGTCCGCCGGTGATGCTGGCCGCGGTCGGCTGCGCGGTCGTGTTCGCCGTGGTCAACTCGTTCACGGTCGCGGTCGCCGCGCACCTGGCCGAGCCGGACGCGGCCATGAAGAAGATGCTCTGGGACCGGGAAACCCTGCTGCTCGACTTGACCGAGACCTGCGTCGGCATACTCGTCGCGGTCACCTGCGCGCTCAGCTACCTGCTCCTGCTGGTGGCGCTGCCGCCGGTCATCTTGCTGCAGCGGAGCCTGATGCACCAGCAACTGGCCGCCGCCGCCCGTACCGACCCGAAGACCGGCCTGCTGAACGCCGCCGCGTGGCAGCGCGAGGCCGACGCGGAGGTCACCCGCGCGGTCCGGGCCGGAACGCCGCTGGCCCTGCTGCTGATCGACGTCGACCACTTCAAGCGGGTCAACGACGGCTACGGCCACCTGATCGGGGACGAGGTGCTGCGCGCGCTGTCCGCCGAGCTCAGGCAGCAGGTCCGCGAATCGGACGTCGTGGGCCGGTTTGGCGGCGAGGAGTTCACCGTCCTGCTGCCGCGGACCGACACCGCCGGCGCCCGCGGGATCGCGGAGCGGCTGCGGGCCAGCGCCAGCCGGATGAGCGTGGCCGCCGCCGACCCGCGGATAAAGGTCACCGTCTCCATCGGAGTGGCACTGCTCGGCCAGCACGGCCGGGACCTGTTCGAGTTGCTCGCCGCGGCCGACGTGGCGCTGTACAAGGCCAAGGACGCCGGCCGCGATCAGGTGCACGTGTACGCCCAGGTCGCGCCGAGGGCGAAAGCGGACACGAAAGAGGACGAGGCAACGGACGCGTGCCCGTAGGCTTGACTCTATGCCCGAGTTCATCTATCAGATGCGCGCTGTGCGCAAGGCGCACGGCGACAAGGTCATCCTCGACAACGTCACGCTGGCGTTCCTGCCCGGCGCGAAGATCGGCGTCGTGGGCCCGAACGGCATGGGCAAGTCGACCTTGCTCAGGATGATGGCGGGTGTGGAGCAGCCGTCCAACGGCGACGCTCGCCTGATGCCCGGCTTCACCGTGGGCCTGCTGGCCCAGGAGCCCGAGCTCGACGACAGCAAGACCGTTCTCGGTAACGTCGAGGACGGCGTGGCCGAGACCAAGAAGCTCATCGCCGACTACAACGCGATCGCCGAGAAGATGGCGACCGACTACTCCGACGAGCTGCTCGACGAGATGGGCCGCCTGCAGGAGCAGATGGACCACAAGGACGCCTGGGACCTGGACAGTCAGCTTGAGCAGGCCATGGACGCCCTGCGCTGCCCGCCGCCCGACGCCGACGTGAAGAGCCTGTCCGGCGGCGAACGCCGAAGGGTGGCCCTGTGCCGCCTCCTGCTGTCCCAGCCTGACCTGCTACTGCTCGACGAGCCCACCAACCACCTGGACGCCGAGAGCGTGCAGTGGCTGGAGCAGCACCTGGAGAAGTACCCGGGCACCGTCGTCGCGGTCACCCACGACCGGTACTTCCTCGACGACGTGGCCCAGTGGATCCTCGAGCTCGACCGCGGCCACGCCTATCCGTACGAGGGCAACTACTCCACCTACCTGGAGACCAAGGCATCCCGCCTCAAGGTCGAGGGAGCCAAGGACGCGAAGAAACGCAAGCGCCTTGAGGACGAGCTTGAGTGGGTCCGGTCCAGCGCGCGTGCGCGCCAGACCAAGAGCCGGGCCCGGCTGGAACGGTACGAGGAGATGGCCGCCGAGGCGGACAAGAACCGCAAGCTCGACTTCGAGGAGATCCAGATCCCGCCGGGTCCGCGCCTGGGCAGCGTGGTCGTCGAGGTCGGCCACCTGGTCAAGGGCTTCGGCGATCGGTGCCTGTTCGAGAACCTGAGCTTCAGCCTGCCCCGCAACGGCATCGTCGGTGTCCTCGGGCCGAACGGCGTGGGCAAGACCACCCTCTTCAAGATGATCGTCGGCGAGGAGAAGCCGGACGAGGGCACGATCAGGATCGGCGAGACGGTCACGATCTCCTACGTCGACCAGACCCGCGAACGCATCGACCCGAAGAAGAACGTGTGGGAGGCCATCTCCGACGGCGAGACGTTCATCCGGGTCGGCAACGTCGAGATCCCGAGCCGCGCGTACGTGGCCGCGTTCGGGTTCAAGGGTTCGGACCAGCAGAAGCCGGCCGCGGTCATGTCCGGCGGCGAGCGGAACCGGATGAACCTGGCGCTCACCCTCAAGCAGGGCGGCAACCTCCTGCTGCTGGACGAGCCCACCAACGACCTGGACGTCGAGACTCTCGGGAGCCTGGAGAACGCGCTGCTGGAGTTCCCCGGCTGTGCCGTCATCACCAGCCACGACCGGTGGTTCCTGGACCGGGTGGCCACGCACATCCTGGCCTGGGAGGGTGGCGCGAGCTGGTTCTGGTACGAGGGCAACTTCGAGGCCTACGAGAAGAACAAGATCGAGCGTCTCGGCGCCGAGGCCGCCCGCCCGCACCGCGTCACCTACCGCAAGCTCGGCCGCGGCTAGCCGGACCAGGCATGACGATCACCCCGGATAGCAAGGACTGGACCTGGGTGCTGGAGCGCCCCTGCCCCGAGTGCGGCTTCGACACCCGGGGCTTCGACGTCACGGCCGTGCCCGGCATGATCATGGCCAACGCCGCGGCCTGGCGGACCGCGCTGGAAGGCGACGCCCGGACCCGCCCGGAACCGGGCAAGTGGTCGCCGCTGGAGTACGGCTGCCACGTCCGCGATGTGCTTCGGCTGTACGACCAGCGGCTCGAGCTGATGCTCACCCAGGACGACCCGCTCTACCCGAACTGGGATCAGGACGAGACCGCCGTCGCCGACCGCTACGCCGAGCAGGACCCGGCCGAAGTCGCCGCGGCGCTGCGCCGGGCCGCCTTCGCCATCGCCGGGCGGTTCGAGCGCGTGACCGGCGATCAGTGGCTGCGGCCCGGTCGCCGCGGCGACGGCGCCCGCTTCACCGTGGAGACCTTCGCCCGCTACTTCATCCACGACCCGGTGCACCACCTCTACGACGTCACCGGCCGGCGCGCCGTACCCGGCTAGCCGACTCCGGTGACGGTACCGTCGGGGCCGGTCTGGAAGGTGCCCTTGGACAGGTCAAGGAGCACAAGCGGATTACCGAACGGGTCGGCCACCTTCGCCACCCTACCCACCGGGATGTCCTCCGGGCTGAAAAGCACGGTCCCGCCGAGCGACTCCACCCGGCGCACGGCGTCCTCGGCCGAGTCGACCAGGAAGTCCACCTCGGGTTCGGGCCGTTCTATCTGCAGCACGAGCTCGCTGTCGCCGAGCCGCAGCCCGGCCTGGGTCGCGTGCCGCCACTTCAGCTCGAGCCCGAGCCCGTCATGGTAGAACCGCAGGCCCGCGTCGAGGTCGGGTACCGGGATCTGCACGCAGTCGATCCGCCGCAGCAGCGGATCCACCTCAGGCCGGCCTCAGCCCGAGGTCTGAGCGCCCGTGCGCAGGATCCACGTTGACCAGGCTGTGCGCGGCCATGACCAGGTAGTCCCAGAGCTGGGCGTCGAGCGTCTGGTCCAGGTCGGCCTCGTCCAGCGCGACCCGCATGTGGTGCAGCCAGGCATCCCGCTCGGCCTCGCCGATGGCGAACCGGACGTGCCGCATCCGGAGCCGGGGGTGCCCGCGCAGCTCGTCGTAGGTGCGCGGTCCTCCCCAGTACTGCATGAGGAACAGCCGCAGGTGCTCCTCGGCGGGCCCGAGGTCCTGGGCCGGGTAGACCGGCCGCAGCCCGGGATCCTCCGCCACTCCCTCATAGAACCGGTGGACCAGGCGGGTGAAGAACTCTTCCCCGCCCACGGCCTCGTAGAAGTTGACCGGCTGGCTCATGGCTGAAAGCTTACGGCGTGTCAGGCGTCGAGGTTTCCGGCTCCTCCTCGACTCTGCTCTCCCGCTCGCCTCCGGGGCGCTCGGAGCCGGCTCCTTCCCTCGTCGCTCCTCCGTCGCTCCTCAGTCCAGTCGCCGGCGCGCCCCTTTGGCTCGCGGGGGGATCGATCGCCGGCACCGGGGGAGCCGAGATCACGATGGTGTCCGGCCCGGCCGGCTGCACGCCAGCCGCGTCCAGCGCCGCCTTCACCCGGGCGCGCAGCTCGCGGGCCACCTCCAGCTGCCGCATCGGAGCGGTCTTGGCCACCAAGCGCATGGTCACCTCCTTACCGGACAGCCCCTGCGCGCCCCACACCTCGGGCTGTTCCAGCATCAGCTCCTTCCAGCCGCCCTCGTGGTAAAGCCCGGTCGCGGCCTGCTCCATCAGCGCCCGGATCCGGGACAGGTCCTCCTCGTAGGGCACCGGGTAGTCGATGACGGCCCGGGACCAGCCCTGCGACTCGTTGCCCACGCTCTCGATCGTGCCGTTCCTGATGTGCCAGACCACCCCGTTGACATCCCGCAGCCGGGTGGTGAGCAGCGTCATCGCCTCCACCGTGCCGGTGGCGACCCCGGCGTTGATCGTGTCGCCCACCCCGTAGTGATCCTCGACCAGCATGAGCAGCCCGGCCAGGTAGTCGCGGACCAGGTTCTGCGCGCCGAACCCGAGGGCCACGCCGAGCACCGCCGTGCTGGCCAGCAGCGGCGCCAGGTTGAAGCCGAGGATGGACAAGATGGTGAGCGCGGCGATGCTGAACACGATGACGGACACCGCGCTGCGCAGGATCGAGCCGAGCGCGCGGGCGCGCTGCTCGCGGCGCTCCAGGCCGGCCATCTGTACGGATTCGGCATCCTTGTGCGACACCGCCAGCGTGGTCGTGGCCGCCCGTTCGGTCACCTTGCTGATCAGCCGCAGGATGACGAAGCGCGTGAGCAGCGCCAGCACCAGCACGAACGCGATCCGTCCGGCCTGGCTGACCGGCCCCGCCAGGTAGACCTTGACGACCTGCGTGGCGGTGGTGCTATGGCTGATATCCCAGGCGAGCCGGCAGGCGATCCCCGGCTCGCTGCCGCAGTTACCGGTCAGCGTGTCCGGCACGTCGGCGATGACCAGACCGGTGGCGTGGAACACAGAACTCCCTCAGACGTCCGACGGTTTTGCCACCCGCGAGGCTACCGGCGCCCCCGCCCCCACGAACCAGCTTCCGCCAAGACCCCAACACCCCCGCCCCCGCCCGGGCCTCCCGGTTTCATGATCACGGGCAGTTCCGGTCGATATTCGACCGTTTCTGCCCGTGATCATGCAGCATCCTCGCCTGCGAATGCGTTCACAATCACACCAGCCTCTGTAAGCCCTCCCGTGCAGCTCTTTCGGCACGCAAGGGCCAGCCTCTTCATGATCGCGAAAGCTTTACAGTCCAGGCAGACTGCAGATCTTTCGCGATCATGGAAAAGCGCCCGCTAGGTTTCATGATCGTGGCCAGTTTTGGCTGTATGCGAGCCATTTCATGAGCTTCCTCGGAGGGGCCCGGGCGATCAGGGCTTGCGGGCGGTGAAGATCAGGTTGTGGCCGACTCGCAGCGTGATCTCGGCGAAGCCGGCGACCTGGAGCCGGGTGAGGAACGCGGCCGGCTCGATCGGGTTGTACGTGTCCCCCTCGTGGAAGTGGTGCAGGCCGTCGCTGGGCAGGCTGTCCGAGCCGAGGAAGGCGCCGCCCGGGCGCAGCACCCGGAACGCCTCGGCCAGCACCCGGTCCTGCCCCGCCCGGGTGGGCACGTGGTGCAGCATCGTGCAGGTGGCCACGGTGTCGAAGGATCCGTCCGGGAAACCGAGCGCGGTCGCGTCACCGTGGAGCACGTCGACGTTGGCAGCCGCGAACCGCTCGGTCAGCTTCGACACCGCCTCCTCCTCGTGCTCGACCGCGACCAGCCGGCGGACCCGCTGCCGCAGCCAGTCGGTGGCCGCGCCCGGCCCCGGCCCCAGCTCGAGCAGGTCGGCGCCGAGTTCGACGCCCTCCGTGGCCAGCGGCAGTACCTCGTCCTGGATGTGCGCGGCCCACTCCGGGCTCGGCATCAGCTTGGCGTGGTTCTCGTTCATGAGACCGACGCTAAGTCCGCGGGCCGCACAGGGGTAGCGCGTAAGCTGCCATGTTGTGTCGCGAGCCGGACAAACTCCTGGCTGCCCCGAAGACACAGGGACCGCCGTCTTCGTGGCGGATTTCCCGATGCCCGCTGGCACCCGCTTCGACTGGCACACGCACGAGGACCACCAGCTGGCCTGGGCGGCGAGCGGCGTGCTCACGGTGCTGACCGCCGACGCGACCTGGGTGCTGCCGACCACCAGGGCGCTGTGGATCCCGGCCGGGCTGCGGCACGAGACCGCCTCCGACGGCGGCCGCGCCACCATGCGCTCGCTGTACATCAAGCCCGGGCTCTTCCCGGTCAGCTGGACCGACACCGACACGCCAACCCCGGTACGAGCCAGCCCGCTGCTGGCCGAGCTCATCGGCTACCTGGGCCAGCCTGACCTGGACCCCGAGCGCCGCACGCACGCGGAAACCCTGCTGGCCGACCTGCTGACCCCAGTGCCGGTGACCACGATCGGCGTCAAGCTACCGACATCCGAGACCGCCCTGCGGGTAGCCGAGGCGCTGCGAAACGATCCGGCCGACCGGCGCACGCTGCGGGAGTGGGGGCACGAGGTGGGCGCGAGCGAGCGGACGCTGGCCCGCGCGTTCGCGGCCGAAGCCGGCCTGCCGTTCGGCCGCTGGCGGACCCGGCTGCGGCTGCGGGCGGCGCTGTCCATGCTCGCGGCCGGCGACCCGGTCAGCCGGGTCGCGGGGCGGGTCGGCTACGACACCCCGAGCGCGTTCGTGGCCGCGTTCCGCCGGGAGACCGGGCAGACCCCGGGAACGTTCTTCAGAGCGTGAGTCCGGTGTGGTACGCGGCGAACGCCAGCGTGTCCCCGGCCAGCCCGGCCATCCGGCTCACCGCCCGGGCCCCATGCCCCACCTGTCCCTCGGCCCGCAGCAGCACCGGCCGCTCCGAGCCGGCCACCGCGTACTGCAGCGCGGCGCACATCTTGTAGGCGTGCACCGGGTCGACCCGGGTGTCGTTGGCGAACACGGTGAACAGCACGGCCGGGTAGGCCGTCCCCGGCACCACGTGGTGGTACGGCGAGTACCCCAGCAGCCAGCCGAGCTGCTCGGGGTCCGAGGCCGAGCCGTACTCGACGTTCCACGTCTGGCCAAGGCCGAACCTCTCGTACCGCACCATATCCAGCAGCGGCGCGGAGCAGATGACGGCGGCGTAAAGATCAGGCCGCTGCGTCAGCGCCGCCCCCACCAGCAGCCCGCCGTTCGACCCGCCGGAGATGGCCAGCTGCCCCGGCGTCGTCCAGCCGTCCCCGATCAGCGCCTCGGCCGCGGCGTGGAAGTCGTCGAAGACGTTCTGCTTCGCCTCCAGCATGCCGGCCCGGTGCCACTGCTCGCCTTCCTCGTTGCCGCCGCGCAGGTTGGCTACCGCGTACACGCCGCCCGCCGCCACCCAGGTCAAGATGTTGGGCGAGTAGGCCGGCGTCAAGGAGATGTCGAACCCGCCGTACCCGTACAAGATGGCCGGACGCGGGCCCTCCGGAGCGGCGCCGGAGCTGATGACGAGCATCCGCACCGACGTCCCGTCCTTGGACTGGTACGTCACCTGCCGGGCCGTCACCGCCGGGACCCGCACGCTGCCCGGCGCGGCGGCCCAGGTGGTCACCGAGGAATCCCGCGCGTCGAACCGCAGCACCACCATCGGCGTCGTGTAGTCGGTGTAGGCGAACCAGGCCTCATGCCCGCCCTCGGGCCGCTCGCCCAGGCCACCCGCGGTCCCGAGCCCGGGCAGCGGCACCGCGCCGATCCGCTCGCCCGTGGCCAGGTCGTGCACGGTGATCTCGCTGAGCGCGTGCCGGGTCCACCCGGCCAGCAGCACCGGGCGGTCCAGTTCGGCCCCGTCCAGGATGGCGTACCCGCTCAGCACCGCCTCGGGATCCTCCGCGATCAGGTCACGCCAGGAGTCAGGACCAGGAGCCGAGGGGTCGGCCACCGCGATCCGGCCCCGCGGGGCACCGAGGTCGGTGAACACGTAGAACCGGCCGTCCCGGCCCGTCCGGATGCCGGTCTGCGCGTCCACCCCCTCCTGGACCACCCGCAGGTCGGGCGCGGCCGGGTCGGACTCGGACAGGTCGGCGACCCACAGGTCGTTGCGCGGCGCGGTGCCCCGCGAGGCGCTGATGAACAGCCAGCGCCCGTCCCGGCTGACCGAGGCGCCGTAGTAGTTCGTCTTCTCCAGGCCCGCGCCGAAGATCAGCGTGTCCTCGTCCGCCGGGGTGCCGACCTGGTGCAGGTAGACCCGCCGGTGATACTGGCTCTCCCCGGCGGGCACCGCCGACGGCGGCAGCTTGCGGGTGTAGTAGAAGGCCTTGCCGCCGGGCAGCCAGGCCACGCCGGAGTACCGGCACCGGTCGATCGGCCCGTCCACCACCGCGCGGGTGGTGACATCCAGAACCCGCAGCAGCGACTCCTCGTCGCCGCCCTCGGAGAGCTGGTACGCCAGCAGCCGCCCCTCCTTGTCCGGCTGCCAGGCGTCCAGCGTGGTCACCCCGGACGGGTCGATGGCGATCGGGTCGACCAGCACCTCGGGCGGCCCGTCGCCGACCTGCGTGTACAGCGCGCCGTGCTCGGCGCCCGGGTCGCGCCGGGTGAAGAACCGCCGCTCGCCCCGCCAGGCCGGCGTTCCGACGTGCCCGGTGCCCAGCAATTCGCGCACCTGGGCGGCCAGCTGGTCCCGGCCGGGCAACTCCTCCCGGTACGAGGCGAACAGGCTGGCCTGCTCGGCAAGCCACCCATCCCGTTCGGCACCTTGGTCTTCCATCCATCGGTAGGGGTCACTGACCTGATGACCGCCGATGTCCTCGGTGAGATCGAGCCGGCGCGCCGCCGGATACCGCAGCTCCGTCAAGACTTCCTCCCCGTGCCCATGCAGGCACTCTATGGTCTCCGGCAACTTGTATTCTTATGAGGTGGCGGATGAGCGTACCAGGCGACACACTGGGAGCATGAGGTTCAGATAGCCGGCCTACTTCAGCGGGAGGTGCGGTGCGACGAGTGCTGCTGCTCAACGTGACGTATGAACCGCTGACCACCGTGGGCCTGCGCAGAGCCGTGTGCCTCGTGCTCGGCGGTAAAGCCGAGGTAGTGCACGATGACGTGGCCGGTGCCGTCCTGCACGCCGCCACGGTGGCCCTGACGATGCCGTCGGTGATCCGGCTGAGCCGCTACGTTCGCGTCCCCTACCGCAACCGGGTGCCGCTGACCCGCGCCGCACTGATGCGCCGGGACAACTACAAGTGCGCCTACTGCGGCCGCAAGGCCGAGACCATCGACCACGTGATCCCGCGCAGCCGGGGCGGCCAGCACGCCTGGGAGAACTGCGTCGCGTCCTGCACCATCTGCAACCACCGCAAGGCGGATCGGTTCCTCGAGGAACTCGGCTGGACGCTGGCGGTACCGCCCGCGGTACCACGTGGCGCCCACTGGCGGCTGGTGGGCGCGCAGCACGACGGCGACCCCCAGTGGGCCGCCTATTTGCGTGAGCCCTCTGCTGCCTGAGAACCACCTGCTGCCTGAGAACCACCTGCTGCCTGAACGACGTCCTCTGCAGGAGCGTCCTCGGTGGCGCCGAGCGCGCGGAATTCCCGCTGCGTCAGCCCGAACAGCACGGCCACCGCGACCAGCGCCCCGGCCACCGGGAAGAACGGCACCGGGCCGAGGTGGCGGACCAGCACGCCCGACACCGCCACCGACAACGGGAAGCTGCCGAACGCGCAGAGCATCACCATTCCCATCACCCGCCCGAGCACCCCGGGGGAGACCCAGCGCTGCATCACGGTCAGGAAGGTGACGTTGCCGAGCCCGTTGCAGGCGCCGGCCAGGCAGAGGAACGCGGCCGCCCCGGCTTCTCCGCCCAGGTAGGGGACGAGCGCGAGGCAGGCGGACTCGACCAGGAAAATGACCGAGGCGAAGACGACCGGCGCGCGCAGGCCACCCGTCCGGGCCGCGGCGAGCGTGCCGGCGACCCCGCCGACGGCCAGGCAGGCCAGCAGCGCGCCGTAGCCGGCCGCGCCGAACTTGGCGTGCGCCAGCGCGGGCAGCGCCACGTCGCCCATTCCGCCGCTGGCCAGGTTGGCCGCGATCACCACGACCAGCACGACCTGCAGCGCCCGGGACCGGCGCAGCAGCGCCAGCGCGCCCTCCGGCGGGGCTTCGGCGCCCTCAGGCTGCGCCGGTGCCTCGCCGCCGGGAGCCTTCACCCTGATCATCAGCAAGCTAAGGGCCGATATACCGAACGACGCGGCGTCCAGCCCGAATGCCGCCGTCGACGTATGGGTGGCCGCGACCAGGCCCCCGCCGAGCGCCGGTCCTAGCAGCGATCCAGCCTGGAGGGTCGCGGTGGACAGCGCGTTCCCGGCCGCCAGTTGCTCGCCGTCGAGCAGGGACGGCATGATCGCCACAGAAGCCGGGATGAACAGCCCCTCCCCGGCCCCGATGAGCGCCGCGATCGGCCCCAGCGCGGCCAGCGAGGCGACGTGCCTGGCGGCCAGGACCGCCAGCACGGCCACCAGCACGCACCGGGCGACGTCGGCCAGGAGCATCAGCGGGCGCGATCCCAGCTTGTCGGCCAGCACCCCGCCGACCGGGAGCAGCACCGTACGGGGCACGCCGTAGCAGGCCAGCACGGTGCCGAGCAGGATCACGCCGCCGTGCTCGGAGAGCACCAGCCAGGGCAGCGCCACCGCGTAGCAGTAGTCGCCGATGGTCGAGGCGAACTGCCCGCCGCACAGCAGCCGGAAGTTCCGCACGCCCAGCGGGCCCGAACCCAGGGCGCGCCATCCAGCCTTCATCGCTCGTCCTCCTCGGGGCCGAACCAGGGGAACATGTCGAGCATGACCCGGACCGGTCGCGCCCCGGCCGGCCGTTCGCCGGGATCCAGCCGCACGTAGGGCGCCATGACCTCGATCACCTGCTCCCGCATCCGCTGCAGTTCCTCCGGCGTCACGTGCGCCACGCTGAACAGTTCGCCGACCGCGGCCTGCCAGTCCGCCGGATACTCGGACGCGCGCGCCACGTACCTAACCCGGATCTCCTCGGCCGCGGCGCGCATGTTCTCGACCAGGAGACGGCTGGCCAGCGTGGTGGCGGGCGGCACGTCCGGGCCCTCGGTGATGTGGAACGCGAGCATGCGGGCCCGCCACGGACGTTCCCGCCCGTCGGCGGCGCTGTCGGGATCTTCCTCGACCAGGCCGTAACGCGCCAGCGTGCGCAGGTGGTAGCTGCAGGCCGAGGGGGAGAGCCCCGCTATCTCCGCGCACTCGGTCGCCGTCGCCGCGCCCCGCAGCCCCAGGTGCGTCCAGATCGCGATCCGGGCCGGATGAGCCAGCGCCCGCATCGTCTTCGGATCGGTCAGCTGGACCGGATTCCCCAGCGTCCCCAGTTCTTCTGTCATACGTGAAAGAGTACTTTCGAAGTAACTCTTTCACAATAGGATTAAGCTTCCCAGTTCACCCGATAGCTCGTTCGAGGTCGTGCCTGGTTCACTGGCACAGGGCTGGGCGACTTGTTCCGTGAACTCGGCGACCTCGCTCTTGCCGTGGTCGGTTACAGCGTGCTCGGGATGGCTCTGGGGCAGTTCGTCCGGTCGGCGGTGTTCGCGGTCATCATCGGCTTCGCCTGGTTCATCGCCGTCGCCTCTGGCGGGGCCGAAGGAGTGAGCTACGGGCACGGGCTGATCCTCAGCGCCGTCTACCTAGTCGCGGCGATCACGGCCACCATGACGGTCTTCCTCCGCAGCGACGTAACCGCCTAGCAACTGCCGGCGGGCAGAGTGGGTTAGGGTTCGCCGGGCATTCTCGTCTCCGAGATCCGCCCTGAGACGCATCACATCCATTTGATGCTGGCCGTAGGTGGGCTCCCAGCTCGATGCCAGCAGTTCAGGGTGATCGGTCAGGAGCTCGCGCAGTTCGTCCAGGCCGCCCTGTTCGGCCAGCCATCCGGCCAGGTGATGCAGAGCGTGAGGATCACCCGCCCCGGCTCGCCGCCGTAGCTCGTCCGCCTCGTCGCGCTCGGCCAGCCAGCGAGCCAGCCAGAGCTGCGCGATGTCGTCGTCAGCGTCGGCGAGCGGGCGGATCACCGTAATGGCCTCGTCGATCCGGCGACGGTCAGACAGCCAGGTGGCGAGCTGGCGCCGGGCGTGGTCGTCTCCCGCCTCCGCGTGCTGGCGGAGTTCATCGATGCGGTCGTTCTCGGCCAGCAGATACGCCCGCCACCAGTGCGCCTGATCCTCGGGGAGAGCATCCTGCGGTCCGGCGGCGATCTGGCCGGCCGGGTCCGGCCCGGTCTCCCGCTGGGTCTCGACCGCTCGCCGCGCCCTGGTGTACGACTCGCCCGTTTCAGCCGCTCGGTTACGCGCTGCCTTCTTCGCGGCCTTGTCCCGCGTCATGATCGCTTCTTCCGGCGCGCCGCCCGCGCCAGCCCGCCCGTCAGATCATGAGCCAAACCGGTACACGCGAGGCTTGGCCCCTTGTCCTCGTGGCCGTTCTGGCGCGGGCCGAACAGCTCGGAAGCGGGCAGGCGTGCTGCTGCCTGAGAACAGGATATCGTTCGCAGCGGCAATCAGCGGATCAGTACACGCAGGGAATGCCGTACTTGGCGTTGGCCTTGACGGTCACCGCCCCGCCGGCCTGGCCGTTGTTCACCGCCGAGGTCGCGCCGGCCGAAGGCGCCGCGGCCGAGGCGGACGAGGTAGCGCTGATGCCCGTGGGCACCGCGGTGGAGGTCGTGCCGAGCAGTACCTCCACGTGCCCGGCCGCCACCGAACTGGCCGCCGTGGCGGTCGTCCCGAAGTACCCCGCGATCTTCTTCGCGTTGGCGGCCGCCCCGGTGCCGTAGAACACCTGGGTGGCTGACTGAACGGTCTGCGTCTGCGCCGCCGGGGTGCCGACCGCGCCGGCCTTGTAACCAGCCGAGACGAGCGCCTGCGACACCGCCGCGGCCAGCTGGTTCGTGGTGCCCCCGTTGTACACGTCGACCGTGACCGTGGCGGGCGGCGGGATCGGGCTGGTACTGGCCGGCTTTTTCTTGGCGGCCGGCGTGCCCGCGGCGGGCTGGCTGAACGCGGTCTGGACGAGGTTCCTGACGTAAGGCAGGTTGACGATATCGACGTCCTGCGGTACCCCGTTGACCGGGACATCGTTCTGCGTGGTCACGATGGGCAGCGTGCTGAGGGACAGATTCTTCCCGGTCAGGGCGTGCATCTCGCTGGCGAACTCGAGCAGGTTCCAGCCGCCCGAGGCGATCATGTAACGCGTGGCCACGTCGAGCAGGCTGGTGAGCTGGCCGAGGTCGGTCAGCGCGCCCTCGTGGGCGAGGTCCCAGATGACGTAGTCGATGACCGCCTGCTGGCGGTGGGTGCGGTCCAGATCCCCGTTGGGCAGGTTGTCCCGCTCCCGGACGAACGCCAGGGCCTGCGCGGCGTCCAGGTGGAGGTAGCCCCCGTGGGGCTGGTTGAAGCCGGAGTTGGTGTCGTGGAGGTTCCGGCCGCCGTCCCACGGCTTCACGCACGCCTCGATCCCGTGGAAGGCCTGAGCCAGGGCGTAGAACCCGGCCAGGTTCACCTCGGCGAAATGGTCGATGTGCTCGCCGGTGACCGCGGAGACCGTGGCGATCGCGGCCGCCTGCCCTGCCTCGTTGGCCAGGAAGTAGCGCCGATCCTTGCTCATGGACGAGCTGGCGGTCTGGTTCAGGCTCTGGGCCCAGGCCAGGCCGTATGCCTGGTCGATCTTTCCCTCGGACTCGCCGTCGTACGGCTGGGGGAAGGTGACCAGGTCATCGCGCGGGATCGAGAAACCGACCGCCTTCTGGCCGCCCGCGAAGATATGGATCAGGATCAGGGTGTTCGTGTCCTGGCCGCCGACGCCGTCGAACTCGAC
Organism: Streptosporangiaceae bacterium; assembly: GCA_050011155.1. Taxonomy (GTDB): domain Bacteria; phylum Actinomycetota; class Actinomycetes; order Streptosporangiales; family Streptosporangiaceae; genus Palsa-504. Next base: position 40,720 of record JBEKJP010000003.1, read on the forward strand.
ACCCTGCACACTGCCGGCGTGCATCGCGGCGAGGAGCTTGGCGGGCAAGATGTTGCCGTCGTAGTCGGTCCGGCTTTCCAGGCCCATCAGCAAGATGTTCATCGCGCCGGTCTGCGGGCCGCCGGTGTCCACGTTGGAGCTGGCCAAGCCGCCGACCTGGCGCTCCACGTAGTGGGCGTAACCCGCTACCACCAGCACGACAGCGGCGAGCGCGCAGCTCACCGCGTATCCGATCGTGCTCCCGACCTTCCGCCAGCCGCGCGACCTGACCACTCCCTTTCTTCCCGCCCGGGCTCTCACCGTCAGGCGGGAGGCTACCCGGCGAACACCAGCGAGGTATGACATTTCGGGTGATCCGCACCAGTGGTCACAGGACGGTAAGCCAATCGTCCGGCACCATGGGCGGCCGCCACTCCTCGCGCGGGATCATGAATACTGGTGTGTTCGCGTGTCATAGGAGGTGCGTTAGTGGGAGACGAACGCCAGCGGGAAACCCCCTCCGGCCTCCGGCCGTCGGGGGCCGGTCATTTCGGCCATCCGCCTGCCGAGGTGCCCGCGGAAGTGCACGAGCGCCGCGCCGCCGTGGCCGAACTGGGGGCCGAGCTGCGGACGCTGGCTGACCTGCTCACTCGCACCGAGGCCGGGACCGACGCGCTCCGGGACGGCGCGCGGCGGCTGCGGGAGATAACCCCGGCCCTGCGCGAGCGCCTCCGCGGCGCGACCGAGCCGGCCTCGGTGGACGACCTGATGGGCGGGGTCCGGATGTTCAATCCGGTCATCGGCCCGGGCAACGTGATCGCGCCGCCGCTGCGGATCGAGATCGGCGCGGACGGCGCCGAGGGCTGGTGCACGCTCGGCCAGATCTACGAGGGGCCGCCCATGTACGGTCACGGCGGCGTGAGCGCGATGCTGATCGACCAGTTGCTCGGCCACGCCGCCGCGGCGTCCGGCCACCCCGGCGTGACTACGGACCTATCGGTCCGGTACCGGCGGCCGGTGCCGCTCGATGTCCCGCTCCGGGTCTGGGGCCGCGTGGTCAAAGTCGAGGGGCGCCGCATATCGGCCGTCGGCGGTATCACCACCGCCGCCGCACCCGACGTCCCCCTGGTCGAGGCCGAGGCCCGGTTCGCCCAGCTCCGCCTCGATCAAGCTGGACGCCTGTTCAGCCGCCTGGCCAGCCCTGACGCCGCCAACCCCGACGTAGCCCACGACTAACCAACCCCGCCACCACCGGCAGCACCGCGCTAATCCGCGTTCCGGACGCCATGAAACTGGACTTCCAGTGCGCTAAACGCGCTGGAACCGGGGTTTCATCGCGTCGTGACGGCGCGCCCGGGCGCGGCGAAGCCGGGGAAGTCACGCCACCGAAGCCGGGGCTCTTAAAGGCTGATCCAGCCGGTGACGATGGGGGCCTGGTCGCTGCCGAGGCGGCAGCGCAGGCTGACCTGGCCGAACGGGACTTCCTCGGCGCTGAACCGGCCGAGCGAGTCAGTCTCCACGGTGATGACGCCATGGCCGTGCCTGATGTCCACCCCGGCTGACTGCCGGGGGATCAGCTGGCCGGTCAGCCGCCGGTAGTCTCCGCTGCCGGTGATCTCGAGTTCGATGGTCAGGCCGCTGGCCCGGAAGGACAGCTGCCGCCACTCCGGGCCGCCCCGCTCCGCCGAGCCGGGCGGGACCTCCGACGATAGGGCTTGGGGGTCAAGTTCGGCCGACCCAGCGTCGTGATGGTTCACGCTTAGTTCCTTCCCGTTGCCGGCCGTTACCGAACCGCGAACGTCAACACCCGTCCGCACGCAAGCAGTCTATACCAGTCGACCATAGCCGACCGCTAGCGGCAACGACGATCTACGATCCAGTCAGAGAACGGAAATAACGCAAGGCCATGACGCGGATGGGGAAAGCAGCCGACGGGCTGTCACCACCAGGGGACCGGCCCGGTACACCCACCGGCCGCCCTCCACCGCCAGGTTCTCGAACTCCGCGAGGCGCCCGCCGTGCTCGGCCTGGCGCAGTACCAGCAGGTTCCGGCAGAGCGAGAGCACGGAATCCGGATCGTCCCGCTGGCCGGCCACCGTCGCGGCCGTCGTCTCCTCGACGATCCGGGCCAGCTGGGTCGGATCGAAGTCGGCGAAGGCGAACGGGAAGTTGAAGCCGAGCTGCAGCTCGTCGTGGTTGCCGTAGTAGGCGGCCAGCCGTTCGGCGTCGGGGACCCAGGTCTCGGCAGCCCGGAGCAGCCCGGGGCGATGCCCGCGGAGCTGGCGTAAGACATTCCGGGTCACTCCGAGTGCGGTCGGCCGTGAAACAAGAAGATCGGCTCGCGACACCTGGAGTCTCCATCCTTCCAAGCTGGGAGTAGTCAAAGATGGAAGATCCCGAAGGAGAACGGACCCGCGGTGATCGTTGCCTGACCCAGATTGACGCCCGTGTGCATTACCGCCGTCGCGGCGGCCATCTCGGGGCGGTCGTGCGGCAGGACGTGAGCGCGGTCGCTGGGGTTGATGATCACCAGGAACCGGCCACTGCGCAGGTAGGCGAGGGGATATGCGTCGGACAGGATCTCCAGGCTGCCACCCGGCCCGAGTTCGGGGTGAGAGCGCCGCAGCGCGATCAGGTCCCTGACGAGGTGCAGGAGCGAGTCCTGGTCGGCGCGCTGCCCGGCGACGGTGGGGCGTCGCGGATCGGGATCGACCGGCAGGTAGAGGCTCGTGGCCGGGGCGGCGGAGAATCCGGCGTTACGGCTTGAGTCCCATTGCATAGGGGTGCGTGCCCCGGCCCGGTTGTAGCCGGAGCGCATGACGCTGCCCTCAGTGTCCGGAAGACCGGGAAGGTGGCGCATGCCGATCTCGTCGCCGTAGTAGATGGCCGGCAGGGTCGGGAAGGTGAGCAGGAACGCGAACGCGGGCGGCAACTGCTCGGGGGTGCGCGGCCCGGCACACAGCCGGGCGAAGTCGTGGTTGGCGGTGGGCAGCGCGATGTGGCCAGGCTCGCCGATCGCGGCGAGCGCGTCATGGTACGCGGCCAGGAACGTGCCGGCGTTACCCCGGCCGCCGGCGTCGAAGTAGCACGGCGGCTCCGTGGCCCATTCCGGGCGTTCGGTCGAGGTGCCGTTGCTCCACAGCGAGCGCAGCGGCCGGCCGTTGGTCGGGCCGCCGAAGTGGAGGAAGAAGTCGGCGTGGAACCCCGCGGGCACGGCAACTGCCGGGTCGCCCCACTCGGACAGCAGGACCGCGTCGGGATGCGCGCGGTCGAGCCAGGCGCGCGCCTCCCGCCACAGCCGGGCCGTTTCGGTGTAGCCCGGGTCGTCTTTCACCAGCGAGGAGGCCATGTCGACCCGGAACCCGGACACCCCCAGCCGTAGCCAGTGGTCAATGATCGTGCGCAACGCCGCGCGGTTGGCCTGCGGGCCGTCGGCCGCCAGGTCCTGCCGCCAGGGTTCGCCCGCCTTCTGGCGGGCGTAACCGAAGTTCAGCGCGGGCTGAAAGTCGAAGAAGTTCGGCAGGTAACCACCCGGCCGGCTGCCGGGAGAGCGGACGAACCTCTCCGGCAGTCGGCCGTCAGGGCCTGGGTCGGCCCAGATGTAGCGGTGATCGCCCTCGTCGTGCGCGGACGCCACGAACCACGGGTGGGTGTCGGAGGTGTGTCCCGGCACCAGGTCAAGCAGGAGCCTGATACCGCGTGCGCGGGCCTGACCGGCCAGCTCGGCCAGGTAATGGTTGTCTCCGTAGCGCGGAGCGATCGTGAGGTAGTCGGCGACGTCGTAACCGGCGTCGCGCATCGGGGAGACAAAGCAGGGGTTGAGCCACACCGCCGTGACCCCGAGCCAGGCCAGGTAGTCCAGGTGCTCCGCGATGCCGCGCAGGTCGCCGATCCCGTCACCGTCAGAGTCCGCGAAGCTCTGCGGATAGATCTGGTACAGGACCGCATCGTTCAGCCAGGTCGGTGCGGCCATTAGCTGATCCTGACCCGGCGGAGGATCTCGGCTCGGTCGGCGCTTCCCCTGCCGCGCTCAGCGGGGGCGACCACCATGTGCTTACCGCGCAGCGCCATCTTGAACAGGTCTCGCCTCTCCTTGTGCTCGGCGGCGTCCCATCGCCGCTTCCACTGCTCGCGGTTCGCCTTCAACGGCTGCTGCGCCACCGGACCGGGTCTATCTCGGTCTTGCCGCGTCCCCCGACGCCGGGGTTACAGAGGTACTTGGGCGAGTTCGGCCGCCCGCGTCGGCGCGAAGCGAAGAGCGCGCAAAGGCGGTCGAAATCCTCCTCACGGATAATCGGCTCGCCCGGCAGGTGTCCCACGACGGCTTGCACGCCTGTCTTCGAGTCGGTGTGAGTGATCCGCCCGCAGTTGATCGGGCGCGGGACGAGTTCCTGGAGCGAGTCGATCTTGATGGGCTTGTCGCGAATGCTGCGGATGCCGCGCTCGTCGAGTTCGTTGACCAGCGTCAGCAGTGCCTCTCCGGCCAAGAGGCGGCTCGTCAGCTCGCGGAGGATCTCGGCTTCGTCTTCTTTCACGGTCACGCGGTCGGCTTCAAACCCGAATCGCCGGCTGTCTCCCAGAGGGGTACCCGCTGTAGCCCTCCGCCGCATTCCGCGGCGGACCCTGGTCGACAGGCGGTCAGAGTAGTAAGCGGCGGCGTTGATGGCGTCGCGGAACGACTTCTTGCCGTTCGGGGTGGTCAGGTCATACTCGCTCTCGCTGTCCAGGATGAGTATTCCCCGGTCGGCGAGGTCGATCATCCGCTCGCCGTCTACCGCGCTGGCCGGCCTGGGCGATCAGCTCGTCCAGGCCGGCCAGCGTGCCCAGGTGATCGAGCCGCTCGATGATGCCGCGCAGGTCGCCGTAGCCGTCACCGTCGCTGTCCCGCCAGGACCGCACGTACAGCTGGTAGATGACGGCGCCGTGCCACCACGGCGGGGCCGCCTGCGGCGAAGGCATCGAGTGGCTCACGTTCTCCTATCCCCGGACGGCCAGTCCGGTTTTCGGGTCGAAGAACTGCATGTCTTCGATGTCGACCGAGAACGTCATCCGGTCGCCGGGCTTGACCGCGGTCTTGGCCTCGACCCGGGCCACGCCCTCGCCGGACTGCAGCGCGGCCGCCTCGTCCTTGTCCACGGCGCCCTCGGCGATGACCCGGTGCGCGTCGATGGTGAAGTGGACCACCAGTTCGGAGCCGAGCGACTCGACCAGGTCCACGTCGCCGGTGATCTTCGGGCCGGTGCCTTGCGTGCTTTCCGCCCGCAGGTGCTCGGGGCGCATCCCGACCACGATGTCCTTGCCGGCGTAGGCCCGCAGCCCCGGGCGCTTCAGCACGACCGCTTCGGGCAGGTCGACCTCCTGGGAGCCGAGCTTGATCGACCGGGCGCCCTCGCCGACGATGGCGTCGTACAGGTTCTGGGCGGGCGAGCCGATGAACGCGGCCACGAAGATGTTGTCCGGGTTGTCGTACAGGTTCTGCGGGGTGTCGACCTGCTGCAGCCTGCCCTCCCGCATCACCGTGACCCGGTCGCCCATGGTCATGGCCTCGATCTGGTCGTGGGTGACGTAGATGGTGGAGACCCCGAGGTGCCGCTGGATGCGCGCCACCTCGGCCCGCATCTGCACCCGCAGCTTGGCGTCCAGGTTGGACAGCGGCTCGTCCATCAGGAACACCGACGGCTGGCGCACGATGGCGCGGCCCATCGCCACCCGCTGCCGCTGGCCGCCGGACAGCTGGCCCGGCTTGCGGTCCAGCCAGTCGGTCAGGCCCAGGATGTCGGCCGCCTCCTTCACCTTCGCGTCCAGCTCGGCCTTGGGCAGCTTGCGCAGCTTCAGCGCGAACCCGATGTTCTGCGCCACCGTCATGTGCGGGTACAGCGCGTAGTTCTGGAACACCATCGCGATGTCCCGCTCCTTCGGCGACTCGTCGTTCACCTCCTTCCCGCCGATCCGCAGGATCCCGGTGGTGATGTCCTCCAGCCCGGCCACCATCCGCAGCGCGGTGGTCTTGCCGCACCCCGACGGGCCGACCAGGACCATGAACTCGCCGTCGGCGACGTCCAGGCTCAGGTCGTGGACGGCGTGGAAGCCGTTCTCGTAGACCTTGTTGACCTTCTCGAGTTTCACATCGGACACGATGACTCCCTAACCCTTCACTGCGCCTGAGGTCAGGCCCGAGATGACGAACTTGCGGAAGATGAACACCAGCAGGCCGATGGGCACCACCGCCGCCACGCTGGCGGCGAAGATGGTCCCGTAGGGAACCTGGAAGTTCCCGCCGAACTCGGCGATGCCCACCGGGATGGTCCGGTAGTTGTTGGCGCTGTCGAAGGTGAGCGCCATCAAGAACTCGGTCCAGCAGGCGGTGAAGCAGAAGATGCCGGCCGTGAACACGCCCGGCAGGGCCATCGGCAAGATGATCGTCCAGACCGTCCGCAGCGGCCCGGCGCCGTCGATCCGGGCGGTCTCCTCCATCTCCTTGGGGATGCCGAGCATGTAGTTGCGCAGGATCCAGATGGCGAACGGCAGGTTGAACGCGGTGTACGGGATGATCAGCCCCTGGTAGCTGTTCAGCCAGCCGAGGTTGCGCTCCAGCAGGTACAGCGGCGCGAGCACGGCCACCGCGGGGAAGACCGAGATCATCAGCAGCGTGACCATGAGGGGGAACTTGCCCCGCATGGGCAGCCGCCCGAGCGCGTACCCGGCCAGGGTACCCAGGACGAGCACCAGCGCGGTGGCGATGATCGTGACGATCAGCGAGTTCCTGAAGTAGATGCCGAAGTCGTAATTGACGAAAGCGTTGTGGTAGTTCGACCCGCTGAACGGGGTCGGGCCCAGCGAGGGCGGGCTGTCCCCGACCGCGTTGGGGTTCTTGAAGCTGGAGGCGATCAGCCAGTACAGCGGTATGAGGATGAAGAGCACGGTGACCGTGGTGGAGATGGTGACACCGTTGATGTACTTGTGCCAGCCGGTCCGCTTGCGATTGCGCATGTCAGTTGCCTTCCTGCCCGACCTGGGCCCGGAACACCCGCAGCGTGGCCAGGCAGCCGAGGAGCACCAGCAGCGCGGTGCTCGACGCCACGGCGGCGCCGGGACCGAACGAGAGGTTCTTGAACAACGCGTTGTAGGCCAGGATGGCCAGCGACTGGGTGGCCGTGCCGGGACCGCCGCCGGTCATGACGTAGGGCAGGTCGAACAGGCCGAATGCCTGCAGCACGCGGAACATGACCGCGAGCGCGATCGTGGGCCGCAGCAACGGCAGGGTGATGGTCCAGAACGTGGTCCAGCCGGATGCGCCGTCCACCTCGGCCGCCTCGTAGACGTCCCCCGGCAGCATGACCAGGCCGGCCAGCACGATGATCGCGACGAACGGAGTGGTCTTCCAGATGTCGGCGATCATCACGCCGATGATGGCCGGCGTCGGGGTGCCGAGGATGACCGGGTGGCCCAGGCCGAGGCCGCCCAGGATGTAGTCGGCGATGCCGTAGGTGCCGTTGTAGATGTAGTTCCACAGCTCGGCGTTGATGACGGTGATCATCGACCACGGGATGAGCAGCAGCGCCATCATCCAGCCGCGCCCGGCCACCAGGCGCTCGAGCACGAGCGCGATGCAGGTGCCGAGGAACAGTTCGAACGCCACGGTCACCAAGGTGTAGTAGACGGTGAAGAACAACGCGTCACGCCATAGCGCCGCGTGAATCAGGAGGTTGTAGTTGCTGACGGTGAAGCCGTCGAGGCTGAAACCGTTGCCGGTCACCGTCACGTGGTTGAAGCTCATGACGACCGAGTACACGATCGGGAAGATCGTGACCGCGGCGATGACGATCAAGGCGGGCGCCGAGAAACCCCAGCCCATCCGGGCCAGCCGCTTCCTGTTGACGTCGGGGCGGCCGACCAGCGGCGTGGACACGAGGTCCGGCTCGGCGGTACTTGAGATGGTGGCCATTAATCACACTCCTTTTCCGTGATCACCTGACCGGCCCCGTTGATCCCTGGTGATCTGCTTTAACGATCTCGCAAAACAGGTCGGCCGCCTAGGGGACGGGACGCGACGGCGGCACCGCCGTCGCGTCCCAGCCCTAGGCGTCAGGCGGTCTGGTTACAGCCCGCCGGAACTGCTGCTGCTGAGCGCGCTGCTCGCGGCCGACTGCATGGCCGACGTCGCCGCGGACGGCGAGGCCGACCCGGCCAGGGCCCCGTTCACGTTCTGGTAGATCGCGGTGGACAGCGCCGGGTAGTCGGGCGTGCCCGCGGGCCGCGGGGCCAGCTTGGTCTTGGGCACGACGGCGAACACCGGGTTCGAGCCGATGACCGTGGGGTCGGAGCGCACGGCCGTGACGGTGGAGATGAACCCGTACCGCTTGGACAGGATGTCCTGGGCCGCGGGGGTGGACAGCCACTTGATGAAGGTCAGGTCCGCGTTGATGTTCTTGCTGTGCGGGTTGATGTACATGTTCCACCCGCCGATGTTGGAGTAGCCGGGGTACGACTGACCCGCGAAGGTGGGCAGCGGCGCCACGCCGACCTGGCTGGGCGTGAGCTTGCCGCCGCTGGACGGAGTCGTGGCGGCGCTGTAGGCGTAGTCCCAGTTGCGCAGGAACGCGGCACTGCCCCCGCCGAAGGTGTTCATCGCCTGCGGCTCCTGGAACGTCGTCACCGCAGCCGGGCTGGCACCGGACGTGATCAGGCTGCGCATGAACGTGACGGCCTTGGTGGCAGCCGCGGAGTTCAGCGTGGCCTGGGTGTAGGAACTGTTGGTCGGCGCGCCGCCCGCGTCGGTCAGGTACTCCATGAAGTTGCAGGTCAGGCCCTCGTAGGAGTCACCTTCCCAGACGAACCCGTACTTGACCAGGCCGTCCTTGACCAGCTTGACGGAGTCGCTCTCGAGCTGCTCCCAGGTCTGCGGCACGGACATGTGGTCCTTGGCCAGCAGGTCCTTGCGGTAGTACAGGAACCCCTGGTCCTCGAACAGCGGCGAGCCGTAGACCTGGCCCTTGTAGGTCGCGCCCTGGACCAGGCCGGGGGCGAACTTGCTGAAGTAGCTCGACGGCAGGTACTTGGACAGCGGCACGGCCAGCTGGTGCGCGCCGAACTGGGCCGGCCAGATCACGTCGCCCATGAACACGTCCGGAGTGGACGAGCCGCCGGAGATCTCGGTGGCCAGGGTGGCCCGGTTGGTGTCGGTGTCGGTCGGCGCGGACACCAGCGTCACCTTGATGCCCGGGTACTGCTTCTCGAACGCGTTGATCAGGACCGTCCGGGCGTCGTTGGCGCCGGTGCCGGTGAGCGGGCTGGCCGACCAGACGATGCTGCCCGAGGTGGCCGACCCGGTGGCCGACTGGGTGGCGCCGCCACCGGCGGTGCTGCTCGAGCTGCCGCTGCTCCCGCTGCTCCCGCCGCAGCCGGCCAGGGCGAGCGCCCCGGCTACGCCGACGACGGCGGTTAGCTGCCAGGAGCGTCTTCCGGGATATCTACGCGATCCCATGCTTCCTCCACTGAAGGTAGTTACTTCGTGACTCTATGTAACGGCATGTGCGTTCAGACGGGTGGCGGCGCGCCGGCGTCGCTGTCGTCGAGGGGTGCAGGGCTGGCCGGCCCCCGTGGCGGTCAGCCCTGCGAGGCTTTATCCGTCGCGGATGATCTGGGTCAGTTGCCCGGCCATTTCCGTCAGGGCCTGCTGGGGTTCCTTCTTCTGGGTCAGGGCCTGGTACACCGCGCTCGAGATGGCCAGGCTGGCCTGGTCGTAGTTGGTGATGGCGGGGCGCGGCTTGGCCGAGTTGATGGCCTGCTCGAGCACGGGCAGGTAGGGATGGCCGCGGATCAGGCTCTGGTCCGTGTAGAGCCGGGTCCAGACGGGGGGGAACGACCCCTGCTCCAGCATCTGCCGTTCGTTCGGCAGATCCGTCATGTACTTGATGAAGTCAAGCGCCGTCCGCTGGTGCTGGGAATACGAGCTGATCGCGAGGTTGGCCCCGCCCAGCGCGCTGGAGCCCGCGCCGTCGGGTCCCGGCAGCGCCGTGACCCCGAACTTCCCGTACACCCGGTTCCGCGCGCCCTTGGCGGACAGGGCGGCGTAGACGTCCGGCCAGTTGTCCAGGAACAGGAACTTGCCGGCCGCGAACGCGTCCTGGGCCGACTCCTCTTCGTAGGTCAGCGTGACCTGCGGGATCCAGCCCTGCTGGAACCCGTGCACGAGGAACTCGAGCCCTTGCAGCGCCGGGGCCGAGTTCACGGTGACCCGGGTGCCCTCGGGGGAGAGGATCGATCCCCCCGCCGACTGCACCACCGACGCGAAGTTGACGGTAAGCCCCTCGTACGGGGCGAACGTCCCGGCGTACCCGGAGAGCCCGTACTTAGGCGCCACGGTCATGGCGAGCTGCTGCAGCTGAGCCCAGGTCTTGGGGGGCTGCTTACCCGCCTTGGCCAGGATGTCCTTGCGGTAGTACAGCAGGTCCGCGTTGCTGTAGTCGGGCACCGCGTAGAGCCGGCCCTGGTACATGGCGGTGTCGACGGCCGGCTTGAGGAAGTCGCCGAGCGGGAACTGGCTCTGCGGTAGCGGGATGATCCAGCCGTTCGAGGCGAACTCGGCGGTCCAGATGACATCCATGTCGATGACGTCGTACAGGTCGCTCTTGGCCTGGAGGTTCGCGACCAGCTGGGCCAGCTGGTCGTTGGCCGCCTCCGGCAGCAGCAGCAGGGTGACCTTCTGGTCGGGATGACTCTGGTTCCAGCCGTTGATCACGCCCGGTAGCCAGCCGGAGTTGTCCTTGCCGATGGCGAAGGTGATCGGGCCGATGCCGTCCCCGGCCGTGGCCTGCCCGGCCGGCGCCGCGCCACTGGCGGTGCAGCCCGCGAGCCCGGTCATGAGCATGAGGCCCGCAGTAAGGACCGCGATACCAGGCATCGCACGCCTCATGCCGGCCTCCGCCCACATCCTCACGGCTCAGGTAGAATTCGTACATGCATGTTATGCACGGCCGTTAGGTATATGTCAACAGCGTCACATAACGAGTCAGACATGTTTCGCGGCACCCAAAGGCGAGGCGTGTCACAGGGCCATCGGAAGCCGTAGTCACCTGCGGTGTTACCCCCGGTGGGGTGAATTATCCGTATCGCTGGGCCTTATCAGCGGGTAATGCACGGCGATAACCTGATCTACAGGGTCCGGGGGGCCCAGGGAGGTGACGGGAACGTGCGGCAGCCCTTGCTGGCCCTGCTCGCCAAGGAACCAGCGCACGGCTACGAGCTCAAGCTCGCGCTGGAACAGATCTTCGGGGAAGCCTATCCATCGCCCAACATCGGGCAGATCTACGTCACGCTGAAGCGCCTCGAGCAGGACGGGCTGGTGCGCAGCGAGGACGTGGAGCAGACCACGCGGCCGAACAAGCGCGTCTACGAGCTCACCCCGGTCGGCCGGGACGCGCTGCGCGCCTGGGTGGGGGAGCCCAGCGACGGCCCGCGCGTCCGCGACGAGTTTTTCATCAAGCTCATCCTGGCTCCGATGGCGGGACTCGCCGACCGGATGGAGCTCATGAACTCCCAGCGCAGGCATTATCTGGGCATAATGCGTAACCTGAGCGAGCTGCAGGCGGAAACCGACCCGGCGGACGTCCCGGCCCGGCTCCTGATCGAGGGTGCGATCCTGCACCTGCAGGCCGACCTCGACTGGCTGGAGAGATGCCAGGAGGAACTTGTGTGAGAGAACACGCGCCGAAAGGCTTGCCCAAGCCAGCCGACGAGACGTCGGCCCTGCTGCGCACGTCGAAGCTGGTGAAGGTCTACCGTGCCGACGGGGTCACGGTGGAGGCCGTCCGAGGCGTGGACATCGACGTCGCCATCGGCGAGTTCGTGGCCATCATGGGACCGTCGGGCTCGGGCAAGTCCACCCTGCTGCACGTCCTGGGCGGGCTCGAGCCCGCCACGAGCGGCGAGATCTGGCTGCGGGGGCAGCGTGTGGACGGGCTCTCGACGGCCGCCTGGGCGATCTTGCGGCGCCGGCACATCGGCTTCGTGTTCCAGTTCTTCAACCTGCTGTCCAACATGACGGTGGCCGACAACGTCGAGCTCCCCGCACTGCTGGCCGGCGCGACCCCGCGCCAGGCCAGGAAGCGCCGTGAGGAGCTGCTGACCGAGCTGGGCATGGCCGGCAAGGCGGGCGCCGCCCCGGCCCGGCTGTCCGGCGGGGAGCAGCAGCGCGTCGCGCTGGCCCGGGCGCTGGCCAACGAGCCGAGCGTGCTGATGGCCGACGAGCCGACCGGCAACCTGGACAGCTCCAACACCCGCGACGTGCTCCGGCTGCTGCGGCGGGCGCACGCCGGGGGCCAGGCGATCCTGATGGTTACCCACGACGCCCGGGTCGCGAGCCTGGCCGACCGGGTGGTCAACCTGTTCGACGGGATGGTGGCCGACGACGCTCGGATCGTGCCGATCCCGCGCTCGGTCAACGGCGTCCGCGACGTCCTGGAGCTGAGAGGCTGATCTATGCGAGGCACGCTCCGGTGGGCGCGCGCGGATTTGCGCGCCCGGCGGGGCCAGGCCCTGGTCACCATCGCCGTGGTCGCCGGGGTGGTGACCGCGCTGTTCCTCGCCACCATGCTCCTGCAGGGCGCGGTCAACCCCTGGCAGCAACTGTTCGACCGGACCCGCGGCGCGGACGTGCTGATCTACTTCCAGAACGGCACCAACACCAAAGAGCTGCGCTACGTGGCGGGCATCGCCACGACTGGCCAGCCGTACCAGGCCGCGTCCGCGACCCTGGAGCAGGGCGCGGTGCGGTCGCCGGTCGAGCTGCGGGCCATGACGCCCGAGTTGCCCAAGATGTCCGCGCCGCTGATGGTGGCCGGGACCTGGCTGCGCTCGGCTGAGCCGGACGGCGTGGTCCTCGAAGCCTCGTTCGCCCAGGCCGTCCACGTCGGAGTGGGGATGCGGATCAGGGTCGACGGCATCGACGGCATCCAGGGGCCCTCGATGCGAGTGGTCGGCATCGCGGACACCGCCGACCAGGGCTTCTACCCGCAGTGGACGCCCGGCCTGATCTGGGTGCAGCACGGGCTGCTGACGAAGGTAGAGCCGAACCCGAGCGAGACCCAGGAGGTCGTCGGCCTGCGCCTGCGCGACAACTCGGCCGTCGCCACCGGCCAGGTCGTGCAGACCATCTGGACCCTGTACAACGGCACGGGCGAGTACTCGGCGGTCGAGCGCTACTCCACCTGGCAGCAGGTGAAGGACTCGATGGCCAGCAACGACCGGCTGCTCGGGCTGCTGCTCGCCCTGTTCGGGATCATCGCGCTGATCGCCGCCCCGTGCGCCATCGCCAACGTCACCGCCGGCCGCGTCCTGGTCCAGCGCCAGGACATCGCCATGCTCAAGGCGCTGGGCTTCACGCCCGGGCAGGTGGTCCGGATGCTGCTGGCCCAGCAGACCCTGCTCGGAGCGGCCGGGGCCGGCCTCGGGCTGATCGCTGCCCGGGTGATGACCCTGCCCCAGTTCGTCCGGCCGCCGGACGGCACGCCGGTGGGCCTGACGCCACTCTCCGGGGCCTGGATCGCGCTGATCGGGGTGGGCACCGTGCTCACCGTCGCCATCGCCACCGTCGTCCCGGCCTGGTGGGCGGGCCGGGTGTCGCCGGTGGCGGCCGTCCAGCCGAGCCCGCCCCGCGGGCACCTGTCGCTGATCGCCCGGCTCAGCCTGCTCCTCCACCTGCCCGCCGCGCTGGTCCTCGGGGCCAGGGACTCGCTGACCCGGCGGCTGTCCGCGGCGCTCACCGTATTCGGCCTGGCCATCCCGATGGCGATGATCACGATCGCGCTGACCTGCTGGTCCACCATCGACGGGTTCACGCACGATCCGGGCCGGATCGGCCTGGCCGCGCCCGTCACGGTCAGCCAGGGCGGCCTGGACAGCAAGCAACTGCTGGCCCTGATCGGCCAGGACAACCAGGTGCGCGCGGCCTACCCGGGCGCGGAGTTCGTCACCCTGCTCCCCGGCGACAACGGCACCTTCATCGCCCGGGCCATGGGCACCTCGAGCCGGCGGTACCCGCTCCAGGTGGTGCAGGGGCGGATGTTCCATGCGGCCAACGAGGCCGTGGCCGGCCAGGGCTTCCTCGACCTGATGCATATCCAGGTCGGTGCCTGGATCTCCAAGACCATCGACGGCGTCCCGGTGATCCTGCACATCGTCGGCCGGACAATCGAGCCGGACAACAACGGGGACGTCGTCGACTTCGGCCTCGACGCGCTCAACAGCGCGGGCAGCGCGTCGCCCCAGCTGGTCTACTACCTGGTGCTGAAGCCCGGCGTGACGCCCGCGGCGGCCCGGGCCCATCTGCTGGCCGCCTCGAACGACCGGCTCGACGTCCAGGTGGTGACGAACCCGGCCGGCGGCCTGGGCATCCTCCAGGTGGTGATCGCGGTCTCGGTGATCCTCCTGGCGGTGATCGGCCTGGCCAACCTGCTCACCGCGACCGTGGTCGGGATGCGGGACCACCGGCACGAGGTGGGCGTGCTGGCGGCCATGGGCCTCACGCCGCGCCAGGTGATGGCCACCCTGGTGGTCAACACGATGATCCTCACCGTGGTGGGCGTGGCCGGCGGCACGGTCGCGGGCCTGCTGGCCGCGCCGCGGCTGATCAACATGCAGGGCGCCACCAGCGGCATCGGCTCGGGCATCGCGGTCAGCCTGAGCCCGGCCGCCATCGCCGCGATCCTGGCCGCGGCGCTGGTCATCGCGGCCGCCGCGGCGCTGTTCCTGGCCCGGCGCACCACCAGGAACGCGGGCTCGGCGCACCTGCACACGCCGGCCGCCCCGCCCCGCCCGGTCCGGTCCGGGCCCGCCGCGCCGGCCCGCGACGTCCCGCCCCGCCCGGGCATGTAACGTTCCGGCCCCGCCGGACGATCCCTTTAGTGAAGGCGGCTGACGTGGGTACCCCCGAGCCCGCGTCGGCCGCTCTCAGCCGGGCCGGGGGGATGCCCCCCCAGAACCCCCCCGCTCCCTGGGGCGTGCATCTCCTCGGCCCCCCGGCCCTTGATCATTTACCCTGCTGGGGCCAGGGGTTGGCGGGATTTCTCGCCAGGCCGACGGTAAGCCGCCTACTTTGCGCACCTGGATGCGGGTAGCGTTTCGGTATGACGACGAATCCGGCTCCGTTTGGTCAGATGATCACGGCGATGATCACCCCGATGCACCCGGACGGGACCGTTGACTTCGACGGGGCCGCCCGCCTCGCCGACTATCTTGTCACCGACATGCGCAACGACGGCTTGGTGGTCAACGGCACCACCGGCGAAGCGCCCACCACCAGCGATGACGAGAAGGAACGACTGCTGCAGGTCGTGCTCGAGGCGGTCGGCTCGCGAGCCAAGGTGGTGGCCGGGGTCGGCACCAACGAGACCGAGCACACCATCGAGCTAGCCCGTTCCGCCGAACGAGTGGGCATCCACGGCATCCTGGTGGTCACCCCGTATTACAACAAGCCGCCCCAGCCCGCGCTCGAGGCCCACTTCACCGCGGTCGCGGACGCCACCGGGCTGCCCATGCTCATCTACGACATCCCCAGCCGCACCGGCGCCGCGGTCGCCACCGACACCCTGGTCCGGCTGGCCGCCCACCCGCGGATCGTCGGCGTCAAGGACGCCAAGGACGACCCGTCCGCCACCTCGCACGTGCTGGGTCGCACCGACCTGGTCTACTACTGCGGCACGGACCTGCTGAACCTGCCGTGGCTCGCGTTGGGCGCGGTCGGCTTCGTCAGCGTGGTCGGCCACGTGGCCGGGGACCGGCTGCGCGAGATGATCGACGCGTTCGGGGCCGGCGACGTGGCCCGGGCCCGGCAGCTCCACTACGAGATCCTCCCGGTCTACGACGGGCTGTTCCGCAACCAGGGCGCGGTCATGACCAAGGCCGCGCTCGACCTCCTCGGACTGCCGGGCGGCGCGGTGCGCGGCCCGCTGCTCGCGGCGACCGCGGCGGAAAGACAGCAACTGGCGCTGGACCTCAGCGCGGGCGGCGTCAAGCTGCCGGGGACGGCGGGGATCTCGTCTTGAGCCACCCGCACCCCGACCTCGCCCCGCCCGCCCGCCTGCCCCGCAACGGCCTGCGCATCGTCGCGCTCGGCGGCCTCGGGGAAATCGGCCGGAACATGACGGTCTTCGAGTACCGAGGCCGCCTGCTCATCGTGGACTGCGGCGTCCTGTTCCCCGACCCGGACCAGCCCGGCGTGGACCTGATCCTGCCGGACTTCGGCTACCTGGAGGGGCGCCTGGACCGAGTCGAGGCGCTCGTCCTCACGCACGCGCACGAGGACCACATCGGCGCGGTCCCTTACCTGCTCAGGCAGCGCAAGGACATCCCGCTGGTCGGCTCCCGGCTGACCCTGGCCCTGGTGAAGAGCAAGCTGGCCGAGCACCGCCTGGACCCGGCCACGGTCGAGGTGGTCGAGGGCGATCGCAGCTCGTTCGGCCCGTTCGAGTGCGAGTTCTTCGCGGTCAACCACTCGATCCCGGACGCCCTCGCGGTGGCCATCCGCACCCCGGCCGGCGTGGTGCTGCACACCGGCGACTTCAAGATGGACCAGCTCCCGCTGGACGGACGGCTTACCGATCTCGCTGGGTTCGCCCGGCTCGGCACCGAGGGCGTCGACCTGCTGATGGCCGACTCGACCAACGCCGAGGTGCCCGGCGTGGTCACCTCGGAGCGCGACATCGCGCCGGTGCTCGACGAGATCTTCGGCCATACCAAGCAGCGCATCATCGTGGCCTGTTTCGCCTCGCACGTGCACCGGGTCCAGCAGGTGCTCGACGCCGCGGTCAAGCACCGGCGCAAGGTCGCCTTCGTCGGCCGGTCCATGGTCCGCAACATGGGCGTGGCCCGTGACCTCGGCTACCTCCGGGTGCCCGGTGGCCTCCTGGTCGACCTGCGCGAGGCCGAGGAGCTGCCGCCCGGCGACGTGGTGCTGATCTCCACCGGCTCGCAGGGCGAGCCGATGTCCGCGCTGTCCCGGATGGCCGGCCGCGACCACCCGATCAGGATCGCCGCCGGGGACACCGTCATCCTGGCCTCCTCGCTGATCCCCGGCAACGAGACCGCGGTGTACCGGGTGATCAACGGGCTGACCCGGCTCGGCGCCCGGGTGGTGCACAAGGCCTCCGCGTTGGTGCACGTGTCCGGGCACGCCCCGGCCGGCGAGCTGCTCTACGTGCTGAACCTGGTCCGCCCGCGCAACTTCATGCCAGTCCACGGCGAGTGGCGCCACCTGCGGGCGCACGCCCACCTCGCGGCCCAGTCCGGCGTCCCCGACAACAACATCGTGATCGCCGAGGACGGCGTGGTCGTCGACCTGATCGGCGGCCAGGCCAGCGTGGCGGGCAAGGTGCAGTGCGGCTACGTCTACGTGGACGGCCTCACCGTCGGCGAGGTCACCGAATCCCAGCTGAAGGACCGCCGCATCCTCGGCGACGAGGGCTTCATCTCGGTGGTGATCGTGGTCGACTCCAGCTCGGGCAAGCTGGTGGCGGGCCCCGAGATCCAGGCCCGCGGCTCCGGCATCGACGACGCCGCCTTCGCCGCGGTCCTGCCCAAGATCGAGGAAGCCCTGGCCAGCGCGGCCGCCGACGGCATCGTCGACTCCCACCAGCTCAGCCAGCTAGCCCGCCGCATCGTCGGCAAATGGGTCAGCGACAACTACCGCCGCCGCCCCATGATCATCCCCGTAGTAATAGATGCCTGACCCACCCGTGGCGGGCCACGCCAGTCACACTAGCCCCACAGGTCCCATACGTACCGCGCCAGGCCCACTCCGCCGTTTGCCGGTGAGGGTCCCGGTCGCGGTGCCGGCGGTGCTCGCGGTGCCGGTGGTGCTCGCGGTGCCGGTGCTGTGCCTGGTGCAGGCCCGGCGGCCGCAGCGGCGCTGCCGGCCGTGCTCCGTGTGCCCCAGGCCACCTTCTAGCGTGGCCTGGGCGCCACGCACCACCTATCCCGGACCCACCCGCACCCGGCGCCCGCCCGCCCGCCATCCCCGGGACACGGGCGCCCGCCCGCCGCACGAGCCCTCACTCCAGCGGAGCCGCACCCATGTGGCATCGACCCGGTTACAGGGCTTGTTGCAAACTGGCGGGGCCGCGGCCCGGGCGGCGGCACCGGCCGGAACGCTACGGAACGGCGCTTTCACCGCGCCAGGACGCACTGGAACCGCGGTTTCACCACGTCCTGCCGCCGGGCGCCCGGCCCAGCACACCCCCTCGTGAGATGACCCGTGCACCGTCAGCATCAAGAACACCGCCCGCAGGGCGGCCCGGCGCCCCGGCATCCTGTCCCTGCCAGGCAAAACACTCCTGGAACTGTGCAACACGCCCTACAACCGGGACATCTTCATATCGTCCCCGCGCGGCTAAGGTCCGACCGCGCGGCTGTCATCAAGGACATCAGGGCAGCCCTGGAAGGAGCCCGCGACCGCGCGCCGCTGGCCCTGCGCACGATCCCAGCGAGCGAGACCATCGAGGCTAAGCTCGTCGCCGGCGTGGCGTAGCGGGTTGGCGGGATCCCGATGGTGACGGTGAAATCCCTGCTCAGGTGGGCTTGGTCGGCGTAGCCCAGGTCCGAGGCCAGCTCGGCCCAGTCGACCGGCTCGCCGCTGTCGGCACGTTCGGCGGCCTCGTGCAGCCGGGCCCGGCGCATCACCCACTTGGGGCTGACCCCGACGTAGTCGGCGAACAGCCGCTGCAGCGTGCGGACCGACAGACCGGAAGCCACGCACAGCTCGTCGACCCGGCGCAGCCCGGGATCGTCGGTGATGCGCGCCACCAGCGCGGCCACCTGCTCGGCGACCGGATCCCGCTCCGGCCGCACGGAATACAGCAGCGCCTCCGCCAACCCCGCCATCCGCGCGTCAGCCTCATCCGAGCCCGAGCCCGAGCCAAAGCCCGAGCCCGAGCCAAAGCCCGAGCCCGACAAGGCACCGGCCCGCATGATCGCCTGCCTGGTCTTCTCCGCCGCCGACCCGAACATCCGCACGGCCGGGGTCACCCGGTCGGTCAGCTGGGAGATCGGCGCCTGCCAGAACGGCCGGAAGCAGCCGGCCCGGAACCGCACGCCGAACGCCAGGCCCAGGCCGGACAGTGACCGGGTGAACAGCCCGCGGTCCACGCCGAAGATCCCCGCTCCGGACGCCTCGAAGACCAGGTGCACGTTGGGGTGGGGCAGGATCGCCTGCTCGTAGGGAGGCTCGCCGCGCAGGTCCCAGCGCGGGATCCAGTAGTAATCCACGAACGGCGCCAGCGCGGCCGACGGCTGGTGCCGGTCCAAGCGCAGGTGGGCGGCCGCGAGATCCGGGCGCAGGACACCGCGACCCATCGTCCCGGCGGCGACTTCTGGCACGTCACCACCCTAATCTGTCGCGTTTCTTCAAGACCGGGGAACCTGGCCTCCGTAGCTTAAAACCATGGAAAAGACGAATCTCAGCGCCGAGATGGCCGACGCCGCGGCCGAGACGGCCCGTGTGGTGCAGAACATACCCAAAACCAAAAGCCTCGATGATTCCACCCAGTGCGGCGACTGGGACCTCCGCACCCTGCACGGCTGGGATGTGGCCAAGGCCACCGGCCAGGAGTACCACGCCACCGCCGCCCTGGCCGAAGCCGTGCACGACACCGTCACCAAGCAGGCCGAGCTGTTCCGCAAGTACGACGGTTTCGCCGACGCCATCCAGGTCGGCGACGACAAAACCACCTTCGCGAAGGCGCTGGCCCTGTCCGGCCGCGATCCCGGCTAAGACTCGGACAGCACCCGCACTGGCGCGCCGTTGGCGAACGCCGCGATGTCCTCGGCCGCGTCGCCGTAGAAGACCCGGTAGGTCTCCTCGGTGACGTAGCCGAGGTGCGGGGTCAGTACCACGTTCGGCGCGGACCGGAGCGGATCGGACAGCGGTAGCGGCTCGACGTCGTACACGTCGAGCGCCGCGCCCGCGATCGCCCCGGAACGCAGCGCCGCCAGCAGCGCGGCGCTGTCGACCAGCGGCCCCCGCGAGGTGTTCACCAGGTAGGCCGACGGCTTCATCAGCGCCAGCTCCGCCGCCCCGACCACCCCGGAGCTGCGCGAGCTCAGCTTGTAGTGCACCGTCACCACGTCGGACGAGGAGAACAGCACCTCCTTGCTGACCGCCTCGACCTGCTCCTCGCCCGCGACCGAAGGATCCAGGTTCTGGCTCCACGCCACCACCTGCATGCCGAACGCCCGCCCGATCCGGGCCACCGACCGGCCCAGCCGCCCGAAGCCGACCACACCGAGCCGCTTGCCCTCCAGTCCGGTTCCGACCGTCTGCTGCCACGAACCGCCGGCCCCGAGCGCCGCGCCCCCGGCCCGCGCGGCCAGCTTCAGCCGCCGGTCCTCATCCGGGATGTGCCGGAGCAACGCGAGGATGAGTCCCCAGGTCAGCTCGGCCGTCGCCGACCCGATGCCGCCCGTCCCGCACACGGTCACGCCCCGGGCGGCACACGCGGCCAGGTCGATGGCGGCGTTGCCCATACCCGTCGTGACCAGCAGCCGCAGCCGCGGCAACTGGCCGAGCCGGTCGGCGTCGAAGTAGGTGCGCTCCCGCATCGCCACCACCACGTCGTACGGCTCCAGGGCGCTGACCAGCGCCTCCGTCCGCGCGATGTGCTGGGCGAACACGTCGATCTGGGCCAGGGAGCGCACCGCTGACCAGTCCGCGCTGGCCAGGGAAACCTGCTGATAGTCATCGAGGATCGCGACCCGCATGGGGCTGACACTACCGCGCCGGGCCGGTCAGGAAAGCGACACCGCTAAGGTGGCCCCATGACCTGGCTGGACACGCTGACCGCCAAAGCCCTGGCCCGGGAACGGCCCACCCGCGCCGAGGCCCTCGCTGTTCTAAACAGCAGCGACGACGAGCTGATGGACGTGGTGGCCGCGGCCTTCAAGGTCCGGCTGCGCTACTTCGGCCGCCGAGTCAAGCTGAACTACCTGGTCAACATCAAGAGCGGGCTGTGCCCGGAGGACTGCTCGTACTGCTCGCAGCGGCTCGGGTCGTCCGCCGACGTGCTCAAGTACACCTGGCTCAAGCCGGACGAGGTCATCAGCAACGCCGAGGCCGGCGTGCGGGCGGGCGCCAAGCGGGTCTGCCTGGTCGCCAGCGGCCGCGGCCCGAGCAACGCCGACATCACGCGCGTCTCAACCGCCATCACGCAGTTCAAAGACCAGCACCCCGACGTCGAGGTGTGCGCCTGCCTGGGCCTGCTCTCCGACGGTCAGGCCGAGAAGCTGCACCAGGCCGGGACCACCGCCTACAACCACAACCTCAACACCGCCGAGGGCAACTACCAGGACATCTGCACGACCCACGACTACGCCGACCGGGCCGGCACCGTGACCAAGGCCAAGGAAGCGGGCCTGTCCCCGTGCTCGGGCCTGATCGCCGGGATGGGCGAGACCGACGAGGAACTGGTCGACGTGGTGTTCGCGCTCAGGGAACTCGATCCCGACTCGGTGCCCGTCAACTTCCTGATCCCGTTCGAGGGCACCCCGCTGGGCGGCCAGTGGAGCCTGACCCCGCAGCGCTGCCTGCGCATCCTGGCCCTGGTCCGGTTCGCCTGCCCGGACGCCGAGGTCAGGCTGGCCGGCGGGCGCGAGATCCACCTGCGCAGCCTGCAGCCGCTGGCGCTGCACGTCGTCAACTCGATCTTCCTCGGCGACTACCTGACCAGCGAGGGCCAGCCCGGCGCGCGCGACCTGGAGATGATCGCCGACGCCGGGTTCACGGTCGAGGGCGCGGACGAGCGCACCCTGCCGGAGCACCGACCCGAATACCGCGACCTGGTCAAGGTACGCCGCCGCGGCCCCGGCACCGCGCTCCCCGCGAATGCCTGATGCACAGGTAGAGGCGCTCGAACGCGCCGCCGCCCGGCACTGGCAGGCCCCCGGCACCGAGCCGCTGGGGGAGTGGCGGCTCCGCGCCGCGGCCGGCTTCACCGGCCGGGCCGACTCGGTCCTGCCGCTCGGCGACCCCGGCTGCCCGCTGCCCGAGGCGGTCACCGCCGTGGCGCAGTGGTACCGCCGCCGGGGCCTGCGCCCCATGATCGTCCTGCCCCAAGGTGCCGGTCCCGCTCACCTGGAAGATCATTTGACCGAACGGCGCTGGCTGCCACGCCCCGCCCCCGCCTACGTGATGCTCGCTGAAGTAAAAGACCTGCCCGCGAGCCATGCGGACGTCGAATTCGCCCCCGAACCCGACGAAGCCTTCCTCGGCCTGTATCGCTACCGCGGCCAGGACCTGCCGCTCTGCTAGCCCCGCTCGCCTCCGGGCGCCCTTGAGCCGGTTCCTTCCCTCGTCGCTCGTCGCAGGCTCCTCGCTCCTCAGTCCAGTCGCCGGCGGCGCCCTTTGGCTCGCGGGCAATCGGCCAGATCCCCTCGAACCCCGCCCACCTCACCACTCTGCCAACGACCAGGCACCTCAGTAGCCTCTGGCAGCGCATCCTGCTCCAGGTCGAGACGACGAACAACCCGGCCCGCGCGCTCTACTTCCGGTGTGGCTTCACCGACTCGCACCGTTACCACTACATGATGGCTCCGTGAGGCGACACGCCCCAGCCGCGCGTCCCCCGATCAGGACTGGGTTTTCGCTACCGTGGTGGGGTGGCGATCCGTGCCCGTAACGGCTCGACCCGCTCGCGCGGCGGGCTGGATGAGGCTGCCCAGGACGCTATCAACGTGACGTCAGCGCGTCCTGCCGCGACGAAGCCTTCTCCCCGTCAGAGCTCAAGCGGTAAGCCGCGCGCAACGCAGACCCGTTCGGGACAAAAGAGCCCGGCACCGAAGAAAAAGAGCAGCAAGGGTACGGGCCGCAAGCCGGCTACGGCGAGGGGCCGCACCCGCAAGGGCAGCACAGGGAAGGGCGGGGGAGCCAAAGGGCGGTCGTCCGCTCCGCCGCCGGATCCCGTCGTCATCCTGATCGGGTGGGTCGGGAAAGCGATCGGGGCCGCCTGGACGGCGGTGGCCGGCTCCGTCGGGTTCGCGGCCCGGGGCGTTGGCCGCGGCGCGCGTGACCTGGACCCGCACCACCGCCGGGACGGGCTGGGGCTGCTGACCCTCGGCGTGGCCATCGTGCTCGGGGCCGCGCTGTGGGGCCGGATGGATAACGTGGTGGGGCGGGCCATCCACGCCGTGGCGGTCGACGCGTTCGGCTCGCTGTCCTGGATCTTCCCGGTGCTGGCGCTACTGCTGGCCTGGCGGTTCCTGCGGCACCCGGACCGCAACTCCGAGACGGTGCGGGCCGCCATCGGCTGGACGGCGCTGCTGCTCGGCGTGCTCGGCATGATCCACATCGCCAAGGGGACCCCGCATCCGTCCGACGGCGCCCGCGCCATTCACCTGGCCGGCGGGTACGTCGGCTACGCGGTGTCGGGGCCGCTGGCCGCCGCGGTCACACCGTGGGTAGCGGCGCCGCTGCTCGCCCTGCTGGCCGCGTTCGGCCTCCTGGTCATTTCCGGCACGCCGCTGCACCGGGTTCCGGAACGCTTCGCCGAGCTCCGGGAGATGTTCGGCCACGGCCGGGCCTACGCCGGGAACGACGGCGAGGACGACTTGGAGATCGACGAGGATTACGAGGGCGGCACCGGCGCGGTGCGCCGGGCCCGCGGCCAGATCGCCCGGCAGATCAGGCTGCGCCCGGCCATCGAGGCGGGCGAGCACGTCAAGCCGTACGACACGCCGCTGATCGAGCAGGACGCCAAGCGCGGTAAGGGCGCGAGCCGCCGTCCGGATGGCAGCGACGGCCTGATGGAGGCGCTGGCCTTCGACGGCGGCGACGACCAGGAGGTGGCGGTTCCGGCCACCTCAGGACCGCCGCCCCGGCCGGAGCCCCCGGCGCCCGAGCCGCCCGCGTTTGCCGTGCCCGCGCCGTCCGCGCCGCTGCGGAACCCGGAGCAGCTCACGCTGAGCGCGGGCGACGCGGTGGCGTACACGCTGCCGCCGACCGCGCTGCTGCGGCCTGGGTCGGCGCCCAAGGCGCGGACCCGGGCCAACGACATCGTGGTGGCCGCGCTGACCGAGGTGCTCGAGCAGTTCCAGGTGGACGCGCATGTGATGGGGTTCACCCGGGGGCCGACGGTGACCAGGTACGAGATCGAGCTCGGCCCGGCGGTCAAGGTCGAGCGGGTCACCGCGCTGTCCAAGAACATCTCCTACGCCGTCAAGAGCGCCGACGTGCGGATCATCTCGCCGATCCCGGGCAAGTCGGCGATCGGGGTGGAGATCCCCAACACCGACAAGGAAGTCGTCAGCCTGGGCGACGTGCTCAAGTCGCAGATCGCGCTGGGCGACCACCACCCGATGGTGGTCGGCCTGGGCAAGGACGTCGAGGGCGCGGTCAAGGTGGCCAACCTGGCCAAGATGCCGCACCTGCTGATCGCCGGCGCCACCGGCGCGGGCAAGTCCGTGTGCCTGGGCGGGCTGATCACCTCGATCCTGACCCGGGCCACGCCGGATGAGGTGCGGATGATCCTGATCGACCCCAAGCGGGTCGAGCTGACCATCTACGACGGCATCCCGCACCTGATCACGCCCATCATCACCAATCCGAAGAAGGCGGCCGAGGCGCTCGACTGGGTGGTCGGGGAGATGGAGCGCCGCTACGACGACCTGGCCGCGTCCGGGTTCCGGCACGTGGACGACTTCAACAAGGCGGTCCGGGCGGGCCACCTCAAGCCGCCGCCCGGCTCCGAGCGGGTCTACCAGCCGTACCCGTACCTGCTGGTGATCGTGGACGAGCTCGCCGACCTGATGATGGTGGCCCCGCGCGACGTGGAAGACTCCGTGGTGCGGATCACCCAGCTGGCCCGGGCGGCCGGCATCCACCTGGTGCTGGCCACCCAGCGTCCGTCGGTGGACGTGGTGACCGGGCTGATCAAGGCCAACGTGCCGTCGCGGCTGGCGTTCGCCACGTCGAGCCTGGCCGACTCGCGGGTCATCCTGGATCAGCCGGGCGCGGAGAAGCTGGTCGGCCAGGGCGACGCGCTGTTCCTGCCGATGGGCGCGTCCAAGCCGATCCGGCTGCAGAACGCGTTCGTCTCGGAGAAGGAAATCCGGGACATCGTCGAGCACTGCAAGAAGCAGGCCAACCCCGAGTACCGCGAGGACGTCGCGGCCGTGCCGGAGAAGACCCGCGAGATCGACTCCGACATCGGCGACGACATGGACCTGCTCATCCAGGCGGCCGAGCTGATCATCTCCAGCCAGTTCGGCTCGACCTCGATGCTGCAGCGCAAGCTGCGGGTCGGCTTCGCCAAGGCCGGGCGGCTGATGGACCTGCTGGAAAGCCGGGACATCGTGGGCCCGTCGGAGGGCTCCAAGGCCCGTGACGTGCTGGTCCGCCCGGAGGACATGGACGCGACCATCATCTTGCTGCGCGGTGGGTAACCCGGCTCCCCCTATGCTGTGTCGTGGTAATGACTCAGGGGTACGTGGAGGCGGCCGTGAGCATCGGTGAATCCCTGGCGGAAGCACGCCGTCAGGCCGGGCTCAGCGTAACCCAAGTCAGCCAGCAGACCCGGATCAGGGAATCGATTATCCGGGACATCGAGCAGGACGACTTCTCCGCCTGCGGCGGCGACTTCTACGCCCGCGGGCACATCCGCGGCATCGCCAGCGTCGTCGGGGCCGATCCGGTCCCGCTGATCAGTGCGTATGACGCGGAACACGGCCCGCCCGGCGCGATCAGGGCGGCCGACGTGTTCGAGCCGTCCACCCCGATCAAGCTCCGGGAGCGCCGCCGCTCGCCCAGCCTGAGCCTGATCGTGGCGGTGGTCCTGCTGGCCATCATCGGGTTCGGCGCCTACCGGCTGGTATTGAGCGACAGCTCGGACGCGAAGGCCAAGGCGGCCGCGGCGGCCTCCCACCGGGCCACGGCCTCCGCCAAGCCCTCGCCGCGGCCCACGCCGTCGCCGACGCGCACCGCGGACGACGTGGTGATTCAGCTCACCGCCACCGAGGACTGCTGGGTCCAGCTGACCAGCAGCAGCGACGGCACGCAGATCTACATGGGGGTGATCCAGGCGGGCGCCTCGATGAAGTGGACCGAGAAGAAGGCGGTGGACGTCCGGCTGGGCAATCCGGGCGGTGTCGTCCTCACCGTCAACGGCCAGCGCCAGAACCCGGACAGCACGGTCCCGGTGACCTTGAGCTTCAGCCCCGGGACGAATACAGCGAGTACCCCCTCGCCTGGGTAGGCGAAATGACAGACGGCCACTCTACGATGATTTCGTATTAAATTTCTCGGCGAGTCTTCCAGATAAGCTGCCCAGCGGTCCTGTGCTGATCACCGTGACAGATACCGATAGAGGTTGCCCTATGCCGCTTGGTCGGCTGCACCGCATCATCGCTGCGGAAGCTGCGAAGAGCAAGTCGTGTTCACTCCCGCAAGACGCGAGGGTCAGCTAACCCATCTCGCCCGCAGCATCGCCGACCAGGACTGGCCTTGTCCGAGAGGCTAACAGCCTGCGGAGGGACGGCAAGACCCGGTAAGACCGGGCACGTCTCGATGAACCAGGAACCTGGTCGTTTGCATGTGAAGGACCAGGACCGCTGCCGGGTAACCGGCGGCTGCGGACAGTAGCTTCTCAAAGCTCACTGATCTGCAACGGTAGGCTCTGCGTGTGCCTGTTAGATCGAAACCCACGGAAGCCGGGCCGCGTACGGTCAGCCTGGTCACTCTCGGCTGCGCGCGTAACGAGGTCGATTCGGAAGAGCTCGCGGCGCGGCTGACCGCGGCCGGCTGGGAGCTGACCGAGGACGGCGACGCCTCGGTCGTGCTCGTGAACACCTGCGGCTTCATCCAGGCGGCCAAGCAGGAGTCGATCGACGAGCTGCTGGCCGCGGCGGAGTCGGGCGCCAAGGTCGCCGCCGTCGGCTGCCTGGCCGAACGCTACGGCGCCGACCTGGCCGACGAGCTGCCCGAGGCGCAGGTGCTCAGCTTCGACGACTACACCGAGATCGGGGCCCGGCTGGACGACGTGCTGGCCGGCCGCCAGCGCCCCGCGCACGTGGCCAGGGACCGGCGCGCCCTGCTGCCCATCACCCCCGCCGAACGCCAGCCCATGCAGCGTCCGGCGCCGCCAGAGGCTCCCGCCGCGCCCTGGACGGGACCGGACGGCGGCGTGTTCCGGCGGCGGCTGTCGGGCGGGGTGGTCGCGCCGCTGAAGATCGCGTCCGGCTGCGACCGCCGCTGCTCGTTCTGTGCCATCCCTTCCTTCCGCGGCGCGTTCGTCTCCCGCCGCCCGCCCGAGATCGCGGCCGAGGCCCGCTGGCTGGCCGCCCAGGGCGTCCGCGAGCTGGTGCTGGTCAGCGAGAACTCCACCTCCTACGGCAAGGACCTGGGCAACCTGCGGCTGCTCGAGGAGGTGCTGCCCGACCTGGCCGCCACCGAGGGCATCGAGCGGGTCAGGATCAGCTACCTGCAGCCCGCCGAGCTGCGGCCCGGGCTGATCGAGGTGATCGCGGGCACACCGGGCGTGGCGCCCTACTTCGACCTGTCGTTCCAGCACGCCAGCGGCCGGGTGCTGCGGGCCATGCGCAGGTTCGGCGACCGCGAGCGCTTTCTCACCTTGCTCGACCAGATCAGGGAGCTGAGCCCGCGGGCCGGGGTGCGGTCCAACTTCATCGTCGGCTTCCCCGGCGAGACCACGGAGGACCTGGCCGAGCTCGAGGCGTTCCTGAGCCACGCCGGGCTCGACGCGATCGGGATCTTCGGCTACTCCGACGAGGACGGCACCGAGGCGGAGTCGCTGCCCGGGAAGCTGGACGGGGCGGAGGTGGCCCGCCGGGTCGAGGAGTTCGCCGCGCTGGCCGACGAGCTGATGACGCAGCGGGCCGAGAGCCGCCTGGGCGAGACCCTGGACGTGCTGATCGAGGAGGAGGCCGAGGACGGCCCGGACGGTACGTACCTGGGCCGCGCCGCCCACCAGGCGCCCGAGGTCGACGGGGTGACCACGGTCACCTCCAGCACGCCGCTGGCCGCCGGGGACATGGTCCGCGCGGTGGTGACCGGCTCCGAGGGAGTCGACCTGATCGCTGACGTGAAGCCGCGGTGACCCGCGAGGCCGGGCTGTGGAATGTGGCGAACGTCCTCACGATGGTTCGCATCGTTCTCGTCCCGGTCTTCGTCGCCTTCCTGTTCGCGGGCGGCACCGGCTGGCGGCTCGCGGCGCTCGGCACGTTCTGCGTGGCGTCCTTCACCGACCTGCTCGACGGGCGGCTGGCCCGCAGCCGCGGGCTGGTGACCGACTTCGGCAAGATCGCCGATCCGGTCGCCGACAAGGCCCTGACCGGCGCGGCCCTGATCAGCCTGTCCGTGCTCGGCGAACTACCATGGTGGGTCACCGGCGTGATCATGTTCCGGGAGCTCGGGGTGACCGGGCTGCGGTTCTGGGTGATCCGCTGGGGCGTGATCGCCGCCAGCCGCGGCGGCAAGCTCAAGACCCTCCTCCAGGTCATCGCGATCTGCCTGTACGTGCTGCCCGGCGGGCTGAGCCCGCCGGGGGTGGTGCGCGGGCTCTTCATGGCGGCGGCGGTTGTGGTTACCGTGGTGACCGGCGCCGACTACGTTCTCCAGGCGGTGCGGCTCCGTCGTTCAACACCGGGTACGGCTGGTGAGGGTTCCGGGCTAGGGGAGGCATGATCGTGGTTGAGGGGTCAGGGGCACCTGGGTCTGCGGGTTCACCCGCAGGGGACTCGTCTGCGGGGGACTCGTCTGCGGAGGGCTCGTCCGTGACGGGCTCGTCCGCGGGCGCGGCGGCGCGCGACCTGGCCGGCCAGGTCCTTGACCGGTTGCGGGCCGCGGGCCAGACGGTGGCCGTGGCCGAGTCCCTGACCGGCGGCCTTGTCGCGGCCGCGCTTACCGACGTGCCCGGCTCCTCCGCCGCCTTCCGCGGCGGTGTGGTCGCCTACGCCACCGAGCTGAAGGCCGAGCTTCTCGGCGTGGACGCGATGATGCTCCGCAGGCACGGCGCGATCTACCCGCCGGTCGCCGCGGCGATGGCTCAGGGCGTCAGGGCCCGTCTCGGCGCCACCTACGGGGTAGCCACCACCGGGGTCGCCGGACCCGACTCCGCCGACGGCCAGCCGGTGGGTACCGCGCACATCGCGGTCAGCGTGGCCGACGACACGGTGGTACGCACGATCGCGCTGGCCGGGGACAGGCATGAAATACGTAGACTGACGGTGGAGCATGCCCTGGGACTGCTGCTTGGCCGGCTTCGGGAAGATAGTTACTGATTACAGCGTTACGTTGGCAGCGAACACGAACTGGCATGATCTCGCGGACTTACGGTTAGTCCAGGTACGGTGGAGGTGTCGGCGGTTTCGGCCACGGGGAAGGGAGTGCGGCGATGGTTCTGCTCCGTCAGCTGCTAGGTGACGTGCTGCGTCGGCTGCGCCTGCGGCAGGGTCGAACGCTGCGGGAGGTCTCCGCCTCGGCACGCGTATCGCTCGGTTACTTGTCGGAGGTCGAGCGGGGGCAGAAGGAGGCCTCATCCGAGCTGCTCGCCGCGATCTGCGGCGCCCTCAACACGCCCCTGTCCCAGGTCTTCCGTGAGGTGTCCGACAACTTCGCCCTAGCCGAACTGCAGAGTGAGCCCGTCCTCGGCGGCCTCAGGGAGCCCGGCCTGCGGGTTCCCGTGAAGGCGAGTGTGGGCCTGGACGGCGAACGCGGCTTCGTGCCGATCAGCACCATGGGCCCGGGCGAGGACCTGGAGTTCGTGGACGACGCGCCCGGCATGGTGTCGGTCTGAAGGGCGACCGCGTCCCCTGGTAAGCCCGTAAGGGTCTAAGACCCCGAGCTCTAAGGGCTCGGGGTCTAAGTGCTGGGGGTCTAAGTGCTGGGGGTCTAAGTGCTGGGGGTCTAAGGGCTCGGGAGCCCCAGGCGAGCTCAGACCCAGGCGCTGGGGTTCTCCGTCAGGTGCTGGACCATGACCGGCAGGTTCCCGGACACGATGTCGGCCAGCGTCACCTGCTCGAGCACGGCTCGCTCGTTGGCCCGCAGCGCGATCCACACCTGCTGCAGGGGCTCGGCCACGCCCGGATAGGTGACGTTCTCGGGACGCTCGCCCCGGACGCCGAGCAGCTGGCCGTCGATGGCCCTGATGATGTCGGCCAGCGAGATCTCGGCCGCCGGGCGCGCCAGCCAGAAGCCGCCGTCGGGCCCGCGCTGGCTGCGGATGAGCCCGGCCCGCCTGAGCTGGGTCAGGATCGTCTCCAGGAACTTGCCCGGAATCTGCTGAGCACGGGCAAGCTGATCGGCCGTGACATGGCCGCTACTGGCCGCGGCGAGTTCGATCGCGGCACGCAGCGCATAGTCGGCCCGGGCTGACAGTCGCATGAGGGCCATTATGCACGTTCCCAACCGGTTTTCTGGCATTGCCCAGCTGGCCGCCACCACTCACGGCGCTCTGTTAGCCTCGCTAGCGGACCATAGCGACCGGCCTGGGGTGATTATGTCCGAGCATGAATCCGTGTCACGGGAGGAGCCGCCGGCCACCTCGGCCGTGGCCGTGGCCGACGCCAGGGACGAGCCGGAATATGGCGGTCAGACCGGCGCTACCGGCCCCGGTGAAGCCCCCGGCGGCGCCTCGCGGGGACGCCGTCCGTGGTGGCGAACCCGGACGCTGATCCGGCTGGCCTGGCTAGCCGGCCTGATCGTGGCGGGGATCGGTCTCTACCTGTGCTACCTGCATATTTCCCGGACCGAGCAGGTCAGCTCGGACGGCGCGTCGAACGCGCTGCAGGCGTGGGCCATGCTGCACGGCAACCCGATGCTGCGCGGCTGGACCGTCACCGACGTGTCCTTCTACACCACCGAACTTCCCGAGTACATGCTCGTGGAGATGGTCCGCGGGCTGCGGCCGGACGTGCTGCACGTGTCCGCGGCGATCAGCTACACGCTGGTCGTGCTGACCGGGGCGATGCTCGCCCGCGGGCGAGCCGTCGGCCGCGAGGGCGTCGTCCGGATGCTCATCGCCGCCGGGATCATGATCGCACCCCAGCTCGGCCCCGGCGCGTTCATCCTGGTGTTCCAGCCGGACCACATCGGCACCCAGGTGCCCCTGCTGCTGACCTGGCTGGTCCTCGACCGCTGCCCGCGCCGCTGGTACACCCCCGTCCTGGTCGGCGCCATGCTGGCCTGGGTCGACGTGGCCGACCAGCTGGCCCTGCTGATCGGGGTGGCCCCGCTGGCCGCGGTGTCCGCCATCCGGGCCTACCAGGCGGTGGTGCAGCGCCACGAAGGCCTGCGGTCAGCCTGGTTCGACCTGTCGCTGGTGCTGGCGGCGGGGGCGTCGGCGGGGATCGCGGCGGAGGTGGTCAGGCAGATCGGCGCACACGGCGGGTACTCCGTGCTGCCGGTGACGAACGCGCTGGCCCCGGTCAGCGAGATGTCGGCTCACTCCTGGCTCGCGGTGGAGAGCGTGTTCGGCTTGTACGGCGCGGACTTCTTCGGCATGAGTTCGCCCGGCCTGGCCGCCGGGATCGCGTTCCTGCACCTGATCGGCCTGGCCCTGGCCGCCGCCGGGCTCTGGATCGTGCTGCGGCACTTCTTCCGCTGCGAGGACCGCGTCGCCCAGGTGCTGGCCCTCGGCATTCTCGTCAACGTGGCCGCTTACCTGCTCAGCACCGTGCCCACCGCGTACTGGAGCGCCCGCGAGCTGGCCGGCGTGCTGCCGGCCGGCGCCGTGCTGGCGGGCCGGATGCTCGGCCGCCGTTTCCTGGCCGTCCGGCTGGTGCCGGCCATGGCCGTGGTGCTGGCCTGCTACCTGGCCGCCCTCGGGTACTCAGCCGCCCAGCCGTCCCGGCCCGCCATGACCCAGGACCTGGCCGGCTGGCTGGTCGCGCACCACCTGACCTACGGCCTCAGCAGCTACGGCATCGCCAACACCACCACGTTGGCCAGCGGTGGCGCGGTCAGCATCAGATCGGTGAGCTTCAGTGGCGGCGACGCCGCCCCCGGCCCGTACGAGTTCGACCAGACCTGGTACGACCCGGCCCGGCACGACGCCAGCTTCGTGGTCCTGATGAACCCGCCCGTGCCGCTCGACCAGATCGCGCCCTGGCAGATCCGCGCCAGGTTCGGCCCGGCCGACCACGTCTACGACTTCGGCCCGTACGTCATCATGACCTACGACACCAACCTGCTCACCGACCTCAGCCCTCCCTTCCAATCCAGTTAGCCGTCCGCTGCGCTCCATGGCGCTGCCGGAGGACTCACGACGAATCCAAGTGCAGCTCCCCAGCCACGTACGTCACTCCAGCCTCACGAGAAATTTCTCGGGCCTCCGGAATAGCCCACTTTTCCATGATCGCGAAGGATTTAGTACCTTATAAGGTACAAAATCCTTCGCGATCATGAAGCATCGGCTATTTTTTCGTATTTAGACGTTACTCATGTGAATCACGAGACGCGATATGTCAGTCTCTGATGGAGAAGGAGTCGCTTCGGCAGCGAATCCTTCTCCATCGTGAAAATGCCGCGATCACGTGAGCCCGAGCAGTTCGGCGGCGACGTGCGCGCTGGCCCGGGAGGCGCCATAAGTGGCCAGGTAAGAGGTGCCCTCCGGCGGGTGCCAGAACGGCAGCCCCATCTCGACCAGGACCAGGTCGGGGCGCGCCGCGAGCAGGGTGCCGACCAGCGACAGGGTCTGCTGGTCACGGTGCGCGTCGCGGACCGCCACGACGAGCGAGCGCCCGGCCGCCGTGGCCAGGATTCCCGCGACGGCGTCGTCTCCCGGCTCGGCGGCGTCACTCACACCGTTGACCGGCTGGCCGGAAGAACTGACCCGGTGCACGCTGCCGGGCGGCGCCCACGGCCCGAGTCCCCAGCCGAACTGTCCGGCGGCGATGTTCTCGCGCGGCTCGACCTCGATGATCACCGGCCGGTCTAGTGTCCGCTGCGGCCCGGAGATCCGCACCGCGCGCCGGGCCGCGACCAGCCCGACCCCCGGCCCAGCCCCAGACAGCCCAGCCCCAGACAGCCCAGCCCCAGACAGCCCAGCCCCGGTCAGGCCGGACGACCGGGCGCGCGCTAGGCCCCCGCGCAGGCGCGCGACCCGGTCGGCGGCCTCCTCCAGCCGTGCCCCGTCCAGTTCGCCGTCGCGTACCGCGGCCACGAGGGCCTCGCGGACCGCGAGGTATTCGGCCTCGCTGCCTTCCCGGCCCAGGCACAGCAGGTCGGTACCCGCCGCCACGGCCAGCACCGCGGCCCCCGGGATGCCGAACATGTCCCTGGTCGCCCGCATCTCCAGCGCGTCCGAGACGATCACCCCGGTGAAGCCGAGTTCGCCGCGGAGCAGCCCGGTGATCGCGGCCGCGGACACCGTGGCGGGCAGGTCGCCGGTGAGTTCGGGCACTCGCAGGTGGCTGGGCATGATGCCGATGCTGCCGGCCCTGATCGCGGCCTCGAACGGCGGCAGGTCGACCAGTCGCAGTTCGGCCAGGCTGCCCTCGATGGTGGCGATGGCATCGTGGCTGTCCGTGCTGGTACGCCCGTGGCCGGGGAAGTGCTTGGTGCACGCGGCCACGCCCGCGCTCTGCAGCCCGGCCACGGCGGCGGCGGTGTGCCGCGACACCAGAGCCGTATCCGCGCCGAACGAGCGGGTGCCGACGGCCGGGCTGTCGGCCGTGCCGAGCACGTCGGCGCAGGGCGCGAGGTTGAAGTTGATCCCCAGCGCGGCCAGGTCAAGACCGATCGCCCGGTGAACGGCCTGGGTAAGCAACACGTCGTCCACCGCGCCCAGGGCCGCGTTGCCCGGATACGGGCTGCCGTCGGAGTACGCGACCCGGGTGACGTCGCCGCCCTCCTCGTCGATCGCGATCACCGGGTCGTGGTCAGCGGCCGCCGCCCGCAGGTCGGCGGTGAGCGCGCTCACCTGGCCGGGGGCGACGATGTTCTGCCCGAAGAGGGTGACGCCGCCCAGTCCGCGGCCGAGCGCGCGGAGGATCCAGCCAGGTGCGGACGAATCGGGGAACGGCGGGATGAGGATGGCGTCGGCCAGCCGGCCCAGTACCGGGTCGGCCGCCCTGATGTCCGTGTCCTGGCTCATCCCTTCACCGCCCCGGCTACCAGGCCGTTGGTCATGCGGCGCTGGACGATGAGGAAGAAGGCCATTATCGGGATCGTGAACAACGTGGAAGCGGCCATGATCGACCCCCAGTCCACCGTGCCGCGGCCGTAGAAGTAGGTGACGTAGATGGGCAGCGTGTACTTCGCCGTATCGGTGCCGAGGAAGGTCAGCGCGAAGATGAACTCGTTCCAGGCGAAGATGAAGGCGAACACGCTGGTCGCGACCAGCCCGGGGGCGACCAGCGGGAGCATGATCCGCCAGAAGATCTTCATCGGCCCGGCGCCGTCGATGGCTGCCGCCTCCTCCATCTCGCGCGGGACGGCGGCGACGAAGTTGCGCAGCATGAAGATCGTGACCGGCAGCGAGAACGCGGTGTAGATCAGGATCAGCCCGGCCAGGTTGTCCAGCAGCCCGATCGAGCGGAAGTCGAGGAACAGCGCGATCACCATCGCCTGCTGCGGCAGCATCTGCACGATCAGCAGCATGATCAGGTACGAGGTGCGGAGCCTGAACCTGAACCTGGCCACCGCGATCGCCGCCAGCATCGCGATCAGCGTCGACGCGATCACCGAGGTCAGCGTGACGAACAGGCTGTTCTTGAGGAAGTTCCAGTACGGCAGGCCGATGACCTTGCCGTCGATGACCGAGCGGAAGTTCCCCAGCGTCGGGTGCATGGGCAGCGGGTGCGGCGTCAGCGAGAAGATCTCCGTGGCCGGCTTGAACGCCGTCGACACCATCCACAGGATCGGGAACAGGGTCACCAGCGCGACGAGCACGCCGAGCACGTTCAGCCCGGCCCGGCGGAGCGGGCGGGATCTGAGCCTCATTGGATAGCCCCCTGGCGCACGAACGCCCGGACGTAGCCGATGGTGATGATCAGCAGGATGACCGTGAGGATGAGGGCCAGGGCCGACCCGATTCCGTAGCTCGGCGGCATCGTGAACGCCCGGTCGTACGCGTAGATGCCCAGGTTGTACTCGTCCCGGTTACCGAGTTCGCCGGTGACCAGGTAGGCCTGGGTGAACACGCCGAAGTCCCAGATGATCGAGAGCAGCAGCAGGACCAGGAAGATCGGCTTGAGCAGCGGGTAGGTGATCCGCCAGAAGATCCGCCAGGATCCGCCGCC
Source organism: Streptosporangiaceae bacterium (assembly GCA_050011155.1). Classification (GTDB taxonomy): domain Bacteria; phylum Actinomycetota; class Actinomycetes; order Streptosporangiales; family Streptosporangiaceae; genus Palsa-504. The sequence goes on from JBEKJP010000003.1 coordinate 75,937, forward strand.
GTCCACCCGGGCGGATTCGTGCAGCTCGGCCGGCACGGTCTTCAGCCCGGCGAGCACGGTGACGGCGACGAACGGGAAGCCCTGCCAGATCACGAGCACGGTCAGCAGCGTGTAGGCCGGCAGCGCCGCGTTGGTCCAGCTGAATCCGGCCCAGTGGGCGCCGCCGCCCAGCCAGGACGGCATCCGGGACAGCGTCCAGTCGACGATCCCGCCGTCCGGGTCGGTCAGCCAGATGAAGATGACGCTGGCCGATACGGCGGGCGTGGCCCAGGCCAGCATGGCCGCGCTCGACACGAACGTGGCCATCTTCCGGCCCAGGCGGTTCAGCAGCAGCCCCACCAGGGTGCCGGTCAGCAGCGTCAGCGGCACCACCACGACCGCGAAGACGAGGCTGATCCGGAGCGACAGCCAGAACTCGGGGTCGGACAGGACGGCGGTGAAGTTGGCCGTGCCCACCCACTGGGTCGGCGCCGCCCCGGTGAGCTGCGGCAGCCCGTAGTTCCGGAAGGAGAACAGCGCGATCTGGATCGTCGGCCAGAACAGCAGCAGGCCGATCGCGGCTACGGATGGCAGCAGCAGCGCGTACGGCGTCAGGCGATGCCGGCGGATGAAGAGGGCGGCCCGCTGTCGCCCTCCGGGGCCATGCGGGCCCCGGGGAGCCGGCGGGCGGGCCGCCGGGGAGGCGGGATCCGAGGACCCCGCACCCCTTCCCGGCGGCCCGGAAACGGTTCTCACCATGGGGAGATAAGCCCGGCTAGCCCTGGCTGCCGTTGTTGAGGACGTTCTGCAGCTTGGTGTTGGCGGCGGCCACCGTCGCGGCGAACGGAGCCCCGTTCATCAGCTGCTTCATCATCGTGGGGATGACCAGGTCGGTCGCGTCCGCGGTGGCCCAGTTCTTGGCGTTGAGCGGGGCGATCTGGCTGTCGGTGGCGGCCTTGGCGAAGCCGGAGAGCAGCTGGCTGCTCGAGTAGGTGCCGCCGTTGAGCTGCGAGGTGTACGGCGGGAAGAAGCCCTGGGAGTCGGCGAACGAGGTGGAGTTCGGCACCGAGTCCATGACCTGGACCAGGTTCCAGGCCGCCGTCTTGTACTTGCTGCCGGACCAGACCGCGAGGTCGGAGCCGCCGGAGAAGACCGGGGCCGGCTTCGGGCCGTTCTCGCTCGGGATCGGGAACGAGGCCCAGCTGGACTTGCCCACGGCGTTGGCCGGGAAGGTGCCCGAGGCCCACGGGCCGTCGATGTACATGTCGAGCTTGCCCAGGGCGAAGTCCTCGTTCGCGCCGCCCGAGGTGGCGCCCACGTTGCCGAGCTCGGTCTGGCCGATGTACTTGGACGGCGAGACGTGGTCGGTCGCGTACAGGTCGACGTAGAACTTGATGCCCGCCTCCGACTGCGGGGAGGTGAGCTCCGCGACCCACTTGCCGCCCTGCTGGGTGGCGATCTGGCCGCCCGCGCCCCAGATGAAGCTGGCCACCGCCGGGGTGTCGTAGGTGGGCGCGCCCAGGCCGTAGGTGCCGGGGTTCTTGGCCATCAGCTTCTTCGCGTCGGTGACCAGGTCGGCCCAGGTGGTGGGCGTGGTGGTGATGCCCGCGGCCTTGAACTGGTCGGTGCGGTACCAGATGCCGCGCACGCCGCCGAACCACGGGACCGCGTAGACGGTGCCGCTCTGCGTGTCGTTGGCGAGCATGCCGGATACCACGTTGGATTTGTTGGACCAGGCGTTCACGTTGGTGGTGATGTTGGCCAGCATGCCGAGCGAGGCCTCGGTGGGCGTGTCGGTGTTGCCGAGCTCGGTGATGTCAGGGGCGTTCTTGCCGCTGGACAGGGCATTCGTCCAGTCCTGGGTACGGTTGGTCCAGGGGATGAAGACCACCTTGACCTTGGTCTTGGCGTCGGCCGGGTAGCTCTTGTGGAACTGGCTGATCACGCTGTTCATCCAGGTGACCTGCGCGGGCGTGGAGGATCCCATTCGCCATACGGTGAGCTGCGCGGGCGCAGCCGATGAGGACGAGGATCCGGTCGTCGACGAGCCGCTCGAGCTGCAGCCCGCTAGGACGAGGGCCGCCGCCGTGCCCAGCGCGGCGATCGTGGCCGGTGTCTTCCTGAGTCTCACTGCTGGCTCTCCTTCCGGTGATCCGGGTGGTTCGGGGAGATGATCCGGTGGTTAAAGGTGATCCGGGCTTACGGATCCAGGTCCGGGACCGCGGATCCGGGTGACCCAGGACCGCGTGAATCCGGTGGTTCGGGGAGGTGAACTCGGGTGTCGGCGGGTTTGGCGAGCCGTCGAGGGCAAACTATCAAGAAAGTTTCCTATAAGATAGCCTCGGTTGTCGTATGTTGCCGTTTAGAGACCAAAGTCTTCTCCACGTGGACGTGACCTGGGCCGGAATGCGGAGGCGGGCAGGTTACGGCACACTGGGCCACGGGATGACAAGAAGGGGGGCCCCGATGCAGTCTCAGCCCGGAACCCGGGGCCGGCCAGGCACGCCGAGCTTGCTGCGCGAGCTGAACGACCGGGCCGCGCTCGACCTCCTGCTCGGCGGCGAGATGCTCACCCGGTCCCAGATCAGCGAGTACACCGGAGTATCCAAGGTCACGGTGTCGCAGATGCTGACCAGGCTCGAGGAGCGCGGCCTGGTGGCCATCGCGGGCGAGCAGGCGGGCGGCCGCGGCCCGAACGCCGCGTTGTACTCAGTCGTTCCCTCGAGCGCCTACGTGGCCGGCCTGTACGTCGAGTCGGACCTGGTCAGCGCCGCGGTGGCGGACGTCACCGGACGCCGGGTGGCCGAGGTGAGCGGTAACCCCAACGGGTCCGACGATCCGGTCGAGCTGGTCCGGCGGACCGTGGAGCGGGCCTGCGCCGCCGCCGGGCTCGAGGTCACCCGGCTGAGTGCGCTGGTGATCGGCAGCCCGGGCGTGGTCGACCCGCGGACCGGTGACCCGCAGCTGGCGGTGAACCTGCCCGCGTGGCACGAGGGCGCGCTCGACGCGCTCAAGGGCGCCTGGCACACGCCGGTCGTGATCGAGAACGACGTGAACCTGGCCGCGATGGCCGAACGAGCCGACGGCGCGGCCGCCGGGGCCGACGACTTCGTCCTGGTCTGGCTGGGCGTCGGCGTCGGCCTCGCCACCATGCTGGGCGGGCGGCTGCACCGCGGCACAACCGGGGCGGCGGGCGAGATCGGCTACCTGCCGGTGCACGGCGCCCCGCTGCACACCGACATCAGGCACCCGGCCAGCGGCGGATTCCAGTCCCTGGCCGGCGGCAGCGCGGTCCGCGAGCTCGCGGCCCGGCACGGGTTCGCCGCGCCGACCCCGGCCGAGGCCGTAAGGACCGCCCTCGCCGCGGCCAGCAAAACCACCAAAATCATCGAGACGAACGGGGTTGGCCCGAGCGGTACTTCCGGCGATGCCGGAGCCGCGGCCGAGGCGTTCCTCGGCGAGTTCGCGCACCGGGTGGCGGTCGGGGTCGCGTCCGTCTGCGTCGTGCTCGACCCGGGGCTCGTGGTGCTCGGCGGGGAGGTCGGCCTGGCCGGGGGCACCATCCTGGCCGACCGGGTCGCGGCCGCGGTGGCGAGCATCTGGCCCTCGCGACCGCGCGTGCTGCCGACCAGCGTGCCCGGCGAGCCCGTGCTGCGCGGCGCCATGCTGGCGGCGGTGGCCCGGGCCCGGACGGCGCTGCTGGCCTCGGTCGCCGACCGCTGATAACTCCCGCTCCAATAAGCTCATAAGTAACATAACCTGCCCTTACCCTCCGTGATGGCGGTGCTCAGCGGCGTCACGGTCCGGCCCGTCCTCTGTTACAGGGGTATGGAAACTCCACTGCACGTGCATAATGGTGTGTTAGTGAAGATCCCGATATGGACAAAGCACCCCGTGTCGCTACCTCTCCGTGTTATTGATGGAGTATTCCGAGGAGGTTTTCGACACCAGATGAATGGTTGGGAGTAACGGGCTGTGGTGCCCTCTGGAGGAATCTCTGCTGAGCAGGCGACTCAGCGATTCCGCGTAGGCGAGGTGCCTCCGCTTGCCGAGGGTTACACCGAACGGCCCGACACCGCCCGCGGCATCATGGACTCCCTCGTCCCCGGGACCACGCTGGCGCTGGTGCCCGGCTCCGCCTTCGCCGAAGGCCCGTCGAACTGGCTGGGCGCCTGCGGGAAGACCCAGATCGCGGTGATCATCGCCGAGTCGCTCTGGCGGGCCGGCACCATCGACGTGCTCATCTGGGTCAACGCCACCAACCGGGCGTCCGTGCTCGCCAGCTACGTGCAGGCCTCGATGGCCGCGTTCGGCATCGAGCCGGCCGGCACGGCCGAATCGGTCGCGGCGCGCCTGGTCAGCTGGCTGGCCGCGACCGGCAAGTCCTGGATGGTCGTCCTGGACGACCTGCAGGACGCGACGGACCTGGACGGGCTCTGGCCGGAAGGGCCGGCCGGACGGGTGCTGGTCACCGGCGCGCAGTCCTCGCTCGCCTCGGGGCGGCGCGGGATCCAGGTCATCCCGGTCGGTTTCTTCAGCGTCCGCGAGGCCCTCAACTGCCTGACCGAGCGGCTCAGTGTCAACCCGGCTCAGCGCCAGGGCGCCATCGACCTGATCGAGGCGCTCGGCCGCGAGCCGCTGGCCCTGGCCCAGGCCGCCTCGGTGGTGGCGAATTCCACCCTGGCCTGCCGTGACTACCGGGACTACTTCGCCCGCAGGCGGCAGCAGATCGGGGTGGCGGCGGGCGAGGTGCCGTCCGCGGCCGCGGTCACCTGGACCCTGTCCCTGGGGCAGGCGGAGTCGCTGCTGCCCGGCGCCTCGGTGCGGCTCATGCTGGTGCTGGTCGCCCTGCTCGACGGGCACGGGATCCCCGGCGCCATCTTCAGCACCCCGGCGGTCGCCGCCTACCTGGGCGGAGCGGTGTCCCCGTTCGCGCCGGCGGTCGATCCCAAACCCGCCTGGGACGCCCTGCTCGCTATCGAGCGGGCCGGGCTGATCAGCGTCAACCGGGCCGTCTCGCCGCCGACGATCGGCATGAACTCGGTGCTGCAGGCCGCGATCAAGCTGGCCGCGCCCGGGAACGTGCAGGAGCCCGCCGCGCGGGCGGCCGCCAGCGCGCTGCTCGAGGCCTGGCCCACCGAGGAGCCCGAGCCGTCGACCGCCGACACTCTGCGCGTGAACGTGGCCAGCTTGCAGAACTCGACGCCCGACGTGCTGTGGGCCGATGGCTGCCACCCGGTGCTGCTGCGCGCGGGCCGGAGCATGGACGAGGCCCGTCTGATCGGCCCGGCCGTGGAGTACTGGCGGGACCTGTCCGCCCGGTGCGACACCAAGCTGATGCCAGGCCACCCCGATGCCCTGGTCGTGGCCGCCCACCTGGCCGCCGCGTTCCTGGCCGCCGGGTACGCCGGCGAGGCCGTGCACTGGTACCAGCGGGTGCTGGGCGAGCGCGGCCGTGAGCTCGCGCCCGGCCACCCGGCTATCATCGCGGCCCGGATCAACCTGGCCAAGGCCCTGGTGCTGGCGGACGAGCCGGCCGACGCGGTGACGGTCTTGCTCCGGGCGGTCAGCGAGTGCGAGCAGTTCCGCGGCCCCGGACACCCGGACACGCTCAGCGCGCGGGACGAACTCGCCGCCGCCTACCAGGCCGCCGGGGACGTGGCGGCGGCTAGCAGACTGCTGAGCCGGAACCTGACCGACCGCGAGCGGCTGCAGGGACCGCGCGACGCGGAGACCATGGCCACCCGGGACCGGCTGGCCGCGGCCAGCCTGGCCGAGGGCAAGGTCAAGGACGCGATCTCGCACTACAAGCGCGCGCTGTCCGACCGCGAGAAGGTATTCGGGCGCGGTCACCCGGACACGCTCGCGACCACCGCGAACCTCGCCGCCGCGTATCAGGCGGCCGGCCGGATGCCGGCGGCGATGCAGCTTTCCGAGCAGTGCTGCGCGGAGTCCGAGCGCGTCCTCGGCGCCGATCACGCGGACACGCTGGCCCGCCTGGCCAACCTGGCCCACCTGTACTACGCGGTGGGCCGGGTCGGCGACGCGGTCACCTTGCTCCGCGACACGGCCGCGCGCTGCGAGCACGTCCTGCCGTACGGGGACCCGCTGATCCAGGCCGTCCAGCTGAGCCTGGCGAACATAGCCGGCAACGACTGAATCAGCCGGACCATGACCGCAATGAAATGGCCCGGGCGGGCCGGTCGGCCCGCCCGGGCCATTCACATATCGCCGGTCCGCGCGGCCTAAGCAGCGCGGAAAGGTATCAGCTTCGGTGCTGGCCGATGTTCCTCGGCGCGCTCTCCCGCGGCAGCCGGAAGAACTCCGACCGCATGCCGAACCGCGCGATCACCATCATGACTAGGCCGACCGCTACGATGCCAGCCAGCGCATACCTTTGCGCGTTGGGCGCGTTCTGCAGCGATTTTACGACTACCCAGACCAGGAATGCGGCGGAGGCAAGCGGCAGGATGCCGATGACGATGGAATCCCACAGTCGGCTGAAGATATGGCGCCGGTAATACACGATCGCGGCCAGCGCGGTCAGGACGTAGAAGCAGGCGAAGAGCAGGCCGGTCACCGAGACCACGTCGGTGAATACGTTCGCGATCGAGGTGGACAGCAGGTACGCCCAGGTGGCCGCGATGAGGATCGCGGCGATGATGATGCTGCCGATCGCGGGGGTATTGAAGCGCCGGTTGATCTGCCCGAAGACCAGCGGCAGCACCCGGTGGCTCGCCATCCCGTAGGAGATACGGGAGCTGGCCACGATGCCGGTACCGGTGGACGCGATCACCGACAGGACCAGCGCGAACGCCATCAGCTTGGCCCACCCGCCGCCGCCGAGCACCTGGGTGACGTAGATCAGCGCCGACGCGGAGTTGGCCTGCAGCTTGGCCGGCGAGGACACTCCCTGCAGGCCCATCTGCGGCAGGATGTACAGCACGATCAGGATCGCGACCGCGAAGAGGGCGGCCCGGCCCGGGTTGATGCGCCGGTGCTTCACCTCTTCGTTGACGTAAATGGTGGCGTCCCACCCGGAGTACATGAAGACCGCGATGAGCAAGCCCCCGGCCAGGTCGCCTTTCCCGCCGATACCGCTAAGGCTGAACCAGCCCGAGGTAATCGGGAAGGTGCCGGCATGGTGGGTCAGTACGAACACCAGTCCCCAGATCGAGACGCCGACGAGGACGATGTATTCGAAGACCGCCATGGCGACCTGAGTGCGAGCGGTTATTCGGATGCCGGCTACCGCGATAGCCAGCATGACGATGATGAGGGCCGTGCTAATGCCGATATTCGGCCACGCGCTGGCGGCGGTAGAACCGAAGACGGCCAGCACCGCCGGGGCGAGAACCACCACGACGGAGATAGTCCCGACCACATAACCCGCGAGCATTAGCCAGCCGGTCATGAATCCGAGGTAAGGGTTGATAGCGCGGCCGACCCACTCGAAGGAAGCGCCGCAGTTAGCGTTCCAGAGGTTCAGCCGCCGGTAGGAGTTGGCGATGATAAGCATCGGGATACCGCACAGGAGAATGACCGGCCCGCCGCCGTAGGCCGCCGCCGCGGCGAGGCTGGCCATCGTCACCGCCATCGTTGCCGCCGGGGCGGACGAGGCCATGCCGATAATTGTGTCCTGTGTTGTCCCGATAGCGTCGGGTTCGAGCTTGGCTGCTGGCGCAGGTGTAAGGCCCGTTAGGGCGGCCGCAGGTCGTTCCACGTGCTCTCCTTTCGGCAATGCCCTAGACGAGGACAAAGGCAGGATACGACAGAAGTCGTCTCGTTCGTGCGGACTGTTCTGTTGTAACTAGATAGATCTGTGTTTGGTGTGAAAAGTAACCCCGCCGGCCGCCTCGCCCGCGAAGCCCCCCTTAGCTAATAACTGAGGGTAATCGACTAGAGACGGCCTGTATCCGGCGGGGTCTCTCCCGGGAAGCCCGAGCAGCCCGAGATAGCTATGCAGGCTACACATGCCACCCTGCGGAGATTGCGCAGGTCAGAGCGCGCCATGATAGTGCTGAGCTGATTGAGCTCAGCCGCCGGCCGAGACGGCTCCGTCCGCGGAAGGAACGCCAGTGGTAACGCGTCAGCACCCTGAGGACTCCGGCGACCGGAGCCCGGTCCGGGTCGGCCATCCGCTCGATCCGCTGGACGGGACCGAGATCGCACGTGCGGTAGAGATCCTGCGCCACGACAAGCCGGTGACCCCCGAGGCCAGGTTCGTCTCGGTGACCCTGCACGAGCCGCCCAAAGAGCAGGTGGATTCGGTGCCGCCGCGGGAGGCCTTCGTCGTCCTGCTCGAACCGCGGCAGCACGCGACCTACGAAGCGGTCGTGTCCCTCACTGCCCGGTCGGTCCTGACCTGGCGGTCCGTGCCAGCTGCCCGGGCGCCCTTCACTGCCGCCGAATGCGCCCAGTGCGGGGTCGTGACCAGGGCTGACGCCCGGATCCGGGCCGGGCTTGAGCGCCGCGGCATCACCGATCCCGCACGTGTGCGGGTGGAGCCCTGGGGTATCGGCACGTTCACCGCGGCGGCGGAGGCGGGCCGCCGGGTGGTGTGGACGTTGCTGTTCTATCGCGACCGGCCGGACGATAATCCCTACGCCAAGCCGGTCCACGGCCTGCACGCCATCGTGGACCTGGATGACATGACCGTCCTGCGGGTGGAGGACACGGGTCCGGTGCCGCTGCCACCGGGTTCCGGCGGCTACGCCGCCGACCGGGTCGGGCCGCTGCGGGACGACCTCAAGCCGCTGGAGATCATCCAGCCCGAGGGCCCGAGCTTCGACGTCGACGGCTGGGAGGTCCGCTGGCAGCGCTGGCGCCTGCGGCTGGGGTTTACCGCCCGCGAGGGCCTGGTCCTGCACGCGGTCGGGTACGAGGACGGCGATGCGGTCCGGCCCATCCTGTGGCGTGCCTCGGTGGCCGAACTGTTCATCCCCTACGCCGACCCGCGGCCCTACCAGGGCTGGCGCAATGCGTTCGACATCGGCGAATTCGGCATCGGGATACTGTCCAACTCACTCAAGCTCGGCTGCGACTGCCTCGGCGAGATCCGCTATTTCGACGTCAACCTGGCTGACGTCAATGGCGACCCGTACACGATCAGCCAGGCCATCTGCCTGCACGAGGAAGACGCCGGCCTGCTCTGGAAGCACTTCGACGCCGATCTCGGCACGACCGAGACCCGCCGCAGCCGCCGCCTGGTCATCTCGTTCGTCATCACCGCGGATAACTACGAGTACGCGATCTACTGGTACTTCTACCAGGACGGCACCATCGAGTTCGAGGTCAAGCTGACCGGCATCGTCCTGACCAGCGCGCTGCCGCCCGGCCAGGGTAGCGACTTCGGCACGCTGGTCGCACCGCAGACGCTGGCCGCCCACCATCAGCATTTCCTGTCCGTCCGCCTCGATATGGCCGTGGACGGGCTGGCCAACACGGTCTACGAGGTGGACACCGAGGCGGTCCCGCTCGGACCAGAAAACCCGCTCGGCAACGCCTTCCGGCCGGTGCGGCGCCCGCTGCGCCGTGAACTCGAGGCGCAACGGGTCACCGACCCGAGCCGGGGCCGGTACTGGCTGGTGGGCAACCCGAACCGCCGGACTAGGCTCGGCCACGAGCCCGCCTACAAGCTCGTTCCCGGCCCGAGCGTGCTGTCGTTCAGCCATCCCGACTCGCCGGTGACGCAGCGGGCCCTGTTCGCCACCAGGCACCTCTGGGTCACCCCCTTCAACCCCGGTGAGCGCTATCCGGCGGGCGATTACCCGAACCAGCATCCGGGTGGTGCCGGGCTCCCGGCCTGGACCAAAGCCGACCGCCCGATCGAGAACACCGATGTGGTGCTCTGGTACACCGTCGGCAGTCACCACATCACCCGGCCCGAGGACTGGCCGGTCATGCCCGCCGAACGGGCCGGGTTCATGCTCAAGCCGGCCGGCTTCTTCGACCAGAACCCGGCGCTTGACGTGGCCCCGAGCCCGTCCCCGCACTGCTAGCGAACGGGAGACATCACCTTGGCCGAGCCAGCCTTCGACGAGCGCTACCGGCGCCTGACGCCGCGCTCGGGTGAACTCTTCACCGAGGCGAGCCGCTACATTCCCGGCGGTGCCGGCAGCAGCGCCCGTACCGTCAAGTTCGGCTGGAAGCCATACCCGCCCTTCCTCGCCGAAGGCCGCGGCTCGCGGGTCCGCGACGCTGACGGGCACGAATATGCCGACTACCTGCTGGGTCTGGGGCCGATGATCCTCGGCCACCGGCACCCGGTCGTGACCGAGGCCGTCACCAGGGCGGTCACCGATCTTGGCACCTGCTTCGGCTTGCCCTACGAGCTGGAGATCGAAGCGGCCAGGAAGGTCACCGAGGCGGTGCCGGGGGTGGAGCTGGTCCGGTTCTCCAATTCCGGCAGCGAGGTCGTCGGGACCGCTATCCGGCTGGCCCGGGCGCACACCGGGCGTCGGCTGATCATCCGCTTCGAGGGGCACTACCACGGCTGGCAGGACACGGTCTACTGGAGCAACCACGTGGACCCCGAACTGGCCGGGCCGGCCCGCGCGCCCCGGCCGGTCGCGTCCGGCCCCGGCGTCCCGGCCGAGCTCGAATCCACGCTCATCGTGCTGACCTGGAACGATCCGGAGAGCTTCACGGCGGTCATGGAGGAGCGCGGCGACCAGGTGGCCGCGGTGATCACCGAGCCCGCGGTATTCAACACCGGCTGCATCCTGCCCGCGCCCGGGTACCTGGAGCTGCTGCGCGAGCAGACCCGCCGGCACGGCGCGCTGCTCATCTTCGACGAGGTCATCACCGGATTCCGGTTCGCCCGCGGCGGCGCCCAGGAGTACTTCGGCGTCACCCCGGACCTGACCACGATGGCGAAAGGGCTGGGTGGAGGGTTTCCGGTGGCGGCCATCGGCGGGTCCCGCGAGGCGATGTCGATGATCGCCGAGGGCCGCTACTCGCACTCGGGCACCTACAACGCGAACACGATTGCCTGCGCCGCGGTCAGCGCGACCATGGACGTGCTAGCCGAGCCGGGCCTGTACGAGCGGCAGCGCGAACTGGGCCAGACGCTGATGACCGGACTGCACAAGCTCGCTGCCGAGGCGGGCCTGCCGGTCATCGTCGAAGGGCTCGGCACGGTCTTCCAGCTCTGGTTCAGCGAGCGGCCGATCAGGAACTGGCGGGATGCACAGCGCTACGCCGACGAAGAGCTCTTCACCCGGTGGTGGCAGGAGATGCTCCTGCGCGGCGTCCTGTTCCACCCCAGCCAGTACGAGAACCTGTTCGTGTCGCTGGTGCACACCGCCGGCGACGTCGATGAGACGCTCAGCGCCGCGCAGGAAGCATTCGCCGCGGTCGCGCGCACGCGGACGAGGGACAGCGGACGTTAAGGGTGAGCCAGCACGCCTCCCGGGACGTCTACCTCGGGCTCGATCTCGGCACGTCCGGGCTCAAGGCGGTAGCGCTCAGTACATCGGGCGCGATCCTGGCCCGGGCCAGCGCGGTCTATCTCACCCGCCGGCCCGCCGCCGGGGCGTGCGAGCAGGACCCAGCCGACTGGCAGCGCGCGGTGGAGCAGGTGACGGCGCAGCTCGCCGACGTGATCCCGCCCCGGCGCTGGCGGGCCATCGGCCTGTCGGGCATGCTTCCTACGCTCGTTTCCCTCGGTCGGGACGGCCAGCCGAACGGCCCCGCGATTACCTGGCAGGACGGCCGGGCCGACAACCTGGGTGATGAGTTCCGCGAGCGGTGCGGCGCCGCCGGGCTGTACCGGCTGACCGGCCAGTGGGTGGACGGGCGTTACCTGCTGCCGATGTTCGGCCGGATCGTCGCGGCCGACCCTGCCCGCGCGGCCGCCACGGCGACCATCGCCTCGGCCAAGGATTACCTATTCGCCTGGCTGACCGGCGAACTGGCCACCGACCCGAGCACCGCGGTCGGCTACGGCTGCTACGAGCTGGAAACCGGCCGCTGGAACGCCGAGCTCCTGGCCATGGCAACCCTGGACCAGGGCCTGCCGGCCGTATGGCCATCGACTGCCAGCCGGCCGCTGCGGGCCGAGGCCGCGGCCCGGCTGGGCTGCCCCTCGATCCCGGTCGTCCTGGGTGCGGCCGACTCCGTCCTGGGCGCGCTTGGGCTGGGCGTCCGCGAGCCGGGCCAGGTGGCGTACATTGCCGGCACCAGCAACGTCATCCTTGGTATCACTGACCGGCTGGTCCTCGACCCGGCCCACCGCTTCCTGGTCACGCCGCTGGCCGAACCGGGCCGGTGGGGAGTGGAGATGGACCTGCTCGCCACCGGCAGCGCGATCACCTGGCTGGCCGGCCTGCTCGGCGGCGACCTGACCGGGGCCGCCCTGGTCGAGCTGGCCGCCAGCATCGACCCCGGGGACGCCCCGGTCCTGCTGCCTTACCTGAGTCCCGGTGAGCAGGGTGCGCTGTGGGACCCGCTGCTGCACGGCGCCGTCGTCGGGCTCAACCTCGGTCACGGCCGCGAGCATCTGGCCCGCGCGCTGGTCAACGGCATCATCCTGGAAAGCCGCCGGTGCCTGGACGTGCTCGACGAGACCGGCGGCTTCGGTCGCTCCGTCGAGGTGGCCGGCGGCAGTGCCGCCCACCCCTGCTTCCGGGCCGACCTGGCCGACGCGAGCCGTCGGCTGGTCTCGATGCCGCGCGGCGGTGACACCGACCATTCTGCCCGCGGCGCGGCGCTCGTCGCCGCGCGGGCGGCGGACGGCGACTGGCCCGAGGGCGCGTTCCCGGCGCCCGGCCTGGCCGCCGAACCCGACGAGACCCGCGCCAAGCTCTGGGACGAGCTGTGGGCGACCCACGAGATGACCCGTCACCGGCTTCATCCGCCGTCGTAGGCCAGCACCCGACCGTACGCATGCAGAACGAACGGCGATATGCTACGTGCCGCCTCTCCCCGCGACGATCGGAGGACAGCGATGAAGGCCGTGGTGCTCTACGAGTCGGCCGACGGCGTGGCGGCCAGGGCGCCTGAGCACTTCCCGGCCCACCGGGCCTGGTGGCAGGGTTTCGTCGACCGGGGCGAGCTGCTCATGATCGGAACCTTCGCCAACGCCCAGGAAGACGGCGCGATGAGCGTCTTCACGACCCGGGCGGCGGCCGAGGAGTTCGTCCGCGGCGACCCGTTCGTCCTCCACGGCGTGGTGCGTAACTGGACCGTCAGGGATTGGAACGAGATCCTCGTCCCCGAGAAGTGACTCAGCCGTCAGGTGCCTGAACGTCAGCCGTCAGGTGCGCCTGAACGACGGTACCTGGCGCCCCCGGTGTCTCCCGAGTCTCAGGCGTCAGGCAGGACCCAGGTATCCGGCCGCCTGTAGCGTGCTCACCCAGGCGCTGAGCTGGCACTGGATCTTCTTCGTCAACGTGCCGATCGGTGCGGTCGCGATCGTGGCCGGCGCCCTGCTGCTAGCCGGCGAACGGGGGAGCGGCCGCAACGCCCGCCGCGGCAGCGCCGATGCCACCGGCGCCCTGCTGGTGACGGCCGGGCTGATGGCCGCCGTCTACGCCATCGTCGAGACGTCCGGCCCCGCCCGCACCGTCACTCCCGCCAGCAACAGGAACTTCGCGTCACGGACACCCTCCTCCATGATCAGAAGCCCACTTTCATGATCGCGGGCAGTTAGGGTCGAATAACGACCGAAACTGCCCGCGATCATGAACTAGTGCCGTGGCAGTTGCCTCACCAGTCGCTGGAGACTCACCATTTACGTTTCTAAGCCCCCGCGGGCGGTTTCATGGTCGCGCGTTGTCAGGTGTCACCCGGCGACCCCTGACAACACATGACCCTGGGGCGAATCCCCGCGGGGAGGCACGCTGCGGGTGAACATCCTTGCGCTGGGCGTGCTGACCTGGCCACGATGGCTGGAAACGGCAGTTGGCCCGGCGAGGAGGGTATTGAGTGATCTGGACGGGTGAGCGCGCTCGCCAGCAGCGCCTCCTGGTCGCCGCGGCGTACCGGGCCGCCGCCGGGGTGCCGCGCGAGCGCCGCGCGGCCATCGCGGGCGGCCTGCCCGGCGCGGACAAGGCCGCCGCACTGGACCAGGCCGGCCTGGACCGGGCCGGTTATCTCACCGTCAGTATCGGTACGATCCTGGACCAGATGGCCGCCGCTGGCCTCATCCCCGAGGTCCCCGAGGTCCCCGAGGTCCCCGAGGTCCCCGAGGTCCCCGAGGTCCCCGAGGTCCCCGAGGTCAACGCCAACGGCTCGTCCCCGCTCGCACGCGCCGGGCAGGTCCACGCCGAAGCCCAATACCTGGCCAAACGGGTCTTGCTGCGCGCCCTCACCGACGGCAGGAACCTGATCCTGGACATCTCGCTCGCCTCCTGGCGCGCCGCCGAGGCCTGGACCTACGCACTGCGGTTCGCGGACTACGAGATGACCGCCGTGTTCGCCGAGCTCGGCGTGGACGAGGCGGTGCGCCGGGCCGAGGAGGCCCGCGAGCGCGGCGAGGAGGAATTCCGCCACGGCCACGGCTACGGCGGGCGGGTCATCCCGGCCGCCGCCATCCGCGCACTGGCCAGCCCGATCGCGGCCGCGGCGGGCAACCGCATCAGGTGGGCGGTCGGCGCGCGGTCCGCGGGAGCCATCGGCGGCACGGTCGGCTCTGGGGCTTTCGCCACCGGCGCCGTGACCGCGATGCTCACCGCGTACCGGGATGGCCAGCGCAGCCTGGACGACCTGTCGCTCGAGTTCCGGGCCCGCCGCTGGCCGCGGATCCCCGACGTCTGCCCGCCCGAGCTCGAGGCGGCCAGGGAGGCCATCGACGATCCCGAGCCGTACGTGCCCGGATCGTTCGACGACGTGGTGATGGCCTACGACCTCGGCTGGCTGTCCGACGCCGACTACGACGTGCTGGCCGTCGCGGCCGATGGCCTGCCCGGGGCCTGACGGGCTGAGTCGGTCAGAATGGCCAGCCTCGAATAGCGGAGCGGGGTGCCGGTGACAGGGCGCGGCACCCCGCTCCTTTAAGGCAGGCCCGCGGGGCAAAAGCCGCACCGCGCACCCGCCCTATGGCCCCGTTCTGTCTCAACAATGACGGAACACCCCAAAACGGGTCAACTCGTTTTATCTGCCCCCAGCAAACCCTGGACCACCTCAAATCTAAAACTAAAACGGGGTAACCTAACCGCGTGGCCGAACAGCAGGCACGACCCGACCAGGGACCTGATATCGGCATCCTCGTCACCATCCGGTCGCTGCTGCCCAACCTGGCGCCGGTCGAACGCCGCGTCGCGCAGGCGGTCCTCGACGATCCCCAGGGTGTGGCCTGGCGCAGCATCTCCGAGCTGGCCCGGACCTGCGGCACCTCCGCCACCAGCGTGGTGCGCTTCTGCCGGGCGATCGGGCTGCGCGGCTACCCCGATCTGCGGCTGGCCCTGGCCGGGGCGGTGGCCCGCGACGACGTGACGGCGGTGGCCACGGCCTCGCACGATATCGCCCCGGACGACGACGCCGCCACGATCACCTCCAAGATCGCCTATGCCGACGCGCGGGCCGTCACCGACACCGCGAACCACCTCGATATCGCGACCATGGTCCAGGTCACCGAGGCGCTGGCCAAGGCCGGCCGGATCGACATCTACGGCGTCGGCGCCAGCGGGTTCGTGGCTCTCGACCTGCAGATGAAGCTGCAGCGGATCGGCCGCCCGGCCTTCGCCTGGCCCGATCCGCACATGGCCATCTCCTCGGCCGCGCTGCGCGGCGCCGGGGACGTCGCGATCGGCCTGTCACACACCGGCACGACCGTCGACACGATCGACGCGTTGCGCGAGGCGCGCAGTCACGGCGCCCTCACCGCCGCGGTGACCAACTTCCCGTGGTCCGCGATCACCGAAGTGGCCGACTTCGTGCTGCTCACCGCGGCCCGCGAGACCGCCTTCAGGACCGGCGCCATGACCAGCCGGATCGCCCAGCTGACCGTGGTGGACTGCCTGTTCGTCACGCTCGCCCAGCAGGACCTGCCCGGCACCCGGCTGGCGCTGGAGCGGACCTTCGCCGCCGCCCAGGCCAAGCGCGTCCGCCGCAGCCGCCGCCCCCAGGCCGACGCCCACTAGGAGTCAGCGGCCAGTCGCTCAGGCGGGCCCGCGGTTGGCGCTGCCCCACACCTCGGGCACGTGCCCGCGCGCCACCAGGCGCTCGCCCACCTCGGCCCAGACGGCGTGGATGAGGGCCGCGCCGACGATGGTGGACGTGGGCCCCATCCGCTCGGCGATCCCGGCGATGTCCAGGGCCGCGTCGCCGAAGCAGCCGCCGTTGTCCAGCACGTAGTCGGCGATCTCGGGCAGCTTGGGCAGCCCCGGCGCGGCCGAGACGGCGTCCGAGTGGTCGGCCGACACCAGCCCCACCACCGTGACGCCGTGCCGCCGGGCCTCCAGCGCGAGCTCGACCACGAGCGCGTTCCGGCCCGAGTTCGAGATCACCCAGCACACGTCGCCCGGGCCCCAGTCCACCCCTCCGGTCAGTTCCTTGTAGTAGCCGGCCCGGTTCTCCAGCTTCCCGGCGGCCTCCTCGTCGGTTCGCGAGGTGAGCTCGTCGTTCCAGAGCGGCCGCACCACCTTCATGCCCCCGGCTCGCCGGTGCATCTCGGTGACCAGGGCCAGCGAGTGACCAGCCCCGAACGCGTACACATGGCGTCCGGCCAGGATCGTGGTCGTGATCGCGGCGGCCACGCCGTCGATGGCCGCGTCGTTCTGCTCGAGCGCCTGGTCGAGCAAACCGGTGATGTGCCGGCGCCAGGCTTCCCGTACGGTCTGCTGCGGTGCCATGTAAAGGACCTTACGAGCCCAGCGCCATCCGGACAACGTCCGCTCCCGGCGACGGGAAGAGCAATGGGAGGATGGGGCCGTGCCCGACCCCCCAGACCTGCCCGGCCGGATCCTCGGCATCGACGTCGGTGGCAGTGGCACCCGCGTCGTCCTGCTACAGAACGGCACGGTGACGCCCCAGCCGGCCGGCCCGCCGATGAACGCGCTGCTCACCGACGGCTTCGCCGGGCACCTGCTCCAGATCATCAAGGCCGCGGACGTGACCGCCGCGGGCGTCGGGCTGGCTGGCCTGCGCCAGGACGCCCAGGCCGCGGAGCTCAGCGCGACGCTGACCGGGCAAGCCGGCTGCCCGGTGCACGTCACCGGCGACGCGGACACCGCCCAGGCCGGCGCCTTCCTCGGCGGTCCCGGCGTCGTCGTGATCGCGGGCACCGGCTCGATGGCGTTCGGCCGGAACGGGGAGAGCCACGCCCGGGCCGGCGGCCACGGGTTCCTGCTCGGCGACGAGGGCAGCGCCTACTGGATCGGCCGCGCCGCCGCCCGCGCCGCGCTGCGCTGGCAAGACCGCCTGGGCGGATCCGAGCCCATCCACCGCATGGTCGTGGCCGCGACCGGGGCCGACCTCGACACCCTGGTCAGCGACGTCTGCTCGCACCCCGCCGAACGCTCCCGGCTCACCGCCCTGGCTCCCGGCCTGACCGCGCTCGCGGCCGAGGACGCCGAGGCGGAAAGGATCACCCGCCGGGCCGCCGAGCACCTGGCCGCCCTGGCCCAGTCCGTCCGGGACCGCCTCGGACCGCGGCCAGACGGCAACCCGCTGCCGGTCGCGGGGGCCGGGCGGGTGTTCGGCGCCAGTCTCATCTGGGACCGGTTCGCCGGGCTGACCGGCGCCGCCCGCCCGCTCGCCGATGCCGCGGTAGGCGCCGCGTTGCTAGCCACCCGGCCGGCCCGCCCGCCGACCCGCCCGCCGACCCTACCGCCGGCTGGCCGCCGTGCCTGAGGGCTTGGACCAGATCGGCACGCTGCTCGCCGCCGCGGTCGGCGCGGGCGGGATTCCCGGTGCGGTCGCCGTGGCCGGCCAGGGGCCGGTCACGCTCGGCCAGTGGGTCGCCGGCCAGGCCGACACCCGGCCGGGCCGCCCGATGCGCGCGGACACCGTCTTCGACCTCGCCTCGCTGACCAAGGTGGTGGCCACCGCCACGGTCACGCTCGCGCTGGCCGGCCGGGGCGAACTCGGCCTCGGCGACCCGGTGGCGGACTACCTGCCCGGCTTCGCCGCCTGCCGGGACGCCGGCGTCACGGTCGCGCACCTGCTCACGCACACTTCCGGCCTGCCCGGCAGCCGCCGGTTCTACCGCTGCTGCGGCTCGGCCGCCGACCTGCTCCGCGAACTGCGACTGACCCCGCTGGAGGCTCCGCCCGGATCCCGGATCCGCTACTCGGATCCGGGGTTCATCACCCTCGGCGAGGTGGTGGCGGCCGCCGCGGGCGAACCACTCGAGGTGGCCGTCCGCCGTCTGGTGACCGGCCCGCTCGGGCTGACCTCCGTAGATTTCATAACGAACGTCCCGGCTCATCGCCTCGCCGCCACCGAAACCCGCGGCGACGGGACCGCCTGGGTCGGTACTGTGCTGCCCGGAACCGTCCACGATGAGAACGCCCGGCTGATGGGCGGCGTCGCCGGCCACGCCGGGCTCTTCGCCACGGCCCAGGACCTGGCCCGCTTCGCCGCCTGGTGGGTCAGCGACGACGACACCGCGGTCCCGGCCGACCTGCGCCGCGCCGCGGCCGCCTGCCAGGCGCAAGGACCCGGCGGGCGGCGCGGCTACGGCTGGACGTGCACCGGCGACGGCTACGACATCCTGGGCGGCCACTGGCCGCCGACGGCCGTGTCGCACACCGGCTTCACCGGCACCAGCCTGGCCCTGGATGCGCCGTCCGGACGGTGGCTGGTCCTGCTGACCAACGCGGTGCACTTCGGCCGCGACGCGACCGCCGTCCAGGCCCTGCGCCGCGCCGTGCACGCCGTGCCCTGGGAGATCACTTCCAGAACGGCCTGACCTCGATCTTTCCGAACGCCGCGACCGGATGCGCCGCGGCTACCTGGACGGCCTCCTCGAGGGTGGCGCATTCCAGCACGTCGTAGCCGCAGATGACCTCCTTGGTCTCGGCGAACGGCCCGTCGCTGACCAGCATCTCGCCGTCCCTGACGGCTACCGTCCTGGCCGTGCGTGTCGACGCGAGCCGGTCCCCGTCCAGCCGGATGCCCCGTGCGACCACGTCGTCGAGCCAGGGGAAGGACCCGTCGCCATCGTCGGTCTCCTCGTCCGTCTCCGTGTCTGTCGGCTCTGGCGCGTCCGGGTCCTCTTCGGCGCAGACCAGCATCAAGAACTTCATCTCGTCTCCGATCTTCATGGCGGCCCCCCGGCCGCAGGTGTTTACACCATCACGACGAACGGGAATCCCGCAAAGGACAGCCGTGCGCGAGCGCGGGGCCCGCACGCCGGGGGCGGGTCCCGCGCTCACGTTCCGCAGCCTTCCGGGGGAGGAAAAAGTGGATCGGTGGCCAATCGTATACATTCGCGGATATGCCGGTCCGACGACCGGAATTAATACACAGGTTGAAGATCCCTTTTACGGCTTCAACGACGGGTCCACGCACATCCGGGTCGCCGGGGACGGCGCTCCCGCCTTTTATCAGTTCGAAGGACCGCTGATCCGGCTGATCGGCGACGAGCAATACAAGGTCTACGTGAACGGCAGCCAGGAGCAGCTCCTGGACAACCCGGATCCGCGGGTCAAGCTGGATCCCGCGTCCCTGTGGATCTACCGGTTCTACGACCAGGCCGCGACCACGTTCCAGGCACCACCGCACCAGAACCTGGCCGAGCGGCTGCTCGGCGGCCTGCGCCAGAAGGTCACCAGCGACGGGTTCGACATCGAGGACGCGGCGGCCGGCCTCTACGACTTCATCATGAAGATCCGGGCCAAGACGGGTGCCGCGAAAGTATATATAGTCGCCCATTCGATGGGCGGTCTCATCGCCCGCTGCATGATTCAGAAGAAGTGCCAGCAGGACGGGCGCGTCGCGGCCCGCGAGTTCGTCGGCCGGTTCTTCACCTACGGCACCCCGCACGGCGGCATCCGTTCGTCCGGCGGCGTGGTGCAATGGGCCGAGGAAACCTTCGGGCCAGCCGGCTCGAAGATTTTCGCCCCCGAGCTCATGCAGGGATATCTCGACCCGCACAAGAATTTCGGTGACATGTGCGACCCGGGCTGGGACCCGCAGGTGATGCCCGACGCGATCTTCCCGCTCGACGACGTCTTCTGCCTCGTCGGCACCGACCCGGCCGACTACGGCTGGCCGTCGAGAACGATCATGGGCCCGCAGACCGACGGCCTGGTCCACATCGATAACGCCTACGTGCGGGGAGCGCACCGGGCTTACGTCCACCGGTCCCACTCGGGCGCCTACGGCGAGGTCAATTCCGAGGAGGGGTACCAGAACCTGCGCCGTTTCCTGTTCGGCCGGTGGGCGGTCGAGGCCGCCCTGGCCGACGCCCGGCTGCCGCGCCAGGCCGGCACGTCCTGGCAGCTGGATATGCGGATGGCGATCCGGGGCGTGTCCGTGGTCATGAGCGAGCAGAGCACCGAGCACTGGTGCCCCATCCTGCTGGCCGATCCGCAGCCCGCCGCGGGCACCACCCTGGTCCGCACGTTCCTGCTCGATCCGGCCGATCACCCGGCCGACGCCGCCGTGGCCGCCCGCCGGATGCGCTACACCGTCACGCTGCGGCTGTTCCCGGTGCACGACGCGAACGGCATCTTCGACTTCAGCAACTCGATCGAGCAGGTCCCGGCCTGGTCGGACGCGATCATCGTCGATGTCGAGCCGAGCCAGGACGACACCAGCCTGACCGCGTACGCCGCGTGGAACTCCACGGTTCCCGGCGCCAGCCAGAACGCGGCCCCGGTCACCGATCAGCTGCCTGCCGAGGAAGGCCAGCGGCTCACCTTCCACGCCGAAGGCAGCGCCCTGGTCACCTCGGTCGCCCTGCCCGCGGCCGTCCTGGCCTCCGGCCTCCTGGGCGACCAGGCCAGCGTCCGCCTGGCCGTCAGCCCGCGCCCGCCTCAGTGAGGGCGGCCGCCAGGGCGGCGCAGGCCCGCAGCGTGTCCAGCAGGTAGCTGGTGTGCTGCGGGTCCGGCCAGGATGAGAACTTCGCCACCACGGTCCGCGCGGCCCGGTCCGCGTAGATCAGCTGGCCGTGGATGCCCAGGCCGACCAGCGCCTCCGGTGACGGCGGGAACCCGTCCATGAGCCCGGCCGCGACAGCGATCTCATTGGTCATGCCGCGTACCTTAATGGACCGCTTCCACCACCTAGCGTCAATTAGGATTCGGCATATGTCGCAGGAGCCGGCTCCCGAGACCCAGGCCGGGCCGGTCACAGCGCTCAACTGGCAGGAGCCGCCCGGCAACCGCTGGGCGTTCTGGCACGTCGCCGACATCCTGCCCACCCACCTGGTGTCCCGCGGTGACGGCCCGGCCCGCCCGCTGCCGCTCTCCGGCGCGGTCACCGACCTGCTCACGGTGCCCGTGCCCCGCGCCGGCCAGCCGGCTACCACGGTCGGCGAGGTACTCGACGGCTCCTACACCGACGCGTACCTGGTCCTGCAGGACGGCAAGCTCGTCACCGAGTGGTACGGCCCGCTCGGCGCGCCGGACCGGCCGCACGCGCTGATGTCGATCTCGAAGTCCGTGGTCGGCTGTGTCGCCGCGGTGCTCATCGACCGCGGCCTGCTCGACCCGGACCGCGAGATCACCGACTACGTTCCCGAACTGGCCGCCAGCGGTTACGCCGGCGCCCTGGTCAGGCACGTCTACGACATGCGCAGCGGGGTCAGGTTCTTGGAGGAGTACGCCAACCCGCAGTCCGACATCCGGCGCCTCGACGAATGGGTCGGCTGGCACCCCGGGCGCGGCGAGCCCCGCGGGCTCTACCGGTTCCTGGCCACGCTGGAGGCCGAAGCGCCGCACGGCGAGCGGTTCCTGTACCGCTCGGCCGAATCGGACGTGCTCGGCTGGGTGTGCGAGCGGGCCGCGGGCCTCCCCATGGCCACGCTCATGTCCGAGCTGATCTGGGCACCGATGGGCGCCGAGCATGACGCCGTCCTGCTGGAAGACGGCTTCGGCGCCGCCGTGCACGACGGCGGCCTGTGCGCCACCGCCCGCGACGTGGCCCGCTTCGGCCAGCTGCTGCTGGCCGGGGGAGTGGTCCCCGACGGCCCCACCGGCACCCGCCCGGTGGTGCCGCCGCAGTGGATCCGCCGGGCCTGGGCCGTCGACGCCGACGCCCGGACGGCGTTCGCCGCCTCCCCCGCCGAGTGGGCCTTCCCCGGCGGCTGGTACCGGCACCAGTTCTGGTTCCGTCCCGGCGACCACGGCGACGTCTTGCTGTGCCTGGGCATCCACGGCCAGCTGCTGCACGTCAGCCGGCGCACAGGCACCGTCTGCGTGAAGTTCTCCACCTGGCCCGACGCGCAGAACCCGGCCTACCTGGAGGACACGCTGCGCGCCTTCGACGCCGTCGGCGGCTTCCTGGCCGGCCGCGACCCGGCCGGCCCCGGCGGGCGCCGCCTGGCCGGCGTGATCTCCGGCCTGAACCGCAGGCCAGACACCGCCCCGCCGCGCCCCACCGTGGTTTAGGCAAGTTGTCTCTCGACGTCGAAGTAACAGCGCTCTAACCTGGCGGTATGCCAGGTTCCGATGTATCCGCCGGGTCCCGCCGCCACCTCGGCGGCATCGCCGAGATCCGCACGTTCTTCCGGACCAACTCCCAGCCGATCTACTTCATCGGCCCGACGGCGTTCAACCTGCTCGGCATCGACCGCTGGGTGCGCAACTTCCAGTACATCGCCTACTACGACTCCTGGGACGGCCAGCACCCCCGGGTGTTCACCCCGGAGAACCGGCCCTACGTCGAGTTCGAGTCCAGCGAGCAGATCAACAACTACCTGCTGCGTGACCCCGAGGTCCAGGAGTACCTGCGCCGGCGCGGCGGGACGCCGATGGTCGCCATGGTGTTCTTCGACGAAGAGACCGAGGAGATCTGCTCCGAGCTCGGCTACACGCTGATCCTGCCGCCCGACGCGCTGCGGCGCCGGCTCGACTCCAAGATCGTCACCACCCAGCTGGGCAACGAGGCGGGCGCCCCCTCGGTCCCGAACGTCCTCGGCCGCGCCGACACCTACGCCGCGCTCGTGGCCCTGGCGGAGGGAGCCGGCTTGGGTGAGGACCTGGTCGTGCAGACGCCCTACGGGGACTCGGGCAAGACCACGTTCTTCATCAAGGCCGAAGCCGACTGGGACGATTACGCCGCGGACATCGTCGGCCAGGAACTCAAGGTGATGAAGCGCATCAACAACCAGGCCGCGGCGGTCGAGGCCTGCATCACCCGGCACGGCACGATCGTCGGCCCGTTCATGACCGACCTGACCGGCTACCCCGAGCTCACCCCGTACAAGGGCGGCTGGTGCGGTAACGACGTGTTCCCCGAGGCGCTGTCCGAGGCGGACCGGACCATCGCGATCAGCCACGTCCGGCGCCTGGGCGACCGGCTGGCCCAGGAGGGCTACCGGGGCTTCTTCGAGGTCGACGTGCTCATGGACCTGGACTCAGGCGCGGTCTACCTGGGCGAGCTGAACCCGCGGATCTCCGGCGCCTCCTCGATGACGAACGTCACCGCCGGCGCCTACGCCGACGTGCCGCTGTTCCTGTTCCACCTGCTCGAGTTCATGGACGTCGACTACACGGTGGACGTGCAGGAGATCAACGACCGCTGGCGCGCGCTGGCCGCGGTGGACGTCTGGTCACAGCTGATCATGAAGGATCCCGGCGACGACGTGGAGCGCATCCTGGCCGCCCCGCGCACCGGCAGCTGGCGCCTGTCCGACAGCGGCGCGCTCACCTTCGAGCACGTCAGCAACGACTGGCACGAGATCACCACCGAGGACGAGGCCTTCTTCATGCGCGTCTACGGCCCCGGCGACTTCAAGTTCCACGGTGCCGACCTGGGCATCCTGGTCACCAAGGGCCGCATGCAGACCCCCGAGGGCCTGACCGAGCGCTGCCGCCACTACATCGACGGCATCCGCGCTCAGTACAAGTCCGAACCCCTCCCGCAAGCCCCGCCCGTCATCCCCATCGCCTACGTCAAGTAACCCCCGCCCGCCGCCCCGCCGGCCTCCGCCGCCCTCGACCGGAAGCTCAGCACCTTAGAAAGTGGTTCCTGGGGTGAGAGTGACGATTGTTTCTGGGGTGGTGTTCGCTGACGTAGCCTGTGTGCCCCCGCCCACGTACTTGCGTGGGCAATGTGCCACAGACCCCTTGGACCAGCGATCCGGCGCCGGAAAACCAGTCGCGCTCAGGCCACCCGAGCGCTCATCCTTAGCAGCATGTTCCGGTTCGCCGCCGCGCTGACGCTCGCCGTCGCGAGCGCAATGGCGGCTGCCCTCGCACCGGCCGCACTGGCCGCATTCGGCGGCAAGCGAGGCTGACCCTTCCCCGGCAGGCCGGGAGACCCCACGGGGGAGGGTTGGCATCCCCCCGCGGGTCTCCGTGGCAGAACCCAAAGACCGGGAGTTAAGGAACATGACCAGGCAGCCCTACCTGCGGACCAAGCCGCATCTGAACATCGGCACCATGGGGCACGTCGACCACGGTAAGACCACCCTCACCGCCGCCATCACCAAGGTACTCGCCCAAAGAGGCCTCGCCACCTACGTACCGTCCGACCGCATCGACAAGGCCCCGGAGGAGGCGGCCCGCGGCATCACCATCAACGTCGCGCACGTCGAGTACGAGACCGCGACCAGGCATTACGCGCACGTGGACATGCCCGGTCACGCCGGCTACGTGAAGAACATGATCACCGGAGCGGCCCAGGTCGACGGCGCCATCTTGGTGGTGTCGGCCGTGGACGGCGTCGAGCCGCAGACCCGCGAGCACGTCATCCTGGCCCGTCAGCTCGGCGTCGAGCACGTGGTCGTGGCGCTGACCAAGGCCGACACGGCCGACGAGGAGTTCACGCAGCTGGTCGAGCTCGAGGTGCGCGAGCTCCTCACGCGGTACGGCTACCCCGGCGACCAGGTCCCGGTCATACCGATCTCGGCCCTCGGCGCCCTCGACGGCCAGCCGCGCTGGGTCGCGAGCATCCAAGCCCTGCTCGACGCGGTCGACGCCTACCTGCCGCTGCCTGACCGGTACATAGACGGCCCGTTCCTCATGCCAGTGGAGAACGTGCTGACCATCACCGGCCGCGGCACGGTGGTGACCGGCGCGATCGAGCGCGGCCAGGTCAAGCTCGGCGACCCAGTCGAGGTCGTCGGCCTCGGCGCCACCGTGATCTCCGTGGTCACCGGCGTCGAGACGTTCGGCAAGACGATGGAGCGCGCCGTCGCGGGCGACAACACCGCTTTGCTGCTCCGCGGCGTCCGCCGCCATCAGGTCCGCCGCGGCCAGGTGGTGGCGGCGCCGGGTAGCCAGGTCGCGCACCAGAGGTTCACCGCCCGCGTGTACCTGCTGGCAGCGGCCGAGGGCGGGCGCCGGACCGGGGTGCGGACGGGTTACCGGCCGCAGTTCTTCGTCCGGACCACCGACGTGGTCGGCGTGCTCGACCTCGGGTCCGGCGGCATCGCCGAGCCGGGCGAGCTGATAACAGCAAGAGTCGAGCTCGGGCAGCCGGTCGCGCTCGAGCCCGGCCTGGGCTTCGCCATCCGCGAGGGCGGCCGTACGGTCGGCGCCGGCACGGTTGAGCGGCTGCTCGCCTGAAGGCAGAACCCAGGTGAACCCCGGTTTGCGGTTCCGTGTCATGGAACCGCAAACCGGGGCAACATCTTTCGCCCGCCCTTGCTCACGAGCGCGTAGCAAGGGCATCGTGACTGGTAGGCAGTCTGGTAACGGAGCCAGGAGCACGGCGGAGGTGGTCACTGTGGCGGACGGGACGAACCGGTCGGCGTACAACAGCACCTGGCAGATCAGGAACGACGCCTGGTGCAGCCTGGAGGAGACCTCCGGCCAGTTGGTACTGGCCGGGGCCCAGCACCGCCAGGTCGGGGAACTGGACGAGGCCATCCACAAGCTGCTCGACCTCCTCGGGCCGATCGAGCGGTTCTGGGCCTTCCCCGGCACGCCGGCCTTCCAGAAGATGCGGCGGCTGTTCACCGCGGGCAAGTACGACCGGTTCGCCGTGCTGGTGCGCGGCATCAACCGGGCCCTGGCCACCGATTCCTACCGCAACGGCCACGCCTGGGACCTGGGCGCCGAGGACGACGCCCTGGATCACACCGCGCACCCGCTGGAGCACGGGCGCACCGACCGCCCGTACTTCGAGGTCCTGGTCGTCGAGGACATGACCGAGCACCAGGAGCACGCGCTCCGCGAGGAACTGCGCCGCTGGCGCCGCCCGGACGACCCGTTCATCTACGAGATCGTCGTGGTCCCCAGCCTCGAAGACGCGATCATGGCCGCCCGGCTGAACTTCGGGCTGCAGGCGTGCGTGGTCCGCCGCCGGTTCGCCCGCCGGTCCCGGTACGACTCCTCCTCGCTGGCCCAGTTCATCGACAGCATCGTCGCCGACGACGTGATGGAGCAGTCACCCGACGACCGGGCCCAGATCCTGGCCCGGGCCCTGGCCCGGCTCCGGCCCGAACTGGATCTGTACCTGATGACGGAGATCGCGATCGAGGACCTGGCGGGCCGCCTCAGCCACCACTTCCGGCGCATCTTCCACGCCCGGGAAGGTTCGCTCGAGCTGCACCTGTCCATCCTGGACGGGGTGGCGGCCCGGTACCGCACGCCGTTCTTCAGCGCGCTGAAGAACTACAGCCACCGGCCGACCGGGGTGTTCCACGCGCTGCCGATCTCGCACGGCAAGTCGATCACCGAGTCGCACTGGATCCACGACATGCTCGACTTCTACGGCATGGAGATCTTCCTGGCCGAGACGTCCGCCACCTGCGGCGGCCTCGACTCGCTGCTGGAGCCCACCGGCCCGTTGCGGGACGCGCAGCAGCTCGCGGCGCACACCTTCGGCTCGCGGCAGACGTACTTCGTCACCAACGGGACCTCGACCGCCAACAAGATCGTGGTCCAGGCCCTGGTCCAGCCGGGCGACATCGTCCTGGTCGACCGGAACTGCCACCAGTCCCACCACTACGGCCTGATGCTGGCCGGGGCGATGGTCACCTACCTGGACGCCTACCCGCTGAACCACTACTCGATGTACGGCGCCGTCCCCCTGCGGGAGATCAAGAGCCAGCTACTGGCGCTGCGCCGGGCGGGCAAGCTGGACCGGGTCAAGATGCTGCTGCTGACCAACTGCACGTTCGACGGCATCGTCTACGACGTCGCCCGGGTCATGGAGGAGTGCCTGGCCATCAAGCCCGACCTGGTCTTCTTGTGGGACGAGGCCTGGTTCGCCTTCGCCCGGTTCCACCCGGTCTACCGGCCCCGCACCGCCATGCGCGCCGCCCGCACGCTGGCCGAGAAGCTGCGGCTGCCCGAGTACAAGGCCGAGTACCAGAGATTCCTGGAGGAAGTCGGCGCCATCGACGCCGCGGACGACGAGGTGCTGCTGAACCGGCGGCTGCTGCCGGACCCGGCCCGGGCCCGGGTCCGGGTGTACTCCACCCAGTCCACCCACAAGACGCTGACCTCGCTGCGCCAGGGCTCCATGATCCACCAGTGGGATCAGGACTTCAGCCAGAAGGCCGAGGCGACCTTCCACGAGGCGTACATGACGCACACCTCGACCTCGCCGAACTACCAGATCCTGGCCTCGCTCGACCTGGGCCGTCGGCAGGCCGACCTCGAGGGCTTCGAGCTGGTGCAGAAGCAGATCGAGAACGCGATGCGGCTCCGCGACGCGGTGGACCATCACCCGCTGCTGAGCAAGTACATGAAGTGCCTGACCACCGCGGACCTGATCCCGGGGAGTTTCCGGTCCTCGGGCATCGACCAGCCGCTGCGCTCCGGCCTGCCGAACATGATCAAGGCCTGGGAGCAGGACGAATTCGTCCTCGACCCGTCGAGGATCACCGTCTACATCGGTCTCACGGGCTACGACGGGGACCATTTCAAGCGGGGCCAGCTGATGGATCGCTACGGCGTCCAGATCAACAAGACCTCGCGGAACACCGTGCTGTTCATGACCACGATCGGCACCACCCGCAGCTCGGTGGCGTACCTGATCGAGGTGCTCGTCACGATCGCCCGCGACCTGGAGAATCGGGTAGCCGACATGAGCCCGGACGAACGGGCCGCCCACGAGCGGGCCGTGCAGCGGCTGACCTCGCTCTCGGCCCCGCTGCCCGACTTCAGCGGCTTCCACCCCAGCTTCACCGAAGGTCCCGGGCCGTCCACCCCGGAGGGCGACGTGCGGCGGGCCTTCTACCTGGCCTACAACGCCACGTACTGCGAGTACCTCAAGCCGGAGGAGGTCGAGCAGCGGATGGAGAACGGCGAGCAGGTGGTGTCCACCACCTACGTCACGCCTTACCCGCCCGGCTACCCGGTGCTCGTCCCCGGCCAGGTGTTCAGCCAGCAGATCCTGGCGTTCATGCGCGGCCTGGACACCCCCGAGATCCACGGTTACCGGCCCGACCTCGGCTACCGCGTCTACGTGGGCAAGGCCTTGGAGATCGCGGCCCCCGCCCCGAACAGCCGGCCGGAAACGGCCCCCGAGACGGTGCGCGACGCCGCCACCAGCCAGGCGCCCAGCAACAAGGCGAAGAGGAGGACCGAAGCGCCGCGCAGCACGTCCGAGTGACAGCAGCAGGACAGCGGCGGCGTTGGCCACGATGCCGGTACCCATCACCGAGGCAAACCAGTTCGGGCCGAGGTCGCGGAACACGTCCCCCGGCCGTTCCAGATTTTTCAGCAGGCCGAACGGAGCATGGTGCCCGCCCGTCCCCACCGTGCCCGCCCCGGCGATGTCCAGCGTGTGTGCCACGCTTCCAGCCTCGCTTATGACCTCACGAGCGCTCCCACCAGTCCGGCGGGCCCTGTGGTTGAGAGCCCTGTGGTTGAGAGCGCTGTGGTTGAGAGCGCTGTGGTTGAGAGCGCTGCGGCTGCTGGGGACGGACTGGCGGGGGCTGCGGCCGGTATTGCGGGCGCACCGGCGGCCGGGCGGCCGGACGCTGCGGCCAGTCGGGACGCTGCTCAGCCCGCTGTTCGGCCCAGCCGGGGTGCCCCGGCCAGCCGGCCTCGGTGTCCTGGCGCAGACGCCCGGCCCAGTCGGGATCGTCGTCCCAGCCCGGTTCCGCGCCCCAGCCGTCGTCCGGGTAATCCGCCACGTCCTCGGGCCTGGCCGCGGGGACGGGGACCAGCAGCGGTTCGATCTCCTGCTCCAGCGCGGGCCGGGTCCGGGTGGTCACGGCCAGCAGCGCGACGTAGCTCAGCAGCGCGGCCCCGGTCAGCATGGCCATCGCGAACGACGTGCTGTCCTGGCCGTTCTTCACGAACATCTCCCCGGCGACGAACGCGCCCACGATCGCGGCCAGGCCGGCCGCGGCCAGCACGGCCAGGAGCCGGTCCCGCAGGGCCACGGCCCTGGCCACGGCCAGGATCGCGGTCCCGACCAGGGCCACGCCGAGCAGGGCGTGCGCGGTCAGCGCCAGCGGCGCGGTGGTGATCTCGGTGACGATCCCGGCGTGCGCGTCGGCGGCCGGGATCTCGACGTAGAAGTTCAGGATCATGCCCAGGCCGTACTGGAGGGTCAGCATGACTAGCGCCGCCGTGACCACCCGGCGCAACCCCGGCCTGGACTGGGCCGGCCTGGACTGGGCCGACCTGGACTGGGCAGCCCAGGGCGGTGCTGGCCTCAGCTGAGCCGCCCGGTGCGTATGCCGCCCCGGCGCCGCGCGCCGGTCAAACCCGTCAGCCATCGGACCCCACTCTCCTGCGATGATGCCCGTACGCGCTCAGTCCCATCTCCGGTAACGGCCTCGCGGGTACCGCAGTTCGGTGGTAGGCGGGTGACGTAATCACTTGGAAACATCCAGGCACGATGATGAAGTATGGAAACCCGCCGTGTTCAGGTCGGATGCGACTTCACCTACGTCGCTGACATCTCCACGCCGGTGATCTTTCAGGTGACGCCGGCTGAGTCCGCGCATATCCCGGTCAAGGACGGGCAGTGGTCGGCCGAGCCGGCCATGGCCATCCGCGGCTATACCGACCTGTACGGCAACCCGTGCCTGCGCGCGGTGCTGCCCGCGGGCCGGTCGAGCTTCCGGTACCAGGCCCTCGCCGTGGTACCTGACCGGACCGAGGAGGTGGATCCCGATGCGCCCGAGCTGGCGCCGGACGACCTCCCGGACGACACCTTGATCTACACCCTGCCGAGCCGGTACTGCCTGCCCGACGTGCTCGGCGACGAGGCCTGGTCCCGGTTCGGCGACCTGGTCCCCGGGTACCGCCGGGTGCAGGCCATCTGCGACTACGTGCACGGCCACCTGACCTTCCAGTACGGCAGCTCGACCGCGCTGTCCAGCGCCGCCGACGTCAACCTGTCCCGGCGCGGGGTGTGCCGTGACTTCACCCACCTGGCGATCTCGTTCTGCCGGGCCCTGAACATCCCGGCCCGCTACGTGTTCGGTTACCTGCCCGACATGGATGTCCCGCCTGATCCGGCGCCGATGGACTTCGCCGCCTGGATGGAGGTCTGGCTCGGCGACCGCTGGTGGACCTTCGATCCGCGTAACAACATCCCGCGCAAGGGCCGTATCCTGATCGGCCGCGGGCGGGACGCCTCCGATGTGGCGATGGCCACCACGTTCGGCGGCCCGCGGCTCGAGTCGATGGTGGTGCTAGCCGAGGAGGAAACTGGATGAACCTCGATCCCTCGGTGCTGGCGGCCCCGGTGCTCGATCACCGCGGGCTCGACCTGGCCGCCGCCCGGCGGGTCCGCTACATCCTGGAGCAGAGCTTCCGCTACGAGTACGACGCGCCGGTCGAGTCGCTGCGGCAGCGACTGGTCATCGTGCCCCCGG
The DNA here is from genome assembly GCA_050011155.1 of Streptosporangiaceae bacterium. Lineage (GTDB taxonomy): Bacteria > Actinomycetota > Actinomycetes > Streptosporangiales > Streptosporangiaceae > Palsa-504. The sequence continues at coordinate 106,763 of JBEKJP010000003.1, forward strand.
CCCGGCACGGCCAGCAGCACCTGCGGGCCCACCGGCTCGACGTCACCGGCGCCCCGGCCCGCCGCCGGGTCCGCCGGGACGCGGCCGGCAACGTCGTGGCCTGGCTGCAGGCCGACCACGTGCCCGAGGTTATCGAGTTCCGGCTGGCCGCCGTGGTCGAGCGGGTCCGCGACGACGGCCCCGCCGTGCTCCCGGCCGCCGCCCGGCACAGCCCGCGCCTGCTCCGCCCGACCCGGCTCACCGCCCCCGACGAGCGCCTGCGCGCCATGGCGGCGGACATCGCGTCCGACTCCGACTCCGGCTCAGGCTCCGGCTCCGGCTGCGAGGACCTCGCCGAACGGGCCTGCGCCGCCGTATCCGCGGCCATCACCTACGAGTACGGCGTCACCTCGGTGACCACGCCCGCCGCCGAGGCCCTGGCCGCGGGCCGCGGCGTCTGCCAGGACTACGCCCACGTGATGCTGGCCCTGTGCCATATCCTGGGCTTGCCGGCCAGGTACGTCTCCGGGCACCTGCTCGGCCAGGGCGGCACCCACGCCTGGACCGAGGTGATCGTGCCCCGCGGCGGCCACGCCGAAGCCGTCGCGTTCGACCCGTGCCACGGCCGCCGCGCCGACGGCGGCTACGTCACCGTCGCCACCGGCCGCGACTACGCCGACGTCGCCCCCACCTCGGGCTCCTACATCGGCGCCGCACCTGGCCGCCTCACCGCCCGCCGCCGCGTCGGAATCCTCTCCGCCGCCTAACGGCGCAGTCCCGCCAGTCACACCGGAACCACTCGTCCCGCGCTTCAGGATCGGCCGTCATACCGCGCGTCGTGCCGCCACGCATCGCAGCACGCACGAGAAGCATCACGCTTATCTCGAACTCTCCGGCGTCCCATCACCGCGCCTGCGGTCGCCCAAAATCCCGGCTTTGTCGGCAGTTGCGGGTGCTATAACCCCCGGAACTGCCGACAAAGCGGCGTGAGCCTCGCCGGTGAGGGTCGTTGCGTCTGGGCGGCGCGTGTAAAGCAGGATGAATTACCGCAAGCCAGCATCCACGCCTAGCCGGCGTCCTCCTGGTCACGAAGGATGGTCTCAGTACGCTCCTGGACTCTCTGCTTGCGCTGAGCTTGCGGTCAGCGATCGCTGAGGCTGGTACCGGATGGTTGTCGCATGCGGTCCATGCAGCAGAGGCACGGCAGGCGGGCGGCGGATCGCGTCCGCGGCAGCATGAAGCCCGCGGCCCGGGGCGGAATCGCGTTGGAACCATCGGGGCCGGCCCAGCCGCGGGCTCGGCTGGCCAGGAGTTCGCTGGGGCTGGTGTTGCTGCTGGCCGTCGTAGCAGCGGCAGCGGCGCAGTACGCCGCTGGCCCCGCGGTAATCCCGGTGGCCTGGCTGGCGGTCGGGCCGCTGCTGGCCTCGCTGGTGCTGTCGCCGCGGGTCACCGCCGCGCTGGCCGGCTGGGCCCTGCTACTGGCGGCCGGGCTGGACGCGCGCGAGCACGGCCGGCCGGGCCTGCTGGCCTGGCATCTGAGCGTATGCCTGCTGCTCGTCGCGTTCGCGGTGATCAACTCGGCGCTGCGCACGGCGGCGCAGCGGCGGCTCAGCCAGGTCCGCGCGGTGGCCAGGGTGGCACAGAGCGCGCTGCTGCGAGAGGTCCCGGAGACGGTAACCGCGGCAAGGCTGGCGTCACGATACGTCTCCGCGGCGGCCGAGTCACGGGTCGGCGGCGACCTGCTCGAGGTCGTCCCCGATGCCGCCCGGCCGCGCTGGCTGATCGGCGATGCCCGCGGCAAGGGCCTGCCGGCCGTGCGCCTGGCCAGCGTCGCGATGACCAGCTTCCGGGACGCCTGCGCCCGGCCCGGCCTGGACTTGACGGAAATTGCCCGGGTGGTGGACCAGTCGGTCGCCAGGGCTGCGGGCGAGGAGGATTTCGTCACGGCCGTGTTCGCCGAGCTCGACCCGGGCGGCTGGCTTCAGCTGGTCAACTGCGGGCATCCCCCGCCCCTGCTACTGGCCGCGGACGGGAGCCTGCGGGCCCTCAGCCCGCGCGCCTACGCCACGCCACTGGGCCTGCATCCCGGCCTGCAGCCATCCACCTTCGCGGTGCACGCCGGCGACCGGCTGCTGTTCTGCACCGACGGCCTGCTGGAGGCACGCGACCGGGCCGACCGCTACTTCCGGCCCGAGCACTGCCTGGACACGCTGCGTGAGCCGGACCTTCAGGCGGCCGCGGACGGGCTGCTGGACAAGCTGATCGCCCACACCGGCCGCAAGCTCGACGACGACGTCGCGCTGCTCCTGCTGGAGGTCACGCCGACCCCGGCAGGCCCCGGGCAGGAACCAGCCGCCGCGCTAGCCCCTGGCAGTCATGCCGTATCCGGCCACCAGCCGCTGATCCTCACCGGCGCTAGTGCCGTCGCCAGCGCCCCGAGAACCTGATACGCGGGCGCCGGCCGGCACGGCCGGCCTACCGGCGACTAGCAGCAATAGCCCGGCTCGCGACACCGCGCCGAGCACGCTGAACGGCTTGGTCCCGGTCGCCTCGGCCACCCAGACCGACCCCATACCCAAAGACGGCCAGTCCATCGGGCCAGGTCAAGGACCGCGCTAGGCCCCGAACGGACGAACGGTGCGGCGTAACCCCCAGCGATCCGGTCTCAGCTGGTCCTTCCGAGACGCCATCCCGGTACGCGGTATCCATAACCGCGACTATCCAGTTGCCGCCGGCCGACTGCTGGCCAGAATCGGACCATGTCCCCGGCCATGGCGTGCTCGACGCCCAATTGGGGGGCACATCCGCCCCGGGTACGCCCCGGCCAGGCCATGACCTCCTCTAGCCGTTCGTCATCATCCGTAAGGCGGGGCCGGGCACCTCAGCCTACTTGCACCTGGCCTCGCAAGTAATGGTATTCGTAATTAACAACTACTGTAAGGCGCGACTATTAGCTGCTGGCGCCGCCCTCGCTGCGGAACCAGCGCAGGAGTTCGCTGAGGTCGTCGGTCCGGAACTGCGGGCTGATCCGCAGGAGCCGCCAGAATTCCTCTTCCCTTTCTAGTGTCCTGGCTACGATCGGCTCGGTTATCAGAGCCTGCCTCCGCTGTTCACGATTCTGCCCGGTAGCGTTCGCGATATCCTGCAGGCGGATGAGCAGGGCTTGGTCCTCGAAGGCGAGCGCAAATATACCGGAGAACCGGTAGGAGATAAGCAGCAGCTTGAGGAAGCGGCTTCGCACACGAGGGTCGGCCTCGCCTAGCAGGCCAGCGGGAATAGGTCGCTGACGATCGTAAGCCAGGGCGGCCAGCCGCAGGTGAAAGCTGAATGTATTCATGAAGCGCTTGACCCGGCGGGGGTTCGTGCCGAGGCCGGCGATCACGAGTTTCTTCTCGTTATCGGATAGCGACGCTGACGGCGCGAACGCATCCATGACGATCCCTGCGTCTGTATCAGACAGTCGCGGCAGGTCGTATGAAATCGAGATCGTCTTCTCTATGTACTCGTCGGGATCTATTAGCAGCTCGGAGTCGGCCTGCGCGCCGTATCGCAACTCTAGGCCCTTGCGGATCACTTCACGGTCCAGGGCGACGAGGAACACACAGCCTGGTGCGTCAAGAAAGAGCTTGATCGACTCGAAGATGTCGAGGGCGTCCTCGGGGAGACACCGGTCCAGGTCGTCGATGAGTACGTAGACTCGGCGGCCGTCCGCCTGAAGCTTGCCCATGACCTGCCGGAACCTGTCCAGGAACTGCTCGATCGACTGGACCTGATCCACCTGGCGCTGGGTGGTGGTACGCTCCAGGATGCTGCCGAGCTGCTCAATGTCCTTTTCGCCAAGGCCGCCCTCGTCCTTTTTCTTAGGAAAGATCTTGGATAGCCAGGAGACCTGGCGGGTCAGGGCCTTGCTGGCGAAATCGAGATGAATCACCGACAGCCCGATGGTGATCACTTCCGTAACTAGGCCTGCCCAATTGACCTTCCAGGGGCCTTTCTCCTGCACCATAAAGGCCCGGTAGAGTGACTGCTCGAGCTGGTCAAGTTCCTGGGTTGCCTCCTTGGACGCAACCGGCCGCAACTCGGCGAGCAACCGCAGGATCAGGGCGCGCCACAGGGCTTCGCGCTCATGAAATTTCCAGGCGTTGAAGTCCACGAACACTTGCGGGGCGACGGTTTGGCGCTGATCGGCCTCGTGCCGGATGGCCTGGAGCAGCGTGGTTTTCCCGCTTCCCCACGGGCCGTGGATACCCAGCACGAGTGCACCCTCGGTAGGCTGCTCAAGCAAAGGAACGAGCGCCTCCGCGATCAGGTCGAAATCAAACCCGGGTGGCGATGCCGGAAAATCCTCAACAAAGCCGGCTGTCATTGTTGCAGAGCCCCCTAATGATGTGAAGCTGAGAGCCGCTTGTTTTCATGAAAGACGGCAGCTGGCCATCTCGAGCCGTGTGTTTCGAGGATTTCTTGCAACTCCTCGTTCTGTCTGATGAGCGCCAGAGGGTCTTCGCTTTGCAAGTATAGGGACCTTAGCTTCTGATTGCGATACTCATAGAACCTGTCGATTCTTGAGAGGTCGCGAATTATAACGCCTGCGCCAAGGATGATGAACGTGAAAGCCGCGAAATATTGTACCGCGATGAAAAGATTGGCAAGAAGATAATAATTGCCGAAGATTGATCCTTGCGCGACAGTAAAGACAAATATGGCGAGGCCGAGTCCTGCGCTGAGGGCTGCTGCGTACGTCAGCGGCCGCCAGATTCGTGAGAGGCGGCTGGTAAAGGGAGGCCGCCTGGTGAGCTCTTCATAGACGACGGTGAGTCGATCCCGATAGTCGGTACGACGTGGGAGCAGCTTCGGGCTGTCTTCGCTGTCCTCTATCTCGCCGGGCTCTTGGGATGTCAGCACACGGTCGAGTTCGTGCCCGCGAGCCGTCTGCAGCCGGTCGAGTTCCGCTATGGCTTGCAGGCGGCTCCGATCAAGTTGCTCGAGGTCGGCGGGAGTCATGGGTGCGTTGAGCAGTGGCCGCAACTGGCCGGAGATGTTGGCGATGAAGCCGGGGCCGGTCACCTCCCCGAGCACGATGCGCTGAGCGGTGCCGGCCTTTAGGGATTTGCGAACGGCTTCGTCTATTCTGCCCTCGGAAAGAAAACATCCCACCGTCTCGGGATATCTCTCGTTCACCTTCCGCATTCGGGCGATCATCCGCCTCACCTGCTCGCCCTGCGCGATCTCGTGGGATGCGTACTTGAGAATGACTACCACCTGCGGCCGGTCTCCCTGGAACGCCACTAGGTCGAATTTTGCGCCTGCCACGCTTCCCCCGCGCGATACCCTGAAGTCGAAAGACTCGAGCAGCTCGTGCACGTGCAGGAGTATCGTTTCTGGCTTCGGCCGCTGGGTGATCGAGTCCGAAGCTGTCTCGATCACCGATGGCGAGAGTGGCTGCAGAAAGTCGCCTGACTGCTCGTACAGTTCCCGGAGCAGGCTCGTGATTGCTCGCATGTTGCCCCGGCCCAGGCTCGCGACCAGGGCAGACTGCTCCGCGCCGAAATCTGGTGCGTCTGGGACCCGGGCCGCCACCATGAGCCGTACCTGGTCGCCCGTCAGGGTCTCCATTTCGATCGGCGTCGACGGCGAGAACCGGTCGTGGTAGTCGCGAAGCGTCTGCCAGGCAGACCAGTGACCGGCCACGAAGACAATGGCATGACGGTTAGCCAAGCCTTCCAGAAGGCGCTTCATGCTGGTCACGTTTGGATTCTGGGAGCCCTCGCTCTCGGTCCGCAGAAAGTGCTCAGCCTCGTCCACGAACAGCGCGAATACGCGGTCCCTAGCGTGGTGCAGAGCGGCTACCGCCAGCAGGATGTCCAGCGCACGCTCGTCCGTGCTGATCGACGAGGGCAGATCGAGCCGCTCGGCCAGGTCCTGAGGTAGTTCGCCGCCTGCTAGCCAGCGCGTGGCCTCCTCCGCGGTATCCCAGCGCAACAGCGCGAAAGCCTGCAAGATGTCGAGGTGGGCGCCCGGCAATGCCTCCCTCAGCATGCGCCGGAAGACCGCTTCTACCTCGGTCGGGCTGAGCAGGTCTCCTTGCACGAGTCTCAGGATCAACTCAGGTTTGCGGTCCAGCGCTTCGACCGATGCTTCAGTCAGCTCGGCCCGGCCGGCGACTTCCTTACCTGCCTCGGCGTACAACTCCAGGACCAGGTCCTCCAGGGGCAAGTCGGCTAGCTTCGGCCCGATCTCGGCCCGGTACCAGCCGAGTGGGCTTTCCGCGAGGGCCACTACCGGAAGGAAGCTGAGCCGGGGCTGTCTGTCGTCGAGTTCCCGGCGTAGGGTTGCCATCGCATCCAGCAGGAGATGGGTCTTACCCGATCCGTATTCACCGAGCACCGCCACGATCAAGGGCGTTTCGGGATGTTCGATCCAGTTCGCGATGACCGCCCGTTCCTGGCGAATCGGCTCGGTAACCCAGGTGCGCCGGTCAATTCCGGACAGGTTCTCGTCGAGCTGTGAAACGGGATACTGCGGAAATGGGTTAATGCCGCTCATGCCGCCACTTCCTGCAGCTTCGCATAAGCCTGAGCGGGCTTGATGATCCTGCTCTCCAGTTCGTCGGAGGTCAGCGTCTCAAGGGCAGAGTCTTGCCGACGGGCCGACCAGCCATCCACCAACGCCCGCTGCAAGATAGTGGCGAATGAACGCAAAGTGATCGATCCCTGGCCGCCTGATTCGCCGTCTTGGTTCCCTGAGACCTCCTGCAGGATATCCTCCTCGCGGAATGGAAACAGCGGATAGCCCGCCAGGTTTTCCCGCAGGTGGGGTACGCGGAACTGGTTAATACGGTGTCGTACGAAGGCAAGTGCCTGCTCAGGCGTCAGCGGCTTCATGCGGAAGCGTGTGAGGTTAATCCGGTAGTTTTCGCGGGCCTCCCGTAGTAGCCGCAGGTCATCTGTGATCATGAACATCACCAGCACCCTGGACCCGCTGTACTCCTCGTAGATCCGGATCGCCGCGTCCTTGTCTCTGGCGGTCATGTTGTCGATCACCACGGAGCAGTAGCTGGGTTCGGCAGGATCGTTGCTCGTACTTTTCAGTTTCGCAGCCAGGTACTCGTACAGCCGCATACCTGTACCTGAACCTGGCTCGTCGGGTGGATAGCGAATCTCGTTCCACTCGACGTCGCACTGCTGTAGCCAGCGTACGAACATGTTGACCAGCGTGGACTTTCCTGTGCCCTGCTCACCACTGATTAAGAACGCGAACTGTTCTGTGGTCTCCACCGGCTTCTCGCCATAGCCCGCTACTTCCAGTAGGTCCTGGAATTCTTGCTGGTAGATACTGAAGTTGCCGGACTCGGGCACGAGGAGATGCTCAAGTGCAGGCTCCTTGTCGAGCCGCAATGGGTACTTGTAGAGATTGCTGAGATGAACCCTCTTCTTGAGAGCTGGCCGTGTGCCGTCGGGAAGCAGTGGAAGGCGTATCGGACCGAACGGATTGTCGGTGAGCCCGAAGGGCCGGACGAAACGGCCCTCACTTTGTGACATCGGCATCCCCACTAGTACCCCACGATGCTGAGTCGTCAGTATCTCGCCGGACCTCACGATCGTCAACTGGCCCAACCGCCACGTCTTGTTGACCTTCGCTTTGATCCTGATCGTCCCTCGTGGCCATCCTTTGATCCATGATTCCTAACCGCATCACACGTAGGGCGCGACGGGAGGCGAGGAACCACTAGGCCAGGGTCTTCTCCGCCGCTAGCGACATGCACCCCCGTGCATAATTATGCGGTTGCGCAACATCCGCTATTCGCAGAAGGGTGAGACCTCATAGCCCGGCGAGCCGAGCTCGCTCGTATGCCCGCGTTCTGGTAGCCGCGCTGAACCGTTCCGTCAGCTCAGTCGGCATCCAACCGTGGTCGTCACCTCACGGATGGCGCCATAGCGCTTGGTTCCGGAGCGGATCGCGGCGATGCCCTGGTCTCGTTCCGGCCCCGGCCTCCCTAGTTCCATGGGGTATGGCTGGCATTGCGATGTTCATGCCGGGCGGATGGAGGCCGTCGTGGGCGCCGGGGACTGGAGGGTGATCTGCGCGGGAGCGAGCCGGCGAGCCTACGCCTGTGCGGGGCCGGGCAGCCCCGGTGTGATCCGCTTGTCTATGTAGTTGAGCCCGAACCCGGCCGGCATGTCGTCGCCCATGGTGCGGAAGATGGCGGCGAGCGCCATCTCGTAGCTGACCCCCACCGGGGTCAGCAGCTCGGTTGGCTCTTCCCGGCCAGAGACCGGCACGTGCGAGGGGGTCAGCCACGCGTCCCAGGTGCCGTCGGCCAAGCGGTGCAGTGCGGCGAAATACGCCTCGCCTCCCATCACCCAGCACAGGTCCACCTCGGCGTTCTTCTGCACGGTCAGCTCCGGGTTCATGCGCTCGCCCGCTGGGCATGTCGTCCACTCGCTGACTGACCGGTGCTCGTCGGCCGACTGGATCAGTGCGGCCAGGCTGGTGCCGTCACCAACGACCGCTAGCCGGGCTCCGTCGCGGCTGTTGATGCCTCCGGTCTGACCGCTATCGCGCAGCTGCATGCCAGGGACGCCAAAGGTGCGCCCCGAATGCATGCTGCGGATCAGGTCACGCTCGTATGAAATGGGGAGCCTGGACTCCGGTGGCGCCCACAGCTCGGGGGACGGCACGAACGACGCCGGGTACGGGGGCGGGTCCGGCTGCTCCCCGGCGTAGACCGTCGCGAAGTCCGCCGGCATCGCGGCGCCCATGGCCCGGAAGACGGCGGCGACGGCCATCTCATAACTGACACCGTTGCGGGTCACTCTCACTCCTGCCGCCGCACCGCCCGGGGCCGCGGGGCGCAGCCATGCGTCCCATACGTTGTAGTCGAGGCGGCGGAGCACGGCGAAGGTCCGCCCGGCCGACTGCAGGCGGACCTCGGCGGGCGTCCACGCGGCTTGCCCGGTCCCCTTGCCCGCACCGGATGTCTCCCACTCGCAATGCAGCCGGTGCTCATCGGCCATCCGCATCAGCGTGGCCACGCTGTCGCCGTCCCGGATCATGCCCACGATGTCCCCGTCGTCGCTGAAGACGCCGCCGGTCTTGCCGCCGCACTGCAGTGCCATCCCGGAGTTGAACCAGTCAGCCCAGCGGACCATGTACCGCGAGTACGGCCCTGCAGGCGCCGTGGCTGGTACCTGCTGCTGGCCGGGGGCCGGGACGAACAGGCCGTAAAGCGGGTCATGGACGACCGGAGGGGCCCCGAGCAGTTCCCTCATGACCCGGGACGGGTCCTCGCGGACGGGACCGGGGTCGGCCCCGAGAAGGTCCGTCACGACCCAGTCGGGCGGACGCCGGGCCGGACCCGGATGCCGCTCGGCGGTCAGGGCCCACTCACGGACCGAGGGCGGGATGTCCCGGCCGAGGTCCACGGCGATGTCGGTGTCCGGGTCCAGCGGCGGGATCTCCCGGTCACCGCGGGTGAACGCCCACCAGAATCCCTCGCTGCCGTCATCGCCGCGCTGTGCCGCATGCACGCGGCGTATGTACTGCGGCCGCAGCGCCACCCCGAAGAACGCGGTCCCCTCGATGGTGGTCGGCGGTGCCACGACGGTTTCGCCGTCCAGGCACCAGGCCCAGGCCCACGGGGTGGGGGGCACGCCCCCGCGCCGCAGGTAGGTGGCATAGCCCTCCGCGTAGACCAGGCCCGAGTCCGCGGCCATCCGGTATGCCTCCCGGCCTGCCTGATCGGGCTGTATTCTTCTCCCGCGATCGCTGACGGCATCGGTGCCCGGCGTGAACAGCCGGCCGTACCGCATGACCGGCTCCCAGCGCCGCCAGCCATTCCACGTCAGGCACTGCGCCGCCACCGCGGCCACGGCCTTGGCCTCATCTTCGGTCACAGGGCAAGAATGGCAGACCATCCTTCAGTCCGCCGACCGGATCCGGCTCACCGTAACGGGCGCTGGCCGCGGAAGGAGCGCGCATCGTCCTCTGCGCGCAACTGAAGTATGAACCGGACTGGCTCGCCTGATCCACTGCCCGACGGCGGTGAGCCGGTCGTTCCCGGCGGCGGTGAAGACGCAGACCGCGACCGCGATCAGGCAGGCCAGCGGGGTAGATCCGCCCCTGCGGCGACCGCGGGTCGGGCAGCGCCTCCAGTCGCTGCCACGCACCAGCGGCCAGGTCCTCGCCGTCAGGACCAGACTCGACCACGCGCGCACCCAAGCGCGACAATGCCACTGCGGGCATGCTGCACCTCGTTCACGTAGACCTCGAAGACCTAGTGCGACATGAGGCCGCTCGTGGTGAGTGAGTCCGTCATGGGAGGTCAGCGATGCTGAAGACGTGACTCCGGGCAGTGCTGAGGCTCGTCCCCGCCCTGACGTGCGTTGCTGGGTCCTGCTCAGCCGGGTGCGGAGCTCAGGGGAAAGCCCGAGGGTCCCCGTTCCGTCCGGGGATCACAGGCGAGGGGAAGGCTGGGAGGGGTGAACGGCAGTGAACCCTTGATGATGCCTCGTGACTGAGACTCCCCGGGACGGCTGGTTGCACCGGGGTGACAGGGACCGGCCGCTGTGAGGCGGCAGGCGGCGGTCAGGGATAGGTCCTGGCCGTGAAGGCACCGCCGTCCCCGGGGTAGAGAGGGCACCCGGCCCCGGCCGCATCTCACGCGTGCGGAACATGGAAACCCCGTCATGGTCCGGCACCTGGTGCCGGTAGGCCGATCGTAAGAGGGGCGGAATACCAGGCGGGAAAGGATGCCCAGGAAGCGAATGCCGGCGGCCGAAAGGCAGCAGGAAACCAGCGCCGTGATGCCCGGTTCTTCCGCCGGGGGCGCTGGATAACTGGCCGGATACCGGGCCTGGTGCCCGGGCGCGAAAGCGCGCTGACGTGGGCAGGTGAGCTGGTGAAGCGATGCGGTCACGATCGCCGGAACCGAAGGGCAAGTTAGACGCGATGACGGGTTACAGCTTCACCACCCCGGTATGGGATGGCGGCACCTGGGTCACCCCTGCGGTGGCCGGGGTGACGGGCCGGGCCCGGATAGCGAACGGACCGGAGGACCAGCCTTCAGGCGCGCCCGCCCAGTGGGACCGGATCGACTGGCGGGCGCAAGAGGAGCAGGTACGGCGGCTGCGGCAGCGGATCTTCACGGCGGCGCAGGAGCAGGACTGGCCCAAGGTCAGGAACCTGCAGAAGCTGATGCTGCGGAGCCGGGCCTGCACGCTGGTCAGCGTGCGGCAGGTGACGCAGCGCAATGCCGGGCGCAAGACCGCCGGGATCGACGGGGAGGTCGCGCTGACTCCCGAGGCCAGGGCGCAGGTGGCGGTGCGGGTGCACCAGTCCGTCACGTCGTGGAATCCCCGCGCGGTCAGGCGCGTGTACATCCCGAAGGCATCAAACCGCGCAAAGCTCCGCCCGCTCGGGATTCCCGTGCTGATGGACCGCTGCCACCAGCAGCGGGTCCGTCACGCGCTGGAGCCCGAGTGGGAGGCCCGGTTCGAACCCAGGTCCTACGGGTTCCGGCCGGGCCGCGGCTGCCACGACGCGATCACGGCGATCTTCACCACCTGCGCTGGCCCGCTGGCCAAGCGCGTGTGGGCGCTGGACGCAGATCTGGCCGCGGCGTTCGACCGCATCGATCATGATCATCTTCTCGCCTCTCTCGGGTCGTTCCCGGCCAGGGACCTGATCCGGGGCTGGCTGAAGGCGGGCGTGTTCGAGGCGGGCAAGGGGTTCGCGCCGACCGGGGAGGGAACTCCCCAGGGCGGCGTGATTTCACCGTGCCTCCTGAACGTCGCGCTGCACGGGCTGGAGGAGGCCGCCGGGGTCCGTTACAAGACCTCAGGCACTCGCGCCGGGGAGATCATGCCAGGCTCCCCGATCGCGGTCAGGTACGCCGATGACGTGGTCGTGCTCTGCCACAGCCAGGAGCAGGCCGCCCGCGTCAAGGCGCAGCTCGCGGGATGGCTGGCGCCCAGGGGCCTGGCCTTCAACGAGGACAAGACGAAGATCGTCCGCCTCAGCGAGGGCTTTGATTTCCTGGGGTTCAACGTCCGCCGCTACCACGGCAAGCTGCTGATCAAGCCATCCAAGGCGGCCATCAGGCGACTCCGGGAACGGCTCGCGTCCGAGATGCGCACCCTGCGCGGCGGCAACGCGGCGGCGGTCATCGCCGCGCTCAACCCCGTCATCCGGGGCTGGGCGGCCTACTACCGGGGCGTGGTGTCATCCAGGCTGTTCGGCTCGCTGGACAGCTACATGTGGAAGCTGCTCTATAAATGGGCCACATGGCGCCACGACAACAAACCGAAGCACTGGATCGTCGGCCGGTACTTCGGCAAGTTCAACACGTTCAGGAACGACCGCTGGGTGTTCGGCGACCGCGACAGCGGCGCCTACCTGGTCAAGTTCTCCTGGACGGCCATCCAACGGCACGTGCTGGTCAAGGGCGCGGCATCCCCCGATGACCCCGCCCTGGCCGGATACTGGGCCGGACGGCGGAAGAAGACCAAGCCCCCGCTGGACAGGTACACCCTGCACCTGCTGTCCAGGCAGGACGGGCAGTGCCCGCTCTGCGGGGACCCCCTGCTACCCGCCGGCCAGCCACCCCAATCCCCCGAGCAGTGGGAGCGGTGGTGGCTGCATGTCACCCGCAGGGCGATAGCCTCCAGCTACCTCACCCATCACGGGAGACCGGGCTCGCCGGGCGATGACCGCACCCGCCTTGTGCATGCCTCCTGCCAGCGCGGGCTGCAAGCCCGCCATCGCAGGAAACCGGAACAACAGCTTCAGCCCGCAACGCCCTCGCGGCTCGCTTGAGCCGTGTGCGGGGACCGACCCGCACGCACGGTTCTTAGGGGGCGGGAGCGCGGCAACGCGCTCCCGCTACCCGACCATGATCACGCGGCATGCCCGTACCTACAACCAGCGCAAATACCGCCCCGCCACCCCATACTGCATAAACCTGGGCAAGTCCGGAACACGCCGGAGCCCTGGGGACGTGCCCCGCTCCCATCGCGGCAGATGAGGATGGGTTCGCGTCTCCGCGGAAGCGGCTTGTGAAATAATTCACAAAGCGTTTCCGCGGAAACTACGCCTCGAGCGCGACTGCCGGGGCCATAGTGGTCTGGACTCGATGCCCGGTCCGCGGCAGAACCGGACGTTCACCCCAACGAGCGCCGATGCATAAACATACGGTCCGTCAGCCGCGGGCTCGAGGACACCAGGGGCGGCCAGTTACGCCAAGCTCGTTCGATAACGCGCGCGGAGCCGCCGTTATCTGGGCATATAGCC
>JBEKJP010000004.1:0-137247 GCA_050011155.1 Streptosporangiaceae bacterium
GGCCCGCGTCGTGACTTCTGAGTGCGGTGGTTCCGGGGAGACCCGTGATGCATCGTTCCGAGCCCGGCTGCGGGAAACAACGGGGTGGATTGGGGTTACGGGGTTGATTTGGTGCCCTATAGGCCCCCTGATCCACCCGGTAACCCGAATCCACCCCGTTAACTTGCAGCCGGGGGAACAGGTTTGCGGTTGATGTGGCGGGCGATGCTCCCGGGGCCGACGGGGCCAGGGCTCCCGGGGCCGACGGGGCCAGGGCTCCCGTGGCCGGCTGGGCCAGGGCTCCCGTGGCTCCCGGGGCGAGGACTCCGGGGACTGTGACGCTCCCGGGGGCCCGCCGCGGCCGCGAACCCTAGGACGCGGCGGCCCACTCCTCGCTGCGCTTCCACAGTTCGGCCGCCAGCGCGGGAGTCGCCACCGGGCTCGGCTCGCGCTCAGCGCACTTGTCGTAGAAGAGCCCGCTGTCCGCCGCCACCTCCGAAGACGTCGCGCAGTACAGCGAGGTCTCGGCGCCCTGTTCCACGGTCAGCATGCGCCGCAGGATCAGCGGCCGGACCGGCCACGGCACCCGCCGCCAGATGTCCGACGCCACCATGCCCGGGTGCAGCGCGTAGGTGGTGACGCCCGTTCCCGCGGTCCGCCGCGCCAGTTCCGCGCTGAACAGCACGTTGCACAGCTTCGAGACCGAGTACCCGGGCAGGCCCGTAACCCCGCGCGAGGGTCGGCGCAGCGCGTCCCAGTCGATCCCGCGGGCCGCGTAATGCGAGTCGCTGGACACCGTCACCACCCGGGCCGGGGCGCTGGCCTCCAGGCAGCCAAGCAGCGCGTTGGTCAGCACGAAGTGCCCGAGGTGGTTGACCCCGAACATCAGCTCGAATCCCTGCTTGGTCAGCCCGCGCGTCCGCACCAGGCCGGCGTTGTTCACCAGCACGTGCAACGGTTCGCCGCGGGCGAGAAACGAAGAAGCGCAGGCCCGCACCGAGTCCAGGTCGGCCAGGTCCAAGGGCAGGAACCAGACCGTGTCGCTGCCAGAAAAAGCCTTAATCGCGGCCACGGCCGCCGAACCCTTCTCCCGGGACCGGCTCGCCACGTAAACCCGCCCGCCCCGGCCGGCCAGCGCTTGCGCCGTAGCCAGCCCGATCCCGGTATTAGCCCCGGTGACCAAAAACGTCCGTCCGACAAGATCACTCACAGCAAAGGCTCCTCAATAGAACGCAAGCGAAGGCTCTGGCACCAGAAACGATGCCAGAGCCCGCCACAGAAAACAGAACTACTCGACCGGGATCTCCTTGTTGATCAGGCTGAGGTCGATGCCCTGGCGGCTGCGGATGATGCGCGCGCCCACGAAGATCAAGATGGCGAGCACGTACATCGCGCCCATGTAGATCAGCGAGCCCTTGTTGTTGACGAAGTACGCGTCGTTGGTCAGCCACTCGTACAGGTTGTACCCGAGCAGCGCGATCGTGATCACCCCGGCCACCGGCACGATGGGCACGCCGAACAGCTTGAACTTGCTGGCCGGGGAGGCGGCCCACAGGTCGGGCTTGCGCCACGGCAAGATGACCACCGCGATCGCGCTGCCCAGGTAGGTCACCGCGATGACCAGCGTGGCGTCCAGCGTGTAGTTGTGGAACGTCGAGTTGTAGGCGTAAAGCGCGGCCAGCCCGACGGCCGGCAGCAGCATCAGCACCAGCGAGGCGACCGGCACCCGGCGCTTCTCCGAGACCTGCGCGGCCGCGTCCGGCAGCACCCGGTCGAAGGCGGCGGCGAAGATGACCCGGGTCGAGGACAGGAACAGCGTGCCGACCCAGCCGAAGAACCACAGGCTCATCAGCAGCAGCAAGATGACCTGGATCGCGCTGTTATGGATCAGCCAGGAGGCCATCAGCACCGGGTACGGGAAGATGGGCAGCGCCGCCTTGCCGACGCCGTACCATTCCGCGCTGGCGTTCATGTAGAAGTTCCAGCCGAACGTCTTGGCGAACAGCAGCAGGAATACCACCGACAGCAGCACGGTGGTCCACAGCCCGGCGAACATGCCGGCGAACACGCGCTTGAAGTCGCTGGCGCCGCGGATCTCGCCGTACAGCGTGGTGCCCCAGTTCGGCCACAGCAGGTAGAACATCATCAGCGGCACGAGCAGCATGGTGTCGTGGAACGAGCCGCCGAAGCCGAACGCGGGCGCGGTGTAGCCGAGGTTCTTGGCCGCGTCGGTGTTGGTGGCCGCGTAAGCGTTGTGCGTGCCGAAGATCCGGCTGGTCGCGCTGTCGAACGAGGAGATGAAGCTGGTCTTGCTGTAGAACAGCAGCAACAGGGCGATGATCGCGAAGCCGATCATGCCGCCGATGAAGCAGTACTTCTGCACCCGGGCGTAGCCGGCCATGCCCACCGAGACCAGCACGCCCGCCAATGCGATCGTGATCAGCGTGACCACGAAGATGCCGTTGTGCGAGGCGAACCAGGCGGCCTGGCTGGGATGGCCGAGCGTGGCGAAGATCGGCTGGAAGAATTCCTCGGACAGCACCGAGCCGTAGATCGGCGCCCATAGCCACAGGATGAACCACCATCCGGTGGCGGCCAGGACGAAGCCGATCCCGCTGCCCAGGATGCGGCTCTGCCAGACGTAGTCGCCGCCCGCCCGCGGGATCGTGACGACCAGGCCCGCGTAGGCGATGACCAGGAACGAAACCCAGACACCGGAGATGAGGATCGAGGTGAGCAGAGATCCCTTGGGGAAGGTGGACTGGTAAGCCCACTCGACCATGCCCAGGGTGACCACGTTGGTGGACAGGGTGGCGTAGATCATCGAGTCCCGGACCGACCAGCCGCGAACCAGGCCCGTCGCCTTGCGGAGGAAGAGAGTTGGTCTCTCCTCCCCGAGTGCTCCTGCCGTCATATGTTTCCTCCGGTATCCGAATTTGTCAGGTTTTGTCCCACATCTTGGAGAATTTATTTAACTAGCGGCAATATAAGCCTTTAAGGGGCGCCGAAGAATTGCCGTTACTGAAGTTGACAGTTCACATTCACGGCTTCGTATAAGCAGTCGCGCCTCAGCCGTTCACGAGGATGTACTTGCCGACCTTCCCCTTCTTCTCGTTCAGGTCGAGGACCGCGCCCTGCAGCACGCCGTCGGTGTAGGAACTGCCCGGGTTGATGGCCAGCGTCCGGCCGAGCTTGGCCACGCCCCGGCTTTCGTGAATGTGCCCGTGGACGGACAGCGCGGGCTCGTACTTGAGGATCGACTCCCGGACCGCCTTCGAGCCGACCGGCTTCATGACCGCGCCGCCGTGGATCGGCCGCATGGTGTCGTCCAGCGCGGGCGCCTCGTCCAGGCCGGTGCCGTAGGGCGGGGCGTGGAAGTTGAACACCGCCCGGCTCAGGTCGGGGATCTGCGACACGATCGCGTCGATCTTCCCCGTCAGCACGTCCTCGGGCGCCTCGCGGAAGGTGTTCCACGGCGTCGGGTTGGTCCAGCCCATCGAGACCAGGGAGAAGCCGCCGATGTCGAGCACCTTGGCTTCGGCGAAGCTGACGCAGGGCGACTGCTCGATGATGTCGTCGATCTCCCAGATGTCGTCGTTGCCGCCGTTGAGGATGCACGGGATCTCGCCGCCGCGCAGCTTGCCGTCGGCCATGTCCAGCCAGCGGTCCAGGCCGCGGGTCATCTCCAGGGTGAACCGGCGGTCGACCGAGCCGTCCTCGGAGTTCAGCGCGTCGAGTTCGTCGGGTTCCATCACCGAGGGGTAGGAGCCGCGGTCGCGGATCTTGCGCTGGACCTCGTCGAGTTCGGTCTGGGTCTCCAGGCGCAGCCGCTGGCCGCCGAACGTGACCTCCCAGTAGCCCGGCATGGCCAGGATGGGAATCAGGGCCTTGCCGGTCACGTCCCCGCCGAGGACCACCATGTCGGCTTTGTAGAAGGCGGCGGCGTTGAGGAATTTTCGCCAGCAGATCTCGGAGCCGTGGATATCCGTGGCGAAGAAGACTTTCATCGCGCCGCGCCCTTCCTCAGTGATCGACTTCTTCGGGCAGCTCGTACCAGCGCACCCGGTCGCCGACCCTGGCCCTGGTTTTCCATTTGAGGCTCTTCGGTACCGTCTCCGCGGCCTCCAGCAACTGCTTGGCCTGCGTCAGCGCGTCGAACCGCGGATACGGCGGCGCCAGGCCCGGCTGGGCGGAGAGCAGGTCGGGCAGCTTGGCCAGGCTGCCCGTCACCGTGCGGTACCAGCCCCAGTCCCCGGCCAGCACGGAGCCGAACCGGTCGGGGTCGATGGCCGGCCGGGTGGAGTCACGGCCCACCCGCAGCCCGGACAGCAGGTGAAAGATGTCGTGCGCGTCCTTGGCGTTGAGCTCGACGATCTGGAGCTTGGAAAGCAGCAGGTCAGCTGGGTCGAGGGTCAGCGCGGAGGAACCGAACGAGGCCTTGAAGTCGAGCGTGTGGCACATCGACAGGCGGTCCACCATGACGTCGATCGGCCGCCCGGACGGGGCGGTGAAGTACATCTGCCGATCCCCGTTGAGGTTGTTGAACCGCTTGTCCGGCTCGCAGCCCGCGCTGGATAGGTAATCGGCCACCTTCCGCCGGCTCTTGCCCAGGCAGGCGAGGTCGATGTCCTGGCCGGCCCGCAGCCGGGGCGGGAAATCCGGGCAGAGGACCCGGACGCCCAGGCCACCGAGGATCTTCAGCTGGTGACCCGCCTCAGACGCACCGCGCACCAGCCCGGTGGCCTCGGGCAGCGGGTCACTGGCGGCGTTGTCCCCGAAGCCGCCCAGACCCTCGTGTGGTGTGGTCATGCAGGTCGCTCCTCGTCTGCCCCGTGCCAGTTCGATCATGGTGACGGATAGCCGGTCTGTCTAGTTTTCAGGTAAAGAATCCCACGTTGTGGGGCTGGACTCGACAGAAGGGCACGAACCCACCCCGTTCGGGATAAAAGATCTTTTAATCATCCGAACGGGCCTCGTTCTCGCCCGCCCCCACCTGCGTGCGGTCCCGGCGGAAGAACTCGACCGGCTCCGCCGGCAGCGGCGTATTCCCCAGGATCAAGTCGGCCGCCTTTTCCGCGGTCATCATCACCGGCGCGTAGATATTGCCGTTGGTGACGTAGGGCATGACCGAGGCGTCGACGACGCGCAGGCCGTCGGTGCCGTGCACCCGCAGGCTGCCCGGGTCGGTCACCGCCATCGGATCGGTGCCCATCTTGGCCGTGCAGCTTGGGTGCAGCGCGGTCTCCGCGTCCCTGGCCACCCAGGCCAGGATCTCCTCGTCGGTCCCCACCTCGGGCCCGGGGGACAGCTCGCCCGCGCTGTAATCGTCGAAGGCGGACTGGGTCAGGATCTTCCTGGCCACCTGGATCGCTTCCACCCACTCCCGCCGGTCGGTCGGGGTGGACAGGTAGTTGAACCGCAGCGCCGGGTGCACGTCGGGATCGGTCGAGGTGATCTTGCAGGTGCCGCGGGAGTCGGAGTACATCGGGCCGATGTGCACCTGGTAGCCGTGCCCGCCGGCCGGCTGGGTGCCGTCGTAGCGGATCGCGATCGGCAGGAAGTGGAACATCAGGTTCGGGTAGACCACGCTGTCGTTGCTGCGGGCGAAGCCGCCGCCCTCGAAGTGGTTAGTGGCGCCGGGGCCGGTCCTCCCGAACAGCCACTTCGCCCCCACCAGGGGCCGGTTGCGCCACTTGAGCGCGGGCGCGACCGAGACCGGCAGCTTCGAGCCGTACTGGACGTACACCTCCAGGTGGTCCTGCAGGTTCTCGCCCACGCCGGGCAGGTCGGCGACGGTGCTGATGCCGAGCGCGCCGAGTTCGGCGGCGTTGCCCACGCCGGACAGCTGGAGCAGCTGCGGGGTGTTGATCGCCCCGCCGCACAGGATCAGCTCGGCCGACCGGACCCGCTTGGCCTTGCCCTCGTGCCGGAACTCGACGCCGACCGCCCGGGTGCCGTCGAAGATGATCTTCGTGCCGTACGCGCGGGTGACCACGGTCAGGTTCGGCCGGTTCATCACCGGATACAAGTAGGCCCGGGCGGCGGACAGCCGCCGCCCCCGGTGGACGTTGCGGTCGAAGGGGGCGAAGCCCTCCTGGCGGTAGCCGTTCACGTCGTCGGTGAGCTGGTAGCCGGCCTGCTGGACGGCGGCGAAGAACGCTCCGAACAGCGGGTTCGTGGCCGGGCCGCGCTCGAGCACCAGCGGCCCGGTGTGCCCTCGGAACGGGTCGTCGGCGTCCGCGGCCAGGCAGTTCTCCATCCGCTTGAAGTACGGCAGGCAGTGCGCGTAGTCCCACGCGGCCATGCCGGGGTCGGCCGCCCAGCGCTCGTAGTCCAGCGGGTTGCCGCGCTGGAAGATCATCCCGTTGATGCTGCTCGACCCGCCGAGGACCTTGCCCCGGGCGTGGTAGATCCGGCGCCCGTTCATGTACGGCTCCGGCTCGCTCTCGTACTTCCAGTCGTAGAAGCGGTTGCCGATCGGGATGGTGAGCGCGGCCGGCATGTGGATGAACGGGTCCCAGATGTAGTCCGGGCGGCCGGCCTCGAGCACCAGCACGCGCTGGCCCGGGTCGGCGGACAGCCGGCTGGCCAGGGCACTGCCCGCGGATCCGCCGCCCACGATGACGAAGTCATAGGTATGAGCTGCCATGGTGCCTCCCGCGGGTTTTGAGTGCTCTTACCCCTCGGCGTCCTTTCTTAGGCCTGGAATGTCCTAGGCCTGGGTGGCGGCGTCGAGGTTCTCGCGCACGGTCTGGGTCATCTGGTGGTCGGGTCCTAGGTAACGTTCGCAGTCGGTCAGGGCCCGCTGCAAGACCGCCACCACGTCGGCCAGCCGGCCGGCCGTGTAGTAGGCGGTGGCCAGGTTGCAGCGGGTGGTCAGGGTCTGGTGGTCGCCGGGGCCGAGCATCCGCTCGCTGTCGGCCAGCGCGCGCTCGTACTGCGGGATCGCGTCCGCCATCCGGCGGGCCTGCTGGTAGCAGGCGGCCAGGTTGGACCGCGCGGTCAGGGTGTCCCGGTGGTCGGGGCCTTGCACCCGGATCCGTTCGTTCAGCGTCCGTTCGTACAGCGGGACCGCCTCCCGCAGCCGGCCGGCGCTGCGGTAGGCGTAGGCCAGGTTGGCCCGGGCCGCGATCGCAAGAGGGTGGTCGGCGCCCTCGACCCGCTCGCGGTCGGCCAGCACCCGCTGGTACTGGGCGATGGCTTCCTTGGCCTTCCCGGCCGCGCGGAACGCCGCGGCCAGGTGAGACCGGGCGGCGATCGTGTCCGGGTGGTCGGGGCCGTGCATCCGCTCCTGGTCGGCCAGCGCCCGCTGGTACTGCGTGATGGCGTCCTTGGGCCGCCCGGCCACCGCGTAGGAAGCGGCCAGCCCGGCCCGGGCGCCCAGCGTGACGGGATGGCCGACGCCGAGGTGACGTTCGGCCTCGGTCAGCAGGACCTCGTACGCGGCCAGCGCCTGCCACGGCTGTCCCGCCGCCTGGTAGGCCTGGGCCAGGCTGGCCCGGGCGTCCAGGGTGGCCGGATGGCCGGGGCCGAGCATCCGCGCGGAGTCGGCCACCGTCCGCTCGTACAGGGCGACCGCGTCGGCGGCCCGGCCGCCGCTGACGTAGGCGTGCGCCAGGTGGGCGCGGGCCTCGATGGTCTCGGCGTGCTCGGGTCCCTGGTTC
The DNA here is from genome assembly GCA_050011155.1 of Streptosporangiaceae bacterium. Taxonomy (GTDB): domain Bacteria; phylum Actinomycetota; class Actinomycetes; order Streptosporangiales; family Streptosporangiaceae; genus Palsa-504. The sequence continues at coordinate 7,644 of JBEKJP010000004.1, forward strand.
TGCTCCCGCTCGGCCAGCGCGGTCTCGAACACCGAGACGGCGTCGGCGGACTTCCCGGCCGCCTCGTAGGCGGCGGCGAGCCGGTCCCTGGCCACCACGGCGTTGGGGTGGTCCGGGCCGAGCAGCCGGGTGCTGGTGGCCACCATGGACTTCCAGTAGGTGATGGCCGCGCCGGACAGCCGGCTCTGCTCCAGCGAGAGCCCGGCCCGGAACAGCAGCGGGTGCGCCTCCGGCTTCCACAGCAGCCCGTCGCCGAAGACCCGCAGGGTCGCCGCGCAGTCCCGCAGCGCCTGTTCCAGGTGCAGCTGCTCCAGCGGCGCCTGGGCCCCCTGGGCCCCCTGGGCCTCGTGGGCCCCCTGGACCCCGTCGCCGTGCGGCCAGGTCTGTACCAGCGCGTCCGCGGCGGCCAGCACGGCCTGCTCCAGGTCGGCGGCGGGCAGGTAGGCCCGGACCGCGGCCTGCACGCTGGCGTGCAGCTGTACGGTGCGCGCGGCGCTGCCGGGGTCGATGGTGACCAGGCCCGCCTGGGCCAGGTTGTTGATGGCGGCGCGCACCGTGACCTGGTCGGCCGCGTTCGCGGTGCTGGGGCGGCCGGTGATGTAGGCGCAGGCGGCCGGGCTGGTCAGCACCGAACCGGGCACGCCGTGATAGTCGAGTATCGCCGCCAGCACCAGCGTGGGCCAGGCCAGTCCGGTCGGCGGCAGCTCGTGCGCGCACTCGGCGGCCAGCGACCAGGTAGCCAAGATGGCGGCGGAGACGCCGGGTACCGCGGTCATGTGCCGGCGCCGTTCGGCTAGCTGCGCGCGGTAATCCCGGCAGCCCTGCGCGCGCACCTTCATCACCGCGGTCGCCTGGGCCAGCCCGAGCGGCAGCCCTTCCAGGTCCTCGCCCAGGTCCAGCGCCTCGATCCGCTGGTCGGGGTGGTCGGACAGGCGGGAGGTGAGGTAGTCGAGCGCCTCGCGGCGGTTCAGACCGGACACCCCGATGACCCGGAAGCCGGCGAAGGCCGGCGCGTCGAAGGCGCTGGCCTGGAGGCGCGAGGTGACCACGACCCGGCCGGCCGCCCCGGCCGGCCACAACCCTTCCAGGTCGCTCAGCTCGGCCAGGTCGTCGAGGATCAGCGCCCACGGCCGCCTGGTCCGCTCCAGCCAGGCCACGAACCGGGCCGCCGCCTCCTCCGCGCCCTCGTCCGGCTGGCCAGCGTCGGCCACGTTCGCCGCCTGTGCGAAGCCGGTCACAACCGAGTCCCGGCTGGCGGCGTTCACCCAGACCAGGACCTCGACGGCCGCTCTGTTCCACACGGCGTGGGCGAACTCGACCGCCAGCTGCGTCTTGCCCGTGCCGCCCTGGGCGGCCGGCGCCAGCTCGGTCTGGCCGCCGTGGACAAGCACCGCGGTCTCGCCGGGGCGCAGGGCGCCGTCCAGGGCCAGCTCACGGGGGAAGTAGGCATCGGCGAGCGGTGGGACGGTTCCGGATAGCAGTACCCGGGGCCCAGAGCCTGACCCGGACTCTGCGTGCGGCGTGGCCATGGTGGACAGCCCTTTCTCGCCCCGTCACCCCTCGGTTGGTCAAATGCTGAGGATTACCCAGGTCACAGGTCTTCGTCGACCACGCGGCCCGATGCTGATGGCATGATAACGACGTCTTCGCTACCTGGCTATATGTCAGGATAAGCGCGTTTTGCGTTAATTTACGGTGAAAATGTAACTAACCACACACTCTCCGTGTCGGATGTCGTGTGGCGATTCTAATGCGATCCCGGCGGATGTTTCCCTTTTTGCCGGTATCTCGCCTTTGTGCAGGTCAGCTGCGCTGGTTAGCCATGGGTCGCCGCCTCCAGGTGGTCCCGCACCGTCCTCGTCATCGGGTGATCGGGGCCGAGGTAGCGCTCGCTGTCGGCCAGCGCCCGCCGCAGCAGCGGGATGGCGTCCATCAGCCGCCCGTCCGCGACGTGCGCCGCGGCGAGCTGAGACCGGGCGGTCAGCGTCTCCAGGTCGCCGGGTCCGAGCATCCGCTCGCTGTCGGCCAGCGCCTGCTCGTAATGGTGGATGGCGTCGCCGAGCCGTCCGGCCTGCTGGTAGGCCGCGGCCAGGCTGGCCCGCGCCGCCCGGGTGTCGGCGTGGTCGGGTCCGGAGACCCGCTCCAGGTCGGTCAGGGTCCGCTCGTACGCGCCGATCGCCTCCCGTAGCTGCCCGGCGCTGCGGTAGGCGAAGGCCAGGTGGGCCCGGGCCGCGATCGCGAGAGGATGATCGGCCCCGGCCGTCCGCTCCCGGTCGGCCAGCACCCGCTGGGACAGCGCGATCGCGTCCTTGGACTTCCCGCCGCGGCGGTACGCCGAGGCCAGCTGGGCCCGGGCCGCGATCGCGTCCGGGTGGTCCGCCCCGACCGTCGCTTCGGTCGCGGTGACCAGCTGCTTGTACTGCTCGATGGCGTCCTTGGGCTGGCCGTTGGCCAGCAGGGCGGCGGCCAGGTTCTCCCGCGCGGCCAGCGTGTCCCGGTGACCCGCGCCGAGCAGCCGCCCGGCGTCGGCCAGCAGCATCTGGTAGGCGGTCAGCGCCTCCTTGCCCCGAGCGGCGGCCTGGTACGCGTCGGCCAGGTTCGCCCGCGCGGCCAGCGTGACCGGGTGCCCGGCGCCGAGCTGCCGGCCGGCCGCCGCCGCCATCTGCTCATACAAGGTGACCGCCTCGGCCGACTGCCCGGCGCTGGCGTAGGCGTGGGCGAGCCGCCCGCGGGCGGTGATGGTGTCGGGGTGTTCGGGACCCTGGGCGCGCTCGCGTTCGGCCAGCGAGCTGGAGAACGCCGCGATGGCGTCGCCGGACTGGCCCGCCGACTCGTAGGCGGCCGCCAGCCGGTCCCGGACCGCGACCGCGTCGGCGTGCCCGCCCCCGGCTTCGCTGGCGGCCAGCATGGCCTGCCAGTGCGCGATGGCGGGACCGGTCAGCCCGCTGGCGTCCAGGCTCACCCCCCGGCGGAACAGCACCGGGTGGGCCTGCGGCCGCCACAGCATGCTCTGGTGGGGCCGCGCCACCGGGACGCCAGGTCGCGGCCGGGACGTGTGCCTGGCGTGCTGGCCGCCCTCGGCTGGCCGGGGCACGGCGCTGTCCGCCGCCCACAGCGCGGCCGCGCAGTCCCGCAGAGCCTGTTCGAACTCGGCCCGTTCGGCCTGCTCCTGGGCGCCCAGCGGGCGGGCGCCGTCGTCGTCCGGCCACGCCTGCAGCAGCGCCTCGGCGGTGGCCAGCACGGCCTGCTCGAAGTCCTCGGGCGGCAGGTAGGCCCGCACCGCGGCCTGCACGCTCGGGTGTACCCGCACGGTCCGGACCGCGCTGGCCGGATCGATGCTGATCAGGCCGGTCCGGGCCAGGTTGGTGATGGCCGCGCGGACCAGGGCCTGGTCCGCCACGTCCCCGCCGCTCGGCCGTCCGGCCACGTAGCCGCAGCCGGCCGGGCTGGTCAGCACCGCGGCGGGGACCCCGTTCGGATCCAGCATGGCGGCGAGCGCCAGGGCCGGCCAGGCCGCCCCGGACGGTGCCAGGTCGTGCGCGCACTCGATCGCCAGCGACCAGGTGGCCAGCACCGCTGGGGAGACGCCGTCGACCCGGACCGCGGACATGTGCTCGCGCCGCTCGGCGAGCCGCCCGCGGTACTGCGCGCAGCTCAGCTGGTTCACGGTCATCACCGAGGCCGCCTGGGCCAGCGCGAGCGGCAGCCCGCCCAGGTCGGCGCCGAGGTCGAGCGCGTCGGCCCGCTGGTCGGGGAAGTCAGCCAGCCGGGCGCCGAGGTAAGCCAGCACCTCACGGCGGCTGAACCCGCCGACCGGGGCGACCCGGGGCTCGCCCGGCGCCATCGGGATACCCGCCGTCACCGGAGCGCCAAAGGCCCCGTGCTCACCGAACCCTCCAGCCACGTCGTAAGCCCCGGACCCGCCGTAGCCCCCGGTCGCGTCGTAAGTCCCGGGCCCGCTGTAACCCCTGGCCGCGTCGTAAGCCCCGGACCCGCCGTAGCTCCCGGCCGGGTCGTACGCTCCAGGCTCGCTGTAACCCCTCGACATGCGGTGAGTCCCGGGCACGCCGTAGTCCCCGGGCGCGTCGTAGCCTCCGGGCGCGTCGTAGCCTCCGGGACGCCCGGTCCGGAAGGCGGCCTCCGGCAGCCGGGTGGTGATGACCACCTGCCCGGCCGGCCCCGTGGGCCACAGGCCGGTCAGGTCGTCCAGGCTGGCCAGGTCGTCCAGGATCAGCGCCCACGGTCGGCGGGTGTGTGCCAGCCAGGCGACGAAGCCGCCCGCCGCCGCCTCGGCGCTCAGCCCGGGGTCGGCCGCGCCGACCGCGCTGGCCGCTTGGGCGAAGCCGGTGACGATCGCGTCCCGGCTGCTCGCCGGGACCCAGACCAGCGCCTCCACCGCCCGGGCCCCCCAGAGCGCGTGGGTGAACGCCACCGCGAGCTGCGTCTTGCCGGTACCGCCCTGCGCCGCCGGAGCGGCCGGGGTTTCCTCCCCGTGGGTCAGCACCACGGTGTCACCCGGGTACAGGCCCGCCCTGAGATCGAGCCCGGTTTCGGGTCGCTGGTGGAAGGACTCGGCGAGCGGCGGGATGCTCCCCGACAGCTTGACCGGTGAAGAAGGCGGCGGTGCCCCAGCCCGCTCCGCTACCACGTCGACAGCCTCTCCCACGTTGCCCGTCGGCCAGGTCCGGAAATCGTGACACAGCCGCTCCCTGAGTTGCCGGCAGGCTGCCACTTCCCCCCGGTATGGCCACCTGCGGCAGACCCGATCCCGCCTGCCAGTCCCAGGGGAGACTCGCGTCCCAGGAGGAACTCACGTCCTAGGAGAGACGACTCACCAGGTGCCCGGAGCTGGCGACGGGCACCGTTCTGCACGTGCACCACAGTCCGGTATAAGGGAATGCTAGTGGTGATTCCCCGGCATGGCCATATGTTGAGAAAAATTGCACAAAAGACCCGAATGCCCCTTCCATTCCAGGTCTTCTCGCTGGTCAGCTCCGGCCGCAGCCGTGACAGCGGGCTCGCCCCGGCCACGCTTCGTTATGAACATGAGATTGCTTTCCCGCGGTCGGCCCCGGCGCCGCCCGCACGGCAATCCGCGATCAGGACAAACCTCCCGACGTTAATTTGTGACACCGTGCTAATGATCAATTACCAGACCAATGTGCGCCGCCGTGCCTTGAGCCGTTTCAAGCCGCGCTCCCGCCCGGATCCAGCCCGTCTCACCTCATCCGGCCCCGCGTCTCGTACCGAATGAGAGTCACATTGATGTCGCGCTAGGGCGTGTTGCAGAAGTTCCAGAAGCGTTTTGCCTGGCAGGGACAGGATGCCGGGGCGCCGGGGCACCCTGCGGGCGGTGTTCGTGATGCTGACGATGCGCAGGTCATCTCACGAGGCGTGTGTTGCGCCGGGCGCCCCGCGGCAGGACGTAGTGAAACCGCGGTTCCAGTGCGTCCTGGCGCGATGAAAGTGCAGTTCCATAGCGTTCCGGCCGGTGCTGCCGCCCGGGCCGCGGCTCCGCCAGTTGTGCAACACGCCCGCTAGCGACATCAATGCCACATTCATGTCGCTAGCGGCGGTGCCTAGGACCGGTGCGGACGGTAACAAGCACACCACAGGCACCAGTCGCCCCGTGACCTGGCGTTCGTTCTCCAAAGCCGCACTCATGCCGCATCGCGCCAACCGGAATGATGCCCGAGTGACCTGAGGGGTGGATGCTGACTTCCCGGAGCGAGGCGGCTCGAAAGCTGCCGTGGCATGCGCCAGAACGCCTCCGCCGACAGGCCAGCCGGCGACGGCAGCCGCCGACGGCCGGGTCACGCAGAGCCCGTGACAGCCGCGCTACGCAGATCTCGACCGGTCAGGCTACGCAGAACTCGTTGCCCTCCGGGTCGCGCAGCACGACCGCACTGCCCCGGGCGTCGTTGGTCTCCCAGGCGAGGCTCGCTCCGGCCCGGACGAGCTGCTCGACCTTCTCGCTGACCAGCCGCTTGCGCTCCTCGCCGCCGATCTCGCGTCCGGCCACCCGGACGTCGAGGTGGACGCGGTTCTTCGCCGTCTTGCCCTCGGGGACGCGCTGGAAATACAGCCGGGGCCCCTCGTCAGCCGAGTCGATCAAAGACCCTTGGTGGCCGAACTCCTCTTCCGGCAACCCGATGGACCGGCCGAAGTCCTCCCAAGTCTGGTGGCCCTTCGGCGGTGGCTCGAAGACATAATCCAGGGCTAGGGCCCAGAACTCGGCGAGTTTAGCCGGGTCGGCGGCGTCAAAGACGATCTGGATCTTCGTATACATGATCACGCCCCGTCGGTATCGGTCCTGCCGCCACCCTAGACGAGCGATTCCCAGGGCACGGCATGATGATCAGGTGACCGCCACTACCCAGCCGACCAGCCCAAGCCGGCCGGCCCAAGCCGGCCGGCCCAAGCCGGGGGCCAAAGCCGATGATTGACCTTGAGATCACCGAGGGCGTCGCGTTCATCACTTTGAACGCCCCAGCCACCAGGAACGCCTTGAACAACGAACTCGCGGCCCAGTTCGTCGAGGCTTGCGACGAGGCCGACCGTGACCGGAGCGTAGGTGCTGCGATCATCCGCGGTGCCGGTGGCACGTTCTGCTCCGGGGCCGAACGCGGTCATCTGGAAGACGTCGGCCGTGACCCAGCCGAGGAGAGCAGGTACGCGGCGCTCGGCGGCATCTACCGAGCCTTCACCCGCGTCGGCGAGCTCGAGGTGCCGAGCATCGCCGCCGTGCGCGGCGCCGCGGTCGGGGCCGGGATCAACCTCATGCTTGCCACCGATCTGCGGATCGTGGCTGAGGACGCCCGGCTGATCAGCGGTTTCCTGCGGATCGGGCTGCATCCTGGTGGCGGCCACTTCGGGCTGCTGGCGGGCCGTGCGGGCGCCGAGGCGGCGGCCGCGGCGGGCATCTTCGGCGAGGAGATATCCGGCCTGCGCGCGGTGCAGCTCGGCTTGGCCTGGGAGGCCGTGCCCTCGGAGCTGGTCGAGGAACGCGCCGCCGAACTCGCCCGCCGGGCGGCCCGCGACCCGGAACTGGCCAGGAAGGCCACCGCGAGCCTGCGGACCGAACTGGGGCCGCCCCGCCTGCCGTGGGCGGCCGCACTCGAGGTCGAACGGGGCGCCCAGCTCTGGTCGCTGCGCCGCCGGGCAACCCAATAGCCAATCCCGCCGTATCCCGATCCCGGCCTGATCATTACCGCGTCACATTGACCTGACCAATTACCTTAATTAGGATCGCATTTTTCCTGGGTCATGCTACCGGGCCGGCGGCGCGGCGCATACACTCCGAGCAGCCAGCGGCAATCGAAACCGCCGGGCCCGGCTGGCTATAATATATTCGCGGTCGTAAGGGGAGGTGCAGGCGCCCGTGCCCCTCTCGCAGCAACGTCGCCGGGATCAGCCCGAGGCCCTACTCTCGTACATCGAGAAGCAAATCAAACAGTCGGTTGTTTCGGGCGAACTGAAGCCGGGGTCCAAGCTTTCACCGAGTGCGGTCGCGGCCAACCTGGGAGTATCTCATATCCCGGTGCGCGAGGCGCTGACCTCGCTGGCCGCGTCCGGATACCTCGAGCACAAGCCACGGGTCGGCTTCTTCGTCCGCACCCTGTCACCGGAAGACCTGGCCGACATTTACCACTGGCGCGAGATACTCGAGCGCGAGGCATTCATGATGGCCATCCCCCAGCTCACCGGCGACGATATCGAGGAAATGCGCAGGCTGTGCAGCCAGATGCGCAAGCTCACCGCGCCCGCCCAACGGCGCGAATACCTAGCCCTTAATCGCCAGTTTCATTTCATCGCCTTCCGCCGGTCCGGCAGTGACCGGCTGCTTCGCTTCCTCACCTATCTCTGGGATGCGGCCGCGCCCTACACATTTACCGGCCTGATCAACCCCGAGGAAGCGCAGCAGGACCATGAGCGGATCATGGGCCGGTTCGAAGCGCGCGACGTGGACGGGGTCATCGAACTGATGGCGCGGCACCGCGGCATCGCCGTCGACGCCATCGCCCGCTGGCAGGCCAGCGAACAGCCCTGACCGGGCAAAGGGCCAGCACCGACTGTCCCGCTTCCGTAGCTACGGTGAGTAACCGACAGATAAGTACCGTCGGTGGTTTTTCAACTATTCTCGGCCGCCGCCGTCCACATGGCCGCGGCGTTCTCCACAGCCTCGGGAACCTGCCTGCTATGGCGAGCCCGTACCCGCGTCCACAGCAAGACCATCGTTCTCCCCGCCTCGTCCACAGAACGGCCCGTTTTGTGCACATGGCGATCCACAGACCCGCGGAGGTAGCGTGCTTGCTCTTGGGCAGTGCGTATGAGGCGGTTCGTACGAGGCGGTTCGTACGAGGCAGTGCGTATGAGGCAGTGCACGATACCGATGTACGCCGGACAGGGGCCCAGGTAGGGGTTGGGGTTTTTGGGGTGCGCGGCGAGGCGGTCACTATGGGCAGAGCCGGGGACACCGCGATCGCAGAGGCGGTTCAGCATCGCCGCACGGTGGTCGTGGACGTCATCCTCCTGCTGATGAGGAACGGACACATCCTGTTGCGGGAGCGGGCCAACACGGGTTACGGAGACGGTGCCTACGAACCTCCGACCGGTCAGCTGGCCGACCGGGAAACGATCGTTGAGACGGCGATCCGGGTCGCCTTGGCCGAGGCGGGGATCGCCATCCGGGCCGAGAACGTGTCGCTCGCACACGTCATGCACGACGTGTCCGGTAGCGGACGGATCGCGTTCTTCCTGACCGCCCCGGGCTGGGCCGGCGAGTTCACCTCGCCGGACGCGCGCTGGTTCGGTGTCGGGAACCTGCCCACGAACATGCTCGACCGGTCCCGGGTGGCGCTGCGGAACTACGCCGCGGGGATGCGCTTCTCCACCTACCCGGCGTTCGGCCCGGCCGGAGCCGGCGGCGGTGCCAGCGCCGGTGCCAGCGGCGGTGCCAGCGTCGGGCCCGCGCTGGTCGGCACCCTGTACGAGGCGGTCCCCTGGCAGGACGCCTACAGCGCCTGAGAACCCAGGCACCGGGCCACCCAGGACCCGGGCTACCCCGGATAAGCTAGCCGGGATGGCCGAGATCCTGAACGCGCATGGCTCGAGGAACGACATCTTCGTCGTCCCGATGACGCCGCGCGACTTCGCTTCCGACGAGGACCTGCGCGACTTCGTCCGGCGCCTGTGCGACCGGGCCGGGCCGTTCGGCGGAGACGGCGTGTACTTCTACGACGCGGCCCCGCCGGTGCCCGAGGCCTGGTTCTTCAACCCGGACGGTTCGTCCGCCGAGTTCTGCGGAAACGGCATGCGCTGCCTGGGGCGGGTCATCCTGGACCGGCGCGGGACCGACGCCGCGGTGATCCGCAGCGGCCGGACCGAGTACACGGTCCGCCGCGGCGTGACCACGGAAGAGGGCGTCCGGCAGGTCAGCCTCGAGCACCCCGCTGTCGATTTCACCCCGCCGGCCCCCGTGGTCAACGGCCGGAACCCGCTGACGCAGGCGCGCCTGCCCGAGCTCGACCCGGCCCTGGCCTTCACCGCCGTCACCATCGGCAACCCCCACCTGGTCGCCGAGGTGGACAAGTACGTCGAGGCCGACCTGGTCGCGATGGGGGAGCGGGTGGCCGCCCGCCGGGACGTGTTCCCGGCCGGAGCTAACCTGTCGGTGCTTCTCTCGCTCGCCCAGGACGAGGTCTTCGTCCGGACCTTCGAGCGCGGGGCCGGGCTGACCGCCTCCTGCGGTTCGGGCATGGCGGCCTCCCGGGCCGTCTGGTCCCGGATCAGCGCCGACGGCCCGGAGCGCGAGATCCTCATCCGCAACGCCGGCGGTCCGGCCACGGTGTCGCTGAAGGTCCGGGAAAAGCCGAAGGTCCGGGAAAAGCTGACGGCCAGGGAAAAGCTGACGGCGCAGGAAAACGGGTGGCACCCGGTCGTCAAGGGCAACGCCACGCTCGTCTACCGAGCCGAGGTCGACCCGGCCGCCCTCGCTCGCGACGCCGTCGAGCGCTACGACGAGGAAGCGCGCGCCTACGCCGTCCTGGAGGACCGGAACCAGCGCCGGCTGCGCGAAGCCGGCGTCGAAGCCGGCGTCGAGACCGCCGTCTAGATCACGTACTCTTCGCGGGTCTCCGCCGCGAAGAGTTCCTCCGCCGCGGGCGCCCGCTTGATCAGCCCCTGCTCGAACGAGTACCGGACGAACGTCTCCAGCGTCTCCCGGTTCCCTTCCAGCCCGTACGTCCAGAAATCGGTACCCATGAGGTGACGGGTCCGCTCGGCCTCGGCGTATCCCCAGGGCAGCAGCGAGGCGAGCGCCGCCGTCTCCGCCACCCGCGCCGCCGCGTCCCGCCGGGCCTGCTCGAGCGCCTTGTACAGGGACTGGGCCAGCCAGGGGCGCTGCTCGTAGACGTCGCGCCTGAGCACCACCACGTGCATGACCGGGAAGATGCCGGTCTCGGCGAAGTACCGTTCCTCCTCCGCGCGCGCATCGGCGAACAGCCGCCGCACCCGCCCCTCGCCGAACCCGTGCGGCACCCGCGGTGTGTACAGCGCGTCGAGCTCGCCGTCGGCCAGCATGCCCGCCAGCGTGTTCCCGGCCGCGATCGGCTCGATCTCCACCCCCGGCGGCGCCGAGTGCGCCAGCTTGGCCACCCGCCCGGGCGTGTGCTGCCCGCCGGTACGGTACCGGACCGCGTCGACCGCCAGCCCGTGCCGCTCGGCCAGGATGCCCCGGATCCAGACGTTGGCGGTCAGCTGGTACTCGGCCACGCCGACCAGCCCGCCCGTCAGCCCGGCCGGCTCGGTGACCTGGCTGGCGGCCGGCACGTAGATCCCGTTGTGCCGGAACGAACGGGACAGGAAGGCCGGAATAGCCACGAACGGCGCGTCCGCCCCCAGGCTGATCAGGTAGGAAGACAGCGACATCTCGGCCGCGTCGAACTCGCGGTGCCGCGTCATCCGGAAGAACGTCTCCTCGACCGGCAGCGTCAGCACGGTCAGGTCCACGCCCTCCGGCCGGATCTCGCCGCGGGCCAGCGCCGCGGTCCGGTCGTAGGCCCCGCAGGCCAGGGTCATCGGTACGCGCAAAGACACAAGAACCATTATCCCGAACGGCCTTGGTTCACGCCCCGCCGCCCCACCTTGCTCAGCTTGGTAGACGAAGCACCAGGGCCCCAGGGATCACTGACACGCCGAGCACCTGGGCCGGGGCGAGAACCTCGCCGTCAGCCTGCCGTGGCAGCACGCGATCCGCGCTGACTTCCACCAGCCGCCCCCGCCCGCCCTCGACCCTTCCCCCCCCGCTCGCACTGGACCACTCAGCACCTGGCCACCCAGCACCCGCGCCCCGAGCCGCAGCCAGTCCCAGCCGCTGGCCCGGGCCGCCCGGCACGCGCCGGTCCTCGTGCACGGCGACATCCACCTGCGGCACGCGCTGGCCCTGCTGGACGGCGCCGCCGACCCGGCCGTCGTCGGCACGGTCGAGGAGCACCTCGCCTACCTATAGCACGTTCAGGCCAGGACGGCGGGACGGTGCTCCGTTTGGTCCTCGACGACCTGGCCGGCCGGCCGCGGCGGGAAGCTGACCTCGATGACCAGGCCGCCCGCGGCCCTGGTCGCCGCGTGCAGCGCCGCGCCGTGCGCGGCCGCGATCGCGCTGACGATGGCCAGCCCAAGGCCGAGCCCGCCCTGTTCAGCGCGCCCCGGTTCCGTACGGCGGCCCTCGGCTAGCCGCTGGAACGGCTGGAAGAGCCGGCCGAGCTGGTCCGGCGGGATGACCGGGCCGGTGTTGGTCACGGCCAGGAACGCCCGGTCGCCCCGACGGCCGGCCGTGATCTCGACCAGGCCGCCCGGCCCGTTGTACCTGATGGCGTTGTCGGCCAGGTTCGCCACCAGCCGCTCGGCCAGCCGGGGATCGCCCAGCGCCGGGGCCGCCCCGAGGTCGGCGGTCACGGTCAGGCCGCGGGCCTGCGCCTCGTCGCGCCGGGCCGCCAGCGCATCGGCGGCGACGGCGCCCAGGTCGAACGGCTCGAACACGTCCAGGCCGCGTTCGCCCCGGGCCAGCGTGAGCAGCGCCGCGATCAGGCGTTCCTGCTGCTCCCCGGCGACCAGCGCCCGCTCGCAGGCCAGCCGGAGTGAGGCGTTCGTGGCCTGCCGGTCGCGCAGCGCCACCTCGAGCAAGGTCCGTTGCCTGGCCAGCGGGGTGCGCAGCTCGTGCGAGGCGTTGGCGACGAACTGGCGCTGGGCCCGGAACGAAGCGTCCAGCCGGCCGAGCAGCTGGTCGAAGGTGTCGCCGAGCTCCTTGAGCTCGTCGTCCGGGCCGGTCATCCCGATCCGCTGGTGCAGGCTGCGCGCGGAGATCCGGCGGGCGGCGGCGGTGATCGTGCGCAGCGGGCTGAGCATCCGGCCCGCCATCAGCCAGCCCAGCCCGACCGAGACCACCGCCATGATGCCGAGCGCGATCCCGGACTCGATCAGCAGCAGGTCCAGGGTGTCGTGGTGCAGCCCGGCCGCGGTCTGCTGGACGCAGTCGTTGAGCTGGGAGACGGTCGGCGCCGTGCCGACGGCCGACGGCCCGCAGGCGGCGGCCCCGGCGCCGGTGCCGCTGATGATCACCTGGCCGCTTGTCCCCGCGGCGCCGCCCGTGGTGGTCCGCAGCGTGACCGCCCCCGGCAGCTGCCGGGCGACCAGGAAGTACGTGATGACAAGCAGGCACGCGGCCGAGGCGAGGAACAGCCCGACGTAGAGCAGCGTGAGCCGTAGCCGCACGGTCCTCGGCAACCGGAACCGGGCCGGTGGCGGTGGCGGGGTCACGCCCCGCCTCCAGGGATCCGGTAGCCGGCCTGGGCCAGCGTCTCGATGACCGGCGGGTCGCCGAGCTTGCGCCGCAGCCGGCTGACCGTCACCTTGACCGCGCTCGTGAACGGGTCGGCCATCTCGTCCCACACCCGTTCGAGCAGTTCCTCGGCGGAGACCACCCGCCCCTGCGCGGCGAGCAGCAACTCGAGCACGCCGAACTCCTTTGGCCCCAGATCGAGCGTCCGGCCCGCCCGGCTGGCGATCCGCCGCGCCGGGTCGAGCCGCAGGTCACCGTGCTCCAGCACCGGCGCGTGCGGCGGCTGGGCCCGGCGCAGCAGGGCCCGCAGCCGCGCCACGAGCTCGGCGAACGCGAACGGCTTGGGCAGGTAGTCGTCGGCGCCCAGGCCGAGCCCGTCCACCCGGTCCTCGATGGTCGCCGCGGCCGTCAGCATCAGCACCCGGCTGCGCCCGCCGGCCCGCACCAGCTCGGCGCACACCTCGTCGCCGTGCCGCCCGGGCAGATCCCGGTCGAGGACGATCACGTCGTAGTCGGTGACCAGCGCGCGCTCCAGGCCCTCGGCCCCGTCGAACGCCACGTCCACCGCCATCCGCTCCTGCCGCAGCCCGGCCCCGATCGCCTCGGCCAGCTCGCCGTCATCCTCGATCACCAGCACCCGCACGCCCGTCCTCCGTTCACCAGCCACCAGCGGTCGCGCCGATCAGCCAGCCACCGCACCCGGCTACCGACCGCCTAATCGCTAGACGCGTACCCGCACCGCAGCGTGCCCGCACCGCAGCGTGCCCGCACCCAGACGCCGCCATCCCCATCATCTCCCGCCCCCGGTTGCACCCCGGTTACACGCAGCCCGCGACTGCCGGGGTTCTGGTGCAACCCTGTAGCACCAGACCCCCCGACCCCACGACCTCCCCCCACCCGACGTCGCCCAACAACCACACCCCTCCCAGCAACCCGCACCCCTCCCAGCAACCCGCACCCCTTCGTGCCACCTTCGGCGCTGCGACCATGATCGCGAAGGATCTGGTACCGCTAGGGCCTGTCTCGTGGATCAGAGCCGCGAGGACCCGGCCGGTGAGCAGCACCCGCAGCTGCCCCTCCCCGTTCCCGCTCGCGCTGCCCGGCAGCCCCGGCAGGGCCTGCGGCCCGGTGCCACGGCCCGGCAACGGAGGAGCCGACGCGGGAACGGACGCGGGAGCCGACGCGCTCGGCGTGCCCCCGCCCGCCGCGCTCGCCGCCGGAGTTCCCCTGACCAGGAAGAACCCTACGGCCACGCCGGCGATCGCGGCCACCACGGCGACCACCACCGCTGCCGGGACCGGGAATCCTGAGACGCCCCCGTGACCCCAGCCTCTCCCGGGCCCCGGCCCCAGCCCCAGCCCCGCCCCACCCTCCGGCCCCGTCGCCCAGCCCGGCCCCGTCGCCCAGCCCGGCCCCGTCGCCCCACCCGGTTCCGCCGTCCAGTGCGACCCCGTCGTCCAGTCCGAGCCCGCCGTCCAGTGCGGCCCCGGCGGCGCGTCGTCATCCAGCCACTCGTCGTCTTCCCAGTCGTCCCCGTCCTCGTCCCCATCCTCAGCCGGATACCCCGCCCCAGCGTGGATCCAGTCACCGTCGAGTCCCATAAAACGTGTCCTCCTTCGCGGTCGCGGTCCACAGCATCGCGGTCCACACTGCCCGCCGCTTGGTTGCACGCCAGTTACAGCAGACCCGCGCCACCCGTGTAACCCCGCTGCAACTGGCCGCCGCGTAGACCTGCCGCCATGTTCTTTCTCACCTACCTCAGGCGCGAACTGCGCCGCAGAATGCGACAGGCGATCTTCATCGCCGTCGGCCTGGCCATCGGGATCGGCCTGGTCATCACCGTGCTGGGCGCGTCCTCGGGGGTGAAGGCCGCGCAGGCCAAGGTGCTCAGGGCGCTCTACGGCATCGGCACCGACGTCACCGTCACCACCAAGCCCACGCCGCCGAAGGGCGCTCAGGGCAGCGTGCCCATATCCGCCGGCCAGGCCACCTCAGGCGGGCCACACGGCGGTCCCCACGCGCAAGCCTGCATCAACGGCAAGTGCTACACCAGCGGCACCATCGACACCCTGGACAGCGGCGACTACGGGGCGCTCAGCACGGCCGCGATCACCAAGATCGCCCAGCTCGAGCACGTGTCCGCCGCCGCGGGCGGCCTGGTCCTGACCGACAACCGGATCGTGCTCCCGACCGGCTCGAACTCCCGCCTGGTCCCGCCCACCTCGGTCAGCGTGAACGGGACCGACATCAGCCACCCCAAGCTCGGCCCGCTCAGCAACGCCTCCCTCACCAAGGGCCGCACGTTCACCGAGGCTGACGCCGATAAGAACGTGGCCGTAGTCGACTCCAACTACGCCACCGCCCACCAACTCCACGTCAAGGACACGGTCACCGTGGCCGACAAGAAGTTCACCATCATCGGCATCGTCACCCAGCCGCAGGCCAGCAGCCCGCCGTCGGTGTACATCCCGCTGGCGCGGGCCCAGGCGCTGGCGAACAACCCGGCCACAGGCACATCGATGACGAACGAAGTGAACACGGTCTACGTGACCGCCGCTAGCGCCTCCGACATCAGCGTGGTGCAAAAGGAGATCGCCAGCCTGCTGCCCCAGGCGACCATCACCAGCTCGTCCGACCTGGCCAGCGAGATCACCGGGTCGGCGGCCAGCGCCGCCAAGCTGGCCGGCGCGCTCGGCCGGTGGCTGGCGGTGCTGGTGCTGATCGCGGCGTTCGCCGTGGCCAGCCTGCTGACCATGGCCGCGGTGGCGCGGCGGGTACCCGAGTTCGGCACGCTCAAGGCGCTCGGGTGGCGCAGTAGCCGGATCGTCGGCCAGGTGCTCGGCGAGTCCGTCGCCACCGGCATCGCCGGCGGCCTGGCCGGCGTCGGCCTCGGCTTCGCCGGCGTGGCCATCATCGACAAGCTCGCGCCGAAGCTCTCCGCCAGCATCCCGTCGGCCAACGGCGGCGGCACCGGCCTGTCGACCCAGGTGGCCAGCGGAGGCATCGCCACGGTCACCCCCGCCGCCACCCACACCACCATCGCGGTGCCGATGTCCGCCTCGGTGACCATCGGCGCGATCGTCTTGGCGGTGCTGCTCGCGGTGGCCGGGGGGCTGGTAGCGGGATCGTTCGGCGGCTGGCGGGCGGCCCGCCTCCGCCCCGCCGCCGCCCTCGCCCGCGTAGCCTGATAACAGCAAGAAAGGGTAATAATGGATATCACCCACGAGGCCCTGCCCCAGCCAGGGCAAAGCCTGTACCAGCTAACGAGCGTGAGCAAGATCTACCGCAAGAACGGCCGCGAGATCCCCGCCGTCCGTGACCTGGACCTGCAGATCCGGGCGGGGGAGTGGCTCGCCGTGCAGGGCAAGACCGGGCACGGCAAGAGCACGCTCCTCCAGCTCCTCGGCGGCCTCGACCGGCCCACGACCGGACAGCTCGAGTTCGCCGGCCGCGACCTCGCCAGCGCGGCTGAAACGAAAGTCAGGAAGGTGAGAGCCACCTCGTTCGGCTTCATCTTCCAGTCTTTTAATCTCGTGCCCACGCTGACCGCGGCCGAGAACGTGGAGGCGGCCCTGATCCCACTGGGTCTGCACCTGAAAGAACGACGCGAGCAGACCAGAGCCGCCCTGGACAGCGTCGGGCTCGGCGACCGCGCGCAGCACCTGCCCACCGAACTGTCCGGCGGCCAGCAGCAGCGCGTCGCGATCGCCCGCGCGATAGCCAAGACACCAAGCGTGCTCCTGGCCGATGAACCCACCGGCAACCTGGACGAGGACACCAGGAACGAGATCATCACCCTGCTCGACACCCTGTGGCGCGAGCGCGGGCTCACCCTCGTCCTGGTCACCCACGACAGCGCGATCGCCCGGCGCGCCCAGCGGATCGGGGTGATGACCCGAGGCCGGCTCACCATCCGCCAGGACACGCGAGCCTAAAGTGCCTAAAGTGCCTAAATGTGCGGCAGGTGCCAGTGGTAAGGCGCGATCAGCCGCTTCATCGACTCCGGTCCGTACGACCCGATCGGGTAGGGCTCGACCGGTGGCGGGTTGTCCAGCAGCGGCGTGGAGATCTCCCACAGCCGCTCGATCCCGTCGGACCGGGTGAACAGCGACGGGTCGCCCACCATGGCCATCAAGATCAGGTGCTCGTAGCCCTCGAGCGCGTTCCTCTCGGCGAACGAGTCCTTGTAGTGGAACGCCATCTCCGCGTTGCCGAGGCTCATCTTCGCGCCGGGCACCTTGGTCAGGAAGTAGATCTTGATGGCACCGGGATCGGCGAAGTCGATGACGATCTCGTTCTGCCGGCCGTAGGGGGTGTCCTTGCGGTGCGCGGGGAACATCCGCATCGGCGGCGGCTGGAAGCCGAGCGTGATGAGCTGGCGGGAGACCCCCATGGCCTTGCCCGAGCGCAGGAAGAACGGCACGCCGTGCCAGCGCCAGTTGTCCACCTCGGCCCGCACCGCGACCATCGTCTCGGTGTCCGAGTCGGGCGCCACGCCGGGCTCGGACCGGTACCCCTCGTACTGGCCGCGCACCACGTGCTTGACGTCGATCGGCTTGACCGCCTCGAAGACCTTTTCCTTCTCGTCCCGCAGGTGCTTGGCCGACAGCGACACCGGCGACTCCATGGCCACGAACGCCAGCACCTGGAACAGGTGGGTGACCACCATGTCCCGGTAGGCGCCGGTGGCGTCGTAGAACTCGCCCCGCCCCTTGATCGTCAGCGTTTCCGGCACGTCGATCTCGACGTAGCGGAGGTGCTGCCGGTTCCAGATCGGCTCGAACAGGCCGTTGGCGAAGCGGAACGCGAGGATGTTATCGACCGACTCCTTGCCCAGGAAGTGGTCGATCCTGAATACCTGCGACTCGTCGAAGACCGCGTGCACCGCCTCGTTCAGCTTGCGGGCCGAAGCCAGGTCGGTGCCGAACGGCTTCTCGATGATCACCCGGGCGCCCTTGTTCAGGCCCGAGGAGCCGAGCACCCCGATCACCGAGGTGAACGCGGCGGGCGGCACGGCCAGGTGGTACAGCCGCTGGGGGGTGCCGCCGATCTCCTTCTCCGCCCGCTGCACCGCTTCGACCAGCGGCGCGGTGTTGTCCGGATCGGCGGACGCGAAGGACAGGCGCTCGGCGAACGACGGCCAGGACGGGTCGGTCGGCTTGGTGATGCAGAAGTCGCTGCACGCTTCGGCCGTGTGCTGCTTGAACTGCTCGTCGGTCAGCGCGAACCTGGCCGGCGCGCAGCCGATGATCCGGTAATCCCTCGGCAGCAGCCCGGCCGCGTGCAGGTGGAAAAGGCCGGGCAGCAGCTTGCGCTTGGCCAGGTCGCCGGTCGCGCCGAACAGCACGATGACGTGGTCATCCGGCTTCGCGGACCCGTCCTTGGCCCGGGCGGCCGCGGCCGTGGATTGCGAGGTCTCGGTCACGGTGCTCAGGCTTTCTTCTCCGCGTGCCCGCCGAACTCCGAGCGCATGGCCGACAGGATCTGGCCGGTGAACGCGCCCAGGTCCCGGGACTCGAACCGCTCGTACAGCGAGGCGGCGATGACCGAGGCGGGCACGCCCTCGTCCACCGCGGCCAGCACGGTCCACCGGCCCTCGCCCGAGTCGGACACCCGGCCGCTGAAGTCGGACAGGTCGGGGGACTTGGCGAACGCGGCGGCGGTCAGGTCGACCAGCCAGGAGCTGATCACCGAGCCGCGCCGCCATACCTCGGCCACCTCGCCCGGGTCGATCTGGTACTGGTAGGCCCAGGGGTCGCGCAGCGGCGTGGTCTCGGCGTCGATCTCGCCCTGGTGCAGGCCCACGTCGGCGCTCTTGATGATGGACAGGCCCTCGGCGATCGCGGCCATCATGCCGTACTCGACCCCGTTGTGCACCATCTTGACGAAGTGCCCGGCCCCGTTCGGCCCGCAGTGCAGGTAGCCCTGCTCGGCGGTGCCGCCCTTCTTCAGGCCGGGGGTGGGCTCGGCCGAACCGCGGCCAGGCGCGATGGTCAGGAAGATCGGGTTGAGCCGCTTGACCACCGCGTCCTCGCCGCCGATCATCAGGCAGTAGCCGCGGTCCAGGCCCCAGACGCCGCCGCTGGTGCCGCAGTCGACGTAGTGCACGCCGAACGCCTTGAGGTCCTTGGCCCGGGTGATGTCGTCGCGGTAGTAGGAGTTGCCGCCGTCGATGACCACGTCGTCGGGCGAGAGCAGCGGCTTGAGCTGCTCCAGGGTGGCGTCGACGAAGCCGGCCGGCACCATGATCCAGATGTTGCGCGGCGTCTCCAGCTTGGCCACGAAGTCCTTGAGGCTATCCGCCCCGGTCGCGCCGTCGCCCGCGAGCGACTTGACCGCGTCGGCATTGACGTCGTAGGCCACGCAGTGGTGGCCGTCCCGCATGAGCCGCCGGACGAGGTTGGCGCCCATCCGGCCGAGGCCGATCATTCCCAGTTGCATCGGCTTGGAGGTTGGCATGGCTGGTCAGTCCTTCACAGTCGTCAGCGGACCTTAAAAACCTTTTATAACGAACGGGCCTTGAGCGAGCGGTACTTACGGATCAGCGCGTTGGTGGAGGAGTCGTGGTCGAGCGCGGGCTCGCCCTCGCTTGTCAGCTCGGGAATGATCTTGACCGCGAGGACCTTCCCGAGCTCCACGCCCCACTGGTCGAACGAGTCGACGTCCCAGATCGCTCCCTGGGTGAACACGCTGTGCTCGTACAGGGCGACCAGCGCGCCGAGGATCCGCGGCGTGAGGATCTCGGCCAGGATCACGTTGGACGGCCGGTTCCCCTCCATCACCCGGTGCGGCACCACGTTCTCCGGGGTGCCCTCGGCCCGGACCTCCTCCTCGGTCTTGCCGAACGCCAGCCCCTGGGCCTGGGCGAACACGTTGGAGGAGAGGATGTCGTGGTGGTCGCGGATCGGGTTGAGCGTCTTGCCGAAGCCGATCAGGTCGACCGGGACGATCGTGGTGCCCTGGTGGATGAGCTGGTAGAAGCTGTGCTGGCCGTTGGTGCCCGGCTCGCCCCAGAAGACCGCCCCGGTGTCGTAGGTCACGTGCGCCCCGGTCAGCGTGACGTGCTTGCCGTTGGACTCCATGGTGAGCTGCTGCAGGTAGGCCGGGAACCGCTTGAGGTACTGCTCGTACGGCATCACCCCGAAGGTCTGGCAGCCGAAGAAGTCGCGGTACCAGACCGCGAGCAGCCCCATCAGCACCGGCAGGTTGGCCTCCAGCGGCGCGGTCCTGAAGTGCTCGTCCATCTCGTGGAACCCGGCCAGCAGCTCGCCGAAGCCCGCGGGCCCGAGCGCGATCATGGTGGAGAGCCCGATGGCCGAGTCCATCGAGTACCGGCCGCCGACCCAGTCCCAGAACCCGAACATGTTCGCCGGGTCGATGCCGAACTTCGACACCCGCTCGGCGTTGGTCGACACCGCCACGAAGTGCTTGGCCACCGCGTCCTCGGAGCCGAGGGCGGCGGTGATCCAATCGCGGGCCGAGGTGGCGTTGGTCAGCGTCTCCAGCGTGCCGAACGTCTTGGACGAGATGATGAACAGCGTCTGCGCCGGGTCGAGGTCGCGGGTCGCCTCGGCGAAGTCGGTGGAGTCGACGTTGGACACGAACCGGAACGTGATGTCGCGCGTGGTGTAGTGCCGCAGCGCCTCGTACGCCATCACCGGGCCCAGGTCGGAGCCGCCGATGCCGACGTTGACGACGTTCTTGATCGGCAGGCCGGTGTAGCCCTTCCACTCACCCGACCGGACCCGGCTGGCGAAGTCCGCCATCCGGTCCAGCACCTCGTGCACCTGCGCCACCACGTCGGCGCCGTCCACGACCAGCTTCTGGTCGGCGGGCATGCGCAGCGCCACGTGCAGCACGGCCCGGTCCTCGGACACGTTGATGTGCTCGCCGCGGAACATGGCGTCCCGGCGCTCGGCCACGCCCGACTCCTGCGCCAGGGCGACCAGCAGCCGCATCGTCTCGTCGGTGACCCGGTTCTTGGAGTAGTCGAGGTAGAGCCCGGCCGCTTCGGCGGTCAGCCGCTCGCCGCGGCCCGCGTCCGAGGCGAACAGCTCACGCAGGTGGACCCCGGCGATCTCCTCGTGATGCCGCGTGAGCGCCTGCCAGGCCTTCCGCTCGGGCGCAGGTGTCGCCATGTTCCCGTCTCCTCGTGTCGTGCTGCTCGTGTCTGCCTTCCGCTTTCCCCCCGGCATAGTTTCATGCCTAAGCCGGAGCCTGCTGTCCGCCCGGCGATAACAGCACGCGAACTCACGGTGCCCGGGGGGTCAGGACCCGCCCGACCGGAGCCAGCTGGCCAGCTGGACCCGCGTGCAGACGCCGAGCTTGCCGTAGATGTGCTCGATGTGCGCGTCCACGGTGCGCTTGGAGATGCACAGCCGCTCGGCGATCTGCCGGTTGGACAGCCCCTCGCCCACCAGCCCGGCGATCTCGAGCTCGCGTCTGGTCAGTGCGGGCCGGGCAGGGCCGGGCTCTCCGGGTTCGGCCGGGTGCGGCGGCAGCTCGTCGGCGTCCGCCGTCGCCAGCCGGACGATCTCCGCCAGCGGGTACCCAGCGGCCCGGTCGTGCAGCGCGCGGTAGCACTCCTCGCCCAGCGCGGCGCGGACCGCCTGCTCGGCCTGGGCGTGCAGGGCTTCGACGGTGGCGTTGCGGCCGAGCCGGCCGCCGGTCAGCTGCCACCGCCCCCCGGCCGCGCCCAGCAGCCAGGCGGCCCGGGTAAAGCGCCGCTCGGCCGCGGCCAGCCAGCCGGTTCCCTCCAGCGCGTAGCCGATGCCCATGGTGTCGCCGATCTCGTGCTTCATGCTCAACGCGGCGCGGAACGCCTCGGCGCTCGGGCCGGCCTCGCCCAGCACGAACAGGCACAGCCCCTCGAGCAGCCGCAGGTAGCTCTGCTGCCAGCGTTCCCCGCTGCCCGGCCCGAGCCGGGCCAGGCCGCTGCGGCACCGGGCCAGGCCCTCCGCCGCGTCCCCGGCGAGCAGGTGCAGGTACCCGACGTGGGAGTCGAGGACGGCGAGCATCGAGGCGTCACCGGCCGCCCGGGCGCCCTCGTCGGCCGTGCGGCCCGCGCAGGCCGCCTCGGCGTAGCGGCCGGCGAAGGCGAGCGCCATCGTGAGGTTCAGGTAGCCGCGGGTCCTGATCCGGTCGTCGCCGCGTTCCTCCGCGATCGCGATGCCCTCCCGCAGGCGGGTGAGCCCGGCCGCGGCGTCGTCCCGCAGGCAGGCCAGGTAGCCGTCGACGATCAGGGCCAGCGCCCGGGCCCGGGACCGGGCGCCGAGCCGCGGCAGCACCTTGCCCAGCCAGTGCCGCCCCTCGCCGGGTGCGCTCGACATCTGCCAGTAGGCGTCGAGCGAGATGGCCATGACCGCCGCGTCCCGCTCCCGGCCGGGCGCGGCCAGCGCGTACTCCAGCGCGGCGCGCAGGTCGGCGTGCTCGGCGCGGAGCTGCCGGTAGCGGGGGACCTGATCGCCGGACAGCGGGTTCTCGCCGAGATATACCGCGAGGCTGCGGTAGCGGGCCAGGTGCTGCTCCCGGACCGTGTCCTGCTCGCCCCGTGCCGCCAGCTTCTCCGCGCCGAACTCCCTGATCGTGTCGAGCAGCAGGTACCGGGTCCCGTCCCCGTCGGTGCCGCGCGTATCGACCCGGAGCACCACTGACTTGTCGACCAGCCCGATCAGGGCGGCCAGCACGTCCCGGGCGTCGAGCCGTTCGCCGGCGCACACCTGTTCGGCCGCCGCGAGGTCGAACGAGCCGGCGAACGCGGACAGCCGGGCCCAGAGCAGCTGCTCGGCGGGCGTGCACAGGTCGTAGCTCCACTCGGTGGCCGCCCAGATCGTCTGATGATGCGGCAGGGCCGCCCGGCGGCCGCCGGCCAGCAGCCGGAAGCGGTCCTCGAGCCGGTCCACCAGCTGCTCGAGCGAGATGGCCCGCAGCCGCACCGCGGCCAGCTCGATGGCCAGCGGCACCCCGTCCAGGCGCCGGCAGAGCCTGATCACGCAGGCCCGGTTGGCGTCGGTGACGGTGAACCCGGGCACCGCGGCCGCCGCGCACCGGGCGAACAGCTCGACCGCGTCCCCGTCGCCCGCGGTCCGGGCGCGCGGATCAGGCACCGGCAGCGGCGGGATCGCGCAGGTGTGCTCGCCCGGCACGTTCAGCGGCTGCCTGCTGGTGGCGAGCACGGTGACCGGGGTGGCCCGGAGCAGGACGTCGGCCAGCATGGCGCACGCGTCGATCAGGTGCTCGCAGGTGTCCAGGATCAGCAGCAGCCGCTGGTCACGCAAGTGATCGAGGAGCGTGTCGAGCTGAGAGTGGCTCTCCGTCCCGGCCAGCCCGAGCGCGGTCGCCACGGTATCGGGGAGCAGCTCCGGATCGTGCAGCCCGGACAGCTCGGCCAGCCAGGCACCGTCGGGAAACTCACCGGTCAGCTTCATACCCGGGGACTCCATACCCGGGGACTCCATACCCGGGGACTGGCCGGACGCGAACCGGGCGGCCGCGCGCAGCGCGATGCGCGTCTTGCCCACCCCGCCGGGACCGGTGACGGTCACCAGCCGGGCCGTGCGCAGCAGGCCGGCCAGCTCGGCCAGCTCGCGCTGGCGCCCGACGAACGCGGTCACCTCGAGGGGCAGCCCGCCGGGTCGTTGCCTGGCTAAACGGGGAGACATGCCATCCTCGCCGCGAGTAGGGACAGCTTGCCGGGCTATATTCCCGGGATATATAGGCACGGTATCAGGCCGCCGGCGGTCAGCGCATCGTCACGCTACTTATCAGTGGGGGCGTCGTGCTGCGGGCGGCACCCGTCCTGCCAGCGCTGATGCCGGGCCGTGAACTCCTCTTCCTGGCCCAGGCGGCGCAGCATCCGGCGGCCGTAGGCGCGCAGCGTGCCCGGGAGCAGGAAGCACCGGCTCCCGTCCGGCTGCTCGCTGGCCAGCAGGACCGACCGCTCGGCCAGCAGGCTGAGGCCGGCCGCCACGGTCTCGCCGGGCAGCTGGCCGCTGGCGCAGACGTCCTGCGCGTCGGCCCGGCCGAACGCCCCGGTGAAGACCGAGAGCCGGGCCCACAGCAGCCGCTCGGACGGCGTGCACAGCTCGTGGCTCCAGCCGATGGCCGCCCGCAGCGTCCGGTGCCGCCCCGGCTCGCCGTCGCCGCGGGGCACGTCGTGTCCCGCTTCCAGCTGGGCCGCCAGGCCCGCCAGCGGCCGGTCCGATCCGTCTCGCTGCAGGTCGGCGAGCTGGGCCGTGGCCAGCTCGATGGCCAGCGGCAGCTTGTCCAGCTGCACGCAGACCGAGGCCACCATGGCCCCCTGCTCCGGCCTGAGCACCGCCCCGGCCCGCGCCGCGCGCTGGCCGAACAGGTCCACCGCGTCCGCCAGCCGCAGCGGGCGGACGGCCACCGCCGTCTCGCCCGGCACCCGCAGCGGCTCCCGGCTGGTCGCCAGGACCTGCAGCTTGGGGCAGCACGGCAGCAGCGCCGCGATCAGCGCGGCGCACGCGCCCAGCAGGTGCTCGCAGGTGTCCAGGACGAGCAGCAGATGCCGGTCGCGCAGCTGCTCGGCCAGCACCGGCAGGCAGCCGCGGGTGAAGTCGTCCGGCAGCCGCAGCGCCGCCGCCATCGTGTGCGGCAGCAGGAACTCGTCCCGCAGCCCGTCGAGCGGCAGCAGCAGGCTGCCGTCGGCGAAGCCGCTGGCGGCCGCGCTCGCCGCGGCCAGGCTGACCGCGGTCTTGCCCACCCCGGGCAGGCCGGTCACGGTGACCAGCCGGCCGCCGCCGAGCGCGCGCAGCACCGCGGCCACCTCGGCGCCCCGCCCCACGAGGTCGGGCCCGGCGGTGGCTGGCATCGGCCGTCCCCTCCCTTTACGTACCGGTACCCCGTATTCGCGGGGTGTGCACAGCTTCACAGACTAATGGTCCGGCCGGAGCGGCTACAGCGGCATCTGTCGTAATGCCTAGCTGGGTACCTAATTTGCCGGCCGGCCGCTCTGCACATGCACCGGGCCGTACTCCGGTCTAATTTATACAACGAACGATGCTGGTTTAAGCCGCCCGGCCCGGTCCTGCCCGGAATGCGTGACGGAACGGGCCGGTTTCAGTCGTTCCAGCACATCATGCCTGGTGGACCGGCATGGAACGGCGTGGAACCTTATCGCATTCTGAGACCTGGCTCCAAAATAATGAGATGTGCTGAACCGTGTCACATCATCTATCGTGTCAGGGGCGGGGAAATACTCTTTTTACGCATGAGAACGGGAGCGTCATGCGAATTCGGCTGCTAGGGCCAGTTGACGTCGTGGTGGACGGTGAGGCCCGCATGGTTAGCGGGCTTCGGCGCAAGGCGGTGCTGGCCACCCTGGCCCTGCATGGCGGCGAGGTCGTCAGCGTCAGCCGGCTGGTGGACGCGGTGTGGGGCGAGAGCGCGCCGTCGACGGTCAGGAACACGCTGCAGAGCCACGTGTCGTACCTGCGCACCCTGCTGGGGGACAAGAACGTGATCGTGGGCAGGCCGCCCGGCTACCGGCTCGACGTCGGTGACGACGGCACCGGCGTGTGGCTGGCCGAACGGCTGCTCGACCCGTTCTTCGCCCCGGCCGCGGTCCCCCTGCTGAACGACGGGCTCCGGCTGCTGGCGGCGACCGGCGGGTACGGCCGCACCCAGGTGATGGCGCACAGCTCGCTGACCTGGATCGCCGAACTGGAGGAGCGCTACCCCGACATGCTCACCCACGCCGAGCGGGCGCTCGAGCTGTCCTGGGCCGCCGGGGACCGGAGCATGGAGATCATGAGCCTCGGCGACGTCGGCCGCCTGGGACAGCCTCGGCTACGTGTACCACAAGCTCAGCGACTACCGGCGCTCGGTCACCTGCTACGAACGGTCCCTCGGCCTGGCCCGGGAGGTCGCCGACCGGTTCAACCAGGCGGGCATCCTGGACCGCCTCGGCGACGCCCACTCCAGCGCGGGCGACCCGGACGCGGCTCGCTGGGCCTGGAGCCAGTCGCTGCGCCTGTTCGACGAGCTCGACCACCCCGAAGGCGACCGCATCCGCGCCAAGCTCCGCCTATCCGGCCCCCGCCTCCCGGTAACCGCCTAACCCGGCCCCCGCCAGGCACGGTGCTAACTTCCCGTGGGCTAACTTCCGTGGGCTAACTTCCGTGGCGAGGAGGTCGGCGGCGTGGTCGGGGACGAAGTCCTGCATGTCGCGCGGTGTCCGGATGTAGCCCTGGGCGGCCGGCCGGGGCGGCATCTTCAGCGCCGGCTGCTTCACCTGGTGGTAAGGGATCGTGCTGAGCAGGTGGGCGATCATGTTGATCCGGGCGCGCCGCTTGTCGTCGCTCTCCACCACGTGCCACCGCGCCTCGGGGATGTCGGTGTGCACGAACATCGTGTCCTTGGCCCGGGAGTAGTCCTCCCACCTGGTGATCGACTCCAGGTCCATGGGCGACAGCTTCCAGCTGCGCATGGGGTCGTCCTTCCGGGACTCGAACCGGTGCTGCTGCTCCTCGTCGCTGACCGAGAACCAGTACTTGCGCAGCAGGATGCCGTCCTCGGTCAGCAGCCGCTCGAAGATCGGGCACTGGTGCAGGAACCGGGTGTACTCCTCCTCGGTGCAGAACCCCATCACGTGCTCCACCCCGGCCCGGTTGTACCAGCTGCGGTCGAACAGGACGATCTCGCCGGCCGCGGGCAGGTTCTCCGCGTAGCGCTGGAAGTACCACTGGGTGCGCTGCCGTTCGGTCGGGGCCGGCAGCGCGGCGATCCGGGCGGCCCGGGGGTTGAGGTACTGGCTCACCCGCTTGATCGTGCTGCCTTTACCCGCGGCGTCGCGGCCCTCGAAGATGACCACGATCCTGGCGCCCTCGGCCCGCGCCCATTCCTGCATCTTCACCAGCTCGCCTTGCAGGCGGTAAAGCTCGGTCTCGTAGAGCTTCCGGGGCAGCCGCCCGGTAGCGTCGGCGTGCTGCGCCGCCCCGTTCTTCCCATGGCCCTTGACCTTGCCTGGCATCGCCGCGGTTCTCCTCGTCTAATAGCATGACCGGCGTGAGTGACGATGAGCTTTACCGCCAGTATGAGACCGTCAACCTCTACCGCCGCGGACCGGGGGCGAAGGTCGAGCTAAACCGGCCGGCCCGGCTGAACGCCTGGAACGCGCAGTTCGCGGCCGACCTGAACGACGCGATCCGGACGGTCAGCGCCGATCCCGAGGTCCGGGCGGTGCTGATCACCGGGGCCGGGCGCGCCTTCTCCAGCGGCGCCGACCTGAAGGAATCCGCCGAGCAGGCCGTTGACGTGTACCAGGTCCTCACCGAGCGGTACCACCCGCTGATCACCGGCATCCGGCGGACGCCCAAGCCGGTCATCGCCGCGGTCAACGGCCCGGCCGCCGGGATCGGGCTCTCCCTCGCGCTGGCCTGCGACCTGGTGGTGGCGGCCGAGTCGGCGTTCTTCCAGCTGGCCTTCGTCAACATCGGGCTGGTGCCTGACGGCGGCTCGTCGCTGCTGGTGCCGTCGCGGGTGGGCTTCACCCGGGCCGCCGAGCTGGCCCTGCTGGGCGAGCGGCTCGACGCCCGCAAGGCGCTCGACTGGGGGCTGATCAACCGGGTCTGGCCGGACGAGGAGTTCGGCGCGGAGTCGGCCAAGCTGCTCGACCGGCTGGCGGGCGGGGCCACCCAGTCCTACGCCGGGACCAAGCGCCAGCTCAACCGGTGGCTGTACGAGCAGATGGACGCCCAGCTCGAGTTCGAGGCGCAGATCCAGCGGGAGATGTCCGCCTCGGCCGACTTCGCCGAGGGGGTCAGGGCCTTCGCCGAGAAGCGCCCGCCCCGGTTCACCGGCGCCTAGCCTCCAAAGAGCGTGGACGCGCCGCAGCTCGAGCGGATCTACCGGGCCGAGGCGCCGCGGATCACCGCCGCGCTGGCCGCGCGGACCGGAGACGTCGGCCTCGCCGCCGACGCCGTGCAGGACGCGTTCGTCGAGGCCATCGAGCACTGGCGGGACGGGCCGCCGCCGAACCCGGGCGGCTGGCTCGCCACCACCGCCCGGCGTAAGGCCATCGACCGGCTCCGCCGGGCCCGGGCCGGGCAGGAGAAGCTGGCCCTGCTGGCCACGACGGAGACGTGGGCCGGAGCCGGCCGCGGCTCCAGCGTCGCGGCCGGCTCCGGCGCCGACGATGCCGATGACGAACTGCTCGGCATGATCTTCGCCTGCTGTCACCCGGCGCTGCCGCGCGAATCCCAGATCGCCCTCACCCTGCGGGCCGCCTGCGGCCTGACCACGGCCGAGATCGCCGCCGCGTTCCTGGCCGCCCAGCCCGCGATGACCCAGCGGCTGCTGCGCGCCCGCCAGGCGCTGCGGGCCGCGCAGGCCGACCTGCGGGTCCCCGACCCCGACGCGCTGGCGGACCGGCTGGCCGAGGTGCTGGCCGTGGTGTACCTGGTCTTCAACGAGGGCTACCTGGCCAGCGCGGGCCGCCAGCCCGCCCGGCGGGACCTGGCCGCCCAGGCGGTGGCGCTGGCCCGGCTGCTGCACCGGCTGATGCCGCGCGAGCCCGAGGTGCTCGGCCTGCTCGCGCTGATGCTGCTGCACGAGTCGCGCGCCGCGACCCGGTTCGACGGCTGGGGGCGGCTGGTCCGGCTGGCCGACCAGGACCGGTCGCGCTGGGACGCCGCGCTCATCGCCGAGGCCACCGGGCTGCTCGACCGCGCGCTGGCCCTGCGCCGTCCCGGTCCGTACCAGGTCCAGGCGGCCATCGCCGCGCTGCACGCCGAAGCCTCCGGCTACGAGCACACCGACTGGCGCCAGATCCGGTTGCTGTACGACCGGCTGCAGGAGCTGACCCCGTCCCCGGTGGTGCTGCTCAACCGGGCCGTGGCGACCCGGTATACCAGCGGTCCCCAGGCCGCACTGGCCGAGATCGAGCCGCTGGCTGGTGACCTCGACGGGTACCGGCTGTTCCACGCGCTGCGGGCCGGCCTGCTGGCCGGCCTGGGCCGTGACGCCGAAGCCAAGGACGCCAGCGAGCGAGCGCTCGCGCTGGCCGGCAACCCGGCCGAACGCGAGCTCCTCGCCCGCCGCCTGTCGTTCTGAGACCCCCGAGATCCCCGAGATCTCGCAGGCCGCTACATCTCGATGACGGGCCGGACCTCGATCGTCATCCAGCCCTGGTCCACCCCGGGCCAGGTCTTCGCGATCTCGATGGCCTCCTCGATGGTGTCGGTCTCGAGCACCGAGTACCCGCCGAGCGCCTCCTTGGTCTCCATGAACGGACCGTCGGTGACGCCGCCGGCGCGCACCGTCTTGGCCGTGGCGGGCGGGGCCAGCTGGTATCCGGTCTCGACGAGCTTGCCCGAGCCGCCGCCGCCCTTCTCGTACCAGGCGCCGATCTCGGCGTACCACTGCTGGCCTTCGGCCTCGGACATGTTCTGCGCGGCCTCGGTGTTCAGCAGCAGGATGACGTATTTCACGATTGCCTCCATCACTTCGGGGCGCCGGCTGGCGTCCCTTCATCAATGTCACGAACGGCGCGGCGCCGGATCCGACACTGCCGCGAAAAAAAGTTCACGCGCCCTTTCCGCCGGTCTCCCGCTCGCTGGCGGTCAGCCTCGCCTCCATGGTCAGCACGGCCTCGTAGCGCCGCTGGACGTCGGCCCGGTCGGCCGCTTCTGGCACCGAGCGCTCGCACGCCCGGCTGATCATGGCCGCCTGCTCGGCCAGCACCCGGCGCTGGACCTCGCTCGTCGTCTCGGCCATGATCCTGGCCAGCGCGTCGAGCAGCCGGATGAGCACGGCCGGCTGGCCGAGGCTGGACTGCCTGAGCTTCTCGAACGAGCGCTGCATCAGCCGGTCGTACGAGGGTTCGGGCGCGATCACCCGGATGAACCCGCGCTCGTCCCGGTGCACGCGCGCCGGGTGCCACTGCGCCACGATCTTGCACAAGCTCTCCCCGAGCCAGTCGATGCAGGTCAGTGCCGTGAACGTGTCGTTGATCGCGCTGGACAGCGCGCGCAGCGCGATCTCCACCAGCTGGTCGATGCCAAACGAGACGTCCTGGCTGAGGGTCCGGTGCGGCCCGACGAAATGCGCGCGGCCCAGCGCCTGGCGGATGTGCGGCGCCGCCTCCGGCGGCCAGACCGTGGCGAACCGGTGGCCGCGCACCACGAAGTGCCCGGGCCGGTGCTCGAGGTTGATCACCGCGTCGGCCTCGGTGGCCAGCCGGACCAGGTTCTGGTGCCTGATGAACTGCACGTACCCGCTGACCGGGGCGAGCAGCACGGCCCCGCCCTCCTCCGCCCGGGTCACCAGCTCGCCCGCGGCCGGCCCGGCCTTCGGATACGCGCCGGTGTTCCCGCTGCCCTGCTCCCTGATCGCCTCGGTCAGGTCGGCGGCGATGCCGGCGATCACCTGCGGCAGCTGGATGGACATCGCCGTGTGGTGGATGAAGTAGATGAGCACGGCCAGGTCGGCGACCATCAGCCCGAGCGTGACCGTCACGCTGATGTGCGGCACGAAGTCGCCGCGCGAATCCACCCCGATCGAGCCGAGCACGAGCACCGCGTAAACGAACGTGGCCACGAACGTGCCCAGGGTGACCTGGGTGCCGCGGTCGCGGATGAAGTTCCGCAGCATCCGCGGGCCGAACTGGGTCGAGGCCAGCGTCAGGGTGAGCAGGATGACGGAGAACACCACGCCGACCACGGTGATGATGGCCGCCGCGATCGTGGTGAGGATCTGCCGGGCCGCGTCGGCGCTGCCGCTGATCACCCAGCCCGGCACGGTGAAGTCGCCGTGGTAGGCGGCCCGGTCCGCGGCCAGCGTGCCGGCGAACAACGTGATCGCGGCCGCCACCTCGAGCGCGGGCACGTACCACAGGCTGGTCCGCAGGACCTCGTGCCGCCAGTGCGAGCCGAGCCCCGAGGACAAGATGCCGCGGTACATGGTCGCCCATCTTGTCACGGTCCCCGGTTACCTGTGCTTAGCCGCCGGGGTTTACAGCGGGAGCCCGGCCTCCAGCAGGGCCAGGCCCTGGTCGATGCGGACGAACATGTCCTCGATGGCCTGCCGGTCGCTGGCCCAGCCTTCCCAGGGCATGGTGGTCGACATGATGACGCCGATGATCGCGCCGGCCATGGTGCGGACGGCCAGGTCGTCCGCCGGGCGCCCGGACCGTTTAGCCAGGGCGTCGGCGACGACCGCGATGGTGCGGGAGAACTCGTCCATGGCCCGGGCCCGCACCTCGGGCACGGTCATGGTGAGGGCGGTGGTCTCGCGGACCGTTTCCAGCTCGGCCTCGGTGTAGGAGGAGAACGCCTCGCGGACCCCGGCGCGCACCGCGGCGACCGGGCTGAGCCCGGGAGGCTGCCGCTCGAAGGCCTCGATCATCCGGGTGTCCATGTCGTCCTGCAGGACGAGGTCTTCCTTGGTGGGGAAGTAGCGGAAGAAGGTGCTGGGCGACACCTCGGCGGCGGCCGCGATCTGCTCCACGGTGGTGCGCTGGTAGCCGTGCTCGCGGAACAGCCGGAGCGCGTGCTCCCTGATGGCCGCGCGCGTCCTGGCCTTCTTCCGCTCGCGCAAGCCGCAAGGCCGGTCCTGGCTCACGCTGGGTACCTCGGTCACACTTCCAATTCTGCCCGCTCCGGGGCGCCTTTACCGGGAACGACGTCGGTCCCGGCCGGGATCGGGGACCCGGGGGCGCTCCCCCCGGCCCGGCGCGGCAGGAAGATGACCGCCAGCACGGCGCTCACCAGCGCGATCCCGGCACAGATCCACAGCATCGTGTCCATGCCGGTGACGAACGCGTGCCGCACCGAGCCGAGCAGCGGAACCGAGTTCAGCCGGTGCGCGACGCCCACGCCCGCCGCCACGCTGCTCTTCGCGGCGTCCGCCGCCGCCGCGGGCAGCCCGGTCAGCGCCAGGTGGCCGCGGTACACCGAGCCGAGTATGGTGCCCAGGACCGCCACCCCGATGGTGGCGCCCACCTGGCGCAGCGCCGAGATCAGGGCCGAGCCCGCGCCGCTGCGCTCGGCCGACAGGGCGCCGATCGCGGCGTTCATCGCCTGCGGCATGGACAGCCCCAAGCCGAGCCCGAACACCGCGAACCACGCCGCCGCGAACCCGGTGCCGCTGCTGGCGCTGGTGCCCGCACCGATGGCCAGCGCGCCCGCCATGAGCGTGAACCCGACCGTGACCAGCAGCTTGGCGCCGACCCGGGGAGGCCGGGCGGGCCCGCCGGCGGTACCGTCGGCCGTACCGCCGGCGGGCCGGCGGGCCGAGGCGAGCCGGGTGCCGCCGATCATCCCGATCACCATGCCGCCGATCATCGGCAGCAGCCGCAGCCCGCTGCCCATCGCGTCCGCGCCGCGGACCTCCTGGAAGTACTGCGGCATCACGAAGAAGATCCCGAACATGACGAACGAGACCATCGTGGCCAGCGCGGTGCCCCAGGTGAACCCGGCCGACCGGAACAGCCGCAGCTCGATCAGCGGACGGACCTTGCCCCCGCGCAGGTCGTCGCCGTTCGCGGCCAGCGCGCTTCCGGCCAGCCAGCGCCGGGTCAGCCAGCGTTCCCAGCCGACCAGCGCGGCGAGCACCGCGACCCCGGCGGCGATGGTGCCCAGCGCGGCGGCGTCCGTCCAGCCGTCCTGCCCGGCCTTGATGAACCCGTAGGTCAGCCCGGCCAGCCCGACGCTGGACAGGACCACGCCGACGACGTCCACGCCCGGCCGCTGCGCGCTGCGCGACTCGGGCAGCAGGACCACGACGGCGATCAGGGCCAGCGCTACCACGGGCACGTTGATCAGGAAGACCGATCCCCACCAGAAGTGGTCGAGCAGGTAGCCGCCGATGACCGGGCCGATCGGGAAGCTGACGAACGTGGCCGACGCCACCAGCGCGATCGCCTTCTGCCGCTCCTCCGGGGCGAACAGCACCGGGATCACGGACAGCGACAGCGGGAAGATGGCCGCGGCGCCGATCCCGAGCACCGCCCGGGCCGCGATCAGCTCGCCGGTGCCGGTCGCGTAGGCGCACACCGCCGAGCTGGCCCCGAACAGGATGAGCGCGGCGAGCAGGACCTTCTTGCGCCCCAGCCGGTCGCCCAGCAGGCCCGCGGGCAGCATCACGGCCGCCAGCACCAGGCTGTAGGAGTCCGAGATCCACTGCAGGTCGCTGGTCGAGGCGTGCAGATCGATCGCGATCGTGGGCAACGCCAGGTTGAGCACGGTCAGGTCGAGCCCGACCACGAGCACGCTGGCCGCGATCGCGACGAGCGCCCACCACTTCCGAGCCCCGTTCGCTGCCATGACACTCACACCCCTTCGGCAGTCACAACTTTTTGAAAGTCACTACCAAAAGTGTGCGTCATCCATTTGCCACTGTCAACCAGTAGGTTGCCGCACCGCGAGACGCCCGGATACCGCGAGACGCCCGGATACCGCGAAACGCCCGGATACGCGGTGAAACCGGGCTTTCATCGCGCTGGAACGCGGTGAAAGCCCGGTTTCATGCCTGCCTGAGAGAAGGCCACCCCGGCGGCCCGTGACAGGAAAGCGGGAGTTAGCTCTTGAGGCGGTTGAGGATGGCGGTGCCGTCGGGGCTGCCGAGGCCGGAACAGGCGTCCCAGCCGGGACCGGCCGTGTAGGCGCCGTTGTTGCCGCTGGTGATGTCGTTGAAGCCGTCCACCGCGGTGTGCGGCGCCACGCCCGCGTAGAGCAGCGTCTGGATCAGGCCGAAGCGCTGGCCGGTGGCTTCGGCGAGGCGGCTGACCAGGGCCGCCCACAGCGGGGCGACCGCGCTCGTGCCGCCGACGATCTGGGCCTGGCCGCCGGAGAAGATCTGGTAGCCGGTGACCGGGTCGGCGTTGCCCGCCACGTCCGGCACGCCCCGCCCGCCAGCCGAAGCCGACGTGCCCGTGCCGCCCGAAGCACCCGTGCCGCCCGACGTTCCCGTGCCGCCCGAGCCGCCACCCGCACTACCTCCGGATCCGGGGTGCTTACGGTGAGACTCGGGGTCCGCTTCGGCGGCGGCCGCCGCGGATCCGGCAGCGGCCGCGGAACTGGCGGCCTGGGCCGGCACGCCCGCGTTGGCCTGGAAGGATGGCACGGCGAAAACGTCGCTGACCCCGCCGCCGCCGGCCCCCTCGTTGGCGGCCGTCTCGTTCCAGACGACCTCGGAGCTGATCGTGCCGGTCGCGGCGTTCGCCACGAGCTTGGTCCCGCCGCAGGCCAGCGCGTGCGGGCTCGAGGCGGGGAAGTCCACGTGCGGCTTCCCGTCGTTGACGGCGTCGCCGCTGCCGTTGTCGCCGGAGGCCACGCACACGGTGATGCCCAGCGCGGCCGCGTCGGCGATCGCCGCGTCCATGGCGGTGCGCCCCTGGGCCGTCCACGAGTCCTCGGACTGACCCCAGCTGATGGAGATCGCGATGGGGACCGGGGTGGCCGAGACGGCCGCGGAGATCGCGTCGACGAAGCCCTGGTCGCCGTTGTTGGGCGCGAAGTAGACCACCTGCTTCGCGCCGGGCGCGGCCGCGCCGATGACGTCGACGTCCAGCGCGACCTCGATGTCGGCGCCGTTCGGGTCCGAGCCGGGCGCGTTCGACGCCCCGTCCACGCTGACCGCGGAGATCGACGGGACGGCGAGGCCCAGGCCTTGGAAGTAGGTGTCCAGGTCGCTAGTGGCGAAGCCGCCGCCGAGTTCGATGACCGCGACGGTCTGGCCCGCCCCGGTGGTGCCGGCCGGGAACTTGTAGATCTCGGCCACCTGGTTGGGCGGGTACGTGCTGCCCGCGGCCGCGGCGGCCGCGTTCGGCCGGGACCGGAAGTGCGGCCGGGCCTGCGGCCGGGTGTCCAGGCCGAGCACCGCGAGCACCACGCCGTCCAGCGCGGCCGGGATGAACAGCGGCCCCTCGCGGTAGCGGTGGGTCACGCTCCCGCCCGTCTTCGGGTCCGGGCTGCTGACCTGCTGCAGCGTGACGCCGAAGGCGCTGGAGAGCGCGCCGATGGTGCCCGTGACCTTGACCCGCCGGGTGGACGCGTGGACCTCGGTGACCTCAAGCCCCAGCGCGCCGAGCGTCTGCTGGACCAGGTCGACGTCGGCCGGATCGGCGCCGTACTGGTCGCGCAGCTGGTCATGGGTCAGGACGGTGGGGCCCTCGACGATCTCGGCCGGGATCTCGGCCCGCCGCCGCAGCACCAGCGTCAGCGTGGCCTGTTCCGAGGTATCCAGCTGGCCGGCCGGCGTCGCTGCCTCCAGCCGCGACCGCGCGCTGCCGGGCAGTTCTACGAGGTGGTTGGATTCGTCAGGCATATGTGAGCTCCCGCTTTCGGGTAGGCGCCGGGGACAGTAGTTATCAACCCATCAGAGCGGGATCCATTCATGGTGATGCGTGAAACCCGCTCCGTTCGGCATAAATAATTTCATCGTGTGACCGGCGATGGTCGTCAGCGTGAAAAGAAGCCCGGGGAAATTTCCCTTACGGAAGCGAGCTACGAGAGCAAGTGGTGGCGGCGGCGCCAGCGACGGCGGTGGCCGGCGCCACCACCACCACGTCTGGGCGGGCTAAGCGCTCACGGCGCTCCTCGGCCCGGCGGGGGAAGCGTGCGGATGCCCGGTGAGGGAGTGCCCCTCCAGCTCCGCGGTCCACGTCATAGAGTGCCTCCGGCCAGGCCCAGGCGGCTGGCGGCGACGGCGGCGTTGGCGCGGATCCGGCGCACTTCGGCCGCGAGCGCGGCGGTGCCCTCGTCGGTGATCCGGTAGTAGCGGCGCAGCCGCCCGTCCACGACCTCTTCCTTGTCGCCGGTGACCCTGCCGTCTGCCTTCAGCCGGTCCAGAGCCGCGTACAAGGTGCCCGCCCGGAGCCTGACCCGTCCATCGGAGATCCGGCCGACGTCGCTCATGATCCCGTAACCGTGCTGGGCCCCCGCGGCCAGCGCGGTCAGGATCAGGAACGTCGGCTCCTGCATGGACTGCTTGCTCACAAACCTTGTATATGCCGATGAACGGCACATATCAACTCGATGGCCCGGTAAGAACCAAGGGTGACCGATTCCGCACGAGTTGTTGCGATTCCCCGGATGCCTGGGTCATGATGGGATGACCAGACATCAGACCGCGGGCCCGCTCACCGCGGACAGACAGGACCCGCTGACCAGGCTGCTGCGAAGGGGTGTCGTGCCGCCTCGCGCCACGTTCCGCGACGTGTTCGCGAACCGCGAGTTCCGGGCCGTTTGGTTCTCCGAGATCTTGTCGGTGACGGGAGACCGTCTCGCGCTGGTCGCGCTCACCTTGCTCGTCTACGACCGGACGAGGTCGCCGCTGCTGGCGGCCCTGGCCTACGCGGCCGGCTACCTGCCGTGGGTGATCGGGGGCCTGTTCCTGGCCGACATCGCCGACCGCCGGTCCCGGCGCTCGGTCATGGTCACCTGCGACGTGATCCGGACCGTGCTGGTCGCGGTCATGACGGTGCCGGGCGTGCCCCTGCTGGCGCTGATCGTGCTGCTCTTCGCGGCCACGATGTTCGCGCCGCCGTTCGAGTCGGCGCGCGCCGCCATCACCCCGGACATCCTGCAAGGGGAGAAGTACGTCCTCGGCACCGCGGTGTTCCAGACGACCGTCCTGGCGGGCCAGGTGGTCGGGGCGGCGGCCGGAGGCGTCGCGGTGGCCTTCATCGGGGTGCGCGCCTCGCTCGTCGTGGACGCGGCCACATTCGCCGTCTCCGGCCTGCTCATCGGGCTGGGTACCCGGGCCAGGCCGGCCGCCGCGGCGCCGGAGGCCGCCCAGCAGCCGCCGCTGGTTCGTATCCGGGAGGGCTTCCGGGTGGTCTTCGGTGACCGGGCGCTGCGCATCCTGCTACTGCTCGGCTTGCTGGTCGTCTTCTACACGGTGCCCGAGGGGATCGCCGCGCCCTACGCGAGAGAACTCGGCGGAGGGCCGATCGCGACCGGCTTGGTGCTGGCGTCCACGTGCCTCGCCACCACGATCGCCACGCCGCTGTTCACGCGCTTCGTGCGCCCGCGTCAGCGGCTGAACATGATGGGTCCGCTCGCCGTCCTCACCTGCGCGACGCTGGTCTTGACGGCCCTCCGCCCGGGTCTTGCCGTTTCCCTGGTGATCTTCTCGCTGTCGGCTACGTTCGGCATTTACCAGATCGCAGCCAACACCGCCTTCGTGGTCAGGGTGCCCAACGAACGACGGGCTCAGGCTTTCGGCATTGCCAACATGGGTGTGATTGTCGGCCAGGGGGCCACTTTCGTAGCGGCCGGGGCCGCGGCCGAGGTGATCTCCCCGGCGGCGGTCATCGCCGTAGCTGGCGGAATCGGAACGGTTATCGCGTTCGTACTGACGCTCAGGTGGCGCCACGTGTCACCACCCGGCGGGCGTCATGCGGCCGTCAGGCGTCCCGGTCACGCCGCGGCCAGAAGATCGGCACCGCTACGCGAATCGCGGTAACAGCGCTCGGATCGGCTGTGCGGCTCAAGTCCAGGTGTCGCGCATGGCGGGTTCCTCTCTGGTCGTGCTTCCCGGATATGACGGCGTGTTCAGGACCAGGTGACGCGCATGGTCTGCCCCTCCCTCCGGCAAGAGTGCGACCCCCCCGGCGCCAGTACGCCGGGTAATCGTGGCTTGTCAAACACCATTTAGCTCCGCTTTGCCGCAAGATGCAGTGAAACCGGGCGACATAGTGTCCAAGATGGCCATAGATGGGTTAAGGTAGCTATACGGAGCTAGTCCTTTACGGTGAGCTGCCGAACTAGACAGGAGCCTGTCGCGTCCCTTCCGGAACGGTGGACTATGGAAGCCTCGTCCGTATCACGGTGTCGCTCGCTGGTGCGCGTGAAGGTCCGGAACTGGGCCTGGTGGGCTCTGCCCATAGCGCTTCGCTGCTACGTCGGCGCCGTGGTGGCGATCGCGTTCGGGTTCACCTGCTTCGCGCTGTCCCAGACCACCTGGTACGCGGCGGACGCGTGGCGGTTCGCCCTGCTGCTCGGCTGCGGCCTGGTCATGGTGGCGGCCACGCCGAGGATGGCCTACCTGCAGGGCGGCATGACCAGGGACTTCCTCACCGTCTGGGTGCTCCCGGTGGCGATCTTGCTGCCGCCCGCCTACGCCATGGTGACGCCGGTCCCGCTGTACCTGCTGACCCAGTGGCGGGTCCACCGGGGCATTGTCTACCGCCGGGTGTTCAGCGCGGCCGGAATCAGCCTGGCATACGGAGCCGCGGCCCTGGTCTTCCGCGCCTTCCCCGCCTCCTTCGCCGGTGGCGCCATCGGCACCGGCATACACGTCCTGACCTGGACTGTGGCGGTCGTGGTGGGCGAGATCATCGGCGGCCGGGGCAACCACTACCTGATCGTGGGCGCGATCAAGCTCGCCGACCCCAGCGTCAAGCTGGCCGAGCTGGAACTGAACCGGGAGGCCTTGCAAGGCGACTTCGCCGAGTTCGACCTGGGCATCCTGATCACCGTGGTGGTGGCGGTCAACGTGGCGCTCGCAATCTTCGCGGTGCCCACCGTGCTACTGGCCCGGCGGTTCATCATGCATGCCCAGCTGCTGGCCGCCTCCCGCATCGACACCAAGACCGGGCTGCTCAACGCGTCCACCTGGGAACGCGAGGCGGAAGCCGAGGTCACCCGGGCGGTCCGGATGAAAGTGCCGCTGGCCGTGGGGCTGGTCGACATCGACCACTTCAAGGTGGTCAACGACACCTACGGCCACCTGGCCGGGGACAAGGCGCTGCGCGCCGTCACCGACGCGCTGCGCGGCCAGCTGCGCGGCTCCGACATGGCCGGGCGGTTCGGCGGCGAGGAGTTTGCGATACTGCTGCCGCAGGCGCGCGAGATCGACGCGCTCAACGTGGCCGAGCGGCTCCGCGCGCACATCGCGGCGCTGGTCATCCCGGTCGACGACGAGGACGAGAGCGCCGGCTGCATCACGCTCACCATCTCGGTCGGGATGGCCTCCCTGGACGGCGAGGACCGCGAGCTGACCGAGCTGCTGGCCGCCGCCGACGCGGCCCTGTACCACGCCAAGGAAACCGGCCGGAACAAGACGCACGTGGTCTCGGCCAGCCTGCGCGCCTCCTAACACCCGCCTAGCCCGGACGGACTACGCAAGAGCCGCTCGTGGTCCGGTTCATAATTCCTCTCGAATTGGATTAATTGCGACTCTTCCTGCCCGAAACCGGGCAGGTTTTTTGCCTAACCGATCGGCCACCTAGTAGGAAGTAGGTATGCCCGACCCGATAGGTGCCCGAGTTCCCGCGGATTCCTTCCCGCAGGATCTCGCCCGGTACCTGGCCGCCTCGACCGGCCTGTCGCAGCCCACCGCGGTCCGCGTCATCGCCGACGTGACGAGCTACTTCGACGAGACCACCGAGGAGTTCGTCCGCAGGCGGCACGCCGAACTACGGCAGCGGCAGTGGAAGAACGACGAGATCTGGCCCCAGCTCGAGGCGGAGCTGCGGCAGCGCCGGTTCGCGGCGCCCGGGCTGTCGGAGCGCCAGCTCCGCCGTATCGTCTACGGCTGACATCAAGATCGCCAGGATCACTAACAGGCCAGGATCACTAACAGGCCAGGATCACTAACAGGGGAGCGCGACGTGTGCGGAATCGTCGGTTACATCGGCCGCAGGGACGCCATCCCGGTGCTGCTCGAGGGGCTGCGGAGCCTGGAGTACCGCGGCTACGACTCGGCCGGCCTGGCGGTGATCTCCCGCAACCGGCTGCAGGTCACCAAGACGGCGGGCCGGGTGCAGGACCTCAGGGACCGGATCAGCGACCGCACCAAGGCCACCATCGGCATCGGCCACACCAGATGGGCCACTCACGGTGAGCCGAACGACATCAACGCCCACCCGCACACCGACACCGAGGGCCGCATCGCCGTCGTGCACAACGGCATCATCGAGAACGCCGAGCAGCTCAGGGACGCGCTCACCAGCCGGGGCGTCAAGCTGGTGAGCGAGACCGACACCGAGGCGCTCGCTCACATGATCGCGGCCGAGGCCACCGCGGGCACCAGCCTCGAAGACGCGGTCCGCCGGACGCTGCGCCACGTGGACGGCACCTACGGCCTGGTGGTGCTGGATACCCATAACCCGAACGAGCTGGTGGTGGCGCGCAACGGCAGCCCGATCGTGCTCGGCATCGGGGAGTCGGAGATGTTCGTCGCCTCCGACGTGGCGGCGCTGGTCCGCTACACCAAGCAGGTCGTCTACCTGGACGACGCCGAGGTGGCCACGGTGCACGCCACCGACTACACCACCGCGGCGCTCGACGAGCGGGAGCCCGGCGGCGCGCGCAAGACGCCGACCACGGTGGAGGCCGAAGTCGGCGACTACGAGCTCGGCTCGTTCGAGAACTACATGCACAAGGAGATCCACGAGCAGCCCGAGGCGTTGCGGCGGGTGCTGCGCGGTCGCCTCGACGAGCGGTTCGCCACGGCCAAGCTGGGCGGCATCGACCTGGACGCGCGCCAGCTCCGGGCCATCAGGCAGGTGAAGTTCCTGGGCTGCGGCTCGGCTTACTACGCCGGCCAGATGGGCGCGGTGCTGACCGAGGAACTGGCCCGCATCCCCTCCGACGCCGAGCCAGCCTCGGAGTTCAGGTACCGCAACCCCGTGGTGGACCCGGACACGCTGTACGTGGCGGTCAGCCAGTCCGGCGAGACGCTCGACACGCTGATGGCGGTGCAGGAACTGCGCCGCAAGGGCGGGCAGGTCATCGGCGCGGTCAACGTGGTCGGCAGCGCTATCGGCCGGGAGTGCGGGCACGGGGTGTTCCTGCACGCGGGACCGGAGATCGCCGTCTGCTCGACCAAGGCGCTGACCAACATGGCGGCCACGTTCGCCCTGCTCGCGCTGCTGCTCGGCCGGGTCCGCGACCTGTCCGCGGCTTCCGGCCAGCGGATCGTGGCCGGGCTGCGGGCGCTACCCGGGCAGCTGGACCAGGTCCTGGCCGCCGAGGAGGAGATTGCCGAGGTGGCGTGGCGGTACGCCGGCGCCGAGCACATGTTCTTCATCGGCCGCGTCCGCGGCTGGCCGGTGGCCCGCGAGGGCGCGCAGAAGCTGAAGGAGGTCTCCTACGTGCACGCCGAGGCGTACCAGGCGGCCGAGCTCAAGCACGGCCCGCTCGCCCTGATCAACGCCTCGATGCCGAGCGTGGTCGTCGTCCCGGCGGACGACCTGCAGGCCAAGAACATCTCCACGATCGAGCAGATCAAGGCGCGCGGCGGCCCGGTCATCGCGGTGACGAGCGCGGACCTGCCCGCGGGCCTGGCCGACGCGGTCATCCGCGTGCCGCGGGCCGAGCCCGAACTCGAGCCGCTGCTGCTGAACGTCCCGCTGCAGATCCTGGCCTACCACGTCGCGGCCAAGCTCGGCCGGGACATCGACAAGCCCCGTAACCTCGCCAAGAGCGTCACGGTGGAATAGCCGCGCGGGCCCTTACGCAGGACCGTTTTGCCGGGATTATTCCGGCTCGGGTTCTGGTCCGATGGCGTGCGCCATGTCGTTCCGGATGGCGTGCGCCTTGTGGTTCCGGATGGCGTGGGCCGAGACCCCGCCGTGATGGCGTACGCGGAATATCGATAAGGCTCAGGCCCAGGTGTTCCGCCTGGCCCCGGCCCCCTCCCGCACCCTCTCGTAGCGCTGGGTGACATTTTGCGACGTTTGCAACGCCGTGTAATCGCGGCTCGCCCGTCGCCATTCAGTCTCGCACCACGCGCAATTGCGCGGCCTTTGTAACGGTTGCTAACTGAATGCGCGAAAATGAGTTATCGTAGCTATGCGGAAATAGTTGTTTACGGTGAGCATCCAACTATCGGCTGACTCGTCGCGTCTCATCCAGAACGGTGGTGGTAGTGCGAGCCTCGTCCGTCACAGCATCGCCGGCTGGCCGGCTGGCGGCCGGGCTGTCCGTCAGGTACTGGGCGTGGTGGCGGCTTCCCGGGATCCTGCGGGCCTACGTCGGCGCCGTGACCGCGGCTGGCCTCGTGCTGGTCGCCGTAGCCGCGTCGGCAACCGCCTGGCCGCTGGGCGACCTGGCGCGCTTCGCCCTGCTGCTGAGCTGCGGCTCGGTTTCCATCGTGGCCACCCAGCGCATCGCCTACCTGCAGAGCGGCATGGTGCGGGACTTCCTCAGCGCGTGGGTGTTGCCGGTGGCGGTCCTGCTGCCCCCGGTGTACGCCATGGTGATCCCGGTGCCGCTGCTGATGCTCACCCAGTGGCGGGTGCACCGCGGGGCGGTCTACCGGCGGGCGTTCACCGCCGCTGCGATCGGCCTGGCCTACGGCGCGGCGTCGCTGGTGTTCCACGCCTTCCCGGCCTCCTTCGCCGGGACCGCGCCCGGCTCCGGGACGCACGCCCTGACCTGGACCGCGGCCGTGGCCGGGGCCGAGCTCACCGGCTGGCTGCTGCACATCATCCTGATCGTCACCGCGGTCAAGCTCTCCGACCCGACCGTCCGGGTGACCGACATCGCGCTGAACCGCGAGGCGCTGCTCATCGACTTCGCCCAGATGGACCTGGGCATCCTCATCGCGGTGATGGTGGCCGTCAACGCGGCGCTGGCCGTCGTGGCCGTACCTACCGTCCTGCTGGCCCGGCGGTTCATCATGCACGCGCAGCTGCTGGCTACGTCGCGCATGGACACCAAGACCGGCCTGCTCAACGCGTCCACCTGGGAGAACGAGGCGGAGCGGGAGATCGCCCGGGCGGTGCAGACGCACAGCCCGCTGTGCGTGGCGCTGCTGGACCTCGATCACTTCAAGCTGGTCAACGACACCCACGGTCACCTAGTGGGCGACAAGGCGCTGCGGGCTGTCAGCGGCGCCCTGCGCGAGCAGATGCGCAGCTGCGACCTGGCCGGCCGGTTCGGCGGCGAGGAGTTCGTGATCCTGCTGCCGCAGACGCGAGAGGAACAGGCGCTGGCCATCGCCGAACGGCTCCGCGCGGCCATCGCCGCGCTGTCCGTCCCGGTCGGAGAGGACATCGGAGTCGGCGAGGACGACCGGAGCAGCCAGGATGGCGCGACGGGTGTGTGCGTGCGGGTGACGGTCTCGATCGGGGTGGCCGCGCTCGATCGCGTCGGAGGCGAAGCCGCCGAGCTCACCACCCTGCTCGCCGCGGCCGACACCGCCCTGTACCGCGCCAAACAGGACGGCCGGAACCGGACCTGCCTAGCGGCCGACGCTCCGCTGGCCCAGATCGTCCCGGCCGCGCGCCAAGCCCCGTTAACTACCTCGTCGTTAACGGCGCAGGTCAGTGAAAGGGCAGCGGCTCCTCCAGGGCCGCGCTGCCGGGCAGGGGCTGCTCGCACCAGACGACCTTGCCGGTCGCGGTCCGGCGGGCGCCCCAGCGCTGCGCGAGCTGGCGCACCACCTGCAGGCCGCGGCCGCTCTCCTCGTCACCGTTGGGCGAGCGGAGCCGGGGCAGCGCGCCGGAGGAGTCGATTACCTCGCAGACCAGCGTCCGCTCGTTGACGAGCCGGAGCGTGACGTCGCCGCGGGAGTACTTGACCGCGTTGGTGACCAGCTCGGAGACGAGCAGCTCGGTCGTGGGGATCAGGTCCTCGAGGTCCCACCGCTTCAACGGCTCGGCCAGCACCGAACGTGCCTCCCGGACCGAGGTCAGCTTCGGCGCGAGCGTCCAGGACGCGTAGTTGTCCTCGGGCAGCCGCCGTAGCCGGGCGATCAGCACCGCGATGTCGTCGCGCTGGTGGTCGGAGTAGACCCCGTCCAGGGTGGCCTTGCACAGGTCTTCCAGCGGCCGGGTCGGCGAGCCCGGCCCGAAGATGCCGCGCAGCCGGGCCAGCCCGTCGCTGATGTCCTGGCCCTTGTTCTCGACCAGGCCGTCGGTGTACAGGACGAACAGGCTGCCGTCCTCCACCTTGAACCGGCGGCTCTCCACCTCGCCGTCGCCGATGCCGAGCGGCGGCGACGGCGGCACGTCGAGCAGCTCGTTGCTGCCGTCCGGGTGCACGAGCAGCGGCGGCAGGTGCCCGGCCACCGCGACCTCGCACTCGCCGCTGACCGCGTCGTAGACGGCGTAGGCACAGGTGGCGAAGTGCGGCTCGCGCTCGCCGAGGGTATGCATGAGCTCGTCGAGCTGCAGCAGCGAGTCGGCCGGCGGCAGCTCCAGCATGGCCAGGGTGTGGATGGCGGTGCGCAGCCGTCCCATGGTGACCGCGGCCCGCACGCCGTGTCCG
Source organism: Streptosporangiaceae bacterium (assembly GCA_050011155.1). GTDB lineage: Bacteria > Actinomycetota > Actinomycetes > Streptosporangiales > Streptosporangiaceae > Palsa-504. The sequence goes on from JBEKJP010000004.1 coordinate 51,666, forward strand.
GCCACGTCGCCGACCACCAGCGCGACCCGGCCGCCGGGCAGCGCGATGGACTCGTACCAGTCCCCGCCGACCTCGATCATCTTGCTGCCGGGCAGGTAACGGTGCCTGACCTCGACCGAGGAAGGGTAGGAGAGCCCGGTCGGCAGCATGCTCCGCTGCAGGGTCAGCGCGGTGGCGTGCTCACGGCTGAACCGGCGGGCGTTGTCGATGAACACGGCGGCCCGGGACGCGAAGTCCATGCCGATCTCGACGTCGTACGCGTCGAACCGGCGGTACCCCTCCTGCCGGGTGCAGACGCAGAAGCCGAGCATGGTGCCGCGGGCGATCAGCGGCAGGACCACCATGGAGACGTTCGAGAGCAGCTTGGCCACCGGCTTGCGCCGCCAGTTCTTGGCGATCTCGCCCGCCTGGCTCTTGGTGATCGTCGCCTCGAGCACCGGCGTGCCCGTGTCCATGCACCGGTAGTACGGCGTGCCCTTCGGGTAGCGCAAGATCTCGCCGGTCGGGAAGGTCGCCTCCCAGGCGGGATCCTTGCCGTCGTGCAGCAGCGCGATCCGGCGCAGCGGCAGCGACCCCTCGGGCCCGCTTGACGGCAGTTCGTCGTCTCCGGCCAGGCTCTCGAGCAGCAGCAGGCCGGCCACGTTGCAGAAGTGCGGCACGATCGCGTCGAGGAGGACCCGGGCCACGTCGTCGATGTCGAGCGTGTCGCCGATCCGGGTGAGCGCGTCGTCGAGCATCTGCCTGCGCATGAGCGCGGGGTCGACGAACCGCTCGGAGGCGGGCGCCGGGATCCGGAGCAGGGCCAGCGCGGCCACGCTGGTCCCGTCCGCCCGCATCGGGTGGACCGTGACCACCGCCTCGGCCGGGTGGCCGTCGCGGGTGTCGATCGTGAGCATGGCACTGGCCTCACGATCCGAGCGGATGGCCTCAAGCAGCCCGGCCACCGCGGCCGTCGCCTCAGGCGGCCGGGCGCCGTTGCCGAGCGCTCCGGCCGAGGTGAGCTCGACCAGCTGCGCGCCGAGCAGGTCCTCCGGCTTGCGCGCGAGGATCTGGGCCGCGTTCCTGTCGTGCTGCACGACCCGTCCGTCGTTGTCGATCCCGAGGATCACCGTCCGCACGGACGAGGACAAGGCCGGATGAGAGGTCTCCGGGGAGTCTGCGATCCCGGCCTCCTCAATGTTGGTGCCGTTGCTCGATCCACGGCTTCGCCTGGTCCCGTTACCCGAGGTCCGGGGCAGCGGGGCGTGGTTCGACCGAACACCGCCCTCGGAGACACCCGTCCCGAGAGCACTGCCCTTCTCCGGTACGCCGGATGTCACGTGCATTCTCCTGATGGCATCGCAGGCTGCGCTCCTGTCAAGTATGAGCCACCGACGGCACGTTCAGACAGGAGATCCGATGACTCACCTTTATCCTAAAAAGTACGCGTTTGTCCCTTTTCGACGTAATTTAAGTGGTTACATATGGCTTACGTTACTACTGAGGCCACCGGGATTCGACGCGGCCGGTCATCCGGGGCCCGTCACGTCGTTCCGGTCAGGTGAGACGGGCCACCGCCAGCGCGGCGGCGAGCAGCATGATGGCCCAGGACGCCGCGCGCAGCGCTCGTTCCAGCGGCTCGAGCAGGGAGTCCGCGGTCACCGGCACGCTCCGGCCGTCGCCGAACGTGATGCGGCCCTCGACCCGCTGGGCCCGGCGCCTGATGTTCCTGGCCGGAGTGCTCAGCTCGCGCTGCGCCGCCGACAGCGCGAAGGCACCGGCCGCGGCCAGCACGGGCGCCGTGGCGAGCGTGCCGGTCTGCGCCGTGTACGCGGTGAGCAGCGGGAACGCCCCCCAGGCGGCGGCGAAGCCGACGTCGGTGTGCATCAGGCCGCCGAACAGCTCCGCGTTGTACGCGATCACCAGCACCGGTCCCGCCACCATGTACGGGATCAGCGGCCAGCCGATCCTGAGCACCCCGCACACGCCGAGCGCCAGCGCGCCCGCCAGGCCGGCCACGACCACGGCGATCAGCGTCGCGGTCGGGATCGCCGTCCGCAGCGGGCGCCCGCGCAGCTCGTCGAGGGCGTGCGCGGCCAGCCCGGTGGCCAGGAAGAAGGCGAGCACGGTCGCGATCAGGTTGGTGAGCTGCACCCGCGGCGCGAGCGCGGCGCCGATGACCACGTAAGCGAGGTGCCAGCCGGTGTACGGCGGGTGCAGCAGCGTCCACCAGTCCCGCCAGCCGCCGCGCCGGGCCGCGTAGTAGGCGGGGCGGGTCTCGCTACCCGGCACGCTTCCCCCACATGACCAGCCCGCCGCCCAGGCTCATGATCCGGGTACCGACGTCGGTCAGGCCCGCCTTCTCCCAGGCCGCCACCGTCCAGTCGACCGGGTACCTCCGGTAGTGGGCGGAGATGTTCGGCCCCAGGAAGCGGCCTACCCGGAACCATTCGCGGCCGCCGGTCAGCCAGCCGCCGGCCGGCAGCGCCAGCCGGGTGTACGCCAGCCAGGCCGGGTGCCACAGCGCCCCGGTCGGCACGCAGAATTCCAGGCTGGCCATGGTCCCGCCCGGCTTGAGCACCCGGGCCAGCTCGGACAGCGTGGCCTGCGGGTCTTGTACGTACCTGAGCAGATAGGTGAACGTCAGGGCGTCGACGCTGGCGTCGGGGAAGGGCAGCTGCTCACCTCGGCCGACCGTCAGCGAGATCCGGTCGCGCATCCCGGCCGCGGCCACCCGGCGCTGGCCTTGGCGCAGCATCGGTTCGGTCAGGTCCACGCCCACCACCCGGGCCCCGGTCCGCTCGGCCAACTGCAGCGCCACTCCGGCGGTACCGGACGCGACGTCGAGAATCACGCCGTCCGCGGGGACGTGCCCCGCCACCCGGCTGGTCATCGCGGACCGCCATTGCCCGTTCTGCCCGAAGGACAGCAGCTCGGCGAGCCGGTCGTAGCGGGCGGGCAACCCGTCGAACAGGTTGCGCGCGAAACGGTTGGGGTTGTCGGGCATAAAGGTCGCTCCCCGGGGCCGGTGCTTACTATCCAACCGTAACGCCCGGAAATGTTTCCTGGTTCAGTCAGGCGCTTTCCGCCGGAAGCGCTGCCCTGATCTTGTCCGCGTACTCCTGCGCCGGATGGGCGTCGTCGTACGGATGCCGCGGCCCCAGCCAGAACCGCAGCCCGTCACGCTTGTTCCGGGGGATGACGTGCAGGTGCAGGTGCGGGACGGACTGGCTCACCACGTTGTTGATCAGGATCATCGAGCCGTCGGCGCCCAGCCCGTCCTCGACCGCGCGCTCCAGCCGCTGCGCCGTGGTGAAGAACTCAGGCACCTGGTCGGCCGGCAGGTCGCTGAGCAGCTGCATATGCTGCTTCGGCACCAGCAGCGTGTGCCCGTGGAACAGCGGCCGGTGGTCGAGGAACGCGACCAGTCGCTTGGTCTCCAGCACGATCTCGGCGGGCTGCTCGCCCCGGATAATGGCGCAGAACACGCAGGCAGCAGGCACCCCGAGAGCCTACCCGCCGTCCCCCCGGCCCCGGGGGGCCCGGCTGAACAGCACCGATGGCACACGGGGTCACCTAGAGGAGCACCGATGGCACACCGGTGCTGTGCGAGCGCGAGGCCGGTTAGCGGGGGCGCGGGGGAGAGCTCGAACCAGACGCAGGTGCGCGCCCGCTCGCGGAGGAACCCCCAGCGCTGCGCGATCTCGTTGACGAGCTGGAAACCGCGCCCGCCCTCGTCCTCCCCGGTGGCCTCGCGCCAGTGCGGCAGCCCGGTCTGGCCGTCGTCCATCACGTCCACGTGCACGATGGCACCCCAGCGGCTGACCGCGACGGTCACCCAGTCGGCGTCGGCGGCGTGCTGAATCGTGTTGGTGACGAGCTCGCAAACCAGCAGTTCGGCGTCGTAGGCCGCCGGGTGGCCGTCCAGTGCTTCCCTGATGAACCGGCGGGCGGCCGGCACCTCGTCCGGCCGTCGGCCGAAGGTCCAGGTGGCGGCCGTCCCGGCCGTACACGCCAGGCCGGACGGCTCTAGCGTGTCAGCGACGGTAAGGGGCGCACTCGGCATATCGGCCTCCGCATCCAGCGTCATTACTCTCTGTGTTAGCAATCTAACTCTAAGTAGACACTAGGTCACCTGGGGCACGGGCCCCGGGTTAGCGGAACGTCGGCGATATCACCCGCTTACTGGCTCAGGGTGGTGTTATGCCCCGTCGCCGTGAGGCGCAGGCCCTGCGACGTGACGCTGATCTGCTGGATCTTCACCCCGGCCGGCAGCTTCGGGATGCTGATGGTGAAGTTCACCAGGTTGCCGAGCAGGTCGGTCGGCAACCCGTCCGCGTCGACGACCTTGATGTTGATCTTGCTGTCACCCACCTGGGTGACCTGGAGGATCACGTCGCCGCTGATGACGTCCAGGTCCACGTGGGCCTTGATCCGGTTCGGGCCGTCCGCGGTCATCGTGATACCGCCGGGAAGGTTGCCCGCGTGGGCCAGCGCCGAGAACGTGACCAGCGCCGAGGCGGTGAAGTCATCGATGGTGGCGCTGTTGGTCCCGTGGATGTGCATCCCGTGCAGCGTGGCGGTCAGGCTCTGGATCTCCAGCTGCCCGCCCGGGCCGGCCGTATCGTTGGTCGCGTTGATGTCGACCTGGTTAAAGTCCTGGGCCGCCAGCTGGGTCAGGAACGGGAAGCCCTGGATGGTCACATGCGGCTTGCCGGATAGTTCCAGTGACGACGCGAACTGGCTGGCCATCTGGTCCTCGGCGAACGCGTTGGCGCCCCGGTCGGCCGCCACGAGCAGCACGATGATCACGATCAGCGTGATCCACGGCCACCTCCGGCGCCGCCGCCGCGTCCGGGCGGCGGGTGCCGCCTGGTAACCCTGTGCCGCCTGGTAACCCTGCGCCGCCGGGAAACCCTGGCTGGGCGGGTAGTCCTGGCCGGCCGACGTGCCCTGCGTCGCCCGGGGGTCCTGGTACGCCTGGGAGCCCGGGTAGTCCTGATCCTGCTGGTACCCCGACCCGGCCGGTGAGAACGTCGGCCCGGCGGGGAACCCCTGGCCGGACTGATACCCCTGGCCGGACTGGCGCCCCGGCCCGGCGGAGAACCCGCCGTCGGCACGGGTGCCCTGGTTGGGGGAGTACCCCGCCGCCGGGCGTCCCCGCTCCACCGGATACTGCCGCGTTGCCTGGGAATCCTGGCCACCCGGCCCGCCCGGCCCGCCCGGCCCGCTAGGCCCGCTAGGCCCGCTAGGCCCGCCCGGCCCCCGCGGCGTGGCCCGCGGGTCCTGGTAATTCCGGTTCACCGGGTACTGTCGCGTCGCCTGGGAGTCCTGGCTCCCCTGGCCTCCCTGGCTCCCCTGGTAGTCCTGCTCCTCCGGCTCGTCCTTGGGTTCGGGCCGCCGCTGCCACCATTCGTGAGCGGGCTGGTTCGGGTCGGAGCTCATGTCGCGCTCCCCGTACCGCCGGCCATGATGCCCATTCCCCCGCCATACCTACCTACGACCATCATCTCCACCTCTGCGGTGTCACTAGCTACCGGGGATAACATTCAGTCACTTGCTTCAATCAGCCCGTGTGCGGCGCGGGGTTTCAAGCGGTCAGGTCAGGCAAGGAGCCGGACATTCCAGTATCAGGGTCTCCGCCTCCAATATGTCAAAACACGAGGTCAACCTGAATGGTTCTCGTGATTCCGGTTTACCCGTGTCGGCCCTACACTTTGTAAACATGCCACCCGAGCGTTTTGACTGGTCTGATCGTCGGCCGCCGCAGGCCAGTCCGTCCCCGGCCGGGCATGCACCTGCCGGGGTGGCCGAGGTAGGAAGGGCCGCGCCGCCGCGCGCCGAGGCCGCCACGCCGTCCGGTCCGCCCGATCTCGAGGTACGGACCAGGCGTTCGGTCCACGAGATGAAGCCCGGGACCACCTACAGCATCGGCCGGGACCCGAAGTCCGACATCGTCATGACCGATTCGCGCGTCTCCTGGCGGCATGCCGTGATGCGGGTCGACGGCGGCGGCTGGATCATCGAGGATCTCGGCAGTACCAACGGCACGTTCCTCGGGCTGCAGCGGCTCGACCGGATCGAGCTCGGTGCGGAATGCGTGGTCCGGCTGGGAAACCCGGACGACGGCCCGATCCTGCGCTGCGCGCCCGCCGCCGCCCCGGCCCGGCCCGATCATCAGGGCACCGAACTGTCGGTACCGCCCGCCCCGCCCGTCCCCGAGGCGCCCCCGGAGTCAGCGCCGCGCCCGGACTCCGAGTCCTGGTGGCAGCCGCCCGAGCCCGAGCCCGAGCCCCCCACGCCGCGCGAGCACGCGCCGCGGCATGCCGCCGGGGCCCCCGACCAGCTGTACCAGCCCCCCGCGGCGCCGGTCCAGCCGCCCGGTCCTCAGCCAGGCGGCGGCCAGCCGTACCCCGGCCAGCCGTATCCCGAGCAGCAGTACGCCGGCCAGCAATACGCCGGCCAGCAGGCCGCCGCCGAGCCGGACCTGCTGCCGAGCGTGGACCGCAGGCCCACCGCGCGGATGCCGCTGCCGGCCAAGGCCATGCGCATCGGCCGGGTGCCGGACAACGACCTGGTCCTGTCCGACCTCAACGTCTCGCGGCACCACGCCGAGCTGCGCAAGTCGCCCACCGGCAGCTACGAGATCGTCGACCTCGGCAGCCACAACGGCACGTTCGTCAACGGCCAGCGGGTCACCAACCAGCTCCTGACCGAGCAGGACCTGGTCAGCATCGGCAGCTCCACCTTCCGGCTCAAGGCCGGCGAGCTGTGCCAGTTCGTCGACGACGGAAACGTCACCTTCAACGCCGAGGATCTGGTGGTGAAGGCAGGCAGCAAGGTCCTGCTGGACCACGTGAGCTTCCCGATCCCGGAGAAGTGCCTGCTCGGCGTCATCGGTCCCAGCGGCGCGGGCAAGTCGACGCTGCTCGGCGCGCTGACCGGAATGCGCCCCGCGACCACCGGCACGGTGCTGTACGACAACCGTGACCTGTACGCGAACTACAACGAGCTGCGGTACCGGATCGGGCTGGTCCCGCAGGAGAGCGTGCTGCACACCCAGCTGACCGCGCGCCGGGCGCTGCAGTACTCGGCCGAGCTCCGGTTCCCGGCCGACACCAAGACCGCCGAACGCGATGGCCGCGTCGACGAGGTGATGTCCGAGCTGGGTCTGACCAGGCACGCCAACACCCGCGCCGACCGGCTGTCCGGCGGCCAGCTCAAGCGGGTCAACGTGGCCCAGGAGCTGCTGACCAAGCCGTCGCTGCTGTTCCTGGACGAGCCGACCTCGGGCCTGGACCCGGGCCTGGACAAGTCGGTCATGGAGCAGATGCGGGACCTGGCCCACGACGGCCGCACGGTCATCGTGGTCACCCACAGCGTGGACAACCTGGACACCTGCGACCGGCTGCTGGTCCTGGTCCCCGGCGGGCGGATCGCCTACTACGGTCCGCCCGAGGAAGGGCTGGCCTACTTCGGCCAGAACCGCTGGGCCGAGGTGTTCCAGGCCTTCGACCGGTACCCGGACCGCGACTGGGCTGGGGAGTACGCCGGCTCGGCTGCCTTCCAGCAGTACGTGCTGGGTCAGCGGCCGCAGCCGCCGCAGCCCGGGGACAGCCAGATCCTGGCGGCCACCCCGCCGCCGCAGCGGCGCGGCGCGTTCAGCCAGATGGGCACGCTGACCCGGCGGTACCTGCGGGTCATCGCGTCCGACCGCGGCTACCTCACCTTCATGGTCCTGCTGCCTGTCCTCCTCGGCGCGCTGATCTCTCAGGTACCGTCCCCTAATGGCCTGGGCGGCCCGCTGTTCCAGAACCTGGACGCGGGGACCCTGCTGCTGATCCTGGTCATCTGCGCCTGCCTGGCCGGGATGGCCAGCTCGGTGCGGGAGCTGGTCAAGGAACGCTCGATCCTGACCCGAGAACGGGCGGCCGGATTGTCATCCGGCGCCTACCTGGTCTCCAAGCTGTTCGTCCTGGGCGTCATCAGCGTCATGCAGTCGACCCTGCTGGTACTGATCGGCGTGTCCTGGCGGCCGATCCACCACCCGGGCGCCTTCATCACGGCCCTGCCGCTGCTCGAGCTGATCCTGGGCATCGCCGTGCTGGCGGTCGCCTCGATGTGCCTCGGCTTGTTCGTGTCGGCCCTGGTCAGCACGTCCGAGAAGGCGATGCCGTTCCTGGTGCTGTTCACCATGGTCCAGGTGGTCCTGTCCGGTTACGTGGTGCCGCTGGCCAACAACCAGGGGCTCAAGCAGTTCGCGATGATCGCGCCGTCCCGCTGGGGCTTCGCCGCGGCCGCGTCCACGGTGAACCTGAACCAGATCACCAAGCCGGGATCGGGGATCGTCGACACGCTGTGGAATTCGACGTCGAGTAACTGGCTTCGCGACATGGGCGTCATGATCGCGCTGGCGGCGATCTTCGCGCTGTTCGCCTACATCAAGCTGCGCACCCTCGGCCCGCGCCGCCGTAAGTAGCCGCCGTAAGTAGGAGTAAGAGCGGAATGCGGCCCGCCCGGGTAACCCGGGCGGGCCGCACGGCCGTCAGGGCACCGGTTCCGGTGGCACCAGGTCGCCGAGCAGCGCGCGCCGCAGCCCGGCCAGCATGGCCTCGCCGGTCTCGAGGCCGTCGGTCAGGAACCGGCCGAACGATCCGTACCGCCGGTCCGCCTCCTCGAACGCGGCGCCCAGGTAGGTGGCGCTCTGCTCGAGGACCGGGCGCAGCAGCCCGGGATCAGCCACGATCCCGGTCTTGAGCAGGTCCAGCCGGAGCTTGTCGTAGCCGGCCCGGTGGTAGTCGTTGGACAGCAGGTAGTCGCGGAGCACCAGTTCCCGCGGCACGCCGAGGGCGGTGAGCACGATCGCGGTCATCCAGCCGGCCCGGTCCTTACCGCTGGTGCAGTGGTACAGCAGCGGCAGCCGGCCCGGCGCGCATATCAGCCGCAGCCCGGCGCCGAACGCCTCCCGCTGCCTGCCGTCGGCCACGAACCCGCGGTACATCTCGGCCATCAACGAGGCGGCGCGCCCGTCGCCGAGCTCACGCCGCTGCCGTTCGTGGTCGCCGCCGGCGATGAGCTCGTAGACGGCCTCGAGGTCCCCGCCGCTGACCGGCAGGCGGACGAACTCGACGCCGTAAGGCACCCGGTCGTCACCGCCGAGCAGTACCTCGCCCGCGCTCCTGAAGTCGATGATCGTGCGCAGCCCCAGCCGGTCAAGCTGCTCCACATCGGTGCTGGTCAGCCGGCTGAGCGCGGCACCGCGGAACAGCCGCCCGGACACGACCTCGAGCCCGTGCGCGCTGCGGTAGCCGCCGATGTCCCTGACGTTCACCGCGCCGTCGAGACGAACATGCCGCGATCCGGCGCGCTCTTCGTTCACCGGACCAGGCCCATAGCACACCGCCTTACGTCCCCCAGCACCCTAAGGGTAACTCCGGCACGCCATTTCACCAGGGGGAACGCCGTCTAATCCGATCCGGCAGCCCGGCCGCACCGAGAGACCCAGTCGTAAGCTGGCGGGGTGGCTGATCTCAACACCCAAGCGCGGGATCTGCTCGGGCGGTTCCCGCTCATCGACGGGCATAACGACCTGCCGTGGACGCTGCGCCGGCGGTCCGGGGGTGAGGTCAACCTGGCCGCGCCAGTCGACGGCACCCATACCGACCTGCCCAGGCTCGCGGCCGGCCGCGTCGGCGCCCAGTTCTGGTCGGTCTACGTGCCTTCCACCCTGGCCGGAGACGGCGCGGTCGCCGCCGTGCTCGAGCAGATCGACCTGACCCGCCGGCTGATCGCGCGTTACCCCGAGGCGCTCGGGCTGGCGCTGACCGCGGACGACGTGGAGCGGGTCTTCGCCTCCGGCCGGGTCGCCTCGCTGCTCGGCGCCGAGGGCGGCCACGCGATCGCCGGCTCGCTCGGCGTGCTGCGGATGCTCTACGCGCTCGGCGTCAGGTACATGACCCTGACCCACAACGCCAACGTCGGCTGGGCCGACTCGGCCACCGACCAGCCGCAGGCCGGGGGCCTGACCGAGTTCGGCCGGGACGTGGTCCGCGAGATGCAGCGGATCGGCCTGCTGGTGGACCTGTCGCACGTAAGCCCGGACACGATGCGCGCCACCCTCGACGTGGCCAGGGCTCCGGTGATCTTCAGCCACTCCAGCGCCCGCGCGCTCTGCGACAGCCCCCGCAACGTGCCCGACGACGTGCTGTCCCGCCTGGCCGCCAACGGCGGCGTGTGCATGGTGACGTTCGTGCCCGCCTTCGTCTCCCCGGCGTGCGCCGACTGGATGGCGGGCCTCAAGGCGGAGGCCACCCGCCGCGGCCTGGACCCCAGGGACCTCGGCCAGCTGTTCAGCATCAAGCCCGAGTGGGAGCGGGAGCACCCGGTCCCCCGGGCCACGCTGACCCAGGTCGCGGACCACATCGACCACGTCCGCCGGGTCGCGGGCGTCGAGCACGTGGGCCTGGGCGGCGATTTCGACGGCACCGACGACGTCACCGTCGGCCTGGAAGACGTCTCCACCTACCCGGCCCTGTTCGCCGAGCTGCTCGGCCGCGGCTGGACTGAGCCCGACTGCGCCGCCCTGGCCGGCGGCAACCTCCTGCGCGCCCTGCGCGCCGCCGAAGCGCATGCCGCCGAAGCGCATGCCGCCGCGGGTGCCGGCTAGCCACTAAGCTCGCACCCGATGACCTCCGACATCCAGTCACCCCCCACCGTGTTCCGCCCCGCCGCCGGCGGCCTGCGCCTGCTGACCTGGCCCGCGCTGGACGCTACCGGTATCACCGCCGCCGTCACCGCCCGCGACGGCGGGGCATCCGCCGGCCCTTACGCGACGCTGAACCTGAGCCTGAGCGTCGGCGACGAACCGGCCAGCGTCCTGGAGAACCGGCGTCGCCTGGCCGCCGCCCTCGGTGCCAGCCTGGACGACTTCGTCTTCGCCCGCCAAGTGCACGGGGCCGGGGTCCGCGTGGTGGGCGACGCCGACCGGGGCAGCGGCGCGTACTCCCTGGACGACGCCATCGGCGGCGCGGACGCACTGGTCACCGCGACCCCCGGACTGGTACTAGCGATCTTGACCGCGGACTGCCTGCCGGTCGTCCTGCACGACCCGGCGGCCGGGGTGCTCGCCTGCGTGCACGCGGGCTGGCGCGGCACCGCGGCCGGCGTGACCGCCGCCGCCGTGACCGCCCTGCGCGACCTGGGCTCCCGCCCGGCCGACATCGTCGCGGGCCTGGGCCCGGCTATCGCCGGGGACCACTACCAGGTCGGTCCCGACGTGCACGAGGCCGTGGCCGCGGCGTTCGGCGCCGCCGCCGCGGGCTTCCTCCGCCCCGACCTGCGTCCCGACGCGCCCCCTGACCGCTGGCTGCTCGACCTGAGCCTCGCCAACCGCCACGCCCTGCGCGCGGCCGGCGTTCCCGGCGACCAGATCCACGCCAGTGCCATCTCGACTGGCACCGGCGAGTTCTTCAGCGACCGCGCCGCCCGCCCCTGCGGCCGCCTCGCCCTAGTCGCCCAGCTGAACCCCGGAGGTGCCCGATGAGCGAGGTCTTCCGCTACCGCGAGTACCGCACCGACGCCGAGCACGCGGTGGTGAGCTGCCACTACGAGCTAGACGGGCGCGAATTCACCGAGAAAGTCACGCTCGGCGGCCAGGAGGCCAACCCGCGCTGGCACACCCCGGCGGCCGAGGCCGCCGCGCGGCTGATCTTCCTGCTGGCCGGCGTCTCCTACTACAAGACCGCCGCGCCGCCCGTGATCGACCTCGGCGAGACCGCCCTGACCGAAGCCGAGCAGTCCTTCCTCCGCGACTTCTACCTCAACGGCCTCGGCGAGTACGCCCACCGCAACGCCCTGGACCTGAGTGGGCTGCACCTGAACGCACCCACAGCACCAGCCCAGGCGCCCGCTCCGCCCCCGCGGTCCGCCGATCACCGGAACCGCGCCCTGGTCCCGTTCGGCGGCGGGATCGACTCGATCGTCACCGTCGAGCGGGTGCGGCCGCGCGCCGACGTGGCCTTGTTCGTGGTGAGCCGCCCCGGCGACCGCTTCGACGCGATCGAGGAGCCCGCCGCGGTCACCGGTCTTCCGGTCGTCCGGGCCGAACGCGAGATCGATCCCCAGCTCCTCCGTTCCGCCGAGCTCGGCTTCCGCAACGGCCACGTGCCGGTGACCGGCATCTTGTCCGCGATCGCGGTGCTGGCCGCGGTGCTCGAGGACCGGGACGCGGTAGTGATGTCCAACGAGTGGTCGGCGTCCATCCCGACCCTGGAGTACCAGGGCCGACCGGTCAACCACCAGTACTCCAAGAGCGAGGAGTTCGAGGCCGCCTTCCGCGGCATCCTCGCCACGACCCCCGGCGCGCTCCCCGAATACTTCTCCTGGCTCAGGGACCGCACCGAGCTGTGGGTGGGGCAGGAGTTTGCCAAGCTAGGACCGTACTTCGGCTCTTTCCGCAGCTGCAACAAGGCCTTTTATACCGAACGGGCCAGGCGATTCACCCACTGGTGCGGTCAGTGCGACAAGTGTGTGTTCATCGACCTGATCCTCGCGCCGTTCCTCCCGGCCCGCGCGCTGCGGCAGATCTTCGCGGTGACCGGCGAGCCGCTCGAAGATCCCGGATTGGCCGGCAAGTTCCGGTCGCTGCTCGGCGCGGGCGCCAAGCCGTTCGAGTGCGTCGGCGAGGTCACCGAGTGCCGGGCCGCGGTGCTGCTGGCCGCCCGGCGCGCCGACCGCGCGGACAACAGCCTGCTGGCCGGGCTGGCGGCCGAGGTCGCGAGCTGGCCCGACGCGCCGTCGCAGGCCGAGGTCGACGCCATGCTGCGGCCCGTCAGCCGGAATTTCATACCGAACGGGTATGCCGATGAGCCGTCCTAAGCTCTCTTGGTCTGACTTGGCTGGCGCCCGGGTCGGCGTCTGGGGGCTGGGCCGGGAAGGCCACGCCAGCCTGCGCAAGCTCGCGACCCTGGGCGCCGAGCCGGTCCTGGTCGACGACCAGCCATCCGGACCGGTGGACGGCCACCCGGTGCTCGTCACCGGCGACGGCGGCCTGGCCGCCCTGGAAGCCTGCGACGCGGTGGTGAAGACCCCGGGCATGTCCAGGTACCGGCCCGAGGTGGCCCGGCTGACCGCGGCGGGCGTCCCGGTCACCGGCGGCCTGGGCCTGTGGCTGGCCGAGGCCGACCTGCGCCGCGTCCTGGTCGTGACCGGCACCAAGGGCAAGAGCACCACCTCCTCGGTCGCCGGGCACCTCATCCGCGGCCTGGGCTACCGCTGCATGGTCGGCGGCAACATCGGCGCCCCGCCCTACGATCCTGACGCAGCCCGTGGTGGCGAACACCGTGACTATGACTACTGGGTCATCGAGGTGTCCAGCTACCAGGCCACCGACCTGCCGTGCTCGCCGCCCGTGACCGCGGTCACCTCGCTGCACCCGGATCACCTGGACTGGCACGGGGGAGTGGAGCAGTACTACCGGGACAAGCTGTCCGCGTGCTCCCAGCCCGGCGCCGAGCTCACCGTCGCCAACGGCGACAGCGACCTCCTCCGCCAGCACGCCGCCCTCCTCGGCCCCCGCGTCGACTGGGTCAGCGAGCACGACGACCCAGACACGGGCAGACCAGACACGGGCAAGCCAGACGCGGGCTGGATGGCCCCGCTCGGCCTCCCCGGCCGCCACAACCGCCGCAACGCCCTCATCGCCCGCCGTTGCCTGATCGCGCTCGGCCTCCCAGGTGCCATCGACGACGGTCGGCTACGCACGGCGGCGGCCGGCTATGAGCCGCTGCCGAGCCGGCTCACCACGGTCGACGTGACCGGCGGCGTGACCTTCGTCGACGACAGCCTGTCCACCAACGTGCTGCCCACCCTGGCCGCCCTGGACGCCTTCCCGGGCCGCCGCATCGCGCTGATCGTGGGCGGCCACGACCGCGGCATCGACTACACGCCCCTGGCCGCCGGTCTCGCCGCCCGCGACGCGCCCACCTACGTCCTGACCCTCCCCGCCAACGGCCCCCGCATCCGCGCCCAGATCGAAGCCGCGGCAGCCCCCCCGGGATCCGGTTTCGCTGGTGCGACCGACTGTCCGGATCTGGCCGCGGCGGTGACCGCCGGGTTCCGCTGGGCGCAGCCGGACGGCGTGGTGCTGCTGTCCCCGGCCGCGCCGAGCTTCGGCGTCTTCAAGGACTACCGCGACCGCGGCGAGGCCTTCGCCCGCGCCGTCCGCGCGCTCGGCGCCTAGTCCTCTCCGGAGAATCGTTCCCAGGCGGCCTGCCCCTGAAACCGCCAGCCCTAGAATCGCCAGCGGGTCGCACCGCCCGGCTCCACGGTGGCCAGCGCCGTCGCGGTACGCGGGGTGAGGCGGTAGACATGCCACGGCGGCGGTCCGGCCGAAGGGGCACTGAACTCGGCGGTCAGGGCCAGGCCGGTCTCGTCGACCCGGCATGGCCAGCCCTCGGCCCAGATCGCGGCCATCCGGGCCACGGTGTCGGGATCGGTGACCACGGCGGCGTCGCCCTCCACGACCAGGTCGAAATCCTGCGTGGCGAGGCTGATCGTGCAGCGCGGGTCACGAGCCAGGTTGCGGCCCTTCCTCGTACCCCGGCCGGTCTCGAACCAGAAACAGCCGTCGGCCCACAGCGCGCCGACCCCGGTGACGTGCGGGCTCCCGTCCGCGTTGATCGTGGCCAGCCAGCTGGAGTGCCGGTCAGGACCGCCGCTGCCGGGCGCCATGTCCACGCCCGCCTCGAGCCGGGCCTCGATCGCACCCCAGTCGAGCAGCGGCGTCTTGTACATCTCGGCAAGATTCGTAGCGTCCATGCCCTTCAGACGCCCCTACCCCCCAAAACTCATCGCGCCCCCGCCAGCCCTCCGCCGGCGCCCCAGGAATCATCGCCCTCGAGCCCCCAGGCGACGCTAACGTCCCGCTTATGTGGTTGATCCGGGCTCTGCGGTGGATCCGGGGGACTGGGGTACACCCGATCAACCGCATAACCCGAAACAACCGCACTATGTGGAACAGCGACCGGTCGGCTGACATCAGGTGAGGCTGATGTGGTCGCTGTGACGGAGGTACCGAGGCAGGCGAGCGCCAGGGCTGGGGCCGTGGACGGGGCTCGCGCCCACTCCGTTCGGCCTAATTCTCTTTGCGGCCGGTGAGCCAGCGCAGGCCGGGCGGGAGGTCCGCGGCCGCCAGCGTCGTGCTCACCTCGGCCCGGACGCCGTGGGCGGCCACCAGGGCCGGCAGGGCGGACGTGTCGACCAGGACGTTCTCGTGGCGCTCGTGGCCGCGCCGCCAGCCGCCCGCGCCGTCGGCGACGAACGTCGTGGCGTCACGGACGAAACGGTCCGGGGCCGGCGCGGAGAACTCGGTGATGATGGCCCAGTCGTCCTCGACCTTGGCGAACGGCCGCTCGCCCGCCCGGATCTGCCCGTAGTCCAGGTCCAGGATGTCGACGGCCAGCACCCCGCCGGGCCGCAGCGCGTCCGCCGCGGCGGCTAGCGCCGTCTCGATGGCGGCCGCGTCGGGCAGGTAGCTGAGCACGTGCCCGGTCGAGATCACCGCGTCCGCGGCGGGCAGCGCGTCGCCGGGCAGCGTGAGCTCACGCAAGTCGGCTTCCGCTCCCAGCGCGTCCCGGGCCAGGTCCAGCATGTCGGGGGAGGCGTCGGTGGCGATGACCCGCAGCCCCGCGGCCAGCAGGTGCCTGGTCAGCGCGCCGCTGCCGCAGCCGAACTCGAGGACCAGGCCGTCGCGTACCGGGGTCAGCAGTTCCAGGATGCCCGGCGCGCACTCGTCGGCGTACCGGCCGTACCCCCGGTCGTGGATGAGCGCGAGATCGCGCTGGTAGTAGTACGCCACGTCAGTCCTTCACCGTCATGCCCAGGTGGTTCGCGAGCAGCGGGGCCAGCGTGACCAGCTGGACGCTGTCGATGGTGGTGCCGCGCAGCGACTCGTACCCGGCCCTGATGCCGAGCTCGGCGCCGCGCAGGTCCACCTTGGTGCAGGTCGCCTTGGTGAAATCCGCGCCGTCCAGGGTGCTGCCGCCGAAGCTGACCTGGCGCAGCGTGGCGCCGCCGAACTCGACGTCGCGCAGCACGCAGTTCTCGAACGTCACCTCGGTGAGCGTGCCGCCGCGGAAGTTCACCGAGTCGAGCTTGCAGTCGCGGAACGCGACGCGGCGCATCGAGCACGAGAAGGCCTGCACCCCGGCCAGCGCGCAGCCGGCCAGCGTGACGTCCTGCCAGCCGGTTTCGGCCAGATCGCAGGCGACGAACCTGACCTCCCGCAGCGTGGTGTCGGTGAACCTGGCCTTGCGCAGGCTGCCGCCGTCGAACGCGACGCCGGCCAGCGCGCACTCCAGGAAGTGGCCGTGCGCGGCGTCGGCATTCTCGAACGTCTGACCGCCGAAGGCCAGGCCGTCGTACACCTCGTCCGGCTCCAGGACGCCCGTGAACGGGATGAGATCAGCCGCCATATTCCGACCCTACCGACCGCCGCCGTCACTCCCCTCGTAAGATCACCGCTAGAAACTTCAAGGACAACGCGGAAGGACTTCAGCTGTGGCGGACGGCGACGATTTCAATACCAAGGTCATCACGGAATTCCGGGCGAACGGCGGGAAGGTCGGCGGTTTCTTCGAGGGCGCCCCGATGGTGCTGCTCCATCACTACGGCGCCAAGACCGGCGCCGAGCGCGTGAACCCCCTCATGTACCAGCAGGTAGGGGACAGCATCGCCATTTTCGCCTCGGCCGGCGGCGGGCCCAGCGACCCGCAGTGGTTCCGCAACCTGGTCGCGCACCCGGAGGTCACGATCGAGGTCGGCGCGTCGAGCGGGAAGGCCAGGGCCCGGGTCGCCGAAGGCGATGAGCGGGACTCGATCTGGACCGCCCAGAAGGAGAACTATCCGCAATTCGCGGAATATGAGAAGAACGCCGCTCCTCGGGTGATTCCTGTCATCGTGCTCGACCCGGAGGCGTAACCTCCTTCGCAGGGTCACAGTCGGCCCGAGGTCGGCGAAGGGGTACGCATGGACGTGACCGAGCCCGTCGTCCGCACGGCCGCCGGGCAGGTTCGCGGCCGCACCGAGAACGGCGTCGCCGTCTTCCGCGGCATCCCGTTCGCGCAGCCTCCCGTGGGGGACCTGCGGTTCGCCGCCCCCCAGCCGGCCCGGGCCTGGGACGGCGTGCGGGAGGCGGCCATGTTCGGGCCGCCCCCGCCGCAGTCTGGCTTCCTGCTCACGCCGATGGCCCCGGCCGCGCCGGACGCCGACCCCGGTGACTGGCTGACGGTCAACGTGTTCTCACCCGACCTGGGCGCGGCCGGGCTCCCCGTCATGGTCTGGATCTACGGCGGGGCCTACCGGTTCGGCGCGTCCAGCATGACCGGCTACGACGGCGGGCCGCTGGCCAGCCGGGGCGTGGTGCTGGTCACCTTCAACCACCGGATCGGCGTGGAGGGCTACGCCTACCTGCCCGGCGTCCCGGCCAACCGGGGGCTGCTGGATCAGGTCGCGGCGCTGCGCTGGGTGCGGGAGAACATCGCGGCGTTCGGCGGTGACCCGGAGCGGGTAACCGTCTTCGGTGAGTCGGCGGGCGCGGGCGCGATCGCGTCGCTGCTGGTCATGCCGGCCGCGGCCGGGTTGTTCCGGCGCGCCATCGCGCAGAGCGTGCCCGGCACGTTCTTCTCACCCGACCTGGCCGCCGACGTCACCGTGGCCATCGCCGCCGCGGCCGGCCTGCCGCCCACCGCCGAGGCGTTCGCGGCCGCCGACCCAGCCCGGCTGGCCGCCGCGTCGGACGCGGTGCGCCCGGCCGACCACCGGGACCGGTGGGGTCCGGTCGGCCGCACCGGGGTGCCGTTCTCGCCGGTCGTCGACGGCGAGGTGCTGCCCGTCGCGCCCTGGCAGGCCCTCGCGTCCGGCGCCGGCCACGACGTCGACCTGATCACCGGGCACAACCGCGACGAGTACCGGCTGTTCACCGCGCTGACCGAGGTGCGCGGGAAGGTTACCGACGCGATGGCCGCCG
The DNA here is from genome assembly GCA_050011155.1 of Streptosporangiaceae bacterium. GTDB lineage: Bacteria > Actinomycetota > Actinomycetes > Streptosporangiales > Streptosporangiaceae > Palsa-504. The sequence goes on from JBEKJP010000004.1 coordinate 69,670, forward strand.
GGGCGCTGCGCGGGCTGGCCGGCCCGGACGGCGAGGCCGCCTACCGCGAGGCCTATCCGGACGCCGACGCCGAAGCGCTGTTCGAGCTGGTCTACTCGGACTGGCTGTTCCGGATGCCGACCCTGCACCTGGCCCAGGCTCACGCCGCCGGAGGCAGCCGGACCTTCCTTTACCAGGTCAGTTACCCGGCGACGGAGGCCGACCTCGGCGCCTGCCACGCGATCGACGTGCCGCTGGTATTCGGCGTCTGGCCGGGCCTGGGGCGGATGCTGTTCGGCGCCGAGCCGCCGGCCAGCGCGGTGGCGCTCAGCGACCTGATGGGCCGCGAGTGGACGGCCTTCGCGGCCAGCGGCGACCCCGGCTGGCCGCCGTACTCGGCGGGCCGCCGCCTCACCCGCGTCTTCGATGACCCGCCGGACGTGGTCCCGTATCCCGAGCAGGCCTCCATGCACATCTGGGACCAGCACCGCTTCGGCATACTCGACCTGATCGCGGCCAGAGCCTGAACGATATCCTCGTGCTCTAGCCGAACGCTTCGCCTGACGACAGGAAAGGGCCGGGGGTACGTGCCGATATACGCGCTGGGTGACTACGAGCCCGAGATCCACGAAACCGCGTTCGTTCATCCCGAGGCGGTCGTCATCGGCCGGGTCACGATCGGGCCCGAGGCGTCCGTGTGGCCGTGCGCCGTCCTGCGCGGCGACCACGGCCGGATCGAGGTCGGCGCGCGGACGTCCGTGCAGGACGGGACCGTGGTGCACTGCACCCGCGAGTGGCCGACGCTGATCGGGGCCGACTGCGTGGTCGGGCATAACGCCCACCTGGAAGGGTGCGTGGTGGGGGACTGGTGCCTGATCGGCTCGGGTTCGATCACCTTGAACCGGGTCACCGTCGGGGCCGGCTCGATCGTGGCGGCGGCGTGCCTGGTGCCCGAAGGCTTCGAGGTACCGCCGGGCGCGCTGGTGGCCGGGGTACCCGCGAAGATCAAGAAGACCGGGCTGCCGGCTGGCTTCGCCGAGGACTCGGTGAAGACCTACATCGAGACCGGCCGGATGCACCGCGCCGGCCTGCGCCGCCTCGACGTTCCCCCGGGTTCCGGCGGCCTAGGCTGGCCCAGCCTCGACGACCCCTCCCACGAAAGAGCATGATCGACGGCCTGGCGGTCATCGACGCCCACATGCACGTTCCCCGGCTGAGCACGGTGTCGCCGGCCTGGATGAAGTGGGCGGAGGACTTCGGCCAGGACTCGCCCTGGCGCGGCGTATTCGATCCGGACGGCGTCCCGGTCCCGGCCCGGTTCGCCGCCCTGCTCGACGCCGAAGGCGTCGACGCCGCCCTGCTGTTCGCCGAGTACAGCCCGCGGGCCACCGGGATCCAGCCGGTCGAGGACCTGCTGCCGCTGATCGCGCATGACCCGGCCCGGTTCCGCCTGGTCGCCAACGTGAACCCGGACGTGCACGCCGACCCGGCCGCGGCGGCCGCCCGCCAGCTCGACCTCGGCGCCGTCGCGGTCAAGCTGCACCCGGTGCACGGCGCCTTTCGGCCGGACCACCCGGCCCTGCGCGCGGTGTACGAGCTGTGCGCCGAACGCGACGTGCCGGTGATCACGCACACCGGTGGCAGCATCTTCCCGGGCTCCGAGCCGTCCGTAGGCGACCCCGGGCTGATGCGCCAGGTGATCGCCGACTTCCCCGGCGTGACGTTCGTGCTGGCCCACGGTGGCCGTGGCCAGTGGTACAACCAAGCCGCCGAGATGGCGCTGACCTGTGACAACGTCTGGCTCGACCTGGCCGGCCTGCCGCCGAAGCGGCTGCCTGACTACTACGCCGCCTTCGACCTGCCCGCGCTGGCCCGCAAGTGGATCTTCGGCACCGACTGGCCCGGCGTCCCCGGCATCGCCAGGAACGCCCGCGCCATCGCCGCCCTCGGCCTGCCCCCCGACACCCTGGCAGGCGTCCTATCCGGCCACGCCACCCACGTCTACCTGCACGCCTAGCCCCAGCCCCTCGGCCGCGCACCAGCGCATCGCCTCGCGGGTGCCCGATGTCATGATCATGACCAGTTTCGGCCTCTATGTGAGAATTCCGCAGTAAGGTGCGCTTCCGGCGCGGTTCCCGGATGTGGTCTCATGTCACTCGCGTCACGCGGCCGGGGATCCTTCGGCAGTTTGGGTTGCCATGACGACCTAAACGGACGGAAAAGACGGGCACGTTATTTCGGGATGCCTGCTATGCGGCCGTTTCTGGCCACGATCATGAGACGGCCGACAGCGGCGCAGTTGCCAGCACTGAGCTGACAGCCCCACTCGCCTCTGCAGTCACAGTCCTCCCGTACCGGAACGGCCCGCTCATGATCTCGAGAGTCCTGCCCCCGAACCGGGGGCGAGCGTCTTCACGATCATGGAATCGTGACCTGGAAGGCTTAGTGGTGAGGCCTCAGCGACTGGTGGGACAGCTACCGCGGTACCGGGATCATGATCGCGGGCAGTTTCGGTCGAAAATCAGCCCTAACTGCCCGCGATCATGAAATAGCGGCGCCGACCCCGCGCTGGCAACCTCACTCGCCGCCGCAGTTGCGCACCCACGGGCGTGCCTGCCGCGCGAAGCGCGCCTCAGCCGGCCAGGCTGGTTGTTTCCGCGTCGGAGTCGTCCGGGCTATCGGCCGCTTCGCCCGCTCCGGCCGCCTCGGCCGCTTCGGCCGCGTTGAGCAGCCGCTGCAGCAGCACGACCTCGCTGCTGTCCAGGCCGGTGCTGACGGGCAGCTTGCGGACCCGTTCGGCGGCTAGGGCCAGCGAGTGCTGGGCCGCCCTCAGCTGCTCCCGGAGCCGGACGTTCTCCTCGGCCAGCTTGCCGTGCTTGGTCCAGGCCGTGGCCAGCTCGTACTCCAGGCCGGTGACCGTCTGCTGCAGCTCGGAAGGACCCGGCTGGCTCGCTTCCGGGTCGGTCGCGCCCAGCCGTCTGACCACCTGGACGAGCAGCCGCCGGGCGAGTTCGTCGTAGTCGAAGCCGGCCGTACCCGGCGCGGGGATCCCGCCCGCGCCCGCGATTCCCGCCGCGCCAGCCACCCCACGGGACAGTTGCCCGGGCATCCGGACCGGGCCACCCGGGCCACCCGGGCCACCCGGACTACCCGGGCCACCCGGCCCGGCGATGGCCACCGGTCCCAGCCTGATCCGGTATGTCCGCTTGCCCCGCACCTCGCGCTCGATCAATCCCGAACGTTCCATCCCGGACAGCAGCTGTGCGAACGCCACGCTTGACCCCGGGTAGCCAACCGCCGCGGCGAGCCGCGTGCTGGCCATCCCGTTGGCGTCGAAAAGCTCGCTGACCTCGGTCAGGTACGAGATGATGTGCTCACGTGTTCCTACGGCCCTCTTTCTGGCCGTCTTTCTCCCGACCCCCACGGCAGCACCTCTCCCCACCCATGGCAATCATGCCTGCCGACGACCTCATGATAGTACGACCGCCTCCTTAGCAGCAGGGATAGCTTTTGCCCGACCGGGTCCGCGCAGATAACAGTTGGATCCCAATCACGTCGCGTGGGGTGCTATGAGGTTCGGCGGACCGGCGCGGCGGGAGATGAGGGCTGGACAGCTAACGTACGATCGAAGGGCAGTCGCCGTACCTGCGTCAACGCTGACGAGCCGAAACCAGTCGTCGGTTGTACACGTTGTTCTTGATATCCGTACACACCGCACCTAGTAAGACGACAGCACGTGGACCTGGATGTGGACTACGCGACCACGCTCGTCGCGGCGCTCCTGCTCGGCATCGGTTTCGTGCTGCAGCAGTACGCCGCCCGGCAGGAGCCCGAGTGCCGCTTCCTGAGCCCGCGCATCCTGACCGACCTGCTGCGCAAGCCCCGGTGGCTGGCGGGCATCGCGTGCATGGTGGCCGGGCAGCTGCTCGCCGCCTGGTCCATCGGTCACGCCGCGCTGACGCTGGTGGAGCCGCTGCTCACCACCTACCTGCTGTTCGCGCTGCTCCTGGCGGTCCCGATGGCGAAGCAGGCGGTGCGCTGGACCGAGGTGGTCGGCGCGCTGGTCCTGTGCGCGGGCGTGACCCTGCTGTCGCTGTCCCGGTCCACCAAGCCCATTGGCCTGTCGGTCGGCTCGTTCTCGCACTGGCCCGCGGCCGCGATCATCGCCGGGGTCGCTTACGCCGCGGTGGTGACCGGGATGTCCCGGCGAGGACCGTCCCGCGCCACCCTGACCGGCCTGGGGGCGGGGCTGGTCTTCGGCATCCAGGACGCGCTGACCCGGCAGACGCTGGAGCTCCTGCAGGGGCACCCGGTGACCGTCCTGTTCACCAACTGGGCGCCGTACTGCCTGCTCGGCGCCGGGATCGTCGGTCTCTGGCTGATGCAGAACGCGTTCAGCGCCGGCCCGCTGCGCTGCTCGCTGCCCGCCATCGCGGCGGGCGAACCGGTCGCCGGCATCGCCCTCGGGATCGTGGTGTTCGGTGACCGGATCCAGATCTCCGCCGGTCAGCTCGCGATCGAAGCCGGCGGCATCGCCGCCCTGATCGTGGGGGTGGTAACGGTCGCGCGCTCGTCCGCGTTCAGCGGGCTGCGCAAGATCACCGAGGTCATCGATCATGCCCACCGCCACGAAGCCCCGCACGCCACCCCGGTAGAGCTGAACGGCCAGCACCCCGAGCCGGACGGCCAGCACCCCGAGCCGGACGGCCAGCACCCCGAGCCGAACCTAGGCCAAGCCACCCCGCTCGACGCCAGGCACCTGCGCCGCGCGCACCCGCGCCCGCTTCACGGCCCCGCCTCCGGCGAGGGAGGCGGCTGAGCCCTCAGCTCGGCCAGCGCTCCCGGCTGTTCCCAGGCCCAGGACCCCGGCCGGCCGGGACCCCGGTTCAGGATCTTGTCCACCGCCGCGCTCATGCTGCCCTCCGCGGCCACCATCCGCCGGACGATCACGACCATCGACGGCATGGCCCAGAAGTCGCCGCACACCCACAAGATGGCCGCGCCGATCTGCTGGTCCGCGAACGGCGGCAGCGTGACGCCGGGAATCCCGGCGTAGACCGGGTACACCGATCCCTGCACGAAGATGCTCAGCGTCATGGCCAGGCCGATCATGACCAGGTTGGTACCGAGCAGCGCGCCCGCCTGGGACAGCAGCGGCATCCGGCGGCGGAACGGCGGCGACGGGATGAACTGCAGCCAGAACAGCACCCCGGTCCCGAACATGGTGCCGTGCATCAGCCAGATATGCACGGCCTGGTTCCGCTCGGCCAGGTCGAAGGGGCCGGGCAGGTGCCAGACGATCATCGCCGCGTTGAACAGGGCCACCGAGACCCACGGCCGCAGCAGCCATCCGCCCAGCGCTCGCAGCGGCCGGGACCAGGCGCCCGCCAGCACGCCGCGGGTCACGCTCCGCCCGGCCCGGCCCGGCAGCACCGCCAGCAGCGGCTGCCACGGCGCGCCCGCCACGATCAGCGACGGCGCGGCGAACATCAGCAGCAGGTGCTGGATCATGTGCATGAAGAAGTAGTCGTCGGCCCAGTAGTCGACCGGCGACTCCACCGCGAGCAGCAGCACCACGAGGCCGCCGTAGAACCACAGCGACCGCAGCCTCCGTTCGCGGGTGCGGTCCGGCCGCGACCGGCGGGCCAGCCGTCGCAGCCCGGCCTCGTTTCCCCCGGCCAGCACCAGGGCCAGCACGAGAAACGGGTCAAACGACCAGTGCCCGGTCAGGTAACTCATGCTCGACCTCCCCGCTATCCCGAGGACCCGTACTGGATCGGGACGGTGAGCTGCTGGGACTTCACCCAGGACCGCCCGTCGAGCCGCCAGACCGTCAGCCGCGACCCGCCCACCGCCAGCGCCTCGTACCCGCCGCCAGTGGCCGGCGCGAGAACCTGAGTACCAGCCGGAACCGAAGGCAAGGCCTGCCACGGATGCCCCGCTCCGCCGATGCTCTCGGCCCGGCCGCCGCCGAGCAGCAGCCACGCGCTTCCGCCGCCACCGAACCCGAAGGCGCGCACGACGCTCGCCGCGACCGGAGCCGAGACCGTCCAGCGCGTCCCTTCGCGCCACGCCGCGAGCACGCTGCCCCCGGCGACCAGCAGCGCCACGTTCCCGCCCGGGTCGGCGGCCAGCCCGAACACCCGGGCCGGGCTCCGGTCAAGCGAGCCGGGCAGCGCCAGGCCGGCCGACCGCCAGGTACCGCCGGCGTCGGTGAAAACCCCGGCCACACCCGGCCGCGCACAGCCGCCGGCCGCGACCGGGTTTCCATCCGGACCGAACGACGCCGCCATCACGCCCGTCAGCCCGCAGGCGAGCCCCGGTACGGAGGCCGCCAGGGCCTTCACCGTGGTCAGCGTCGCCCACTGCCCGCTGGCAGCCGCACCCGCCGACGGAGCCGCCTCGATCGTGCCGTTCCGCAGCACCGCGAGCAGGCGCCCGGACGGGCCGACCGCGATCGCTCCGGGGGTGTCGGCCAGTCCGGCCCCGAGCAGCCCGGGCGTCCACTTCCGGCCGGCGTCGGTGCTGGTGGCCAGCGGCGAGAAGACCAGGTTCTGGCTCGGGCGGACGCCCACGACCAGCGCGCCGCCGCCGCCCGCCGCCACCAGCCCGCCGTTGTCGGCCACGCCGGGCGGGGTGACCAGCGACCAGCCGCTCGTGCCCGCGGGACGCACGAACAGCTGCCAGAAGGCATCGTCGGTCGCGGCCGCGCCGCCCATGACCGCGACGGCCCAGGTGCCCTGCCCGGTGACCAGCGAGGTGCTCAGCGGCACCGCCGGCGGGGCCGGGGTGGGCGCGCTGACCGGGGCGGATGACGTCCCGCAGGCCGCCGTCACGGCCACACCGGCCAGCGTCAGCAGGGTCCGGCCGAGCCGGGCCCGGGCCAACAGCGCATGACCGGCCGGCCGGCCGGTCATGCGTGCCCCAGGGCCTGGCGGGCGTACTGGCTGAGCAGCACGGCGAACGAGGACTGGGTGCCGCTGGTGGCGGGACCGGGGTCGGCGCCCACCTCCCGGCGGATGTTCCCGGCCGGGTCGATGACCACGGCCAGGTCGTTGTGCGCGGCCATGGCGCCGGCCGGCAGGTTCTCTACCTCGACGCCGTAGTGCTGCCAGACCAGGCCCAGCTGGCGGGGCGAGCCGGTCAGGTACAGCCAGTTCGGCACCGAGGTCAGCCCTTCCTGGCGGTCGAAGGCCTGGGTGAAGGCGACCGAGCGGTAGACCGGGTTGGCCACCACGGCGACCAGCTCGACGTGGGTGTCCTGCGCGCCCAGCATCCGCCCGGTCTGCTTGAGCTCCTGCGCGATGACCGGGCAGTCGGTGGTGCACACCGGGTCGAGGAAGGTCATCAGCACGACCTTGCCGCGCAGGCTGGCCAGCGACACCGGCCGCCCGGCCTGGTCGGTGAGCGTGAAGCCGGGCGCGGGCAGGTCCATGCTGGCGCTGTCCCCGGCCAGGGCCAGGGCCAGGATCGGGTCCGCGGTCCGGTCCGCCGCGGCCGCGGCCATCGGCGCCGTCCCGAGCAAGACGACCGCCGCCGCCCCCGCCGCCGCGGCCGGCCGCCACCGCACGCGGCTGGCCGCGACGGTCTGCTGCGACGCGGGGGAGAGGGCGAGGTAACCGGCCGAGAACAGCAGCGCCAGCGGGATCATGCTGTTCGGATCGGTGCCGAGCCCGCCCAGGAAGCCCAGGTCCTGCACCAGCACCCAGACGGCGAGGCCGAAGGCGAGCCCGAACCAGACCGCGTACCTGACCGGCCGGGCCCGGCCGGTCAGGAAGGCCAGGCCCATGGCCGCCAGCGCGATCACCACGAACAGGTTGACGGCGAAGCCGTTCCCGGCGGCGACCGACCCGAACGCGTTGAGCAGGGCCGAAAGGAAGTGCGGCTGCGGGGTGGCGGCCATCTCGCGGACCATCGCGGCGAGCGGACCCGGCTGCCCGTGCCCCGTACCCGACCAGAAACCGCGTCCCGGCCAGGCCTGGAGCACCGCCATCCCGACGAAGAACACGCCGATCCCGGCCAGCAGCCGCCGCCCGAAGGCAGGGCCGCGCCAGGCGTGCTCGGGGAGCGCGATCAGCGCGCCGGCCGCCACGTAGAACAAGACCCCGCCGGGCGCGCCCGTCAGCCAGCTCAGGCCAGGCGCGAATATCCCGCCGAACGACTCCCCGAACACCCATACGATCAGGCCCCAGCCCACGCTGGCCGCCCCCGCCAGCCTGGACCAGGCGCCGTGGTCGGCGGCGATGAGCCAGGCGCCGATGCCGACCTGGATCCACACGCTGGCGGCGGCGGCCTGGACCGGGTGATAGGACCAGGCCGTCCCGCCCCAGTTGACCAGGTGCTGGACCCAGGCCGGGGAGGCGGCCGCGGTCGGCCCGATGACCTGCGTGGCCAGTCCGCCCGCCATCTTCGGCTGCGCCTGCAGGAGCCCGTCGAAGATCCACAGCAGCCCGAAGCCGGTGCGGAGCAGCCGCCGCCCGCGCGGCTCAGCGCTGCTCGTCACCACCGAAGCACCAGCCGACCAGACCCGGACCGTGGCCCACGCGAGCCCGAGGAACACGATGATGATCAGGGCGATCGCGCCCTGGTGGAGCAGGGCAGACCTGAACGCGGCGACCAGGACGGGGTCGCTGGGGCTCAGGCCCGAGTTCATGCCGGGCACCGGATCCGGCTCCTCTCCTCGCCCACTCTCGGTAGCAGGGTAGTGCGTCCCGCGGCGTCGGCGCGCTAGCCCGGAGCGAATATGAGCAAGATGTCATGCCGTCTCGGCGGGCTGCCAGCGGGTGCCTTCCGGCGTGTCGCTGATGTCGAGCCCGGCCCCGGCCAGGGCGTCCCTGATGGCGTCGGCGGCGGCGAAGTCGCCCGCGCCGCGCAGCGTGGCCCGCAGCGCCAGCAGCGGTTCGACGGCTGGCCGGAGCCGGTCCCTGGGATCGGCCAGCCCGTCCCTGGCCGCCCGTCCGAGCCGCCCGATCAGGTCGCGCAGCAGCGCCCGGGCCTGCTCGGTGCCCTGGTCCTCGTCCATGTCCGCTTCCCACGCGGTGATGGCGGTCTCGAGCTCCAGGATCGCGCCGACCATCGCGTCCGCGTCCCGCTGACCCGAGGCGGAACCGAAACGCCGTTCGGCCGCCGTTATGAGCTCCGGCAGCGGCAGGTCCGCTTCCCCGGATCCAGCCGCCGGCCCCAGCCCGCCGTCCGTCCCTGGCCGGCCCCGCACCAGATCACCCCGGACCAGCTCGCGCAGTTCCGCCACGGACAGCCGGCTGCCCGGCGGCAGCACCACGTCGTCCCCGGACCGCCGGATGGTCACGCCGCCCCGGCCGCGGATCTCGATCTCCTCGTCGCGCAGGTCGACCAGCATCGCGGTGTGCTCGTCCACGCCCAGCACGGCGGCGCCGGCCGGCAGTCCGCGCTCCATCTCGGCCAGCCTGCGCTGGCCGAGATAGCAGTACCTGGTGTCGTAGCGGCCGCCTTCGGCGTTGTCGTAGTGCGGGATCAGCGCCACGTTGAGGCCGAGCGCGCCGAGCAGGTCGAGCCCGGGCAGCCAGCGCGGCGCGCCGCCCGCCTTGTAGATCTCGTAGACCGGGACGGCGAAGCGGCCCGCGGTGGCGGCGGCCGCCGAAGCCAGCACGGTCAGCCCGTCGCCGGCCAGGACGCGGTCCCGCAGCCCGGCCGCGACCGGGCCGGCCTGCCAGTGCGCCAGCGCGTAGGAGGGGCTCCCGGGCCCGGCGAACACCCAGTCCGCGGCCCTGATGGCCGCCGCCTGCCGCGCCTCGTCCTCGGGGTCCGGCGGAATGAGCGGCGGCGCCATCCCGGCGTCCGCGTCCGGGCTGGTGCCGGCGGCCACGCGCACCCGCAGGCCCACGCTGTCCGCGAAGTAGCGTTCGGTCCGGGCCGAGACGTCGGCGGCGTTCTCCTGGAAGGCGTACGGGGTGGCGAGCACCGTCGCCCGCGGGCGGCCAAGTCCCAGCCGCCCGACGAGCGCCCGGTGCACCGTGACCATCGTCGGGCTGGTCTCGCCGGACCCGATGATGGCCAGGACGCGGCAGCGAGGGTACTGCGCCATCCCTCACCGACCCCCTCAGATCACGTCGCGCGGCAAGACACCTTGTACTCATACTTACGATGCCACACACGTTTTGGATTAGCCGACCACTCAATTTCGGAGAGTAAGTATCCTGTTACCTGGACGAACCGGCGACCGCCGGTTATGTTCGAGGCATGTGCGATCTGAGCCGGGCCGAACAGGGCTCGCTGACCACCTTGCTCGGGGACCTGCAGGCGGCCCAGGCCCGCCTGTCGGCCACCTACCCCGACATCTTCAGCCGGGCCTGGGCCGACCACGAGGCCATGCTGGCCGCCCTGGATGACCTCACCACCGCGGCCGACCGGGTACGCGCCTGGGTCGCCGCCAAGCACCACACCGCCATGGCCTGAACCACCGCCATGGCCTGAACCACCGCCATGGCCTGAACCGCGCCGGGCTCAGGCCTCGGGGGAAACCACCAGGACGCGACGGGTGAAGGGCCGCCAGTACTCGCCGGGCCGCACACCCCAGGCCGCGGCCGCGAACGCCGTCAGCACGAACAGCACGAACGTGATGATGTGCACGCTGGTGCAGTAGAGGCAGATGCTGCCGATGATGATCAGCTCGGCGTAGACCAGGTAGAGCACCATGCCGATGCCGACCGCCATGGCCGCGATCCGGACCAGGTGGACCTCGCGCCGGCGGGCCTGCCAGGCCCACGGGCTCATGATCGCCACCAGGAACACGAAGAAGGCCAGGCCCAGCACCGCCACCGGGATCCCGAACACGTAGGACTGCGCGCTGGTGGTGACCTTGATGCAGTTCACCAGGCCCGACTCCGAGCACCCGGCCAGCGCCGACTCGGTGAAGTGCGCGATCGTCAGGTAGGTCGAGACGCCCAGGCCGGCCAGGGCCAGTACGAAGGTCGTGAGCTGCAGCCAGGGCGCCGGCCCGCGCTGGCCGGGATCGTCCTCCATGACCGGGATCCGGGGCCCGCGCCCGGCCGCCGCCCGCGCCTGGTTACGGTCGCGGTCCTTGACGGCGGTACCGCCGCCCTTGGCCGCCTCCCTGGCCGCGCTGGCCCGGGCCGCGGCGCGCGCGTTGCGGGCCCGGGTTGTCTTCGAAGCTGTCATCGGGGCTTTGCCCTCCGGTGATGTCACGGATCCTACTCCGCGAGTATGCACTCTCAGCCTGAGAGTCAGCTCAGGATTTACAGACTGCTTTCCAAGGACTGGACGGTAGAGGTGCAGGCGCTGGCCGGCTGGTTGCCGGTCAGCTTGCAGATCGCGGCCGTCATGTAGTTGGCCGTGCCGCCGATGGACTTGGCCACCTGGCTGTCGGGGTTCTTCAGGTCGGACGCGATCGTCGCCCAGGAGAGCCCGGAGAGCACCTGCGGGTTGTAGCTCGCCCCGGCGATCAGGTACTTGTTGCCGAAGTCGACGAACGGGATCGCCCCCTGGCTGCCCGAGGGGACGTACGGCGGGACGTCGTACTTGTTCAGCAGGGCCTGCTGGGCCTTGGTCGGCGTCTCCAGGTTGGTGTAGGTGCCGGTCGACTTGTCCGGGATGTTGGTCTGCATCTCGACCGGGGTGAACGTCAGGTACTGGCTGGTGAACGAGGCGTTGTGGAACGTCCAGGTCGGCGTGTTCGGGTAAGGCTCGGACTCGCCGGCCCCGTTCACCGACGCGGAGTGCGTGGTGGCCAGCCCGGAGAACGTGCCGAACCGGCTCAGGGCCACGATCATCGCCCACCGCTCGGCCGCGCAGTACGGGCAGTACACGGCGCCCATGTAGAGCATCTCGGGCTTGCCGTTGGCGGTCAGCGCGGTGCCGCCGCTGATGGTCGCGGGCTTGCTGGTGACCTGGCCGCTGCCTGACCCGATCTTGTCCAGCGTGCTGGCCGGCACGCTGGTCACGTTGGACACCACGCTGGCCAGGGAGGAGCCGGTCGGGCCGTTCGAGGAGGTGCTCGCGGCGGGCTTGTTGTTCGCCTTGATCACGATGAAGGCCACCACGATCGCCACCACGGCGACGATGCTGCCCGAGGCGATGAGGATTCGCCGCCGCCGCTCGGTGCGGCGCTCCGCCGCGCGCTGGGCGGCGATTTTCTCTCTGCGGCCGGCGTCGACCTTGGTCCTGCTTGCCTTGCCCATGCTCGCTCGTCCAACCCTTACGTCAGCCAGCCGGCGGTCAGCCCGCACCTGCGCTGGTTTCCCTATACCTGCGCCAGCCGCGCAGGAGCAGTCCGTCGTCCCGTGGACCGGGCTCTATGTTAGGCGCTCAACCTTACCCGCGCGCCCGTGCTCGGCGACTCGCCATCCCGGCTCGACCGCCTCGTACGCTGTCCTGTTCGCCCGAGCTGTGAAGCTTGTGGGTATTAGTGAAGTATCGGCCAAGATTATCTGACAATTCAATAAAGGGCCCGACGTCGAGCGTGGCGGCCGGGTACGGCTAGACCGGGGCCGTTAGACCGGGGCCGCCCGCTGGGCGGCGCCGAGGGGGCCGGCCCTCACGGCCGGTGTGAGGGGGGTGCCGTGAGGGCCGGCTGCTCCGGGTCACTGGGGTGCCCGGAAGTGATTGAGTTGGCGTCCAGCGGGCTCCAGAAGTCCCGGTGAGCAGGGGAGTAACACCAGGACCGGCAACTCGCCGCCATTCCCCCGCCTCCCCGCATAGTTCCGCCGTCGGCTCGCCGACCTGCGGCGGCAACACGCCGGAGCCGGGCCGCGGACATCCTCGAGCCATCCTCGGGCGCGCGACCCACTATGAAAGGACAGTCTCTATACGATCTAGATTTTTTCTGGATGACTAGAACAAATCACTGTAACCTTGATAAGAAGCTCCGGCCCATGGGGGGCGGGCCTTCGGGTCTATGGGGTTTTCTGGCGAGCGGAAGGTCGGCGAAGCCGTGGTGTTGCGCGTCGGCGTGCTTGGTCCTGTCGCGGCCTGGTATGGCGACCGGGAACTACCGGTGGGGCAGCCCAGGCAGCAGGCCGTACTCGGAATCCTGGCGATGCGGGCGAACCGGGTGATTTCCCGGGGCGAGCTCGTCGACGCCGTCTGGGGGCAGGATCCCCCGGTCAGCGCCGAGGGCGGCATCTATACCTATGTGGCCGGGCTGCGCCGGGTCATCGAGCCCAACCGGTCGCTGCGCGGCCCGGGCCGCGTCCTGGTCTCGTCCGGGGCCGGCTACGTGCTGCACCTGGTGCCGGGCCAGCCCGACGCGATCGCGTTCGAGCAGGACCTGGGCCGGTCCCGCCAGCTGCGCAAGGCCGGCGACCAGGGCGGCGCGGTGAACGCGCTCAACTCGGCGCTCTCGCTCTGGCGCGGCATCGCGTTCGCCGGGGTGCCGGGGCCGTTCGCGGAGACCGAGCGGGTGCGGCTCGGCGAGCTGCGCTCCGCGGCCACCGAGGAGCGGGCCGACGTGCTGCTGGCGCTAGGCCGGCACGAGGACGTCGTGCCCGACCTCACCGCCATGGTGGCGGACCATCCGCTGCGGGAGCGCATGCGCGGGCTGCTGATGATCGCGCTGTACCGCTGCGGCCGGCCCGCCGAAGCGCTGCGGGTGTTCCAGGACGGCCGCCGGGTGCTGGCCGAGGAACTCGGCATCGACCCGGGTGGCGACCTGTCCCGGATCCACCAGCAGGTGCTGACCTCCGATCCCGCGCTGGCCGCCCCCGACGGCCAGGCGGTGGTGACGCTGCGCGGCGACGCGGGGTCCGTGCCCGACGACGGCCAGCGCAGGCCGCGGCCCGAGCGCAGCAACACCCCGGTACCAGCCCAGCTGCCGCTCGACGTGCCGGGCTTCTCCGGCCGCCACGAAGAGCTCAGCCTGCTGCAGGCGATGCTGCCGGATGGATCCGGCCAGACCGTGCCGATCGTGGCCATCTCGGGCGCGGCGGGAACCGGCAAGACCGCGCTCGCCGTCCGGTTCGGCCGTCAGGTCGCCCGGCGGTTCCCCGACGGCCAGCTGTACGTCAACCTGCGTGGCCTGGGCCCGGCCACGACTCCGGCCGACCCGGCCACGGCGCTGCGCTTCTTCCTCGACGCGCTGGGCGTGGCGCCGCACCGGATCCCGTCCGACACCGACTGCCGGTCCGCGCTGTTCCGCAGCCTGCTGGACGGCAAGCGGGTGCTCATCGTCCTGGACAACGCGCGCGACGTGGCCCAGGTGCGGCCGCTGCTGCCCGGCTCGCCCGGCTCCCTGGTCCTGGTGACCAGCCGCAACGAGCTGACCGGGCTGGTCGCCGCGGAAGGCGCGGTGCCGCTCACCTTGGACGTGCTCAGCGACGCCGAAGCCCGGGAGATGCTCGCCCGCAGGCTCGGCCACGAACGGGTGGCGGCCGAGCCCGAGGCCGCGGCCGAGATCACCCAGTCGTGCGCCTGCCTCCCGCTGGCCCTCAGCATCGCGGTCGGCCGCGCCGCCGCCCGGCCCAAGCGCCCGCTGGCCGAGCTCGCCGCCGAGCTGCGGGACGCCCGCGGCCGGCTGGACGCGCTCGAGGCCGGGGACGTGATGACCAGCGTGCGGGCCGTGTTCTCCTGGTCCTACGATCAGCTCTCCGAGAACGCGGCGCGGATGTTCCGCCTGCTCGGCCTGCATCCGGGGCCGGACATCTCGCTGTCCGCGGCGGCCAGCCTGACCGCGATGCCCCGGTCCGAGGCCGGCACCGCGCTGCGTGAACTGGCCCGGGCCCACATGGTCGCCGAGTACCTGCCGGCCAGGTTCACGTTCCACGACCTGCTCCGCGCCTACGCGGCCGAGGCGGCCGAGCGGTTCGACCCGGAGCCCGAGCGGCGAGCCGCGGCCGAGCGGGTCCTCGACCACTACCTGCACACCGCGATGACGGCCTCCAGCCGGTTCAGCCCGGGCCGTTCCCCGCTGTCGCTCACCGGTCCGCAGCCGGGCGTGCTGCCCGCCGAGATGGCGGACAAGGACCAGGCCATGGCCTGGTTCGAGGCCGAGGTCCCGGTCCTGCTCGCCCTGACCAGCTACGCCGACGCTAGCGGCTTCGCCACGCACGCCTGGCAGATCCCGTGGACGCTCGCCCCGTTCTTCTCCCGCCGCGGCCGGTGGCGGGACTACGCGGCCACCCAGCAGATCGCGCTGGCCACGGCGACCAGGCTCGGCGACCCGCTGGCCCTGGCCCACGCCCACTACCTGCTCGGCCACGCGCTCGCCGAGATGGACGACTACGAGGCGGCCGACCCGCACGTCCGGCAGGCCCTGGACCTGTTCCGCGGGCTCGGCGACCGGGCCAACGAGGCCTACGTGCTCAACGGCCTGGCCGGCATGCTGGAGAAGCAGCAGCGCTTCACCGAGGCGCTGGCCGTCGCGCTGGACGCGCTGCGGATGCTCAAGGCGGTGGGGCACTGGTGGACCCAGGCCACCCTGGAGAACGGGGTCGGCTGGCTGTACGCCCACTTGGGCCAGTACGACCAGGCGCTCGTCCACTGCCAGCGGGCACTGGGCCTGCACCGTGAGTCGGGTCACCGCGGCGGCGCCGCCGACACCCTGGACAGCATCGGCTTCGTCTACCTGAAGCTGGGGGACTTCACCCAGGCCAAGACCCACTACACCCGGGCCGTCGAGGCCTACCGCGAAATCACCGCCCCGTTCGGTGAGGGTAACTCGCTCACCGGGCTCGGTGACGCGCTGTTGGCCGAGGGTGACCGCGAGGGTGCCGCCGCCGCCTGGCGCGAGGCCGTCACGGTTCTTGACCGGCTCCCGCATGCGCTCGCCGACGAGGTCCGGGCCAGGCTCCGCGACCTGAGCGAAAGCGACCCCGCTGCTGAGGACTCCGCGGCCCCGGACGAGCTGACCGGGGCGGTCACGGCATCCCGTTAGGTATAAAGGAAACCGGCCTACGGGGATGTACCTGGTCCGCTCACGGGACCCGGGTTAATGATGGGAAAGGCGCATATTCTGGTGACGACGAGGGCATTGCTGCTCGAGAACATCCACCCTGACGCGTCGACTCGGCTGGTCAAAGCGGGTTATCAGGTCGACACGCTGACGCGTGCCCTGGACGAGAACGAGCTGATCGAGGCCGTCCGCGGCGTGAGCCTGCTCGGCATCCGATCCGGCACTCAGGTCACCGAACGTGTCCTGGCCGCCGCGCCCGGCCTCGTGGCGATCGGCGCCTTCTGCATCGGGGTCAACCAGATCGACCTGGCCGCGGCGAGCAGCCGCGGCGTGGCGGTGTTCAACGCGCCGTTCTCCAATACCCGCAGCGTGGTCGAGCTCGCGCTGGCCGAGATCATCGCGCTGGCCCGGCGGCTGCCGGAGAAGAACACCCAGATGCACGCGGGCCACTGGGACAAGTCCGCGGCCGGGAGCCACGAGGTGCGCGGCCGCAAGCTGGGCATCGTCGGCTACGGCAACATCGGCACCCAGCTATCGGTGCTGGCCGAGAACCTCGGCATGTCCGTGTACTTCTACGACATCGCCGACAAGCTGGCACTCGGCAACGCGCGCCGCTGCTCGACCCTGGCCGAGCTGCTCGAGTCGGTGGAGACCGTCACCCTGCACGTGGACGGCCGGGACAGCAACCGCGGCTTCTTCGGCGAGGCCGAGTTCGCCCTGATGCGCCCGCGGTCGCTGTTCCTGAACCTGTGCCGCGGCTTCGTGGTGGATCACGCCGCGCTGGGCCGCAACATCGAGTCCGGGCACATCGCCGGGGCCGCCATCGACGTCTTCCCCGAGGAGCCGAAGGGCAAGGGCGACGAGTTCGTCTCCGCGCTGCGCGGGCTGCCGAACGTCATCCTCACCCCGCACATCGGCGGCTCCACCGAGGAGGCCCAGCAGGACATCGGCGAGTTCGTCGCGGGCAAGCTGGCCGACTACATGGCCTCGGGCGCCACCTCGCTCAGCGTGAACCTGCCGGAGATCGCGCTGCCGGCCGGCAGCGGCACGCACCGCCTGGTCCACCTGCACCGGAACGTCCCCGGCGTCCTCGCCGCGGTCAACCGGGTGCTGGCCGACCACGGTGTCAACGTGGAGGGCCAGCTGCTGCGGACCAGGGACGAGTTCGGCTACGTGCTGACCGACATCG
This sequence comes from Streptosporangiaceae bacterium, assembly GCA_050011155.1. Classification (GTDB taxonomy): domain Bacteria; phylum Actinomycetota; class Actinomycetes; order Streptosporangiales; family Streptosporangiaceae; genus Palsa-504. The sequence continues at coordinate 86,721 of JBEKJP010000004.1, forward strand.
GCTCGGAGTACAGCGAGGCCGTCCTGGCCGAGCTGCGCGCGATGCCGGTCACCATCTCGCTGCGCACGCTGAACCCGTTACGGAAAGTACGGCGTGTGCCGCACTAGCGCGGTCACGCCGAGCACCGCGCAAGCTCATGAAACGGCCTCCCGCGCCGCTACCGGCCAGCCCGCCCGTTGCGCGCCGCCTCCACATCCCTTTTAAACTATTAAGCCGAACGAGCGGGCGCGCCTGTCCGTAAAAATTACCCAGCCATAGCGATGCGAGCCGCCTTGATTTCAACCATTCCGTGACCGAACAGCAGAATTAGTGTCATATGCCCGACTAGGGCCTGTCCCGTAGATCATCCTCTTCGGCCCGGCTTGTCCGCAGTGGGCGCCTGAGGCGCGGTGCGGTTGGTGCGTGTGGTGCGCCTGATCGCGTTCCGGCTTCCGGGGCCGGGCTGCTGAACCACGACGATGGAGCATCGTGGTGGTCAGTGCGCGTCGAAATATAACCCGATGTCTTGGTGTGAGCTGGTTACTGGCGGCCCGGCTGCGCCTCGGGCAGCGTTTTTCATGATCGCGAAGGCTTTTATATCATTTTCCGTAGTAGATCCTTCGCGATCATGAAATACCTGGCTGTGACTGGCAATCGTATTCGCCTCCGAGTCCGGCAGGAACGGTTCCGGGAGTGATCACGCCAGCGTGGGCAGGAGCCCGGCCGCTTATACGCCAGAACTGGCCGCGATCAAGGCTCGCGAAGGAGACTCTGCGGTTTATTTCCCGACGCGTCCTCAGGACTACGACGATGGAGCATTGCCGTGGTTGGCGGCGGGCCCGGGACCGCGCGGCGACTGGTGCCGGTGGTGCGGGAGCGGCCGCTGAGGCGCCCAGCGTGCCGGGCCCGCCTGCCAGGCCGGGGCACGAGACGGGTGAGGCCGCGAAACCGGGCGCCGTCTCCCTCGGCAGTTGAGATGTTGATAACCCGGGTTATCAACATCTCCAGCGCTGAACTTGGCTTCTTTCTTCTACCTTCATCGCCATGAACCGACCCAAGACGCGGCTCGCGACGCTGTACCGGTTCGTTCGGGGCGTGCGCGGCAGCCACGAAGAAATGTTCGATGCTTATACACAGTACGTCAGCGAACAGTCGCTCGATGAGCGACACGCGGACATCGAGTTCATCGAGGTCGCCGAAGCTCCCGCCGTCTTGATCGGGATCCAGGAAGAAGAGAAAGAGGCCGAGTGGACGGGGGAGTTCGCCACCACGACGGGCCTTGACCTGGCCTACAGCGAACGCCGCTGCGGCGGGGTGCTGCTGCTCGACATCGACGGGAACGCGTACGCGCTGAGCTACGGGAACGGCTACCGGCTGATTCCCGATGAGCTGACGGACCAGCGATTCGGGCTGAGCTTCCTGATCCGCCGCCTCGACGGCGGCCAGGTGAAGGACCTCGTGCGACGGAGAGCCAACGCCCGTGGCCGGACCGACTCCACGGTTGTCGCCGCAGGCGCACCCGTCTGGATGCTCGGAGTCGCGGAGAACGTGGAGATCATCCGGCGGATCGGGGGATGCGCCAAGAATCTCAAGGTCACCTTCTCATCGGCGAGCGACCGCGTGGTCAACGTGGAAGGATCTGTCGGCTTGCGGATGCGGTTCGGAGTCGAGCCAGACGCGCTCGTCGCGGATATCCGCGAGTGCGCGCGGGTCTGCCGGGACGAAGAACCGGATCCGGCGCTCGAGTTCATCGAGTACGTCCAGCCAGTGGCCGACGCCGACACGAAAGCGATACTCGACGATGAGCTGGAGAAGCTTCTCGCCGCGCCTGTGGCAGATGTCGGCGAACGGCTGATCCCGGTCGTGCCGACATCGGTGCTCCAGCACTTCGGGCAAGCCCACACTTTCACAATCAGGATCGGCAATGCCCGGACCGATCCTGTTCCGTCCCTGGAGATGACGGATATCCTCCGCCGTACGCGCGTGCAGCGTGACGGCGAGCGGGTCAACGCGCTGCGCTGCGGTCAGGTGTGCCTGAATGACGACGAAGCCGGGAAGGAAGTACTGGCTTCTGCGCGGGCGGACAAGTGGCTCGAGGCCAGCGTGTCCGTCGGAGCGCGCCGGTTCTTCCTCATGGACGGCGACTGGTTCGAGATCGGCGCCGACTACATCCGCGCCTCGCGCGACGCGATCGCTCGGCTCTTCCCCGCCACGCCGACGATAAGCCTGCCGCCGTGGTCGCTAACCGAAAGACGGACCGAGTACGACTACAACTGCTACGTCGCGGCGTCGTCCCTGGGCCGGTATCTGTGCCTGGACAAGAGCCGGGTGGTGCGCGACCCGCTAGGAGTGCGCAGCCCGCTGGAGATTTGCGACCTGCTCGGCCCAGGCAACGAGCTCATCCACGTCAAGCGCGCCGAAGGGTCCGCGCCGCTCAGCCACCTGTTCTCCCAGGGCCTGATCTCGGCACAGAGCCTGGTCGCCGGACCTCCGGCCGTGCGAGAGCGCTTCGTCGAGACGGCCGCTGAACTGTCCCACGGCCGGAGCCTAGCCGCCGATTTCAAGCCGGCGAAGGTCGTGTACGCCATCCTGATGCCGAAGGGCAGAGGACTCACGCCCGACACGCTGTTCCCGTTCTCCCAGGCCACCCTGGCCCACGCCGCCAGGATCCTCGGCACGTACGGCATCGACGTGGAGGTCATCGGCATCCCGGCCGGGTAGACGCGGTCTACGGTTACTTTGACAGCGCGACGAGAAGGGCGAGCCTGGTGACTACCCTGCCCGGCCTGGCTCGACACCATGGACTCGCTCCGCAAATGCATCCCGTGAGCGTCGCGAGAAGGCGTTCTGTTGCCGGCTTGACTGCCGGGTGCGCCGGGTGGACGATAGATGAGAATGTTTCTCTATCATTCGAGCATGGAGGGTCATCTCATGCACGTACGATTCCTCGGCAAAGACCCTGACTCCCAGGAGGGACAATCGCCGACACTGTTCGCGACCGACCGGACAGACCGTAAGACCTACATCGCCCAGGGATGGGTCGTAACCGACCCGGTGGCGCTGGCGGAACTGGGCGACATCCCGCCCGGTGAGGCTGTGATCGAGATCCCCGCCGATGTCCTGCGCTTCGCGGAGGAGGTTCGCTGAGCCTCCTCATTGGTGAAGAATTCACCAAGCTCTTCCGCACGTTCGAGCACACCGCCTTCCGCTTGGAGACGCGAGATTATTACTACTCGCCGAACGAGGCGAAGGCCCTAGCCCAGTTCGTAGAGGAAGCGCCGGTTGACATGGCCTGGTTTCAGAACTGGCTGTCGATGATCCGTGCGGCGACCGCCGAGGGGCGCCAGTTCTCGCGTGTCCGCGTGGTGAGCGTGCCGCTGACCGACTACAGCCGCTTCGGCGTGTTCTGCTCGCAGTACACCAACGAGGCCGGCGAATACATCCGCTACCTGACCCGAGATCAAGCCCGCGACCTGCCGGACTACGATTACTGGCTGTTCGACTCGCGGCTGCTGATCATGATGCACTTCGACGCCGAAGAGCATTTCCTCGGAGGTGAGGTGATCGAGGACCCGGCAGTGATCGTGCAGCACGGATATTGGCGTGATGCTGCCTGGCATCGCGCGGTTCGACGGGAAGACTTTGCCTCCGAGCAGAACGAGCAGTGTCCTCAGCGTTCATGAGGCACGCCACGCGCTGGGACAGCGACTCCGCGAGCTTCGCCAGCAGGCCGGCCTGACCGGTCGGCAGGTCGCGGACTCGCTGTCCTGGCCTGCCTCGAAGGTCTCCAAGCTAGAGAACGGCCGACAGACCCCCACCGATGAGGACATCCGCGGTTGGGCCAGCGTGACCCATGCCGGAGCTGAGACAGAATCACTGCTCGCCTCGCTGCATACTCTGGAAGTCCAGCACGCTGAATGGCAGCGGCAGCTCAAAATCGGGCTGCGTCCCCATCAGGACGAGATTGCCGACCTAGACGCGAAAACGCGTCTGTTCCGGGCGTTTGAACCCACATTCATTCCGGGGCTGCTGCAAACGGCAGAGTATGCCCGCGCCCGCTTCGCGCAGAGCATCACCGTATTCAAAGTGCCCAACGACATCGATGATGCGGTACGCGCCCGCGTGCAGCGTCAGGAGATGCTGTACCGGCCTGACAAGCGCTTCCATTTCATCTTGACCGAGGCCACGCTGCGGTACCGGCTATGCGCGCCCGAGGTGATGCTCGGGCAACTGGACCGGCTGATCTCGTTCGCCGCGCTGCCTAACGTGCGGCTCGGCGTCATCGGCTTCGAGACCGCTTACGTGGTCGCGCCGGCACACGGGTTCTGGCTGCTGGACAACGACAGGGTGATGGTTGAGACGTTCTCGGCAGAACTGAACCTTGCCCAGCCGCAGGAGATCGACCTGTACAACGGCATCTTCGACCAGATGTCGGGAGTGGCCAGTTACGGACGGGCGGCCCGCGCGATCGTAACAGGCGTTATTGACGACCTGGCGCCAGATGCCCTCGAGGATGGCTTTTAGTTTCTCGGTTCGCCCGGCATTACAGATACTTCTAGAAACTCTGAGAAACTTTCTGGCTGTTAATTCAGACCGGCTCTACCCGGGACGGCTGGGAACTGCTGGAGACACCGTGATCGGCGTTACAGATTGAGGCTCGGGTCAGCGGATCGCGCGGTAACGACGGTTGGGGCTGTGCGGAGGCGCGGTGGCCTCGACGAACCCGAGATCGACGAGTTCCTGGAGCACGCTTGTCAGGCGGCTACGGGTCACACCGGTAGCCTGCTGGAGTTCCTCCCGGCTCGCGTCCCCGACTTCGTGCAATGCGGCCATGACCGTTGTCCCCAGGCCGTTGCCAGGCAATTGCGGCGGAGGGGGCACCTGGCTACCGGAACTCAGGTCCACGCTGAGCCGGTACGGACCGTCATCGCGGGCCTTGCGCGAGCGCAGCAGGCCGAGCGCCACGAGATTGGCCAGTTCTTTTCGTGCCTCGCCGGGTGGAAGGCCCAGCCTGCGGAACAGAGCCGGGTCGACGTCGTAGCCCGAGTGGGCGAGCGCTAGGACCGCAACCTGGGTGTCAGATAGCCGAGTGACGTCCACATGCTGACCCAACGCTTCGAGGAACTCGGGGGTCACCGGGGAACCGCGCGGGATGACCACGCGGAACTGGTCGAGGTTGGCCGTGAAGATCGGGACAACTCCGGTGTCCTGCCGGACCCGGTCGATCATCAGGCTGACCCCGGATCCGCGGTTCTCGGCCACGGGTCGCCCGGTCACCGGGTCTCCTACCTCCTGCAGCAGTGCCGCCAGGCGCGGGTTCCGAGACGACGACGTGCCGCTCTCGCCTAGGCCCTCCAGGCTGACGTTGCCGAAGAGCCCACCTGGGCTGGAGACCTCGACACGGTCGGGGAACACGTCCACCTGCACCTGAGTGCCTCGCGCCTGCGGGCTGTAGTCCCGGTGCATCAGGGCATTGACGATGGCCTCGCGGATGACCTCCGGCTCGATTTCCCACTGGTCCAAGCGTCCGGCGTCAATGACACGGCTGACGACGCGCATGTTCCGCTGCACAACCTGGAGAGCATCCACCACCATGTCGGGAACGGCGCCGCCCAGCGCGGCGCTGTCGAGAAACCGGATGCCCCCTGGCCCGCTCCGGCCGCGCTCAGCGTGCGGGTACACCGCAACCGAGAGCATCAGCTGCGGGAAGAACTGCTGCGGGAACCGGCCGACGCTCAGCAGTCCCGCGAGCGACGGCATGAGGATGCCGTCATTGCGAACCAGTACGCCCAGCATTGCGAGGGCATCCGCCTCGGTGGCATTCGCGAAGACCCGCGGCGAACGCCGGCGCGCGTTCTCGACGAGCCGTGAGTAGGAGTCCCGGTTGAGATCCTGCAGGGTGGCCTGGAGAACGGGTTCGTCATCCCAGCGCGGCTGGGCTGCATTCTCCCGCAAGCGGTCGATCTCATACGGCGTCATCCGCTGGTCGCTGTCGCCCACCCGGACGTAGGCACCGCCGTAGAGGCCCTTGGACGTCACGTAGCAGGGGCGTTGCGCGGGCGGTAGCGGCTCGACCTCCGCGACGACTAGGTTGACGCCCTCGAACGGCGCGATCTCGACGCTCATCGTCGGCGGGGGAGTCAGCTTCTCCCGTGCGGTGCTCACGACGGCGTTCCGCGTCGCCGTCGCATCCGGCACGCCAGTGGCGGCGAACCCCTGCCGCTCGTCGAGACCGAGGATGACAAGGCCGCCGCGTGCATTCGCGAACGCGGCGAGCGTAGAAACGAGGCTCTCAGGAACGCCGCCCGCTGCGCGCTTAGCCTCGACGTCCTCGAACTCCGCACCAGCCAGCCGCAACCCGGTGATGACCTCATCCAGGTCCATGACCTGCCCCAATCGGCCGCTTCAACTTACCAGAACTTACCACGATCGCCTTGGTAAGTTCTGGTAAGTTCACGCGCGGCGCGGCGGCATTACAGCGGCGTCACGTACGCCCCCGAGATCCCCCCGTCGACCAGGAACGTAGAAGCGGTGATGAACGAGGCGTCGTCGCTGGCCAGGAAGGCCACCGCGGCGGCGATTTCCTCAGCCTCGGCGAACCGCCCCATCGGCACGTGCACCAGGCGGCGCTGCGCCCGCTCCGGGTCGGCGGCGAACAACTCGCGCAGCAGCGGCGTGTTCACCGGTCCGGGGCACAGCGCGTTGACCCGGATGCCCTCGCGGGCGAACTGCACGCCGAGCTCGCGCGACATGGCCAGCACGCCGCCCTTGGACGCGGTGTAGGAGATCTGCGAGGTGGCCGAGCCCAGCACCGCGACGAACGACGCGGTGTTCACGATCGCCCCCTTCCCCTGCGCCCGCATGTACCCAAGAGCTTCCTTGCAGCACAGGTAGACCGAGGTCAGGTTGACCTCCTGCACCCGCCGCCAGGCGTCGAGCCCCGTATCCAGAATCGAGTCGTCGTCGGGCGGGGAGATGCCCGCGTTGTTGAACGCCACGTCGACCGAGCCGTACGTGTCATGCGCCGCGCGAAACGCCGCGGCCACATCATCCGAAGACGTCACGTCGGCGTGCACGTAAAGACCGCCGGTCTCGGCCGCGGCCTTCTCCCCGGCCGCGTCGTCCACGTCGACCGCGACCACGTGCGCGCCCTCGGACCCGAACCGCCGCGCCGCCGCCAGCCCGATCCCGCTCCCCGCCCCGGTGATGACGACCGTCCGTCCGTCAAATCTCATCAGTCCTCCGTAGAAATGAAGACGTTCTTGGTCTCGGTGAAGGCGTCCGGGGCGTCCGGGCCGAGCTCGCGGCCCAGGCCGGACTGCTTGAAGCCGCCGAACGGCGTCCAGTACCGCACCGAGGAGTGCGAGTTCACGGACAGGTTGCCGGTCTCCACCGCCCGGGCCACCCGGATGGCGCGGCCCACGTCCCTGGTCCAGATCGAGCCGGAAAGACCGTACGGCGTGTCGTTGGCGATCGCCACCGCCTCCGCCTCGTCGGAGAACGGCGTCACGGTCACCACCGGGCCGAACACCTCCTCGGTGTAGGCCGGGTCGTCCGGCCCGACCGGCGCGAGCACGGTCGGCGGATACCAGAACCCAGGCCCGGACGGCGCGTGCCCGCGAAAGGCGACCGGGGCACCGGATGGCACATACGAGGCCACCTGCGAACGGTGCGCGGCCGAGATCAGCGGCCCCATCTCGGTCGCCGCCGACGCGGGGTCACCGACCACCACGCCGCCAACCGCCGTCTCGAAAAGCTCCATGAACGTATCCAGCACCGAGCGCTGGACCAGGATCCGGGACCGGGCGCAGCAGTCCTGCCCGGCGTTGTCGAACACCGCGTACGGCGCGGTCGCCGCCGCCTTCTCCAGGTCGGCGTCGGCGAAGATGATGTTGGCGCTCTTGCCGCCGAGTTCCAGGGTCAGCCGCTTGACCTGGCGCGCGCAGTCGGCCATGATCCGCTGGCCCACCTCGGTCGACCCGGTGAACACGATCTTCCGCACCGCGGGATGGTCGACCAGTCGCTGCCCCACCACGCTGCCCTTGCCCGGCAGTACCTGGAATACGCCCTCAGGGAGCCCCGCCTCGAGCGCCAGCGAAGCAATCCGCATCGCGGTCAGCGGGGTCGCCTCGGCCGGCTTGGCCACCACGGTGCAGCCCGCGGCCAGCGCGGGGGCCATGCCCCAGGACAGGATCGGCATCGGGAAGTTCCACGGCACGATGAGCCCGACCACGCCGACCGGCTCGTGGAAGGTGACGTTGAGCCCGCCCGCGACCGGGATCTGCCGGCCGCTCAGCCGTTCCGGCGCCGCCGCGTAGTACATCAGCACGTCGCGGACCTGCCCGGCCTCCCACCGGGCGGCCCCGATGGGATGGCCCGAGCCGGCTACCTCGAGCCCGGCCAGTTCCTCCGACGCCGCGTCCACCGCCGCCGCGAACGCGCGCAGCATACGGGCCCGGTCCCCGGGTGCGACCGCGCGCCACGCGGGCAGCGCGGCCGAGGCCCGGGCGATGGCCTCATCGGTCTCTTCCAAAGAAGCCTGGGTCACGGTGGTGACCGGCTCCTCGGTCGCGGGATTGAGCACGGTAAAGACAGACATGTTCCGGAAGACCCCCGTTACAGGCGCTCGAAGCTGCGCCGCAGCTCCCAGTCGGTCACCGCGGCGTCATAGGCGGCCAGCTCGACCCGGGCGTAGTTGGCGTAGTGCTCCGCCGCCTCCGCCCCGAACGTCTCCCGGGCCAGCTCGCTCTTCTCCCACTCCTCCAGGGCATCGCGCAGGGTGTGCGGCACGTGCGGGGCGTCGTCGGCGTAGGCGTTGCCGGTCATCGGCGGCTCGAGCGGCAGCTCCTGGTCGATGCCGTGCAACCCGGCCGCGATCATCGCGGCCACCGCCAGGTAAGGGTTCACGTCGCCGCCCGGGACGCGGTTCTCCACCCGCAACGACTGCCCGTGCCCGACCAGCCGCAGCGCGCAGGTCCGGTTGTCCGGCCCCCACCGGACCGAGGTGGGGGCGAAGCTGCCGGGCACGAAGCGCTTGTAGGAGTTGACGTTGGGCGCGTAGCACAGCGCCAGCTCGCGCAGCGCCGCCAGCTGTCCCGCCAGAAAGTGCTCACCTAGCTTGGACAGCCCGAAAGCCCCGTCCCCGGCCATCACCGGGGCACCGTCGGCCGAACCACGCAGCGACAGGTGGATGTGGCAGGAGTTGCCCTCGCGCGCGTTCGGCTTGGCCATGAACGTGATGCTGTTCCCGTCCTGGGCCGCGATCTCCTTCGCCCCGGTCTTGTAGAGCGAGTGGTTGTCGCAGGTGGTCACCGCCTCCGCGTAGCGGAACGCGATCTCGTGCTGGCCGAGGTTGCACTCGCCCTTGGCCGACTCCACGTACAGGCCGGCCCCGGCCATCTCCAGCCGGATCCGGCGCAGCAGCGGCTCGACCCGCGAGGTGCCCAGGATCGAGTAGTCCACGTTGTACTGGTTGGCCGGGGTGAGGTCCCGGTAATCGCGCGCCGCGGCCTGCTCGTACGTGTCCTGGTAGACGATGAACTCCAGCTCGGTGCCGACGAACGCGGTCCAGCCGCGCTCGGCCAGCCGGTCCGTCTGCGCCTTGAGGATCTGCCGCGGCGAGGCCACCACCGGCGCGCCGTCCAGCCAGGTCAGGTCGGCGATGACCAGCACGCTGCCCGGGTGCCACGGGAGCCTGCGCAGCGTGCTCATATCCGGCACCATGACGAAGTCGCCGTAGCCGCGCTCCCAGGACGACATGGCGTACCCGTCGACCGTGTTCATCTCCACGTCCACGGCCAGCAGGTAGTTGCAGCCCTCGGAGAAGTGCTCGGCCACCTCCTCCAGGAAGAACTCGGCCGACAGGCGCTTGCCCTGCAGCCGCCCCTGCATGTCGGTGAAGGCGAGCACGACCGTGTCGACCTCGCCCTCGCTGACCGCGACCCGCACCTGCTCCAGCGTCAGCAGGCCGGGCCGCCTGCCTTCGCCGCTCGTCGGCCCGGGCATCAGACGGAAAGCTCCCGCTCGATCGCGGCCAGTTCCTCGGCCGAGCCCTGCACCTTCGGGCCCTTGAACCAGTTCTTGGCCGAGACCAGCCAGTAGATGCCGGCGTACCCGATCACCGCGGCGACCGCGATGCACGCGTAGTTGAACGTGGTCAAGTTGATCGGGCCGAACTGCGGCAGCATGAACAGGAAGAAGATGATCACGACCCAGACCACGGCCGTCCAGCCGATCAGGTAGCTCCACCGGCCCAGGTGCCAGGGGCCGCGCTTGAAGTTCTCGCCCTGGCGCAGCCGCAGGAAGGTGGGCAGCACGTACGCGATGTACAGGCCGATGACCGCGATCGAGGTCACCGCGCCGTAGGCGGCGGCGTTCCACAGGTACGGCAGCCCGAGGATCAGCGCGCCGCCGGCCGCCAGCCAGATCGCGTTGGTCGGCGTCCTGGTCCGCTTGTTCACCATGCTCCACAGCGACGATCCCGGCAGCGCGCCGTCGCGGGAGAACGCGTAGATCATCCGGGAGTTCGCCGTGACCGAGGACATCCCGCAGAACAGCTGGGCGCCGATCACGATCAGCAGCAGCAGTTCGGCGCCGGTCCGGCCGATCGAGTCGATGAAGATCTGGCCCGGCGCCGCGGTGCCCGCCGCCGCCTCGGTCGCGTAGCTCCCCTTCTGGATCGCGAACGTGACGCCGATCAGCAGGATCCAGCCGGCGATCAGCGAGATCAGGATCGACATGACGATGCCGCGCGGGCCGCTGCGCGCCGCGTTGTGCGTCTCCTCGGTCATGTGGGCCGAGGCGTCGTACCCGGTGAAGGTGTACTGGGCCATCAGCAGCCCGACCGGCAGGATGTACCAGTAGCCGATGTGGAATCCGGACAGGTTCTCCAGGTGCCCGAAGACGAACCCGGCCGAGGCGTGGTGCGCGCCCGCCTTCAGGCCGAAGATCAGCGCGCCGACGATGATTAGCACGCCGGTGATGTGCCACCAGACGCTGACGTCGTTCAGCAGCGCCACCAGCCGGATGCCGAACTGGTTCAGCAGGCCGTGTATCAGCAGCACGGCGGCATAGATCACGATCGTGTGCCAGCGCGTCGTCGTGTCGAAGTTGAACCACAGGCTGAACAGGAAGTTGATGAACACCGCGGCGCCGAAGTCGATGCCCGCGGTGACCGCGACCTGGCCGAGGAAGTTGAACCAGCCGGTGAACCAGGACCAGGCCGGGCCGTTCCTGGGGGCCAGCTTGGCCGACCAGTAGTACAGGCCGCCCGCCGTCGGGAAGCTGGAGCAGACCTCGGCCATGGACAGCCCCACGAGCAGGGTCATGATCCCGACGACCGGCCAGCCCCAGACGATGATGGCCGGGCCGCCCTCGTCCATGCCGAAGTAGTACAGGGTCAGGCAGCCGGACAGGATCGAGATGATCGTGAACGAGACGGCGAAGTTCGAGAACCCGGACATCCGCCGCATGAGTTCCTGTGCGTAGCCGAGTTCGTGCAGGCGGCGCTCGTCCTCGCTCGCCGTCGAGGCGGCGGCAATGTCGTCGGCCATGCGATCTCCCTAGGGGGAACCAGCACATATGGATGGATGCGATCCATTGAATGAAGGTATTCACGCACCGTGCTGGGGAGTGTGTCAAGAGCGGCGAGAGTGGCGTTACCTGCCCGCTACAGGCGCGTTACGCTGATTCACCCAGGAAGCCGCGGAGCAGCGCGGCGGTTCCGGCCACGTGCTCTTCCATCGCCCGGCGGGCGCGCTCGGGATCGCCGGCCAAGATGGCGCGCACGATGGCGGCGTGCTGGACGTTGGCGTGCTCCAGATTGCGCACGAGCATGGGGATGGCGTTGAGCAGGTCGACCAGCTGGACCCGGGCCTCGACCACGCTCGCGGTCAGCAGCGGCGAACCCGCCGCGTCGGCGATGGCCAGGTGCAGGCGGGTGTCGGCCGGACGGTAGCCGGCCGGCTCGCAGGCGTTCACGGCGACCAGGCACTCGGCCAGGTTCTCCCGCTGCTGCATGGTCAGGCTGGCCCGGGCGGCCATCTCGGCCGCGCCGGTCTCCACCACCCGGCGGAAGGTCAGCGCGTCGTCGAGCTGGGAACCCATGTCCCGGGCGGTCCTGGTGAGCTCGTCGTGCACCATCGGCTCGGGCTGGCGCAAGATGAAGGTGCCGCCGAACCGGCCGCGCTTGGTCTCGACGTACCCAGCGGCGGCCAGTTCGCGCAGCGCCTCCCGCAGGGTGATCCGGCTGATGCCCAGCCTGCGGGTGAGTTCCCGTTCCGGGGGCAGCCGGTCACCGGGCGCGTAGACGCCTAGCTTGACCCCTTCGAGCAGGCGCTCGACGGTCTCCTCGAAGGCGTTCCCCGTTCGTACCGCGCGGAAGACCGCCGCGGTGATGGCGGGGGACCCTCCCGGCACGTTCTTAGCTCCTGATACAAGAAATGACATTGCCATCTGAGGCAACGTAACGAAGAAAGATTAGATCATAGGCGCGAGTACCGTGGTCCGGGCGGCGGCCTTTTCGCTGGCCGCGCTCACGAGTGCGCTGAAGACACGCAGGTCGCTGCCCTGCTCAGGGTGCCACTGCACGCCCAGCACGAAACCGGCGAAATCGTCGAGCTCGGAGGGACCCGGCTCGACCGCCTCGATCGTGCCGTCTCGCTCCCAGGCCACCGCCTTGAGGCCGTCGCCGAGCAGGTCGACCGACTGGTGGTGCTTGGTCGGCACCTCGTAGGTGTCGTCCCCGGGCAAGATCGTGGCCAGCGCGCTGTCCGGGCTGATCCGCACCTGATGCAGGCCGAACCCGTTCGGCGGTCCGTCGTGCCGCTCGTGCCCGTGCAGGTCCGGCACGTGCTGGTGCAGCGTGCCACCCCGGCAGACGTTCAGGACCTGCATGCCGCGGCAGATCGCGAGCAGTGGCACGCCTTGCCGCAGCGCGTGGCCGGTGACGGCGAGGTCCCAGGTGTCCCGCAGCGTCACCGGCGGCTGCGTGCGCGGGTGCCGCGCCGTGCCGTACCGGACCGGGTCGATGTCAGGGCCGCCCGTGACCACCAGGCCGTCCAGGCCCGCCACGGTGGCGCTGGCCTCGTCGCCGTCGTCGCCCGGCGGCAACAGGACGGTCCGCCCCCCGCTACGCCGCACCGCGTCGACGTACACGTAAGGAAGAATCGCAGCCCTGGCCGACCAGCCACGCCAGGACCCGTGATCCTCGTATGTGGTTATGCCAATAACCGGCGTCATAGTTCCCCTTTGAACTGCTCCTCCGTAGCTCCGCTACCCCAGGAAAAACAGAAAAATCACAACCGTTCATACCGAACGGGTGATGGTTCCCGATCACTATCCGTGCTCGCGGCCGCGGCGTTGACGGTGTGACGGGTGGCGGTGATGGGAGTCAGGTTAGCAATGTCGTTTCCGGTGCTCCGGAACATAATGCAAGTAACAACCTGTGCTTACAGCGTAATCGATTGTATGGCCGCGACCCGTGGTTCGCGTACCGAACAGAGAAATCGGTAACTGAGAGTTAGTTTGGAGTAGCCTGAGTGCTTCTGAGGTGGATTAGCCTGGTTGGTTCTCAGTTTGTAAGAAGTTCGCGGGCCCGCGCCTGGTGGGCCGGCCAGCACGGGAAGTGATGCTCGGCCGGGTTCGCCACCAGCCGTTCCATCGCCGCCCGGGTGGCCTCGTTGTCCGGGGTGTAGACGACCATCCGGGTGCCGGGCGCGGTCTGTACCGCGAAGCTGGTCGAGGTCATCTCGAGCCGCGGGTAGAGCGGATGCCTGAACACCTTGCGGTGGTAGTGCGGATGGGCCACGTCCTGGGTGGCCCACATGGCCGCGAACTCGGGACTGGCCGCCTCGAGCCGCCGGATGAAGGCGGTCCAGGCCGGGTCCCCGACGTGATGCCCGTAGGCCGCGCGCAACTGGGCCACCAGCGCCGCCTTCTGGTCGTCCCGGTTCTCCAGCACGCTGCAGCAATCAGGCTTGCTGAAGCAGTAAAGCAGGGCGTTCCTGGCCGCGGGCGCGTCCCCGGCCGTACGCGGGATCAGGGTCGCGTAGGCGGCGTTCCAGGCCAGGATGTCGAACCGCTCGGTCATCACGCTGGCCGGCATCGGGTTCAGCCCGTCCAGCACGACCTGGATCTGCGGCCGCAGCGACGGGCTGGCGTGGTCCGGCGGCGCCGTGTCCGGCACCTCGGCCAGCCGGAACAGGTGCTGGCGCTCGGTCGGGTCCAGCCGCAGCGTCCGGGCCACCGCCTCGAGCACGCTGACGCTGGCCCGGATCGGGCGTCCCTGCTCCAGCCAGGTGTACCAGGTCACGCCGACCCCGGCCAGCTGCGCGACCTCCTCGCGGCGCAGCCCGGCCGTCCGCCGCCGCGACCCGCTCGGCAGCCCGACGTCCTCCGGCGTGACCCGCTCCCGCCGGCTCCGCAGAAATGCCGCCAGCTCGTTGCGGCGCAGCACGACGGCATTCCCGTTCCGCCTGGCGTCCATGGTGGTGCTCACCTTCCCCATCGTGACCCCGGGCCGGGCCGCCTGCCAGGTGCCACCGGTACCAGGATATCCCGGCTCTCGGTACCGGCATTGCCTAGTGACCGGAGCCGATTGGCCCGGGCGGAATGGCCCGGTGGGATGACGGGACCATACCCAGGGAATACGCCTCTGGCGCGCACCCCGGCCAACACGGATAGTGGTGATTAGTTCACGGAACTCGTGAGAAGTGAACGCGAGAAGGAAAGGGGTTCATGGCTTTCGATCATTACGGTCCTGACTTCTCCCAGGGCCGCCACATCCACCTCTGGGACGGAACCATCCCCTTCGCCCGCTACGCCAGCGGCGTCGCCGGATAGCGTTCGCCCAGCCCAACGCCCTCCCCGGGCATCCGCCCGGGGAGGGGCCAACTACTCAACGTGTGATAATGTCACTCTTAGTAATGATTACAACTGAGGATGACTTCACATGGTCGATCCGGCCACCGGACGCCGCGAAGACCGGGAATCTCCCGAAGACCGGCGGCAGGCGCGGTTGCGACAGGCTCAGCGCATCGAAGGCCTGGGCCAGCTCGCGGGCGGGATCGCGCGCGACTTCAACAACCTTCTCGCTGTGATCCTCAGCCACGCGTCCTTCGCCTCGGCCGAACTCGCCGTCCCATCCGGACCCGACTGGCCCGGGCGGCTGGAGTCGGCCCGCCGCGACCTCGGGCAGATCACGCTGGCCGCCGAACGGGCGGCAAGCCTCACCCGCCAGTTGCTCGCCTGCGTCAACCAGGAGCTGGCCCACCCGCAGGTCCTCGACCCTGACGGCGGCGTCACCAGCGTGCAGGAGATGCTGCGCCGGACCCTCGGCGAGCACGCCGAGCTGAGCACTACCCTCGCCGTTGACCTGTGGCCGGCCCTAGCCGACCCGGGTCAGCGAGCCCTGCTCGGTGCGATCACGTCAGGGGCCGGGGGCTTCGTCCCGCGGCAGGCCGGCCCCGGCCCCGCGGGCGCCGTCCGGACGGCCACGTCACGCCAGGTAGTGGCGCGGCTGTGGGATCGTATGGCCAGCGAGGATCCGGCGGCGGTGCTGACCGGGCAGGAGCGGCGGGTGCTCGAGCTGATCGGCGAAGGACTGACCAACCGCCAGATCGCGGGGCGCATGTGCCTGGCGGAGAAGACCGCGAAGAACTACGTGTCCTCGGTGCTGGCCAAGCTGGGCATGCACCGCCGCACCGAGGCCGCCGCCTTCGCCGTCCGGCACCCCGCCGACCACGACGGCTGACCGCCCGCGCCCGGGCCGCCCGGGTCAAAGGACCCGAGCCGGATGGCCGGGAAAATAGCCTTGTGCCAATTGCCGGTTTCGGCGGCTTTAGTTGCAATTTGCGAAGATTATTCGCTCATAACCTTGGATCGAGTCCGGATGCCGCAGCAGATATGATGTAACCGTACGAAGTAGGTTCGACACGGTGCGTGCTGATTCGCGGCGGGAGATTCTGATGACGGTGCACGCGGGCGATTCGCCAGCCAGGCCCGTGGCCACGCGTCCACGGCGCCCGGGCCATCGTGCGGTCGAGCTGGAGTTCCTGGCCTCTATCGTCGACTCGTCGGACGACGCCATCCTCAGCAAGACGCTGGATGGCGTCATCACGACCTGGAACCGGGCGGCCGAGCGGATCTACGGCTACCAGGCCGAGGAGATAATCGGGCAGTCCATCTCGCTCCTGATACCGCCCGACCATCCCGACGAGATGGCCGAGATCCTTGA
This sequence comes from Streptosporangiaceae bacterium, assembly GCA_050011155.1. GTDB lineage: Bacteria > Actinomycetota > Actinomycetes > Streptosporangiales > Streptosporangiaceae > Palsa-504. Next base: position 102,934 of record JBEKJP010000004.1, read on the forward strand.
CCGGATCCGCGGCGGTGAGCGGATCGGCCCCTACGAGACCACGCGGCGCCGGAAGGATGGCGTGACCATCGCGATCTCGCTCACCGTTTCGCCCATTCATGATGCGGCCGGCGGAGTCGTCGGCGCGTCTACGATCGCCCGCGACATCACCGAGCGCGAGCGCGTCCGGGATCAGGCTAACGCCGCGTCGCAGTACGCCCGCAGCCTGATCGAGGCCAGCCGGGATCCGCTGGTGACGATCAGCGCGGCGGGCAAGATCACCGACGTGAACGAGGCGACGGTCCGGGTGACCGGGGTGGATCGGGAGCGTCTGGTCGGCACCGACTTCTCGGACTACTTCACCGAGCCGGACCGGGCCCGCGAGGGTTACCGCCGGGTCTTCGCGCGGGGCTTCGTCACCGATTACCCGCTGACCATCAGGCACGCCGGCGGTGACCTGACCGACGTGCTCTACAACGCCTCGGTGTACAAGGACGCGGCCGGCACGGTGCTCGGCGTGTTCGCCGCCGCCCGCGACGTCACCGCCCAGAAGCGGGCCGAGAGTGAGGTAGCCCGACAGCGGGCACGGGAACTCGACCGGCTCGCCGAGCTGGAACGCTTCCAGAAGCTCACCGTCGGCCGGGAGCTGCGCATGATCGAGCTCAAGAAGGAGATCGAGGACCTGCGCGCCGCGGCCAGAGGTGAATGACGGATGGGGGACTTCGTCGAGGGGGGTCAGCAGCTCAGGGACACGCAGCTCGCTCTCCTCAACATCCTCGAGGACGCGACCGCCGACCGCCTCAGGGCCGAGGCGGCGGTCAAGGCGAGCCTCAACATCCTCGAGGACCTCAGCGACGCCCAGGCCCAGATCCGGACGCTCAACGTGGAGCTCGAGGCCCGCGTCGAGCTGCGTACGGCCGAGCTGATGGTGGCGAACAAGAACCTGGAGGCGTTCACCTATTCGGTCGCCCACGATCTGCGCTCCCCGCTGCGCGCGTTGAGCGGGTACGGCGAGGCGCTGACGGAGGACTACGGCGACCGTCTCGACGAGACCGGCCGCGGGTTCATCGAGAGGATCCAGGCGGCCACCGAGCGGATGGGCGCGCTCATCGACGACCTGCTGCTGCTGGCCCAGGTATCGCGCGCGGAAATGAGCCTCGGACCGGTCGATCTCAGCCCGGAGGTCGCCGCCATCGCCGGTGACCTGCGGGCGGCCGAGCCCGGCCGCCGGGTCCGCTTCGCCATCCAGGACGGCGTCTGGGTGAGCGCGGATCGCACCCTCATCCATACCGTGGTGCAGAACCTGGTCGAAAACGCCTGGAAATACACCTCCAAGCGCGACGGTGCCGTCATCGAGTTCGGCACCGCCGACGCCGAGAACGGCAGAGTCTGCTGTTATGTGCGGGACAACGGGGCCGGCTTCGATCCCGCCTTCACGGGCAAGCTGTTCCAGCCGTTCCAGCGGCTCCATGCGGTCACCGAGTTCCCCGGCACCGGCATGGGCCTGGCCAGCGTCCGGCGGATAGTGGAACGTCACGGCGGGCGCGCCTGGGCCGAAGGCGCGGTGGGCCGCGGCGCCACCTTCTACTTCACCCTGGACGCGAAGCAGGCATTATCGTGCCCGCTCACCCCGCTATTACCGTAAGTTACTGCTACAATACAAGTTGTGACACAACTGGCTGCGCTCTCCGAGGGAACCTTTGCCGCGATCCTGGAGGCTGGGCCCGACGCGATGGTGTGCATCGCCGCCGACGGCCGGATCGTGCTGGTCAACGCCGAGGCGGAGCGGCTGTTCGGCTACCAGCGGGCGGAGCTTGTCGGCCAGCCGGTCGAGATCCTGGTCCCCGAGGCCGTCCGCGCCGCGCATTCCGTACACCGGGCCGGGTACCTCGCCAGCCCGCGGCGCAGGCCGATGGGCGCGGGCCTGTCGCTCTCCGGACGCCGCCGCGATGCCAGCATCTTCCCGGCCGAGATCTCCCTGTCCGCGATCGACACCGACGAAGGCGTCCTCGTCGCCGCGGCCATCCGGGACGTAACCGCCCAGCTTCGGCTGAAGGACCTCGAGCGTTCCAGTCAGGGCCTGGAGAGCTTCGTCTACTCGGTTTCCCACGACCTGCGGGCCCCGCTGCGGGCGATCAGCGGCTACAGCGAGGTCCTGCTCGAGGATTTCGGGGAGGTTCTCGGCGAGGAAGGCCGCGGTCATGCCGAGCGGATCGTCGCCGTCAGCGCGCAGATGGGGCAGCTTATTGATTATCTGCTCCAGTATTCGCGCGTCTCGCGGGCCGAGTTGCACCTGCAACCGGTCGATCTCGGCGCGGAGGCGGCCGGGATCGCCGAGGAGCTCCAGCGCCGGGAACCGGGCCGGCGCGTCTGCTTCGCCATCGAAAGACCAGTCCAAGCCCGGGCGGACCGTCGGCTTATCCACACGGTCCTGGAAAACCTGCTCGGCAACGCCTGGAAGTTCACGTCCGGCCGGGACGATGCGTCGATCGAGTTCGGGACGGTTCCGAGTGAGGACGCCGCCGTGTGCTGTTACGTGCGGGACAACGGTGTCGGCTTCGATCCCGCCTATGCGGGCAAGCTGTTCCAGCCATTCCAGCGGCTGCACCCGGCCCGCGATTTCCCCGGTATCGGCACCGGCCTGGCCAGCGTGCGGCAGATCGCGGAACGTCACGGCGGCCGTGTCTGGGCCGAGGGCGCCGTCGGAGCGGGCGCGACTTTCTATTTCACTTTGGACGGGAAGGAACGCGCATGAACGATAAGACCATCTTGCTGGTCGAGGACAATCCCGACGACGAGGCGCTGACGCTGCGGGCCTTCAAGAAAAACAACATCGCCAACGAGGTCGTCGTGATGCGAGACGGTGCCGAGGCGCTGGCGTACCTCTTCCCCGGCAACGGCGATGCCGTGCCGTCTCCGGCTCTCGTCCTCCTCGACTTGAATCTCCCGAAGGTCGGCGGGCTCGAGGTCTTGCAGAAGATGCGAGCCGGCGAGCGGACGCGGATGATCCCGGTGGTCGTCCTGACCAGCTCCAAACTGGAAGAGGACATCCTGGACAGCTACCGCAGCGGCGCCAATGCGTACGTGCGCAAGCCGGTAAAGTACTCCGACTTCGCCGAGGCGGTCCGCACCCTTGGCGTGTTCTGGCTGCTCTTGAACGAGCCCGTGCCCGGTCGCGGGCCGGAATCGGATTGAGGTAGGACACCCATGAGCGGCGAGCAGCAGCGCACCGAGCCGGAGACGGGCAGGCCGGGGCCAGTCCATGTGCCGAGGCAAGCGGACGCCGAGACCGCGGCCGGCGCGGACTCAGCGGGACGCAGTGCCCGCATCCTGATCGTGGAGGACGAAGCCTGGGACGCCGAGCTGGCCCAGCGCCTCCTGACCGAGGGCGGCCTCAGCCTTACCGCCGTCGTCGTCGACACCAGGGTGGCGTTCGTCGAGCAGCTGGCCGTCTTCCGGCCCGACGTGATCCTGTCCGATTACCACCTGCCCGGCTTCTCCGGCCGGGAGGCTCTCCAGATCGCCCAGCAACACTATCCGGACATACCGTTCGTCTTCTGGTCCGGTGTGCTCGGCGACGACGCGGCGGTCGAGCTCATCAAGCAGGGGGCCACCGATTACGTCCTGAAGGACCGGCCCGCCCGCCTGCCCTCGGTCATCCTGCGCGCGCTGGCCGAGGTCGGGCAGCGGGCGCGGCTAGCCCAGCTCGAAAACCAGTTGCTTGAGGCCCAGCGCCTGGCTAGCCTCGGCCAGCTAGCCGCCGCCGAGCAGGCGATGAGCCGCGTCCGCCAGCAGCTCACCGCCGCCCGCGGCGAGGAATAAGTCGCCTCCCGCAGCCCTTTGCGAGAGGTAATTCTCCCCGCATTTCGCCCGGGATCCGGTATGGCGATTCGCTGCGTGGTAACCGGACTCTTAATACTTTTCGGACAGGGCGCAAAAGCTTTGCTCGGGGGAGGATGAGCGTATGGATAACACGGTGCTAACGGACTGGACGGACGGTGCGGCGGGGCCGGATCTGGAGAAGGCGCCCACGGGGATTCAGGGGCTGGACCAGATCACCGGGGGCGGCCTGCCGCTGGGCCGGGTGACGCTGGTGGCGGGCAGCGCGGGAGCGGGCAAGACGCTGCTCGGGCTGAACTTCCTCGTCGCCGGCGCCCGCGAGTACGGCGAGCCCGGCGTGCTCATGACCTTCGAGGAGTCGGAGGCCAAGGTCGCCCTCAACGTGCGATCGCTCGGATTCGATCTCGACGAGCTTGCGCGCAAGGGCCTGCTCGTGGTGCTCGCGTTCCGAGTGGATCCGTCCGAGATGGTCGCGGCCGGAGAGTTCGACTTCGAACCGCTCTTCGCGATCCTCGACGACGCGATCAGCCGGGTGGGCGCCAAGCGCGTCGTGCTTGACACCATCGAGGTGCTGTTCGGCGCGTTCGGCGACGACACTATCGTGCGATCGGAGCTCAGCCGGCTGGTGCGCTGGCTCGACGACCGGGGCGTCACCGTCATCTTGACCGGGGAGCGGGGCAACGGCAGCGGTCTCACCCGGCACGGGATCGAGGAGTACATCACCGACTGCGTGATCGTGCTCGACCACCGGGTCACCGCGGAGATCTCCACCCGCCGCCTCCGCGTGGTCAAGTACCGCGGGTCGGCCCACGGCACCAACGAGTACCCCTTCCTGATCTCCGCCCGTGGCTTCACCGTGCTGCCGATCACGTCGGTCGCGCTCGACTACCAGGCCTCCGATGAGCGAGTCTCGACCGGCATCGCCCGCCTCGACCACATGCTGGGCGGCGGCATGTTCCGCGGGTCGACCCTCATGGTGAGCGGGACCGCGGGCACGGGCAAGACCTCGCTCGGCGCGCACGTGGTGAACTCGGCCTGCGAACGCGGCGAGCAGGCGCTGATGGTCTTGCTCGAGGAATCGCCGGAGCAGGTGCTGCGCAACATGCGCTCGCTCGGGCTCGACCTGCGGCCGTGGGTGACGGCGGGCTTGCTGCGCATCTGGGCGGCGCGGCCGTCCGCGTTCGGGCTGGAGACCCATCTGGCCATCCTCGCCCGGCTGATCGAGGAGGAGACGCCGTCGGTGGCGGTGCTCGACGGGATCGCGAGCCTGTCCAACGGGATCCTGACCACCGAGGTGACCTCCATCGTGGCCCGCCAGATCGACCTGCTCAAGAGCCGGGGGATCACCAGCGTGATCACGGCGCTTGGCCAGGGGGAGGATGTGAGCACGGTGAGCGTGTCGTCGATGGTGGATACCTGGCTGCTGCTGCGCAACACCGAGGCCAACGGCGAACGCAACCGGCTGCTGTTCGTGCTGAAGTCGCGGGGCACCGCCCATTCGAATCAGGTGCGGGAGTTCGTGCTCACCGATCACGGGGTCGAGCTGGTCGATGTGTATGTCGGTGCGGCGGGAGTGCTGGCGGGCTCCGCCCGCGTGACCCAGCAGGCCGCCGAGCGCGACGAGGAGCTGCGGATCGCCGAGGAACTGGCCCATCGTCGGCGTGAGCTGCACCGCAGCGTCATCGAGCGCGAGGCCCACCTGGTGACCGTGCAGGACCAGCTCGACGCCGAGCGGACGGAGATCGAACGGATCGACCTGCGCGAGGGCCACCAGGTGGCCGATACCGAGGCGGACCGGTCGACGATGGCGGCGCGGCGCTGGGCCGACGCCGCGCCGCACGTCGGAGAACCGCTATGAGCCAGCCGCACATCGCGAATGACGGTACCGGTGAGCAATGGGATCTGTGCTTGTACGTGACCGATCGATCACCCAAATGCCTCCGGGCGGTCGAAAATTTGCGCCGCGCATGCGAGGAGCACCTGGCAGGCCGCTACACGATCGAGATCGTGGACCTGCTCGAGAACCCGCGCCGAGCCACCGATGACCAGATCCTGGCCGTGCCCACGGTGGTCAGGAGGCTCCCGGCGCCGATCCGTAAGGTTGTCGGCGACCTCTCAGATAGCGACCGTCTCCTCGTCGGCCTGGAGCTTCATGAGCCAGGGAGCCGACGTGATGCCCAGTAGCACGGCTGATGGTCGGCGGGCCCTGACCCTCTACGTCGATGGCGCGTCCGCGCGCTCCATCCATGCCATCGAGACCGTGCGCCGCGTCTGCGACGAAGCGCTCGGGGGCCACGGGATCCACGTCGATCTGGAGGTCATCGACGTGCGCCAGCAGTCCGCGCTGGCCGCGCGCGACCAGGTCGTGGCGGTGCCGACGCTGATCAGGCGCGTTCCCGGCCCGCCGCGCCGGATCGTCGGCGACCTGTCCGACTCTTTCTGGGAGCGACTCGGGCTTGGCTTCGGCGCCGCCGGAACAACCGGCGAAGACCCTGACTGAGATGACCGGCGAAAGCCACCCGGAGGACCGCGCCGAGCTGGCCGAAGTGCGGGCCCAGTTGCGCGAGTTGCAGCAGACGATCGAGGCGATCAGGACCGGTGGCGTAGATTCACTTATTGTCGGCCCGCCCGGACAGGAGCAGGTCTACGCCCTCGCGACCGCCGACCGCTCCTACCGGCTCATCGTCGAGGCGATGAACGAAGGCGCCGCCACTGTCTCCACTGGCGGGGTAATCCTCGACGCGAACCCGCGCCTTGGCTCGATGACCGGCCAGGACCCCTCGGAACTGATCGGGACCCCGGTCCTTGACCTGATCCCGGCGGCCCAGCGTCCCGCGTTCGCCCGGCTGCTCGATGTCGACCCAGGCGGCAGCGCACGCGGCGAAGTGACCCTGGCCGGATCTGGCGGCATGACCGTTCCTGTCCTGCTGGCGGTCAGCGGATTCGATCTCGACGGGATGTTCCTGCGGTGCCTGATCCTGACCGATCTCACCGCCCAGCGCGCCGCGGAGAACCTGGTCCACGCCCTCACCGTCGAGCTCGAGGCCCGCGTCAAGCAGCGCACGGCTGATCTAGAGCGGTCGAATAAGAACCTGCAGACGTTCACCTACTCGGTCGCCCATGACCTGAGCACTCCGCTGCGCGGGCTGAGCGGATTCAGCGAGCTGCTGCTCGAGGAATACGGCGAGCTTCTCGGCGCGACCGGCCGCGGCTACGCCGAGCGCATCCAGGCGGCGAGCGAGCGGATGGCCGCGGTCATCGACGACCTGCTGCGCCTGTCACAGGTGTCGCGCGCCGACCTGAACCTCATACCGGTCGATCTCAGCGCGGAGGTCGTCGCGATCGCCGACGGCTTGCGATCCCGCGATCCCGGCCGCCGGGTCAGCTTCGTCATCCAGGATGGCGTCTGGGTGACCGCGGATCACACTCTCATTCGCGCCGTGCTCGAGAACCTGCTCGAGAACGCCTGGAAGTTCACCGTCAGGCGCGACGCCGCCACCATCGAGTTCGGCGCCGCCACCGACGATGAGGCCACGATCTGCTGCTATGTGCGCGACAACGGGGTCGGCTTCGATCCCGCCTACGTAGCCAAGCTGTTCCAGCCGTTCCAGCGACTCCACCCCGCCGGCGAGTTTCCCGGCACCGGCACCGGCATCGGCCTCGTCAGCGTCCAGCGGATCATCGAACGCCACGGCGGGCGCACCTGGGCCCAGGGCGCTGTCGACGGCGGCGCCACCTTCTATTTCACCCTCGTGGGTCCGAACAACGGGATCACACCAGGACTGTTGTAACGTGTAGTTAGATGTCGCCTACTTTAGGTGCTCGCCGGGGGGGCCTGGATGAGAACACGCCACGTGCGTTCCGCGCTACCGGGGACGCACCGGCCGCGCGGGCTCCGGCAGTGGTGGCTCGACCGGCCCCTGCGGGCGAAGGGCCTGATCGTGGTCGCGGTGCCGCTGATCGCCCTGATGGGCTTGACCTCGGCGAACCTGCTGCTCCAGCAGCAGGAGACCCATGAACGCAACGCCAGCCTGAACGCCCGTAACCTGGTCAGCGCGGCCGACCAGGTTCTGGCCGACGCGGTGAACGCGGAAACGGGTGTCCGCGGCTACGCATCGACCCGCCAGTCGCTCTTCCTCGGTCCTTACTACCTGACGCTGACGCGGATCGGCGCGGACCGCGGGTCGTTGCGGCAAGCTGTTGCCATCGAGGGTTCCGCCCGCCAGCAGCGGATGGTGGACGCTACCACCGGCCAGGTGCTATCCGATCTGGAGCAGCTGCGTTCGGCTGTCGGCCGCGGCGTCCCAGCCGGGAGCCTCCGCCGGGCGCTGGAGAGCGAGAAGACGACCATGGACCGGCTGCGCCGCCAGGTCGCCAGTCTCGTCGGCGCCCTCACGACCCTGGTCGCCGTCCAGCACAACAAGATCACCACGTCGGAGACGAGGACCGAACTGCTCGACATCGCCGCCCTCGCGCTGGGGCTGCTGACCGGGTTGGCCGGCGTCGCCCTGTTCACCGCGAGCATCACCCGCCGGGTCGGCCAGAACGCGGAGAACGCGCGCCGGCTGGGCGAAGGGCAGCCGCTCGAGCCAATTGTCCACGCGGGTGATGAGATCGGCCGGGCCGCCGAATCACACCTCAGGGCCGAAGAGCTGCTGGCCAGCCGGGCCGCGGATCTGATAACGGCCAGGGATGCGGCCATGAAGGCCACCCGGGTGAAGAACTCGTTCCTGTCCAGCACGAGCCACGAGCTGCGGACCCCGCTGAACTCCATTCTCGGGTTCGCGCAACTCCTGCAGATGTCCGAGCTCAGCGACGAGGACAGCGACGGCGTCGAGCGGATACTCGATGCCGGGCGCCATCTGCTCGCGCTGATCAACGAGCTCATCGACATCGCCCGGATCGAATCGGGTGACCTGAGCCTGTCGCTCGAGCCGGCCTTGATCTGCCCGCTCATCGAAGAAACCAGCCGGCTCATGGCTCCGATCGCCGCCGGACGCTCGATCCGGATCATCCAGGACTGCCCGCATCCGGCCCTGGCGGCCCGCGTCGACCGGCAGCGGATCTCCCAGGTCCTGGTCAACCTGATCTCCAATGCCGTCAAGTACAACCACCGGGGCGGCACCATCACGGTCTCCTGCGCCGAAGCGGGCACCGACCAGGCCAGCATCGTGGTCTCCGACACCGGACCGGGCCTGTCGCCCGAGGACATCGAGCGCATTTTCGTCCCCTTCGAGCGCCTCGGCGCCGAGCGGACGGCGGTCGAGGGCACCGGGATCGGGCTGCCCCTGGCCAGAGCCCTCACCGAGGCCATGGGTGGCCGGCTGACCGCATCGAGTGTCCTCGGCCAGGGCGCGGCTTTCACCGTCAGCCTCCCGCGCGCCCAGGACCTGGTCCAGGTCCCGGCCCCCGGCCTCGCGCCCGCCGCACTGGCGCCCCGGCCGCGCGTCCCGGCCGGAGCCGGCGTCAGCATTCTCTACATCGAGGACAACCCGGCGAACGTCGAGGTGGTAGCCCGGTTCCTGAGAAGCAGGCCGAACACCAGCCTGAGGTCAGAAGGTTCTGGCCGGGCCGGCATCGAATACGCCCTCCAGAACCGGCCCGACCTCATCCTGCTCGACCTGCACCTGCCTGACCTGCACGGAAACCAGGTACTCGTGGAACTCAAGACCGAACCCGCCACCGCCGCCATTCCCGTGGTGGTCCTTTCCGCCGACGCCTCCCGCGGCGTCATCCACCGCCTGCTCGCCGACGGCGCGCTCGCCTACCTCACCAAGCCCATCGAGCTCGCCGAACTCGGCGAGTTGCTGGACACCTTCGCCGCCGCCCGAGCCCGGGGCCAGCAGGCGCGGCCAGCTAGCCGGATAGTGCCAGCATGAGCGGCCCGGTGAGCAACGCGATGCTTTATATCGAGGATAACGAGAACAACATCGCCTTGGTCCAAGCGCTGCTCAAGCGCCGCCCCAAAATCGAGTTGCACGTGGCCATGACCGGCCGCGACGGCGTCCAGGCCGCCATCGACAAACGGCCCGGCCTCATCCTGCTCGACAACCGCCTCCCCGACGCGACCGGCCACGAGATCCTGCGCGAACTCACCGCCACGCCGGCCACCGCGGCGATCCCCGTGGTCGTCCTCAGCGGCGACTCCGGCGAGGTCATCGATGAGCTGCTCGCCGACGGAGCCGCTGAGTCGGTCGGGAAGCCGTTCGATATCCACCAGTTCATCGCCATGATCGACCGCTACCTTCCCTGACGACCTCTGTTCCAGGTGGTGCCAGTACCAGGATAAGTAGTGTCTAGGTACCTGGATAACAATGGCGCCAGGCTGGATGCATGACCAACATACTGACCCGGGACACCCGCGTCCGCGCGCTCGCCGGCCGCGAGCGCCCGGTGCGTCCCGGTCTCATCCTGGCCGTCGTCCTCATCGGCCAGTTCATGGCCGTGCTGGACGCCTCCATCGTCAACGTCGCCGCCCCGTCGATCCACGCTCACCTGGGCGCCTCGGGCGCCGGGCTGCAGCTCGTGGTGGCCGGCTACACCATCACCTACGCCGTGCTGCTGGTGACCGGCGCCCGGCTCGGCGACATCCTCGGCCACCGGCGGGTGTTCCTGGCCGGGCTCGTCCTGTTCACGCTGGCCTCGCTCGGCTGCGGGCTGGCCGGCTCGGCCGGGCTGCTGATCGCCCTGCGCCTGATCCAGGGCGCGGGCGCCGCGGTGATGATCCCGCAGGTGCTCAGCCTGATCCAGCGCACCCACGCGGGCCCAGCCCGGGCCGGCGCGATGAGCCTGTACTCAGCGGTGATCGCGGGCGGCGCGGTGGTCGGCCAGCTGGCCGGCGGCCTGCTCATCAGCGCCAACCTGTTCGGCTCGGACTGGCGTCCGGTGTTCCTGGTCAACGTGCCGGTCGGCGTGGCCCTGCTGGCCGTCGGCGCCCGGGCGCTGCCGCCCGGCCAGGGCGAGCCCGGCCGGACCCTGGACCTGCCCGGCCTGGCCCTGCTGACCCCGGCGGTGCTGGCCTTCGTCCTCCCGCTCGTGCTCGGCCAGCCCGAGCACTGGCCGGCCTGGGGCTGGATCATGATGGCGGCGAGCGTGCCGCTGGCCGCCGCCTTCGTCGCCGCCGAACGGCGCACGGCCAGGAACGGCGGAACCCCGCTGATCCCCGGCCGGGTGCTGCGGGTCCCCGGCGTGCCGGTGGCGATCGCCGCCCTGTTCGTCGTCATGACCGTCTTCAGCGGGTTCTTCTTCACCCTGGCGCTGCACCTGCAGGATGGCCTGGGCTACTCCCCGCTGCACGCGGGCCTGGCCTTCGCCCCCGCCGCGGCGACCTTCGCCCTGGTCAGCCTGAACTGGCGGCGCCTGCCGGCCCGGTGGCACGGCGCCGTCATCGTCACCGGCTTCGTCCTGTTCGCGGCGGCCATGGCCGCCCTGGGCTCGGTGGTGCGCGACGGCGGCACCGGGGCCACCGGCATCTGCCTGCTCGGCGCGCTGAGCGGCGCCGGGATGGCGGCCGCGTTCAGCCCGCTGATGACCCGGGTGCTGCTGCGGGTCCCGGTCGAGCTGGCCGCCGACGCGACCGGCGTCGTGGTCACCGTGAACCAGCTCGGCCTGCTCGTCGGCGTCGCCACCTTCGGCACCCTCTACCTCAACCTGGCCGGCCGCCTCCCCGTGGCCGGGCCGGGGACCCCGCCCTCGCCCTCCGCCCTCGCCGCCTTCCGCCACACCTCCGCCCACGCCGAGGCGATCACCTTCGCCGCCCTGGCCGCCCTAGCCGCAGTCGGCATAGCCCTAGCCATCACCCACCTAATAGAACGCCGCCACCCCGCCTAACCCCCACCCCGCACCCGGCGGGGCGCGTCCAGGTTGAGCGAGTACATTCGGGCCTGCCGGAAGGAGTCGGGATGGCCATCGTGGTGCTGGTGCTCTGGATGTTCACCGCCGGAGCAGGGTTCTTCCTGCTGGTGACCAGCAACCTCGGCCGCTCCCGCCCCGCCGAGGCCTCTGCTGAAGCCCCTGTACCAGCATCCGCTACCGTCTCGGCTGCCACCTCAACCGCGTCGTCCCCGTCGAAGCGAGAACTCAAGCGAGCGGCACGGGAACGGTTCGATCCGCCCTCGCTGGCCGCGGCCAGGAACGCGCCGATGATGCCGGGGCTGCGGTCGCTGCTCGAGTTCGCGCACCCGGCGTTCGCCATCATCGGCCTCGGGTTCTGGCTCACCTTCACCCTGGTGCACAACCACGTGCTCGGCTGGATCGCGTTCGGCCTGGTGGCGGCGACGGCCTGCCTCGGGCTGAGCTGGTTTACGGCGAACGCCCGCGCGGCGCGGCGCCGGGACCGGGGCGAGACAGCCCCTTCGTTCGGCATCCGGCTTGTGGTCCTGCACGGCGGGGCCGCTACGGTGACCTTCGCGCTGGCCGCCCTCAGTGCCCTCGTCCTGAGCCGGTAGACGCGAAAGTGGCCAGTGCACCCGACCGCCTGCACGGATAGGGGGAGACGAGCGACCACTGAGCCTGGGAGCGTCTGGATTTGTTGGCTCAGTGATCTCGGCCGCCGTGTGCACTGACCACTACCCATGACTACGAAGGGCGGCTCGCGGCGGCTCACCCGCGGGGCCCCGTGTAAGCAGTCGGTAAGAATTTCCTCGCGCGGGGTTGAACCAGGGCCCGGCGAGGGACGGTTACATGGACAGGTACCCGTGTAGGCGATCTTGTTGGTGCTGGCCGGCTAGCGGACGGGAGCCCTCGACCCCTGGAAACCCCGAAGACCCTGGAAGGCCCGGAAACCCCGCAGGCCCGTGGTATCAGCAGGCGCCGGGTGCTCACCGCGTTCGGCGTCGGCGCCGGCGCGCTGCTCGCCGAGCAGGCGCTCGTCGCGGACGGAGTCTCCCCGGCGGCCGTCGCCCCCGCGGTTTTCCGCGGCGCCCCGCCCCAGCCCAGCGGATACGCGCCCGACGGCACCGCGGGCCGTGCCGCCGCGCTCCCGCTCAAGGACGTCAAACTCCTCGACAGCCCGTTCCGCCAGAACCAGGCCAGGAACACCAGCTACCTGAAGTTCCTCGATCCTGAGCGGATGCTGCGCTCGTTCCGCCTCAACTACGGCGAGACCTCGGATGCCGAGCCGCTCGGCGGCTGGGAGAAGCCGGACTCGCTGATCCGCGGCCACATGACCGGTCATCTGCTGTCCGGCCTGGCGCTGACCTACGCCAGCACGGACGACAGCGAGACCAGGATCCGAGGCCGCTACCTGGTCAGCCAGCTCGCCGCGCTCCAGGAAAAAGCCCCCAGCGCCGGCTTCCACCCCGGCTACCTCTCTGGCTTCCCCGAGCACTACTTCGACCTGCTCGAGCAGGGCGGCGGCCCGATCTGGTCGCCGTACTACATGATCCACAAGTACCTGGCCGGGATGATCGACCAGTACCAGCTGGCCGGCGACGACCAGGCCCTGGACGTCGCGATCAAGCTGGCCGACTGGGTCGACTGGCGCACGAACCCGAAGAGAATCCCCTACGACCAGATGCAAGCGGTCCTGAACACCGAATTCGGCGGCCTGCCCGAGTCCCTGGCCAACCTCTACACGATCACCGGCCGGGAGCGGTACCTGGCCACCGCGCAGCGGTTCTACCACGCCGCGGTCCTCGACCCCCTGGCCGAGGGCGAGGACAACCTGCCCGGCCTGCAGGCCAACGTGACCGCGCCCAAGATCGTCGCCTGCCTGCGGATGTGGGAGGAGACCGGCAGCGGCAAGTATCGCGACATCGCCCAGAACTTCTGGGACATCGTGACCGGCCACCACGTGTACGTCATCGGCGGCGTGGGCAACTACGAGCACTTCCAGCTGCCCGACACGGTGGCCGCCCAGCTGTCCAACTTCACCTGCGAGAACTGCGTCAGCTACAACATGCTCAAGCTGACCAGGCTGCTCCACTTCCACCAGCCGCAGCGGGTCGACATGCTCGACTACTACGAGCGGACCCTGCTCAACCAGATGCTGGGGGAGCAGGACCCCACCTCGCCGCACGGCTTCAACTGCTACTACACCGGGCTGTCGGCCGGCGCCTACAAGCGCCAGCCGCTCAACTACTTCCCGCAGGGCAACCCGGGCATCTACGCCACCGACTGGGATACCTTCACCTGCGACACCGCCAGCGGCCTGGAGACCCAGGCTAAGTTCGCCGACACCATCTACAGCCGGGACGCCGACGGCGTGTACGTGAACCTGTTCGTCCCGTCCCAGGTCAACCTCGGGGACATGACCCTCAGGCAGGACACCGGGTTCCCCGACGACCCGGTCGTCCGGCTGTCCGTGGTGTCCGGTTCCGCCACCATGACCCTGCGGGTCCGGGTGGCCAAGTGGGTGGCCAAGCCGCCCGTGGTCCGGCTCAACGGCGCGCCGGTCACGGGCCTTTCCCTGGCCTGGCCGAGCGGCTGGGTCGCGCTGCGGCGGCGCTGGCAGGCGGGCGACCGGCTCGAGGTCACGATGCCGATGCAACTGGCGGTCGAGCCGACCCCGGACCACCCGGAGGTGCAGGCGCTGACCTACGGCCCGGTCGTGCTGAGCGCCGTCCAGCCCCGCAACCCGGGCTGGCTGACGCCGCAGCTCGAGATGGGCTCGATCAGCCGGACGTCCGCGCCGCAGCTCACCTTCCAGGCCGTCGCCAACCGCCAGCCCGTCAAGCTGCTCCCCATCGCCCGGGCCGCCCACGAGTACTACACCACCTACTTCCAGATGGTGTGACTTCCTCCCTATCCAGGTGCGGCGGGTTCTGCTGCCTGGAGGGTGAAGGAGAACGTGGCGCCTCCGTCGACTGTGCCCTCGGCCCAGGTGCGGCCGCCGTGCCGGTCCACGATCTGGCGCACGGTGGCGAGGCCGATGCCGGTGCCGGGGAACTCGCGGGTGGTGTGCAGGCGCTGGAATGGCGCGAATAGCTTGCCGGCGTAAGCGGGTCGAAGCCCGCGCCGTTGTCGCGCACATAACAGCAGACGCGGGCGTTCGCGGCCGGGGTCGTCCCGAACTCGATCGCGGCGCGGTCCCGGCCGGTGGTGAACTTCCAGGCGTTGTCCAGCAGGTTGCGCAGGGCTTCGCGGATGAGCGTACGGTCGGCCATGGCCCAGGCCTGCTGCTGGACGTCGCGGATGGCGGCGGAGATGAGGATGCCCTGGTCGGTGTCGAGGGCGGACAGGGAGATCTCGGCCGGGAAGGTGGTGCCGTCGCGGCGGCGGCCGGACAGGTCCAGGCCGGCGCCCATCAGCCGGGGCACGGGGTCTGCCGTGTACCTGGCGCGCAGGCCGGAGTGGGAGGCCTTGCTGGCGTCGGGGACCAGGATCTCGACCGGCTGGCCGGTGAGTTCGTCGCGGGGGTACCCGAAGAGCCGTTCGGTCTGGGCGTTGACGAGCACGATCTGCCCGTCGGAGTCCACGCACACCATCGCGTCCGGCGCCGCCTCCAGCAGCCCGGCAATGATGGGATCGGCGATCTGGCGCACGTTAGACACGCTTCGCACTTGAGAACTTACTGAGAGTTATAATCTCACATCCGCCCGCTCTCCCGCCCCGCCGCTCTCCCGCCCCGCCGCTCTCCCGCCCCGCCGCTCTCCCGCCCCGCCGGACGCCGGGAACTCGCGTGATTTCGGGATGCCCACCTAGGTGACCCTATGTGCCATCGGTGCTGTTCTAGGTGACCCTATGTGCCATCGGTGCTGTCCTTCACCTGGCGCCAAAGCTCAAAGCCGTGCCGCGCAGCTGATCCGGCAGCAGTAGATAACTCTTCGTGTATACTTCGACACGCTTAGTAGTGACGAGAGAGGACGCGGCGTCACGTGTCGAGGATTCTGGTGGTCGATGACGAACCGGACCAGCGGTTCCTGCTGCGGAGGATCCTCCTGCGGGCCGGGTACGAAGTGAGCGAAGCCAACGATGGCGCCGCCGCGCTGCGGGCGGAGTCCGCGCCGGACTTGGTCGTGACCGACGTGATGATGCCGGTCATGAACGGGGTGGAGCTCATCCGCTGCCTGCGGGCTGACCCCGCCACCGCGCACATCCCGATTCTGGCCGCGAGCGGGGATACCCATCTCGCGGGGGCCGCGGACGCGGTCCTGACCAAGCCGTACGAGTGGAGCCATCTCCTCGCGCTGGTGGATACCTTGCTGAAAGAAGGACGTGGTCGGAGTTGAAGCGGACGACTACCGGAGTCGCCGGGCTGGACCTGGTGCTCAACGGCGGCCTGGAGCCGGGGGCGGTAGTGGTCGTGGCCGGCGCACCGGGCACCGGCAAGACGATCCTGGCCCAGCAGATGTGCTTCGCCAACGGCACCGCCGAGCACAAGTGCGTCTACTACACGACGGTGTCCGAGCCGCACACCAAGCTGGTCAGGCACCTGGAGAAGTTCACCTTCTTCGACCCGAAGGCCTTGGGCGCGCGAGTCGAGCACATCCACCTGGGTGACTTCCTGCGGCCCGCACATCAGGACGGGCTGGAGCCCCTGGTCTCGGAGATCGTCAGGAAGACGCTGGCGGAGGAACCTGCCGTCGTCGTGGTCGACAGCGCGAAGATGCTGCGCGATTTCGCCGATGAACGCGAGTTGCGCGGCGCGCTGTACGACCTGACCGGCCGCATCGCGCAAACCGGCACGGTGCTGCTGCTTGTCGGCGAGTACACGCCCGAGGAACTGCGCAGCGGTATCGAGTTCTCCCTGGCCGACGGCATCATCCAGCTCGAGTACGAGGCCCGCGAGCCGGTCGACCGGCGCTGGCTGCGGGTAGCGAAGATGCGCGGCGGAAGCTACCTGTCGGGCAAGCACACGTTCCGGATCGGCACCGAAGGCGTCGAGGTGTTCCCGCGCATAGAGACACTGATCCCTCATCCGGTTGCGAGCGTGTCCGATCAGGTCCCCAGCGGGATCGCCGGTCTCGACCGGCTGATGAACGGCGGAGCGAGACAGGGTGACGCCACCCTGGTCACCGGCCCCTCGGGCGTCGGCAAGACGATCTTCGGGCTGCGCTGGCTCTCCCGGGGCATGGAACAGGGAAACCACTGCCTGTACGTCACGTTCCAGGACACCGCCGATCAGCTCACCAACATGGCGGCCGCGTTCGGCTGGGACTTCAGGTCAGCCGGCGCGGCCGGGAACGTCTCGATCTCCTACGTCCCGATGGGCGATCTGGACCTCGACGTCCTGGCCGCTGCCGTCCGCTCCGAGCTCAGCGAGCACCCGACCAGCCGGGTCGTCATCGACAGCCTGTCCGAACTGGCCTTCGCCGCCCGTGAAGCGGAACGTTTCCCGGCCTACATGCGCAGTCTCGTCGGGCTCGTCCGGGCGGCGGGCAGTTCCCTGCTGATCACCAGCGAGACCGCCGTCCACGGGCTGGCCGCCAACGCGATGGACGGGCTCCTGTTCCTGTTCGACAACGTCATCGACCTGAGCTACATCGAGGAGGGATCCCGGATAGGCCGGGCCGTGCACGTCGCCAAGATGCGCAGCAGCTGGCACGAGATGACGTTGAACAGCGTCAGCATCACCGATCGCGGCCTGGTCGTCGGGAACGAACTCGAAAGCGTGACCGGGCGCCTCGGCTGGAGCGCGCTACGAACACATGGCCCGCTGGACCCCGCCCGGCCCGTCGCCAGGAGTTCCACCGGACCTTCCTGACCATGTGCCCGGCGCCCATCACCTGGGACGGGTCCCGGGTCGCATCCGGCGGTAGTCGTCCTCCACGGCGTCCGGGTCGGCGAAGAACGAGTCGGCATACGTCTCTCCCAGACCCACCGACCCCCGTTGACCCCCTCGTACGCGGGGAACCTCGCACGCCTATCTGCGCAGGTCATAAGCCCTCGCTGGGCTGCTGTCTGACTGAGATCGTAGGCTGACCATATGTATGCGTTCGTAAATAAGGTGTGACTGCGGCGTGTCGCCTGTGCCGGGTGTGGCACGATCCCCCCGGTCCCGTGGCCGGGCGGGGCCGGGCAGGTCATCTCCTGCCCCTGCCGTCACTCTGGTACCAGGTCATAACCGGGACGATGTGACATCGTCCCGGTTATCACCGGGTCACCTTCACATCGACCCGGTTCCGGGGATGGCAGGACCGGCGCTACCAGCTGCCCGGGCTGCCGTAAACCGGGACAAGCCGGGCATTTCGCCGCGCGGCGGCGCCGCATGACTGCGACACGCCGCAAACTCAGGTTGTTTCGGAATGCCTACATGAGCACGACTATGGGCCCACGACAACCCAGGCCGGCACAGCTGGCCAGGTGGGACACGTTCCCAGACACGAGCCTTGGGGGATACCCGGGGTCGGCGGGCACGGCTCCCTGCGAGCCAAAGGGCGCCGGCGCTGTCTGGACTGAGGAACGAGGAGCTTGCGACGAGTGACGAGGGAAGACAGCGCCTCAAGGGCGCCCGGAGACGAGCAGGAAAACAGAGTCGTCCCGCAGCCCCTGGACGTGACCAGGCTGACGCCGTCCCCGCCGGTCGCCGAGGCCGACGCCGCCGAGGCGATCCGGGCCTGCTACGGCCTGGACGGGGAGCTGACCCGGCTGCCCGGCGAGGCCGACGACAACTTCCTCCTGGCCCCTGCTAGCCAACACAGCGGCGGCCAGCGTTACGTCGTCAAGTTCGCGCACCTGCACGCCGACCCTGCCGTCGTCGGCGTCCAGGTCCGGGTCCTGCACCACATCGAGACGACCGCGCCCGAGCTGCCGGTCCCGCGGGTGCTAAAGCCACTCGAGCCCGCCGCCCCCGGCGGCCAGCCGTGGGCCGTGGTCCCGGACGGCCCGCTGCGGGGCCGGGTGGTGCACGCGCTCAGCTACCTGGACGGGCGGCTGCTCCGTTCGGTAAAAACCGATTCGGACCTGCGCCGGGCCATGGGCGCCACCCTGGCCCAGCTCGGCCGGGCCCTGCGCGGGTTCGACGACCCGCTGGTGCGCCGGCCGCTGCTGTGGGACCTCGCCCAGCTACCCCAGCTCCGCCCCCTGGCCGCCGAACGTCCCCCGGGTCCCCGCACCACCCTCCTCCAGGCCCAGCTCGCCCGGCTCATCACCCAGGCCTCGCCCCGGCTGGCGGCGCTGCGCACCCAGCTGCTGCACAACGACTTCAGCCCGGACAACACGCTGATCTCGGCCGACGGTCGAGCGGTCAGCGGGATCATCGACTTCGGCGACGTGACGGTGACCGCGCTGGTCAACGACGTCGCCATCGCCGTCGCCAACCTGCTCGGCGACGACGGCGCCGACCTGCCCGGTGCCGACTTGCTGAGCCCCGGGCTCGACCTGATCGCCGGCTACCACGCCGTCACCCCGCTGACCGCGGCCGAGCTCGGCCTGCTGCCCGACCTGGTCCTGGGCCGCGTCGTGGCCCGGATCATCATCAGCGAATGGCGCGCCGAACGGTTCCCGGCGAACCGCGCCTACGTCCTGCGCAACACCCCCCGGGCGTGGGAGCAGCTGGACCGGCTGCTTAGCATCGGCGCAGGGCAGATCGCCGCGCGCATCCAGGAGGCCACCCGTGCGTGACACCGCGACCATGGTCAACGGCTTCGACATGTCCACCGTCGACGCCCTCGACCCCGAGCTGCGCACGATCGTCGAGCGCCGGGCGCGCCTGCTCGGCCCGGCCTACAAGCTGTTCTACCGCACCCCGGTGCGCATCGTCCGGGGCGAGGGCGTGCACCTGTACGACGCGGACGGGCAGGCCTACCTGGACGCCTACAACAACGTGCCGTCGGTCGGGCACTGCCATCCGCGGGTGGTGGAGGCGATCACAAGGCAGGCGGCCACCCTGAACACCCACACCAGGTACGCCAGCGAGCTCATCCTGGACTACGCCGAGCGGCTGCTCGGCACGTACCCGGCCGGGATCGGGAACGTCATGTTCACCTGCACCGGCAGCGAGGCGGTCGACCTCGCGCTGCGCATCGCGCGCTTCCGCACCGGCGGTGACGGCGTGGTGATCACGGCCAACGCCTACCACGGGGTGACCGCGGCCGCGGCCGAGATATCGCCCAGCCTCGGCCCGGCTGTCCCGCTCGGCCGCTCGGTGTGGACGGTCGCGGCGCCGGGTCCTGACGACACGCAGGATTCCCTGGCCGGCCGGGTGCGGACGGCCATCGCCGACATGAACCGGCACGGCGTCCGGCTGGCCGCGTTCATCGCCGACACCCTGTTCTCCTCCGACGGGATCCGCCCGGAGCCGGCCGGGTTCCTGCGGCCGGTGGCCGACGCGGTGCGCGCGGCGGGCGGCCTGTTCATCGCGGACGAGGTCCAGCCCGGGTTCGGCCGCACCGGCGCGGCCATGTGGGGCTTCCAGCGCCACGGCGTCGAACCCGACCTGGCCGTCATGGGCAAGCCGATGGGCAACGGCATGCCGATCGCCGGGGTGGCCGCCCGGCCGGAGATCCTGGCCGAGTTCGGCAGCAAGATCAGGTACTTCAACACGTTCGGCGGCAACTCGGTCTGCGTCGCCGCCGCGGCCGCGGTGCTCGACGTGATCGAATCCGAGGGCCTGCGCGAGAACGCCAGGACCGTGGGCGCCTACCTGCGCGACGCCCTGGAGTCGATCGCCAAGGACGAGCCCCGGATCACGGCCGTGCGGGCGTGCGGCCTGTACGCCGCGGCCGACTTCACCGACACCGATACCGGCGCGCCCGACGGCGACGCCGCCCTGCGCGTGGTCAACGGCCTGCGCGAGCGCCGCGTCCTGATCAGCGCCACCGGCCCGGACGGCGCCAGCCTCAAGATCCGCCCCCCGCTGCCCTTCACCCAGGCCAATGTCGACCAGCTCGCCGACGCCCTGACCGACACCCTCCGCACCCTGTGATTACCGGCCCTGTTCCCGGGCCTTGCGCGGCAGCCCGAACCCGAGCGCGAACGAGCCGGCCAGCAGGGCCGTCGTGGCCAGCGCGGCCCACTCGGCCGCGTGCAGGTACAGCGGCACGTGCGGCCCGATCCCGCCGCCCCGCGAAGCCAGGGCGAAGAAGACCGCGCCGATCCCGGCGATGCCGAGCGACATGCCGAGCGAGTTGACCGTCTGCAGCACGCCGGCGGCGGAGCCCATCTCCCGCGGCCGCACGCCGGCCATCACGATGTCGAACAGCGGCACGAACACCATGCCCATCCCGATCCCGCCGACGATCATCGGGCCCAGCAGGTCCGCGGTGGAGATCCCGGCCCCCGCGCCGCGCAGCACCGCGTAGATCCCGAGCAGCCCGGCCGCCTCGACGATCAGGCCGGCGTGCAGCACCCGGCGGCCGAGCTTGGCCATCGTGATGCCGCCGATCGCGGAGCCGACGAACGCGCCCGCCGCCCACGGCGCGGTGGTGACGGCCGAGTGCCACGGGGTGAAGCCCAGGCCGTTCTGCAGGAACACGTTGAAGATCATCACGATGCCGCCCAGCGACCCGGTGAACACGACCGAGAACACGATGCCCGCGAGGTACGGACGGTTCCTGAAGACAGACGGCTCGACCAGCGGGGCGCGGCCCGCGCGCTGCCGCCGCACCTGGTACCAGCCGAACCCGGCCAGCGCCAGCACGGCCCCCGCCATCATCGCGAACGACCAGGCCGGCCAGCCCAGCGAGCGCCCCTGCGCCAGCGGGAAGACCAGGCCGAACATGCCCAGGCCGGCCAGCAGCGCGCCCGGCAGGTCCAGCCGCCCGCGCCGCGAGCCGCCGGCGCCAGGGCCCGTGTTAGCCGTCTTGGGGAGGGTCCGGACGCCGAGCGCCAGCGCGGCCAGCCCGACCGGCACGTTCACCGCGAAGATGGCCCGCCAGCCCGAGCCGAACAGGTTCAGGCTGATCAGCCCGCCCGACGCGATCGGCCCGAGCATCGCCGACAGCCCCATCACCGGCCCGTACACGCCGAACGCCTTGCCCATCTCGTGCGCCGCGAACAGGTCCCTGATCAGGCCGAACACCTGCGGCAGCATGATCGCCCCGAACAGTCCCTGGACCGCCCGGGCGCCGATGAGCTCGGCCGCGTTCTGCGCCGCGGCGCACGCCGCCGACGCCAGCACGAACCCGGCTATCCCGGTCAGCAGCATCCGCCGCCGCCCGAAGATGTCGCCCAGCCGCCCGCCGGTCAGCAGCCCCACCGCCATGGCCAGCGCGTAGGCCGCCGTGACCCACTCGACGACGGCGTAGGATCCGCCCAGCTCCCGCCGGATCGTCGGCGCCGCGACCTGAGCGATGGTCGAGTCCAGCAGATCCATGACCGCTGCCGTGACCACCGTCCCAAACGCCACCCACCGCCACTTCCACCCCACGCCCCCCGCCGTCCCCTCGGACTCCGCCGCCCCGGCGTCCGCCGGGCCCTCGCCACCGCCCGAAGCCCGCTCGGCACCGGGACGATGTGACATCGTCCCGGTTGTATGCGGGTCGCTGTCACATCGTCCCGGTTGCGCCTGCTCTCGAGGCACGATCTCGTACGTGGTTTCTGGTGCTGCTGACATCGGATGAGCCTCCCGTTGTCTTGTCTGTCTTGCCCGCCGCCGACTGCCGGTCCCGCGCCACCGCCGCACGCGCGGGCGCCACCGTCAGAACTAACGGAACAAAACCTTCTGTTCCAACTCTAACAGAACGGAATGGTTTGTTCCAGTACTTGCTACACTCTTCTCATGACCGACACGAACGCGCGGGCCGGAGCCAAGGGGCCCAGGCGAGCCCGTGCTGGCCGACAGGGCCCGATGAGCGGCCGTCAGGCCGAAGCCGCCCGCAACGACCAGCGGATCCTCGACTCGGCCCGGGCGGTGTTCGTGGCCGACCCCGGCGCGCCGATCACCGCCGTGGCCAAGCACGCCGGCGTCGGCATCAGCGCGCTGTATACCCGGTACGGGAGCAAGGAGGAACTCCTCCGCAAGCTCTGCACCGACGGCCTGCTGATCTTCGTGGCGGAGACCGAGAAAGCCCTGGAGCGACTAAAACGGGGGGAGAACCGCTGGCCGGTCTTCGCCGGCTACATGCGGAACCTGACCGACGCCGACACCAGCTCGCTGACCCGCGCCTTGGCCGGCCAGTTCGCCCCCACGCCGGAGATGTTCGCCCTGGCCACCCGGTCCAGCGAGCTGAGCGAGGAGCTGTTCGGCCTGGTCCGCGACGTGCTCCGGCCCGACCTGGCCCTGCACGACATCTCGCTGTCGTTCGAGCTGGTGGCCGCGCTCAAGTTCGCCGACCCCGGCCGGACCGCCGAGCTGCGGCGGCGCTACCTGGCCCTCATCCTCGACGGCATGCGGGCGACCGGCCGCGACCAGCTGCCCGGCTCGCCTCCCGGCTGGCCGGAAATCAGCGAGCGCTGGAACGCCAGCTAAGAACTACCCCTGCGCCTCCCGGGCCCGCTTGCGCCGCTTGCCCTCGTGCATCGCCTGCACCCGGGCCACCGGGATCGCCCGCCCCTCTTCCACCAGGTCCGCGGCCAGCGCCTGCGGCGCGGGCAGCTCACCCGCCCACGCCGCCTGCCCGCTCGCCACCAGGCCGGGCACGCTGTGCACGGTGAAGTCGGCCGGCGTCACCGCGTCCAGGTCCTCCCACCGCACCGGGAACGACACCGTCACCCCCGGCCGCACCCGCGGGCTGTAGGCCGCCGCCACCGTGGCCCCGAACGCCCGGGTCGAGTCCAGGAACACCTTCCCCGCCCGGTCCTCGACGATAAAAGCCGTCGTGGCCAGCCCCGGATCGAGCGCAGCGGCCCGGGTCGCGATGGCCCGGGTCGCCGCGGCCGCCTGCTCGGCGTCAACGGAGTCGTCCACCGGCACGTACACGTGCACGCCCTTGGACCCGCTGGTCTTCACCGCGCCCGCCAGACCCAGCTCGGAAAGCACCTGCCGGATCAGGTGCGCCGCCGCCACCGCCTGGCCGAACGGGCCGCCCGGGGGCGGGTCGATGTCCAGCACCAGGTACGACGGCCGGTCAAGCTGGCCGGCCAGGCTCAGCGTCACGTGGTACTCCACCGCCCGCTGGTTCCCCAGCCACAGCAGCGTACGCCAGTCGTCGCACACCGGGTACCGCACCTCGCGCCGCGAGGATTCCGCCCACATGGTGAACGAACGGATCCAGGCCGGCGCGTAGTCCGGCAGGTTCTTCTGCATGAACGGCTGCTGCCCCGACCGCACCCGGATCACCGACAGCGGCCGGTCCCGCAGCTCAGCCAGCAGGAGCGCCGACACCGCCTCCAGGTAGCCCACCAGGTCCCGCTTGGTCGCGCCCGCCCCGTCGAACAGCGGATCGTCGAGATGGGTCAGCTTGACCTCGTCCGCTTCCGGCATGGCTCCGGTCTATCACGGGGGTCTATCACGGCTACTGTGTGCCCATGGCGTTCAGCGGGTGGCCGGAGGAGGCCCTGGATTTCTACGACGGGCTCGCGGCCGACAACACCAAGACCTACTGGTCCGCGAACAAGGCTGTCTACACCGACCAGATCCTGGCCCCGATGACCGAGCTGGCCGAGGAACTAGCGGCGGAGTTCGGTGAGCCGAAGATCTTCCGGCCGTACCGCGACATCAGGTTCAGCAAGGACAAGACCCCGTACAAGACGCACATCGGGGCGGTCGTCGGCGGCTCCTGCTACGTCCAGCTGTCCGCCGAGGGGCTGGGGGCCGGCGCCGGGATGTGGGAGATGAACCCGGAGCAGCTGACCCGCTACCGCGACGCCGTGGCCAGCGACCTGTTCGGTCCCGAGCTCGAGCAGATCGTCGCCGGTCTCGAGCGGGGCGGCCTGACCGTGCACGGGCACGCCGTGCTCAAGTCCGCGCCGCGCGGCTACCCGGCCGACCATCCCCGCATCGCGCTGCTCCGCTACAAGGGCCTGACCGCCTGGCAGGAATGGCCCGCCGGGGCCTGGCTGGAAACTGCCCAGGCTAAGGCCCGCGTCGTTTCTTTCTTCCGAACGGCCCTGCCGCTGAGCTCCTGGCTCGCCACCCACGTCCGCTGAAGCCGGCGCCGCGCCCGGCTGATCGTGGTTACTGCTGGTCTGCGCCCTGGCCGGGACGGCGCGGGCGGAACAAGCTGCCCGGCTCCTGGTTACCCGGCTGGGCGCCCTGAGCCGGCCGCGCTTCCGTCTGACTCTGGCCGATGCGCCGCATCAGCGCGTCCTCCTCGAGGATCTCGGCCGCCGTCGGCGACAGCGCGATCACCGCTGAGAAGACGAACCCGATGCTGCTCAGGCCCAGGATGAGCGGCAGCAGGAAGGCGCTCGCGCTGGCCGCGCCCGCGGTGCTGACGTCCAGGGTGGGGGCGGCCTGGACGTGCAGGGCGGCCATGCCGGTGTAGTGCATGCCGTTGACCGCCACGCCCATGATCAGCGAGGCGACGACGGTGGAGAACAGCGAGTCGAGCCGCAGCGCCGCCCACAGCGCCGCGATGCCGGCGATCACCGCGATGACCACCGACGCGACGACCAGGCCCGGGTTGTAGCTCAGCGAGTCCGGCACCCGGATGGCCATCATGCCGATGTAGTGCATGCTGGCCACGCCCAGCCCCAGGATCAGCCCGCCGGTCAGCAGCGGCCAGGTGGTCCCGCTCTTGCTGAAGCCGACGATGAACACCCCGATCCCGACCACCAGCACCGCGATCAGCATCGACCCGATCGTGATGAGGACGTTGTAGCGGATCGTCTGGCCCGGGATGCTGAACCCGAGCATGGCGATGAAGTGCATCACCCAGATGCCCGTGGTGGCGATGGCCAGGGCCCCCATGGTCAGCCAGCGGGCCCGGGCGGCGCCCTGGTACGCCCGCGCACGGGTGGTGCACCGGAGGCCGAGAAAGCAGCCTACGCACGACACCAGGTAAGCGAGACCCGGATTCAGGACACCATTAGTGAAGTTATTGGCATGGATCATGTGAGACCGCTCCGCGTGGCGGGGTAGTGACATATGCGTCGTACTCGAACCATGAACGATAATCAACATCGTATAGCCCCAGGTAGTCCGCGTGCGGGCATTTGTGTCGCGAAGAGAATGGCAAACATGCGGGGGCATTGCCGGAACGTTATATTTTGGTTAAAAGTGGACTATTTCTGAGCGCCTTGGTACGCGTCGGCGACTGGGCGTACCCTGGCTGGGACTCGCCCCAGGAAGGACAACCCCGTGACCGAGCCTGACGACTCCCTCCGGGTCTCCGACGCCGAGCGCGACCAGGCTCTTCGTGTCCTCAGCGACCATGCCGCGGTCGGCCGGCTCACCCTGGACGAGCTCGAGGAACGGTCCAGCCGGGCGCTGGCCGCCAAGACCCGCGGCGAGCTGGCCACCCTGACCGGCGACCTCCCGGCGGACCAGGATCAGGACCGGCCCGCCCCTGCCCCGGCCAGGAAGCGGGTGCGCTGGATGGTCGCGATCATGTCCGGCTCACAGCGGCGCGGCCGGTTCCGCGCGGTCGGCAGCATCAACTCCATCGCGATCCTGGGCGGCGACGAGATCGACCTGCGCGAGGCGGAGATCGAAGGCGGCGAGCTGACCCTCAACCTGTTCGCGCTCCTGGGCGGCGACACCCTCTACGTCCCGGACTCGGTCGAGCTCGACATGGGGGGCTTCTCGCTGATGGGCGGGAACACCGAGATCGGCTCCGAGCGGCACCGTCCCGGCGCGCCCGTCATCCGGCTCCGCACCTGGAACCTGCTGGGCGGCACCACCATCTACCGGGTCCCGCCGCAGGCCCGCGGCCTGGGCCTGGAGGAGGCCCGCCGCCTGGCCAAAGCCGCCCGCCGGGGCGAGCTCCCGGCTTCCAGCTAGCGAAAGGTACTGCAACCTGGCTGCAAGGCGGCCCGGTCACGATGGGCGTGACCCTTCAGGAGGCACCCATGTCCGTCATCGACACGTTCCTGCGGGCGATCGAGACCGCGACGATCCCCGGCTGCGATGCGTGGAGCGCCGACGCGACGCTCGACGCGACGGTACCCAACTGGCGGCTGCAAGCCGCCGGCCCCGACGCGATCCGCGCCGAGTACGCGCGGTGGTTCGCCGCACCCGCCCGCTTCGACGAGCTGCGCCGCTATCTCGTCGAGGGAGGCCAGGCCGAGGTGGTGGAGTACACGCTCAGCTGGACCGAGAACGGCGTGCCGCACGCCGGGCACCACCTGCACCTGCTGACCGTGCGCGACGATCGCATCGTGGCCGACACGGTCTTCTGCGGCGGCCGCTGGCCCGCCGCGCTGCTGGCCGAGATGGAGGCCGCCGGTGCCTGACCCGCGCCGGTACCGCGATCTGCCCGAGCTGCTGGCGGGCGCCACCGGCCGGACGGCACTGGCCGGAGCGCCCGGCAAGTCGGGCGCCAGCCTGGAGCGGGTGGTGATCGGCGGCCAGGATTACGTGCTCAAGCACCTCGACCTGGCCGGCGACTGGACCATGCGGGCCTCGGGCTGCCTGCGCGGCGCGCCGCTGGTGCTGTGGGAGCGCGGCATCCTGGCCCGCCTGCCCGGCTGCCTCAACCAGCCGGTCGTCGGCGCGGCGCCGGAACCCGGCGGCTGCGCGCTGCTGATGCGCGACGTCACCCGGTGGCTGGTGCCCGCCACCGACGCGCCCGTCCCGGCGGACCAGCACGCGCGGTTCCTGCGGCACATGGCCGCCCTGCACGCGGAGTTCTGGGACTGCGGGAGCGAGTTCGATGTCGTACCCGCCATGCACCGCTACCTGGAACTGTCCCCGTGGACAGCCGAGGCCGAGGCCGCCGCGGGCTCGCCCCACCTGGTCCCGAAGCTGGTCGGGCAGGGCTGGCCATTGCTGGCCGAGGTCGCCCCGGCGGCGGCCGCCGTGGCCACCCCGCTCGCGCGCGACCCGGGCCCGCTGGTGGCGGCGCTGGCGACGACACCGCAGACGTTCGTGCACAGCAACTGGAAGCTCGACAACCTCGGCACCGACGACGAGGGGCGCACGGTGCTGCTCGACTGGGAGCAGCCCGGCCGCGGCGCGCCGCTCAGCGACCTGGCCTGGTACCTGGCCATCAACTGCCGCCGGCTGCCGCAATCCAAGGAGGATTCGATCGCGGCCTACCGGGCGGCGCTGGAAGCCTGCGGTATCGACACCGCCCCCTGGTGGGACCGCCAGCTGGCGTTGTCCCTGCTCGGCGCCCTGGTCCAGTTCGGCTGGGAAAAGGCCTTCGGCGGCTACGACGAGGAACTCACCTGGTGGGAAAGCAAAGCCCTAGCCGCCGCCCCCTTGCTGAGATGAGCGCAGGACTACGGGCGGGTTACGACGCCGCGGCGGATGGCTGGGATGCCGGCCCAGGGGCGATATACGAGCCACTGGCCCGAGCACTGGTCGCCGCTTCCCCCGTTCCGCTGGCCGGACGCGTGCTGCTTGACCTGGGCGCGGGCACCGGCGTGGCCGGACGAGCAGCGTTCGCCGCGGGGGCGCGCCGGGTGGTCGCAGTGGACCTGTCCGAGGCCATGCTGCGTCGCGCTGTCTTCCAGGGCGGTGGCCAGGTCGCCGCCGACGCGATGGCACTGCCGTTCCGCGGCGCCTGCTTCGACCTAGTCCTAGCCGCGTTCTGCCTCAATCACCTGAGCCGCCTGGACGCTGGCCTAGCCGAGCTGCGCCGGGTCGGCGCGGCCGTCGCGGCGAGCACGTTCGCGCCCGGCTGGACGCACCCGGCCAAGGACGCTGTAGACGAGGCCGCCCGCTCGTTCGGCTACCGCCCGCCGCCCTGGTATACGGCTCTCGCCCCAGGCGAGCGGGCCTGCGACCCGGACGAACTCGTCGCGTGCGCGGCCGGTGCCGGGTTCACCCACGTACGGGTTCGTACGATGACCGTCCCGACCTCGGTTGCGACCCCACCCGCGCTGGCAGCGTGGCGCCTCGGCATGGCCCATTACGCCCCGTTCCTGCACGGACTGGACGCGCCGGGCCGGATCGCGGTGCGACGCGCCGCCGAGCAGGCCGTGGCCGCGTCCGGAGCCACGGCCTCCTTGGCTGTCGAGATGACGGTGCTCACGGCCCGTTCTCCCGGGCACTGATAGCCGATTTGTCGGCAGTTTCGGGCGTGATAGCACCCGAAACTGCCGACAAAGCCGGGATTTTGCAGCCGCCCGGCACATTCTGCGGAAGGGCCGATCCAGTAGTGCGTGACGAGTGATTGCAGTGTGACTGTTGATACTGCCGCGTCTGGCGCCGGTGAGGGCTGGGCTAAAGCGGCGCGTTCAGCCTGACGCCGGAGTTGGGGCCAGCTGCCGCGTTCAGCTTGGGGCCGGAGGCTGGACTAGCCGCCGATCGGCCTCGCGGCGCAGCATGTCGCCGTACTCGCCCGCGTCCCTGGCCAGCCGGGCGGCCCGGTCCGCGGCGCGGTCCCGCCAGGCGGGCAGCCCGAAGTCGGCCGCCATGTCGCAGGTCCACCGCCAGGCCTCGATGGCCACGCAGCGGTCGAGCAGGTCCAGGTCCGCGGTCACCGCGGCCAGGTCCACGGGACGGCCGAGCGCGCGGTCGGCCCGGTACATGAGCAGCCGGGCCACGCTGGCGTACCGGGGCACGCCAAGCTCGGCGGCGCGGGACGCCAGGTCGCCGGCCTCGGCTCGAGCTCGTTCCGCCTCGCCCGAGGCCAGGGCCAGCCGGCCGGAGATGAGCTGGTGCTTGAGCCGCAGCCGCCAGCCGAAGACCAGATCGCCGCGGAGCAGCGCGCCGGCCTCGGCCAGCCGGGCCGCCGCGCTGTCGGCGTCGCCGGTCTCCAGGGCCTGCTCGGCCAGGTCCTCGAGCGCCGCGATAGTGACGTCGGCGGTGCCCTGGCCCTGGCCCGCCTCCAGCGCCTCGTGGTGATGGTCCAGTGCCTCCGGATAGGCACCCAGGTTGCGCAGCACCCAGCCGGCGAAGTTCACCCCGCGGCCGGCGAACCGAGGGACCTGGCGTCGTTCCACCTCGGCGGTGTACCGGGCGAACGCGGCCAGCGCCTGCGCCGGGCGGCCCGCCAGTGCGTGCGCGTGCCCGGTGAACAGCAGCGCGTGCATGGTGGCCGAGGTGTGCTCCACTCCGATCTGCCCCCGGGCGGCCGGGCGCAGCAGCGCCAGCGCCTCGTCGGTCCGGCTCTGGTGCGCCCTGAGTACCCCGAACCACCCCGCGGCCGCGACCCGGTCCGACCCCTCGGCCAGGGCGAATGCCTCGCTGAGGAGCAGCTCGGCCTGAGCCAGGTCGCCGGCCGCGTGCCGGGTCCGGCCGCCCGCCGCCAGGCACCGCGCCCGGCTGGCCGCGTCCTCGGCGGCCACTACGCCGTCCTCGGCGAACTGGGCGGCCTGGGCGAAGTCGCGGCCGAAGTACGACGCCCAGGCGCCCACCTCGAGGGCCGCCGCGCCGCCTGACCGGGTCCGCTCCACGTCCCGCAGCGCCTCGGCGTACCGCCCGCGTAGCGTCCGCACCCGGGCCCGGGCCAGCCACCCGTCCGGGTCGGCGTGCAGCCGCAGCGCGTCATCGAGCAGTGCCTCGGCCGCCTGGTAGTCGAAGCGCTCGGCGGCCCGCGCCGAGGCCTCGCGCAGCGCGCGGGCGGCCAGCATCAGGTCACCGCCGAGCCGTGCGTGGCTCGCCACGGTGAGCGGGTCGGCGCCGGGCCGCCGGTCGAGGACCCGGCCGGCCTGCCGGTGCAGCAGCGCGGCCCGTCCCGCGGTCGCGCTGGCCGCCAGCGCCTCCCGGACCAGTTCGTGCCGGAACCGGAAGTTCCCATCCTGCTCGGTCAGGAACTGCGTGGCCACGGCCTGCTCGGCGGCGTCGAGCAGTTCGATGACCGGGCGGCCGAGTACGGCCGCGAGCAGGTCGGCGTCCAGTTCCGGGCCGATCACGGCCGCGGTGCGCAGCAGCACCCCGGCCGGGCCGAGCTCGTCGCATCGCGCCGACACCGACTCCACCAGCGATGCGGGCAGGTCGGTACCCGCGGCCTGCTGGGCCAGCTCGGTCAGGAACAGCGGATGTCCCTTCGACCGGGCGTACAGCTCGTCCAGCCGGCCCGGCCCCTGGGGCCCGACCAGTTCCGCCGCCGCGTCCCGGCCGAGCGCGCCGAGGTGGATGAACGCCGTCCCGGGCAGCGGCTCGCCCTCCCCGGACCTGATCGCGGCGACCACCGTCGCCGCCATGGCCTCGCGCCGGGCGAACCGCAGCCAGTCGGCCAGCGCCGGGCTGGCCAGGTGCGCGTCGTCGATCACGATCACCAGCGGCGCGCGCTCCGCCAGCCGGCTCAGCGCGCGGACCAGGGCGGCGTAGAACACGCCCGGGCCGAGCACGCTGTCGGCCATCATCGGCACGGACCCCGTGGGTCCGCTGACCATGCCGGGCCGCGGGCCAAGCACCAGGTTCAGCGCCGGGGCCAGCAGGGCCGCGTCGACGCCGAGGATAGTGGCGCTGTCCTCGGGCCCGAGCTCGCGCAGCCGGGCCGCCGTCGCGGTCAGCACCGCGTCGAGCGGCAGCGACCGGTCGAGCGGCCCGCACGCCGCCATCAGCACCGTGTCCCCGTCCGCCGCGCGTCGGCCGGCCCAGGCCCGCAGCAGCGTCGTCTTCCCGATGCCGGCGTCGCCGTCGACCACGACCACCTCGCCCGGGCCGCCGCCGACCCGGGCCACGATCGCCTCGAGGCAGGCGAGTTCGTCGTCCCGGCCGACCATGACGGGCCCCGTGAGACCCGGTCCCGCGAAGCCAGCGCCGGCCGGGGCGGGCGGTCCGGCGGCGGTGGAGTCCCCGGCGGGTGCGGGCCCGGCGGGTGCGGGCCCGGCCGTGTCACCCCGCAAGATCGCAAGGTACAGCGCGGCCGTCTCCGGCGAGGGGTCGATGCCCAGCTCGTCGGCCAGCCGGGCCCGCGCGCCGGCGTAGGCGGCCAGCGCCGCGGCGATCCGGCCGCCCGCCACGTAGCCGCGCAGCAGCACTCGCAGGGCCGCCTCGTCGTACGGGTCGCGTTCGATCGCCGCCGACGCGGCGTCGCAGGCCGCCATCCAGTCCCCGGCGCCGAGCAGCGCGGTGGCTGCCACCAGCCGGGCCCGCCCGGCCAGCCGCTCCAGCTCAGCCTGCCGCAGCTGCGCCCACTCACCGGGCAGCGACTGCGGACCGCCGCCCCGGATCAGCGAGAGCGCGACCCTGGCGGCGGCGACCGCGCCCACGAGGTGGCCCGCCTCCCGCCGCGCCTCTACCTCCCGGGTGAGCACCGCCAGTTCGGCCGCGTCCAGCCAGTCGCGGTGCAGCAGGTAGCCCTGGTCCCGGTGCTCGATCCGGTCACGCCCCAGGACCGCACGAAGCCGGCTCATCAGCACCGCGAGCTGATCCTCAGGCCGGGCGGGCGGGGATCTGTCCCACAGCGCGTCGATCAGCACCCCGGTCGGCACGGCCTGCCCGTCGGCCAGCGCGAGCAGGTGAAGCGCGAGCCGCGCCTTGCGGCTGCCGAGCGCCTGCGGCTCCACGCCGTCCACGCCGAAATCGCCGAGCACCCGCACGGCCAGCGACTTCATGCCGGTATTAAATCCCGCCAGCGGGCTGAGGGCCAGGTCAGTGCAAGCTGGCTGCAACCGCCGCCCCGCATCGTGGTCACCGAACGTTCCACCGAGGAAGGGAGACCCCATGAGCGGAAAAGCGGAACAGAAGAGCTTCGCGGTGCCCGACGAGACCCGCGCCTTCGACTACGGTGCCCTGGACCTGCTCCAGATCGGCGGTGCCGAGATCGGCCGGCTCACGCTGCAGCCCGGATGGCGCTGGTCGGATCATGTCAAGCCGCTGGCGGGCACCGACCTGTGCGAAGCGCCGCACTTCCAGTACCACGTGGCGGGGACGCTGCACGTCGTGATGGCCGACGGCGCCGAGTTCGACGCCAGGCCCGGCGACGTCACCGCGCTGCCCCAGGGCCACGACGCCTGGGTGGTGGGGGACGAGCCGGTCGTGGTGGTGGACTGGTACGGCGCCAGCAACTACGCTCGCGGCTGACCGCTGGTCACGAGGAGCGCCGGTCACGAGACCCAGCCTAGGGTTGTGGTACTCCGCCCGCCGTTTCGACTAACGAATGCGGCCACGGTGCATGGTCCAGGGCAGGTTGTCGTCGATGACCGGCAGCCGGCGGGCGCAGCGCCCCACGAAGAAGCCGAACAGGCCGGTGGCGAGCGAGGCGGCGACCAGCGCGAAGCCGTAGATCAAGGTGAGCATGACAGGCGTTCCTTTGGCGGGAGACGGTATTGACGCGCGGCCGCGGCGCTTTATGTAAAGGCATCGGAATTGTCATTCCGGCCGCCTTTACCGGCGCTGTAGTTGACTGTGCCAAAGGCGGAAGTAGGCTGTAAAGCCAGCCGGCGCTCACATGGTGGCGCCCGGTTGCCGGCAATACGATGCCAGTTTCCGGCAGTTTCGTGCTGGCCCCCCGGGAATGAGGTGAGACGGGCTCGTGAACGCTGGCCCGGCCAGCGGGGAAGCCGGGGGCTGGCCCCGGTGGGCCGCCGCCGTGCGCGAGGCCCTGGCCCGCCGCAGCCTCAGCGTCAACGCCGCGGCCGAGCAGCTGGGCGTGCGCAACACCACGCTGCGCCGGTGGCTGGACGGCGCCGCGCCGCCGCAGCTGTCCCTGCTGCCCAGGATCGGCGAGCTCACCGGGCTCACCCACGCGATCCAGCTCGAGCTCGGCGGCGTGCTGCCGCCCGCCATGCGGGCCGAGGCCCACGCCATCCAGGTGACCAGCGAGCTGAACTCGGCCGTGGGCACGATCGCCGAGGTCGTGGCCCGGGCCGGCGAGCTGGCCTTCTCCGACGCCGGCGCGCGCCTGGCCGGGATCCTGCTCAGCCACGAAGGGGCGGATCTCCAGGTCACCCTGCGCCGCGCCTACCGGGGACACCGGTACCCGGTGCACCTGAGCACGTACGTCGGGGTGCAGCGGGTGCACGCGGGCAGCCGCGAGGACGACGCGGAACTGCGCCATCGCGTCACCGGGATCGTGGGCGAGTCGGCCCGGGCCTTCGGCGCGCAGTGGCGCGAGCAGGATCCGCACGACTGGCCGCCGCCGCGGCCGAACCTGATCCTCAACGTCCCGCAGCACGAGCGGCCCCGGCCGCCCGCGGCCGCCGCGCTCAGCGCGGCGCCGGACATCGTGCTGCTGGGCTGCCCGTACGCGCACGCCGAGTACATCGGCGCCTTGCTCGCCGATGCCCTCGGGTACGGGTACCTGGACGTGCGGTACAGCGTGCCGATGCCGCTGGACCTGGACCCGGCCGATCCGGAGGTCACGGCGGCCCGGATCCGGTTCGTCCGGACGCTGACCGCCGACGGCGCCGCCACCCGCAAGCACGTGTGGTCGGTGGCCGATCACCGGGTCCTGCCGGCGGTGGCCGGCCACCTGGCCGGGGCGGATATCGCCTGCGCGGTGTACGTCCGCAGCGGCGACCGGCTGCTCGCCCGGGGCGGCGAGATCTGGAATGTCCCGCTGGCGGAGATGCTCGAACTCCGGGCCACGCTGGACCACCTGGTGGAAACCGCGCCGTGGTCCGTGCTCACCCTCGCGCTGCCTGACGAACTGCTGGCCAGCGAACCAGACGAGCCCGAGGGCATCGACCGGGACCGCGTCGACCGGGACCGCGTCGACCGGGACCGCGTCG